>JANLVJ010000059.1:0-42653 GCA_031363945.1 bacterium | reverse complement strand
CGGCCATTGATCTCTGCTATGTGGCCTGCGGAAGATTCGAAACCTATTTTGAATTCAATATAAACTCGTATGATGTGGCAGCAGGTATGTTTATCCTGCAACAGGCAGGCGGGCGTTTTACCACATTTAAAGCTTCTGAGCCAGCACCCTGGGATATTTATAAGAGCCGTCAGATACTAGCATCTAACGGCCTTATTCATGATGCTATGCTTGACATACTCAATTCAGATTTCCTGAATAAAATTTAATCAATTAATTAGTTCAGGTGAGCATTATTAATTAAGCGTTACATAGCTTCTGAGACAACCTCGGTAACCTCTGGAACAAGTCTTTTTAATAGATTCTCTATGCCTGACTTTAATGTAAGGGTAGAAGAGGGGCAACCGCTGCACGATCCTTTTAAAATAACGGTAACAACACCATTCTCAAAAGATTTGAAGTGTATGGCTCCACCATCTTGCTCTACAGCGGGCTTAACATAACTTTCAAGAACCTGCTGAATTTTGATTTCTGATTCTGTGCCAGTAAAACCAATAGATTCATCAACTGAATGTGGTTGAATTTCAACCTCAGATTCTACAGCTCCTTTAATAAATTCTATTAGTATAGCGCTTATTTCATCCCAATTAATGCCTTCGGTTTTTGTGATGGTAATAAAATTGCCTGCAAAGAAAACAGCTTTGACAAATGAGAATCTAAAAAGTTCATAGGCGAAGGCTGAGCCTTCAGAACTGCCCGCATCGGGGAAGTCAACACTTTCTTTCACCAAAATCTTATTGGTGATAAACTTCATACTTGCCGGATTCGGAGTAGTTTCTGTGTATACTTCTATTGTTGTTGAGACCATAATTTTTTAAGCAAGTACAAAGATAAATGAAAAGAATTAAATGCCTGTATAATTGAACGGGGTGATCACCCTAAGTTCCTGTTTTACAGCTTCGTTGACATCAAGTGATTCTATAAATTCCCTGATGCTTACTTCTGTTACAACAGAATTTGTTCTGGTTAGTTCTTTTAATGCTTCATATGGATTAGGATAGGCTTCTCTTCTTAAAACAGTCTGTATAGCCTCAGCTACTACAGCCCAGTTTTCATCAAGGTCTTTGTCGAGAGCAGGCTTATTCAAGATCAGTTTACCCAGGCCTTTTACCAGCGATTTCATCGCTATCAGGCCATGGGCCATCGGCACACCCAAGTTGCGCAGTACAGTTGAATCGGTAAGATCACGTTGTAACCTTGAAACCGGCAGCTTTGCAGACAGGTGTTCGAACAGGGCATTGGCCATTCCCAGATTACCTTCAGCATTTTCAAAATCAATTGGGTTTACCTTATGAGGCATGGCTGAAGACCCTATTTCTCCTTCTTTAATCTTTTGTTTAAAATAACCTGAAGCTATATACATCCAGATATCACGTGAGAAATCGATCATGATGGTATTTATACGCTTGAGCGTATCTAACTGTGCAGCCAGATGATCATAATGCTCAATCTGGGTGGTAATCTTTGATCTTCTCAATCCCAGTTTCTCGGAAACGAACTTATTTGAAAAGCTGATCCAGTCAATGCCCGGATAGGCAATAAAATGCGCATTCAGGTTACCTGTTGCACCACCAAATTTTGCTGCATCAGGTATCTGTTTAAAAAGACGCATTTGCTCAGTCAGACGTTCATTAAAAACAGCAAATTCTTTTCCTAGCCTTGTAGGGCTGGCTGGCTGACCATGGGTATAGGCCAGCATGGCAATATCTTTCCAGGTAACAGCCAGATCGGCAATGGTTTCATTTAATGATTCAAGCAGGGGCATATAAACCTCCTGACAGGCGTTCTTGAAGCTTAATGGGATAGCTGTATTATTAATGTCCTGTGATGTAAGTCCAAAATGTATGAATTCACGCCATCCCTGAAAACCTGCACCATCAAATTTTTCTTTGAGAAAATATTCTACTGCTTTCACATCATGATTGGTAATCTTTTCGAAATTTTTTATCTGCAGTGCATCTTCATAACTAAAATTTGCTGCCATCTCCCGTATAATCTTTACATCATCTGCTGTAACATCTTTCAGGGCTGGTAACGGAATTTCACTCAGGGCGATAAAATATTCGACCTCTACTTTGACCCTGTATTGAATAAGAGCTTGTTCTGAAAAATAGGCTGAAAGCGCTGAGACTTGACTTCTATAGCGACCGTCGATGGGAGATATAGCGTTTAACGTATTTAATTGCATATTTTATTTTTAAGACTGCCTCCTAAGTAGAAATTAGTAGTTAATTGGAGGGTTAGGGATGACAAAGTAAAATAAAATGTTTGGAAACCTTTAAAATGAAAAAAGTTTTTATAGTTTCGTGCTAATATTAAATTTCATAACACCCTGCATACTTGAAAGAAAGAATTCTAAGCGAAGCTGATCGCCTGTTTTGTCAATTTGGGATAAAAAGTGTTACCATGGAAGATCTTGCCAAGGCACTGGGTATTTCAAAAAAAACAATCTATCAGTATTTTGAAAATAAAGACGATCTGGTCATGCAATGGGCAGTACTCAGTATGAACGGTCTCGAATATCAATGGGCAGATTGCGCCTCAAATGCAAAAAATGCAATTCATGAAGTTTTCATATTTTTAAACAAGCATATTGATGCCATGATTAAAATGAATCCGTTAATAATTCATGACCTTATAAAGTATCATCCTGTTTGCGTAGGCTTTTTAAGAGAGCACCGAACAAATACTGAACGTGAGCGTTTTCAAGCCTTAATTGCAAGAGGTATTGATGAAGGTTTATTTAGAAAAGATCTCGACTGGGAAGTACTGATCAGGTTTCAGTTATTGGTAAAAGATCAGTGCCTGAATCAGGATAATTTTCCTCCGGCTGAATTCAATGTATTCAAAGTCATAAAAGAAGTTACCCTAAATTTTCTGACTGGACTTACCACGCTAAAAGGACATGAACTGATTGATTTTTACAGGGAGCAGCCTGGGTCTGAATTTTTAACTTCTATTGCCTGTTGAAAAGTACCGTTAAGTACAATAAGACAGCCGTTTAACCGGCATAATAGTTACTAAACTTAGTTATAGTTTAACCTTGAATTTTGAAAATTGCCTCTCTCTATGCTAAAATTTCACTCGATTTTACTTGTTGGTTTTGTTGCTTGCTTAAATGTACAGCAAGCATCAGCCTTGGTGAATCTGCCCCGGCCCTCATCAGCCTTGATAAATCTGCCCCGGCCCTCATCAGCCTTGGTGAATCTGCCCCGGCCAAGCCAAAAAAATGATACAGCCAGGCAAAATGTGCTGAACCTTACTTTACAGCAATGCCTTGATTATGCCTATCTCAATCAGGATAGTATGAAAAATGCCAGAATAGATCTTAAAATAGCCAGAGAAACTGTACGTGAAACAGTTGGTCGTGGCTTACCAAATCTGAGTCTTAACTCAGGCTTGTCTGATAATGTGATTACCCCAAAAATTCTTTTTCCAGCAATAATCTTTAACCCTAAGGCTGACCCTAAAGCCCTTGTTCCCCTTTCTTTTGTTCAGCAATATCAGATCACATACACGGCTCAGGCAACGCAGCTGCTTTTTGATGCTTCTTATCTGGTAGGTCTGAAGGCTGCGGCAGTGGTAAAGAATTTGTCAATCAAGAGTTTGAGCAGAACGAAAATTCAAACTACAGTGCAGGTAACCAAGTCATATTATAATGTACTGGCAAGTCAGGAACGCCTGAAACTTGCTTCTGCAACTATTACCCGTATTGCCAAAAACTTAAGTGATATCAGGGCTATGAATAAGGCTGGGTTTGCTGAATTGATTGATGTACAGCGCAGTGAAGTGCAATACAATAATGCTGTAACTGACCGTAAACAAGCCATGAATGGTATTTTGGTTTCTCTTTTCGCGTTGAAGTTTCAGATCGGCATGCCGCTTGAAAATATGCTTGCTGTGGTAGGCGAGGTAAAAGATGTTAATCTGGCCGAACTGTCTGATACAACCAGCTTACCTTATGCCGGTAGAATTGAATATTCTCTGACTGAAACCCAGGTAGAGGTAACCCGCCTGCAATGGCGCAATGCAAAAACTGCTTTACTTCCCCGCCTCAGTGCTTTTGCAAATTATGGTGAAGCATGGAACAATAATACATTTTCTAAAATTTTCAGTATTGGTTTTCCTTCTTCTCTAATAGGTTTGCAGTTTAGCTGGAACTTTTTTGACGGCGGGCAGACGATTCACCGCATTAATGAAAGTCGTTACACGTATGAAAAGGCAAAAAATAGTTTGCATAATACGCAGCGGGGTATTCAGTTTCAGGTTCAAACATCAAGACTTGGGTATATGAATAACTTGTCTGCTGTACAAAACCAGCAGCGTAACCGTGAACTGGCAGAGAATGTGTACAGAAGTGCCAAAATTAAGTATACCGAAGGTATTGGCAGTAATCTAGAACTTTCTGATGCTGAGATCAATCTCGAAGTTGCAGAAACTAATTACATCAATTCATTATTAAATGTGCTGGTCTCAAAAGTTGATCTTGATGCGGCGCTTGGCAATTTTAAACCATAACCCTATGAAATTAAACGCTACTAAACGTACCCGGCTCACACTTTTTGCCAGACACAATTCAATGAATAAAATTTTTTTATCCACAATGGGTATTTGTCTGCTTGCAGCCTGTTCGCAGCCCAAAGGCAATGATCAGAAGCAAACCCTTGCTGAATTGCAAAAAAAGCAAGACGAGCTAACACTGCAGATAGAGAATCTTAAAAAAGCAAACCCTGGTAGTGATACCTTAAGCCAGGCAAGTCTCAAAAATGTAAGCGTAACAGTACTTAAATTAAAGCCCTTTACGCATTATATCAATACCCAGGCTATTGTTCAATCAGATCAGAATCTAGATGTAGTACCTCAAAGCCAGGGTATTTACAGGGCAATTTATGTAAAACAAGGGCAGCGGGTTATCAAAGGTCAGGCCCTTGGAAAGGTTGATGATTTAATTCTTCAACGTAATCTTTCACAATTAAATACCCAGTTGAACCTGAATAATATATTGTATGAAAAACGCAAAAAACTCTGGGCTCAGAATATTGGTACTGAAGTCGACTACTTACAGGCTAAAACGAATATGGAATCAATGAGAGACCAGGTAGCAACACTTCGTCAGCAGATCGCTCAAACCATTGTAGTATCACCTGTTACCGGTACTGTTGATCAGGTAAATGCTCGACTGGGTGAAGCAGCAACACCTGCAGCCCCAGGATTCAGGGTAGTTAATACTGACGTTTTAAAAGTGACTGCGGGTTTATCTGAAACTTATCTGGGCAGGGTCAGAATAGGGGCTCCTGTAGTACTGAATTTTACTGATATCAATAAAACTATGAAAGGGAAGGTTGACTTCGTAGGCAATACCCTTGACCAGAATTCACGCACGTTTGCTGTTCAAACCAGGCTTCTGAATCAGAAAGATATCAAACCCAATATGAGTGCAACCATGAGGGTGCAGGATTATACGAATGCTTCAGCATTGGTACTTCCCGTTGATGTGGTTCAGACAACCCTTGACGGTCAATATGTATTTATCGCTAAAAAAGATAAGAATCAGGTTATTGCTCAAAAAAAGACAGTCAGAGCTGGCCTTAGCCAGGATGGACAGATTCAAATTCTTGATGGTCTGAATGCCGGTGATCAAGTTATTACTACTGGATACAGGGGTCTTGAAGATCAGCAGAGCATCAAATTATAATTCATTATACCACCTAAACTAAACATATCGTGAAGGATTCGGAAAAAGAATTTGGCCCCTCAAGCTGGGCAATTGAAAATAAGACCAGTATTTATGTAATTACGATTATTATATGTCTTGCTGGCCTGTTCTGTTATAATACAATTCCTAAAGAACAATTTCCACAGATCAAATTTCCTCAAATAATTATCTCGACAGTATATCCGGGTACATCGCCTAAAGACATAGAAAGCCTGGTGACCAAGCAGATCGAGAAACAGGTAAAGTCAATCACGGGTGTAAAAAAGGTGACTAGCCAGAGTCTTCAGGATTTCTCGAGTATCATTGTAGAGTTTTACCCAAATGTGCAGATCCCTGTAGCCAAGCAAGACGTGAAAGATGCAGTTGATAAGGCTAAAACTGACTTGCCGACTGATTTACCTCAGGCCCCGACTGTTACCGATATTGATATCTCTGAACAGCCGATCGTCAATATCAACCTGTCTGGAGATTTGAGTGAAGATCAGCTGAAAACCTACTCAAAGCTAATCAAAGATCGTATAGAAGAGATTGCTGAAGTTCGTAGGGTAGACGTAGTAGGAGCACTTGAAAAAGAGGTGCAGATTAATGTTGACCCGGCTAAAATGAATGCCAATAATATCAGTTTCCAGGATATTCAGAATGCGATCGATGGTGAAAATCTGACAATTTCCGGGGGCGAAATCAGGTCAAACGGTAGCAGAAGGGTGATTACAGTAAGTGGAGAATTTAAGGACCCCACATTAATGCGTAACCTGATCATTAAATCTGCTACGGGTGCTACTGTTTATCTGGGTGATATCGCAACTGTTGTAAATGGTTTTGCTGATAAAGCCAGTTTTGCCACCCTTGACGGCAAGCATACTGTTTCACTCAATCTGATAAAACGCAGTGGTGAAAATATCATTAACACCATTGATAAAACCAAGGCGGCACTTGCAGATATGCAAAAGACAGAATTGCCAAAAGAGCTGAAAATCACGCTTACTGCCGATCAAAGTGTTAAAACCAGGGCTAGTTTACATGACCTGATCAATACGATCATACTTGGTTTTATCTTCGTTACCCTTATTCTGATGTTCTTTATGGGAGTCACAAATGCATTTTTTGTGGCAGTTTCAGTACCTGTGTCTTGCTTTATAGCCTTTATGGTTTTTAAGGTTTTTCCAGGTATAGATATCACTTTAAACTTTATTGTACTCTTTTCTTTCATTCTTGCCCTGGGAATTGTCGTTGATGATGCGATTGTGGTCATTGAAAATACGCACCGTATTTTTGACAATGGGAAAGTGCCTATTAAGAAGGCTGCAAAAATTGCGGCAGGTGAAGTTTTTCTTCCTGTTCTTTCTGGTACGCTTGTAACTCTGGCTCCATTTTTTCCCTTGCTGTTTTGGAATAGTATTGTTGGTAAATTCATGGTTTACCTGCCCCTGACATTGATCATTACCCTACTAGCATCACTAGTAGTTGCCTATATCATTAATCCGGTATTTGCGGTTGACTTTATGAAACCAGAACATAGTGATGATGTAGAAAAGTCAAAAAAGCTAGACCGTCCATTTTATATTACTACCGGGGTACTCCTGTTAATAGCGCTCATTTTTTACATTAACAAGAGCCCTGGAGTAGGTAATTTCTTTGTTCTGGCCTATATTTTATTCTGTTTTTATAAATTTATTCTGATCGGTGTGATCAGAAGTTTTCAACAAAAATACTGGCCGAAAGTCCAAAATTCATTTGCACGTTTGTTAAACTGGTTCTTGGTTGGTTACAGGCCTGCCATGGTGCTTATCAGTACATTCTTATTGCTGATAGCTGTTATTTTCTTTGCTTATGCTGCAAAATTGAAGGTTGAATTTTTTCCAACAGGTCAACCAAATTATATTTATACGTATATAAAGCTCCCCATCGGCACTGATCAGAAATATACAGATTCACTTACAGGTATTGTCGAAAAACGTATCAGAACAGTTATAGGTGATCACAATCCGTTGGTTGAATCAGTACTTACCAATGTGGCAGTAGGAGCAAGTGCCGATCCGTTTGGAGGCGCAAATGCACAACCTCAACTCGGTAAAGTAACTGTTGCGTTTGTAGAATTTGGTAAGCGTAATGGTAAGTCATCACGTGATTATCTTGACAAGTTTCGTAAAGCTGTTGCAGGTATTCCCGGTGCCCAGATTACCGTTGATCAGGAATCTAATGGCCCGCCAACAGGTAAACCTATCAGTATAGAGATTTCAGGAGATGACATCGATCAAATAAAAGATGTCTCTGAACAGTTTAAACAGTATATTCTAAAACAGGGAATTCAAGGTATCGAAGAATTAAAATCAGATACTGAGCTCGATAAGCCAGATATGGCGATTTTAATCGACCGGGAGAAAGCACAGCGTCTCGGGCTTAGCACCGCATCAATTGGTTTTGCCATTCGAAACACGGTTTTTGGCAATGAGATGCGTACGCGTTACCGCGATGGTGATGATGATGTGAAAATTTATGTCAGGTATAAGTCTGATCAGCGCAATGACCCTGAAACGCTCATGAATCAATTTATTACGTTCAGGAGTGCCAATGGACAGGTTAGATCGATTCCTATTTCAGCCGTTGCTTCTTATTCGTTCGGTACTACATATGGTGGTATCAATCGAAAAGATCAAAAACGTACTATAAAATTAGAATCAGGTGTTCTTACAGGCTTTAATGCCAATGAAATCAGTCAGCAAATTGTTAAAAGTATTCCTGGCTTCTCTAAGCCTGCTGGAGTAACCATACGTCTGGGTGGTGAGCAGCAAGATCAGGCAGAAGCTGCAGGGTTTCTGGCAGGAGCTTTTGGTACCGCTTTAGCCCTGATGTTTATTATTCTGGTTTCTCTCTTTAATTCAGTCAGTAAACCTGTGCTGATCATGATTCAGATTATCTTTTCGCTTATAGGAGTAATTTTTGGATTTGCCTTATTCGGTATGACTATCTCAGTCGTGATGACAGGCATCGGCTTATTTTCACTGGCAGGTATTATTATTCGAAATGGAATTCTGCTGGTTGAATTTGCAGATATGATCAGAAATCAGGGAACACCACTTAAAGAGGCTATTATTGAGTCTGGCAGAACCAGGATGACTCCTGTACTGCTTACTGCATCATCTGCCATACTTGGTTTAATTCCACTGGCAGTCGGCCTGAATATAGATTTTGGTACATTATTCACCGAGTTAAACCCCCATATCTATTTTGGTGGTGATAATGTGGTATTCTTTGGTCCTTTGAGCTGGACCATGATCTTTGGTCTTATTTTCGGAACTTTTCTGACCCTGGTATTGGTGCCTAATATTTATTACCTGACTGAAACCTGGAAACTGAAAATTAAGGCCAGGCAAGCCCGAAGGCTGGGTATAGAGGCAGATACGAATAAAGAACTGGTTGAAGCCTGATCAATTAGGTTTGTGTTGCCTGAATTTTTCTATTCTGAATTAAACCTGGCAAATTGATAGTACTAAAAAACCCCGGTATGCTTGCAGACCGGGGTTTTTTACGCTAAAAGGAAAATGTAATGAATTACATTTTACCTTTCTTAGAAGTGTCTTTCTTTACTGAATCAACTTTCTTAGAAGAATCTTTCTTAGTAGAATCAACCTTTACAGAAGCGGCAGCAGCTGTAGAATCAACTTTGGTTGCATTAGCAGCAGAGTCAGTAGCAGATGAAGATTTATTTGCGCTGTTACAAGCTGCAAAAGAGAAAGATACTGCTAGAGCTAAAGCAGCAATTTTGAATGAGTTTTTCATGTTATATCGTTAGTTAATCTATGTATTAATACAGATGCACCTATTAGGTAACCCACTAAATTTTTATTTATGTAAATAATTTTTAATCCGATGGTTGGTTAAAACTAAAAGAGCCCCGAAAAACGAACTACGGAGCTCTTTAAGCAATTTGAGTATTACATTTTTCCTTTTTTAGCAGTATCTATCTTCTTAACAGTGTCAATAATTACTTTCTTAGTAGTATCTGGCTTGGATACTATAGTAGAATCAACCTTTGTTGTTGAAGTTGAAGTAGAATCAGTTGAACCAGCTGATTTGTTTGAATTACAAGCGGCAAAGCTGAATGATAATGCTACTGCTACTGCTACAACTTTAAATGCATTTTTCATAATTTCCTGATTTTTTTGGTTTAATAATGCGAGATTTGGATTTACGTGTATTGATTCTAAAAAATGCTATAAGGTAACCCTCTTACTGAAATATTTTTTAAAGCTTGGGTTACTATTTCGAATAATCTGTATTAATTTGGGCAATAGGATTAAGGAATCAACGATATCTGATTCACAATTTATTGAAGGTATTTACCAGCAGTCTGAGAAAGTTCTTAGTCAGTTGTATAAACTGCATTATCCAATGATATTGCAATTTGTGCTTATGAACAGTGGATCTGAACAGGATGCCAAAGACGTATATCAGGAAACCATTATCGTTCTGTGTGAAAAGATTTATAGGGGTACATTTGAATTAAACAGTAAATTAAAAACCTTTATTTATTCAGTCAGCAGAAGACTTTGGCTGAAACGTTTACAGGTAAAGACACGTTTTTCAGGAGAGGTCAAAGATTTTGAAGAAATAGGTGCGCATGATGACGAGCTTGACCTTCATCACAAGAAAGAAGAAAACTTTCTGGCGATGGGTATTGCACTTGAGAAATTAGGGGAACCCTGCAAAACCTTGATTGAAGACTTTTACATGCATGAGCAGTCAATGATCCAGATTACTGAAAAATTTGGATATACAAATACCGATAATGCCAAAACTCAGAAGTACAAATGTCTGATGCGGTTAAAAAAATTATTTTTCGCTGAGTATATAGGCGAATAAGCATTTCTTAGTGTGAGATAGATATGGATTTGGATAATGAAGTTTTTTATTGGATTGAACGCTACCTGACCGGAGATATGACCCCTGAAGAATTTTCTCATTTTGAGATGCTTCTGTCAAACGACGCTTCATTAAAAAGTAAAGTTGAAAGACAACGTGCCTTTACTGGTGTTCTCACTGAATACGGTAAACGTAAGTCATTACTAGCTACGTTAAATAAATTTCACGCTGAGCTTCCGCTCGCTGAACTTACTAACCAATATTTGCCGCAGGAAACTAAATTCTACCAGCTATGGAAAAAGCATCGTGTAGGTCTGGCTGTGGCTGCCTCAGTACTGATTCTTGCAATTTCGGGTAGTATGATTTTTATGAATCTGCTAAAAATGGAAGGTCAGTCGACTCAGGTTCGTGCATTGAAAAGAGATATGGAAGGCATCAAAAATAGCCAGCATGTTTTAATTTCTAAACTCGGGCACAGCTCTAATACGGTACCAAAGTCAGTTAACTTCGGTGGTACTGGATTCCTGATTGATAGCAAGGGGTATCTGGTTACAAATTTTCACGTTGTTGATGGTTCAGACTCTGTTTCTGTAGAAAGTAATAACGGTATGATTTATAAAACTGCTGTTGTATACAAAAACCAGGGCTATGATCTGGCTATACTTCAAATTAAAGATAGCACCTACCATTCATCTGGCCCACTACCTTATAGTTTCAGACGGGTACAGCCTGAACTTGGTGAACAGGTATTCACACTTGGATTTCCACGTGATGAAATTGTTTACAATGAAGGGTATATGTCATCTGCAACGGGGTATAAAGGTGATACAATCAATTATCAGTTATCAATTCCCGTTAATCCAGGTAACAGTGGTGGACCAGTGCTCGATAATAAGGGTGATATTCTGGGCATTATTAGCGGCAGGCAAACTCAGGTTGATGGGGTTGCATTTGCAATTCGCTCTTCTTACCTGGTTAAGGCGTTGAATGACCCTAAGAACGATAGCATTCATCATAAGATCACACTTCCTATGAGAGTGAAAAATACTGCTCTTGTTGGCATTCGCCGTCAACAGCAAGTAAAGAAACTTCAGGATTTTGTTTTTGTAGTTCGTGCTTACAATTGAGACTCATTATAAATTTTGTCTCAGTGCCAGCCACATCACTTTATGCGGTATCTCGACTGACAGAAACATTTCTCCAATTGTCTTAAAATCAAGTCTTTCGTAAAAGCTTTGAGCTACAAGCCGGCCGTTGCACCACAATAGGTCGGCATTGATTTCTTTAAGTCTGCAGATCGCATAGTTTAATAACATGTTACCAGCATTTTTATTTCTGAAAGCCGGGTCAGTTGCCATACCCCTTAACTGGTACTGACAGAGAGCTGGGAAGAGCGAATTTGACAGTTTATAGAAACTTGCAACAGTAACAAGTAGTTCATCAATATAAAGTCCGAAGTGCAGTGATTCCTTCTGGCTATCTTCTGTATAGATAACACTTTCAACAGGTAAACCAGGCCTCAATACCGAATGGCGTAAAGGTCTGGTCTGGTCAACAGTTATTTCTTTGATCGTATAAATCACCCGAAAAGCGTTTTAATGTTCTTGAACGCGATGGGGCTGACGTTGAATGTCTACCCTGCGTATCTGAATAGGTTTTGCTGCTTTAACGACGTAAGGTACTTTTTCGACAAAAACATCGCTTGTATCAAGCCCGAAGGTTTTTTCTTCGGTTTGCGCCATTTTTTTGAGGAAGAAATAGGAATTTAAAATAAAGCCTTCTTTAAGACCCATTTCATTCTCATAACTCAGGAATTTTTCTAGTACGATAAATTTAAAATCAGGATTTGGATTATACTGGTTATGCGGGTCATATTTACTTTCAAGCTGGATTTCTCCATTCTTAACCATATTTTCGACTACATTTCTAAAAAATACATTTACGCGTGGTTGTATTCTGAATCCAAGTTTAAGGTTTATTTTGACAACATTAAACTGATCCATCTGATTTACACTGTATTCCATAGTATATGGCTCATTTGTACGGTCAATATGCACAAACCAGTAAACATCAGCTCTCTTGGGTTTTTTTGCAAATATTGAATTCAACACCTTTTGCTCAATTTCAAAATCATTGTTTGCCTTTGTCAGGTAAACAAGATGGGTTGCATATTTTGGAATATCTGTGTCTTCAGTTAGCTGGTTAAGTTTGCCCAGGTAATCTTCGATATTTACGAAATGCAGAAACCGGTTATTGATTTTACGGGCCGTATACCAGATCCACATGGTAAAAATTATGCCAAATTCAAAGAACAGGAACATCCATCGTTGGGTGATCTTGGCGACGTTGGCAATAAAAAACGCTGACTCAATACTGCAAAAGATCAGTAAAAATACTGCCACAATCCAGATTGGCACTTTTTTAATATAAAGCAGGAATCTTGACAATAAAATTGTCGTCATTAACATTGCAATAGTGATAGAGAAGCCATACGCCGCTTCCATATTTGATGATTGTTTAAAATAAAGCTGCACAGCGATGCATCCAGCCCAAAGAATCCAGTTAATACTAGGTATATATATCTGTCCCTTTAAATTCGTTGGGTTCTTCACAGATACCCGGGGCCAGAAATTCAAACTCAAGGCTTCTGAAATAAGCGTAAATGAACCGCTTATCAATGCCTGGCTGGCAATAATTGTTGCTGCGGTCGCGATCAGGATACCGAAAAACAGGAACCAGGTTGGCATCATGGCATAAAATGGGTTTTTATCACCCAGAGTTCCATGCTGTCTTAAAATCCAGGCTGCCTGACCAAAATAATTGATTACAAGAGTAGTCTTTACCAATATCCAGCTAATGCGTATGTTTTCCTTGCCACAATGCCCAAGATCAGAGTATAATGCTTCAGCCCCTGTTGTACATAGAAAAACTGAACCAAGTAACCAGAATCCACGTGGGTATTTGGTAAGCAGATCAAATGCATAGATCGGGTTTAAAGCTTTCAGTATAAATGGGTTTGTAACAACCTGATTCAGGCCCAGAACTCCCAGCATTACAAACCAGATAAACATGATCGGACCAAAAGAACTTCCGACAAGCTTCGTACCGAATTTCTGAAAGAAGAAAAGCAGGGTAATGATTACCACAACAATCGGTACAGTATGAATATTGGGATATAAGATTTGTAAACCTTCAATGGCTGATGAAACCGATATAGGAGGGGTAATAATACCGTCGGCAAGCAACGTTCCGGCTCCGATAATTGCGGGCCAGACCAACCATTTACCATGCCTCCTGATCAGGGCGTAAAGTGAAAATATTCCACCTTCACCATGATTATCAGCCTGTAATGTCAGGAAAATATACTTAACAGACGTCTGTAGCGTAAGTGTCCAGAAGATACAGGAGACGCCTCCTAAAACCAGTAATTCGCTGACAGGGCGGGTGCCGATAACAGCTCTTAAAACGTATAAAGGCGAGGTTCCGATATCGCCATAAATAATTCCCAAGGTGACGAGTAAACCGGCAGCTGTAATCTTTTTTTGTACTGAATTCATTAAAAAATTATCATTTAGGAGCAAAAATACTTATTAACTTGTAACAAATTGAGTGTTCTTCAAATTAAATAGCGTCAGGGCGCCAAACGGCTTATTTCCCATGAATTTTGCGCAGTTAATTTAAATTCAAGCCTGTCATGTAGGCGACTTGACCTACCTTGCCAAAACTCTACCAGTACCGGTTTAAGTTCAAAACCACCCCAATGCTCAGGTTTAGTATAGATGGTGTCAGCCGGATCGAGCTCAAATTTACGTTGCCGCTCTTCAAGGTATTCACGGCTCGGAATTATTTTGCTTTGAGGTGATATAATAGCACCAATCTGACTGCCTTTTGGCCTTTTATTAAAATAATCACGTGAGTCAGCATCGCTGATTTTTGAAATTTCTCCTTCAATCCGTACCTGACGTTCAAGTTCAGGCCAAAAAAATGTGAGGGCTGCAAATGGATTTTCGAGTAGTTGCTGCCCTTTCTTACTTTCGTAATTTGTAAAAAACCGAAAACCATCTTTATCGAAACCTTTTAGTAAGACAATTCTGGCCGATGGTTTGCCTCGTTTATCAGCAGTTGCAAGATTCATGGCATTCGGTTCGTACAAACCTGCTTGCCTTGCCTCTTCAAACCATTGCTCAAATTGAACAAACGGATCTGCCTGCAGGTCTTTTTCGTCAAGTTTATTTTTTTTATAATCTTCTCTGAGGCTTTCAATTGAGTCTTTTAACATTAACTGATATTTTTTTCAAAAATACGCAATCCGTTTGTTTTGATAATACGCTAAACAGTGAATCGTGGTTTCATATCAACATATTACTGTAATTTTATAACTAACATTTAATAGTCTATGATCTCTCTTATATGATAAGCTTTGAAAATGCCGCAAGTGGGAAACTGCTTATTTCCGAGCCATTTATGAGTGACCCTAATTTTAAACGATCTGTGGTTTATCTGGCCGAACATAATGTAAGAGGAACAGTTGGTTTCGTTTTAAATCAAAAATCCGGGTTTTTACTCAGCGATTTAATTGACGAATTCGAAAATAATGAGTACCAGGTTTATACCGGAGGTCCAGTAGGTAGTGACACGCTTCATTTTGTTCATACCCTTGGACATGAGATCTATGATGCGGTTGAAGTGAGTAAGGGTGTTTATTGGGGTGGAAGTTTTGAATCACTGAAGGTTGTTTTTGAGAAACGTCAGGTTCTTGAAAATGAAATAAAATTTTTTTTGGGTTATTCAGGCTGGGGTACCGGGCAACTAGAACTTGAGATAAAACAAAATGCCTGGATTGTTTCTGATTCAAAAAGTGAGTTTATATTTGCCGATATTGAGAAGCAGTTGTGGAATGAAACAGTCATCAGTTTGGGTGAAAAATTTGCTCCCCTTGTTAATTTCCCTGAAAATCCAAGTTTAAACTAGACAAATATTTTCACCGTACTAATTCTCATAAATCGTAACTTATGAGTAAAGAAAACTTTGACAGGCAAAAGCTGGGTATCCTTGGTGGAGGTCAGTTAGGCCTGATGTTTATACAGGCAGCAATGAATTACGGACTAGAATTGTATATTCTTGATCCTGATCCAAATGCTTCCTGCAGTAATTATTGCAAAAACTTTTTAACAGGAAGTTTTTTGGATGAAGAAACTGTTTACAATTTTGGAAAGCAACTTGATATCGTTACGATAGAAATTGAAAATGTCAATGTTAACGCCTTAAAACGTTTAGAAAAAGAAGGGGTTAAAGTTTTTCCTCAGCCTCATATTATAGAACTAATACAGGATAAAGGCTTACAAAAACAATTTTTTATTGATCATTCTATTCCCACCGCTCCATTTGTTTTTATTGATGCAAAAAATCAGTTAAACGATTTTAGCTCTATGTTCCCGTCTGTGATGAAGAGTCGCAAGGCAGGGTATGACGGGCGGGGAGTTTACAATGTGAATGCAGAAGCCGATATCATACATGCTTTTGATGTTCCCAGTATTTTAGAGAAGCGGGTTGAATTTATCAAAGAACTTTCTGTTCTGGTTGCTAGGAATGAAAGGGGAGAAATTAAAACGTTTGATGTTGTTGAGATGGAATTTAATTCAGCGGCAAACCTTGTAGAATACCTTATTGCTCCTGCTCGGATATCAGAGAAAATTGAAAACGAAGCACGAGAGCTTGCCATTACTATCATTGAAGAGTTAAAAATGGTGGGACTGCTTGCTGTAGAGTTATTTCTGACAGCAGAAGGAATACTGATTGTAAACGAACTTGCTCCCAGACCTCATAATAGCGGACATCATACGATTGAGGCAAATTACGTTTCTCAATATGAGCAGCATTTGCGGGCAATCCTAGATTTGCACCTCGGTTCTACAAAGGCACGCTCAAATGCTGTTATGCTCAACGTGCTGGGTGAACCTGGGTTTGATGGACCAGCCCGTTATCAGGGTATAGAGCTCTTAAGCGGAATTGAAGGTGTTTATATCCATTTATATGGAAAAAAAATTACCAGGCCAAACCGAAAAATGGGTCACATAACAATTATTAATTTTGATTTGGACGCTGCTTATGTAACAGCACGTTACATCAAAGAAAATTTCAAAGTCACAACTTAATACCGATAAATCTGAAATTATCATAATTACTTTGTCATTTTCATGTATCAAATTGCTTAATTCATAATTATTCAGCGTAATTG
Source organism: bacterium (assembly GCA_031363945.1). Taxonomy (GTDB): domain Bacteria; phylum Bacteroidota; class Bacteroidia; order Sphingobacteriales; family Sphingobacteriaceae; genus JANLVJ01. The sequence continues at coordinate 25,797 of JANLVJ010000059.1, read as the reverse complement.
TTTAGGTTTGCAGACCAATCAATCACTGTATGAATGCGTTTCAAGTCGATGGCCATAGTTTGGCCATACCAAAAACAGAATTTACAGCTAATATTCCTTTTACTGTACAAGATCTTTCTGTTCAGGAAATGATCGGAGAATCAATCTCTAATAATGAAGCTATTCTCAGCGATGAACAGGCTTTGGTTGTTGACACAGGTGAATTCACCGGAAGATCTCCAAAAGACCGGTTCATCGTTCGTGATGAAGTGACTGAAATGGATGTAAACTGGAATGATATAAACCAGCCGATCAATACAGAACATTTTGACCAGCTATTTGAGAAAATGAAATTACGCATGCTTGATATGCGTATCTACCGACGTCATGCCAGCGTATGTGCAAACCCGGCATATAAGCTAAACCTTGATATTTATACTGAGCATGCATTTCTAGACCTTTTCGTTCATAATCTTTTTCTTCCACCATCCAACTTTGCCCCTGTTTCGGCTACAACAAGATGGACAATCATTGCCTTGCCTTCATTTTTGGCAAACCCTGCTGATGATGGTACCAGACAGGGTAATTTTTCTATCCTGAATTTTTCGCGTAAAATAATCCTCATCGGTGGCACCGCCTATACTGGTGAAATTAAGAAAGCCGTTTTTTCAGTCTTAAATTTTTTATTGCCTGCAAAAAATGTATTGCCTATGCACTGTGCCATCAATCAGGGTGAAGATGGTAAATCAGCTTTATTTTTTGGGCTTTCGGGTACAGGTAAAACCAGCCTTTCAGCAGATGCTTCAAGAAAATTAATAGGGGATGATGAGCATGGTTGGGGGCCAGGCGCTCTTTTTAATATCGAAGGCGGGTGTTATGCTAAATGTATTGGTCTTGAGCGCGAAAAAGAACCTCAGATTTTTAAAGCAATCAAATATGGAACTTTGGTTGAAAATACACGGTTCCTGCCTGATTCAAAACGCATTGATTTTTTTAATGCCTCTAAAACAGAAAATACCAGGGCTGCATATCCGCTTAGTTTTATTGATAATGCACTTATCCCCTCAATAACGGGTGATCCGTCAACCATTTTTTTTCTAACCGCAGATGCCTTTGGTGTATTGCCACCTATCTCAAGGCTTAGCAATGAGCAGGCTGTCTATTATTTTCTTTCTGGATATACGGCCAAGGTTGCAGGTACAGAAACTGGAGTTCAAAGCCCGGAAGCAACTTTTTCTGCTTGTTTTGGAAAAGCTTTTTTAACCAGGCACCCTGGGGTATATGCAAAGATGCTTGAGAAAAAGCTGAAATTGGTTAAACCAGAAGTCTGGCTGATTAATACAGGTTGGTCTGGAGGTGCATTTGGAATAGGTAATCGCATTCCTATAAAGGAAACCAGGGCCATGATCACGGCGGTTTTATCAGGTAAACTTGAAAATGTAACATTCACGCTCTCTAAGGGCTTTAATCTTTCTGTACCGGATTCAGTTCCCGGAGTAAATAGTGACTATTTAAATCCCCGTCAAACTTGGGTCGATGTAAATGCATATGATAAGCAGCTGGAGATGCTCATCGGGCTTTTCCAGGATAATTTCTCTGTTTACCAGGCTTTTGTCGGGCCCGAAGTACTTAATGCAGGTCCTTCAATGTAACTCTATGGAAAAGGTAATTACACTAGGTCAGTTTATCATAGAAAATCAGAGTCATTTTCCGTATGCCAAGGGCGAATTGTCCAGACTGCTTCGGGATCTTGGAATAGCTTCAAAAATTGTTAACAGAGCCGTGAATAAAGCTGGGCTGGTTGATGTACTGGGAGAAACAGGAAACATAAATGTTCAGCAAGAATGCGTTAAAAAACTCGATGTTTTTGCAAATGAGCAGTTTATTGCTGCTTTGAAAAGCGGTGGTGAATGCTGTATGATCGTATCGGAAGAAAATGAGGATATGATTCCTGTTTATTCTGATATATCACTCAATGCAAAATATATCGTTGCCATAGACCCGCTTGATGGTTCTTCAAATATTGATGTCAATGTTGCCGTTGGTACCATCTTCAGTATCTACAGAAGGCTTTCAGGCCCTGGAAGTCCAGAAATTGAAGATGTGTTGCAACATGGCTTAAAGCAGGTTGCTGCAGGGTATGTCATCTATGGATCTTCGACTATGCTGGTTTATACGACTGGTCATGGGGTGAATGGGTTTACACTTGATCCGTCAATTGGTGAATTCTGCCTTTCACATCCCGATTTGAAAACTCCTTCTACGGGTACTATTTATTCAATTAATGAAGGTAATTACAATCATTTTTCTACAGGTATAAAAAAATTCCTACACTATTGCCGTCAGGATGATGCCTCAACTAACAGACCTTACAGCTCAAGGTATATAGGATCACTGGTAGCTGATTTTCATCGGAATCTGATTAAGGGCGGTATTTTTATTTATCCCTCAACAGCAGCTTTTAAAACGGGTAAACTGAGACTTATTTATGAATGTAACCCAATTGCCTTTATTGCAGAACAGGCTGGAGGTGTGGCTACAGATGGAATAAATAGAATTCTTGAAATGCAGCCCACAAGCCTTCATCAGCGATGTCCTTTATTCACAGGCTCTAAAAATATGGTTGAGCGCGCCATGCATTGTCTGGCTGAAGAGCACCGGCATGAACTGATGTGGTACGGTTAATTTATGAGTTTGTAAACCATTATACATAAATCGTATCAATAGTACCAGCACGAACTGGTATGGTAAAATTCGGGGTTTGAAGGCAGCCTGCCATTAATCGTATCAATAACCTTTTTTATTTATTTTAGCGGTCAATCTAAAATAAACTATGGATCGTCCTATTGTCGGTATTATTATGGGTAGTGAATCAGATCTACCGGTTATGGCACCTGCTGCTGCGTTTTTGAAAGACCTGAGCATTCCATATGAAATAACAGTTGTTTCAGCTCACAGAACCCCTGACCGCATGTTTGAATATGCCAAAACGGCGTCAGCCAGAGGTTTAAAAGTCATCATTGCCGGAGCTGGTGGTGCAGCCCATCTGCCAGGTATGATTGCCTCATTATGTGTTTTGCCAGTCATTGGCGTACCTGTCAAATCATCAAATTCAATTGATGGCTGGGATTCTGTTCTTTCAATTTTACAAATGCCTAACGGGATACCTGTTGCAACAGTAGCGTTGAATGCTTCTCAGAATGCCGGGATTCTGGCAGCTCAAATACTGGCTGTATCAGATGAGCTTATCACAGAAAGACTTATCAGCCATAAAGCAGCTCTTGCCGATAAAGTAATGGCCTCAGTTGAAAAATTAAAGACAGCATAATGATACAATTAATGGAGACTAAACCATTGGATATCAGTAGTTAATTTTCTAGTTTTAGGCAAATCTAAATGCAGAGTGTATGAAAAAGCTACTGGTATTTTTTATGTCAATTGCTTGTTTTGATCTTTCACAATTGGCAATTGGGCAAACGCTAACCCCAACACAGCTTGCAGTCATAAAATGCGACTCAGCAACAAAACTCGCCGACAAGGGTAATATCGATCAATCAATCCGTTTGCTCAAAGAAGCTGTTCAACTCGACCCTTCTTCTATAAGATACCCAAGTGAGCTAGCCTATTCATACTACCTGAGAAAAGATTTTCCTGCTGCTATCTCTTTGTTAGACCAGCTGGCGAGCAGATCTGATGCTGATGAAAAACTTTTTGTTTTTCTGGGTAGTCTCTATACCCAGCGTTCTGAGCCCCAAAAAGCCCTGGAGACTTATAGAATTGGTGTGCAACGGTTTCCACAGTCAGCTGTTTTATATGCTTCCCTGGCATCAGGCCTTATGAAATCAAGGTCTTATTATTCTGCTCTTGAAAATGCTGAAAAAGGAATTCAGGCAGATCCATCCTATGCTGATAATTACTATCTGGCTTCGCAGATTTATTGTCATTCTACTGAAAAAGTCTGGGGTATGTTATACGGAGAAATCTATCTATGCCTTGATCAGATGAGAGACTCAGCAAAAAGTCATCAGCTCAGTCAGTTACTTTATGCAACCTTTCAAGGCGCTGTACATATTAATGAAGGCGAAAATATCTTTGTCAATTTCAGTGATATTGCCATAGGAAATGGGGCTGAAAATGATGTGGCTAAATTACCTTTTCAGGTAGGGGTTTATGAGAACCTGATGCTTAATGCAGCTCAAGATGAATCTGTTCTTGATCTGTATACTATTAACCTTATACGTACCCGGTTTCTGAAATCTTATTTTGAAAAGGAAATTAACGCCAGATACCCAAATGTACTTCTTGAATACCAGGCAGAAATTGCAAATGCAGGTTTTCTTGATGTGTATAATACCTGGCTTTTTCAAGCAGGCAGTGCCAGAGAATATGCAGAATGGCTGGCAAAAAATGGATCGCAGTATGCTGTTTTTCAAGCATGGTTAAAAGCAAATCCAATTACCCTTAACCGATCTCATTTTTTTAACAGCAGCCAATATTCCTGGAAAGAAAAACCCCAGTCAATTAAAATAGAACGCAAAATTACGGGGCTACAGGATTAATCTAATTTTATGAAAAAGATATTTTTGCTATCAACTAATCCGTATTATATTTTTTGTGCCATCGTTTTTTCAGGGTATAGTGGATATTTCATTGGCCAGTGGATCATTACCAACCTGTTTTAGGTTTAGCCAGTCGGGAACTGCCAAGAATCTGTTGAAAACTCTTATACTTGTTTCTAAACATGTATTCATAGCTTGAAAATCGTACCCTCTCAGATTAGAACAGTTAATGTTATCCGTTACGTGACAGCCCTTCGGGAAGGTGGTTCATTGCCAGCTATTGCCGAAGCTGATGATGGGTTTTTATATGTCCTGAAATTTAGGGGGGCAGGGCAGGGGGTCAAGGCCCTCATTGCAGAAATTATTGGTCGTGAGCTGTCAGCAAGTCTGGGTTTAAGAGTTCCAGAGCTGGTTTTTGCCAACCTTGATAGTGCCTTTGGCAGGTCTGAAGCAGATGAAGAAATTCAGGACTTACTCAAAGCCAGCACGGGTTTAAATCTTGCCCTTCATTATTTATCGGGTTCTATAACTTTTGATGCAGTTGTCAGGAAAATTGAACCCCAGGAAGCTTCTCGCATCGTCTGGCTAGATTCATTGATACTTAATGTTGATCGAACTGCGCAAAATACTAATTTACTAAGCTGGCATAAAGACCTCTGGTTAATAGATCATGGGGCTGCGCTCTATTTTCACCATTCCTGGTATAACTGGTTACAAAAAGCAAGTCAGCCTTTTGCAAGTATCAAAGATCATGTTCTACTTGCCCAGGCAACAGAGCTTGAAAAAGCTGATGTTGACTGCAAACTGATCTTGCAACCAGATTTAATCAGATCAATCGTAGATTTGGTTCCTTCAGAATGGCTGTCCGAAAACTCTCCTTTTGAGTCAGTTGCGGCACATCGTGAGGCTTATGTAAGCTTTTTACTTACCCGACTGAACTATTCATCACATTTTACCCTGGAAGCAGATCATGCAAGAGAATCTCTTATTTGAATATGCGGTGATTCGCATCGTGCCACAGGTTGAGCGCGAAGAATTTCTCAATACCGGGGTTATACTTTACTGTGCCGGGCAAAAATTTCTGAAGGCAATTATAGTACTTGATACGAACAGGATACAGGTATTCTGCCCTAAACTTGATATTGCTGAACTTGCAGAATATACAAACGCCTTTGTAGCTATTTGTCAGGGTGGCAATAAGGGTGGGGCAATTGGTAATTTAATTTTGCCTGAACGCTTTCGCTGGCTTACAGCCAGAAGAAGTACCGTATTACAGACTTCTATGGTACACCCTGGTTTTTGTGCTGATCCAGACAAGATGTTACGCAAGCTTTTCTCAGAACTGGTTAGCTGTGAAACACTGTTGGTAGTAAAAAATGATCGTTAGGGCCTAAAACCATTTTCCTATAATTATAGTTACAATTATAAATACCTATTAAATTATATGGCTTTAATGAATCGTGCGGTGGTTATTGGAAGTGGCTTTGCAGGTTTATCTGCAGCCTGCTTTCTGGCTAAAGGTGGAGCTAAGGTAACAGTACTAGAAAAACATTCAATACCCGGAGGTCGGGCAAGACAATTTTCTCAGGACGGTTTTACCTTTGATATGGGACCCAGCTGGTACTGGATGCCAGATGCTTTTGAACGGTTTTTTGAGAAATTTGGCAAAACCCCGGCTGACTATTATGCCCTGAAGAGGCTTGACCCCTCATATACCGTATTCTATGATAAATCAGCAATAGATATTCCTGCTGACTATAAGAAATTACAAGAACTTTTTGAATCGATTGAATCTGGAAGCAGCATAAAACTAGATCGCTTTCTTGAAGGGGCTGCTTATAAATATAAAGTAGGCATGCAAAAACTGGTTTATAAACCAGGTTTGTCTGTCTGGGAATTCATGGATGCCGAGGTTTTTAAGGGTCTTTTTAAACTCGACCTCTTTTCTTCTATGAAGACTCATATCGGTAATTATTTCAAGGATGAAAGGTTACGTCAGTTACTTGAGTTTCCTGTTCTTTTTTTAGGTGCATTACCCGAAAAAACACCTGCCTTGTATAGCTTGATGAATTACGCCGATATTTGTTTGGGAACCTGGTATCCTGATGGAGGCATGTATAAAATAGTTGATGGCATGTACCAGCTTGCCATCTCTCTTGGTGTAGAATTCCAGTTTAATACAGAGGCGCTGCATATTGCCGTAAATAATAAAAAAGCTGTTGCTGTACAAACTGAATCTCAAAGCTTCCCGGCTGATGTGGTTGTCGGCGCTGCTGATTACCATTATGTTGAGACAGCGTTGTTGTCACCAGAGTACCAGTCTTATTCGGCTTCTTATTGGGACAGCCGTGATCTGGCTCCTTCAAGTCTGATCTTTTACCTGGGCCTTAATAAGAAACTGACCAATATCCAGCACCATTCATTGTTTTTTGATGTGTCTTTTGATACCCATGCAAAAGCCATTTATGGAAATCCTCAATGGCCCGAGAATCCACTTTTTTATGTAAGCTGCACTTCCCTGACTGATTCAAGTGTTGCACCCCAGGGGTGTGAAAATTTATTTATCCTGATTCCGCTGGCTACAAATTTAGCCGACGATACGCCTGAAAGAAGGGCAGATTATCTTGATCTCGTTATTGAAAGAATGGAATTAAGGCTTGACCAAAAAATCAAAAATTCAATTATCTTTCAAAAAAGCTTTGCTGGTACTGAATTTAAGTCAGAATATCATGCCTTTAAAGGCAATGCGTATGGCTTGTCAAATACGCTGATGCAAACAGCCAACTTAAAACCAAGTATTAAAAGCAGTAAAATCACCAATCTTTATTATGCTGGTCAGTTAACATTACCTGGTCCTGGGGTGCCCCCGGCATTAGTTTCAGGAGAATTAGTTGCTTCACAAATCTTTAAAGAACAGTTTAGTTAATGAAACACTATGATTATATCATTGCTGGGGCTGGTTGTGCCGGATTAAGCTTTGCTATACATCTCATCAATAGTGCAAAATTTTCGCATAGTCAGATTTTAATCATTGACAGACATGCAGGAAGAAAGAATGATCGTACATGGTGTTATTGGGAAACAAAATCTGGCCCCTTTGATTCAATAGTCTCAAAGAAATGGAAAACGCTTAACTTTTATAGCCCTGGTTATAATGCAGCTCTTGATATTGCTCCTTATACCTATAAACTGATCAGATCTATAGATTATTATAATTATGCTGATTCAATGATAGACAAACAGTCTAATATTGATTATTTCTATGGTGATATTGGAAAGATCGAAGAAAATCAAGATCGTGCAACTATTTATGCGGGTGATCAGGTCTTTTCAGCAGACTATATTTTCAATAGTCTTATTACTAAAAGTCCTTTAAATAAGGGTGATATTGTTTTGCAGCAACACTTTAAAGGCCTTTTGATTGAATGCCCACCTGATTCTTTTGATGCCGGCAAAGCCACCTTAATGGACTTTACCATACCCCAACCTGGAGAAACGGCCTTTATGTATGTGCTGCCTTTATCTGATACGAGGGCTTTAGTTGAGTATACAATTTTCGGTAAGGAAATCTGGCCATCTGATGCGTATGACGCCCAACTAGCAGAATACATTACCAGCAGGCTTAACCTAAAAAGTTATAAGATTCTTGAAACAGAACTTGGATCAATTCCAATGAGTTCTCAGTCTGTCAGTCAGAAATCAGCAAGAATCATACAACTCGGTATAAGTGGTGGTCAGACTAAGGCCAGTACCGGATATACATTCCAGTTTATACAGCAACATTCAGCTGCATTAGTTGCTGCACTTATTCTCACTGGTAATCCTGCCTTACATAGCAAAAAGCGATTGTTAAGATTCCATTTTTATGATAGTGTTCTGTTAAGGGTATTATCAGCCTGGCCTGAAAAAGGGGCTGAAATCTTTCAGTGTATTTTTCAAAAAAATCCTGTAGTTTCAGTTTTGCATTTTCTTGATAATACATCATTGTTTACTGAAGAAGTAAAACTTGCCTTGAGTTTACAGAAGCGACTTTTTATTCCTGCGGCATTAACACAGATAAGAAATATATTTAGGAAATAAAGAATCTGTACTATTCATAAAACATCAGGTGGTTTTTAGGTGTTAACCAACTGCGCGAAATTCATCTACACCCCATTAATGCTACAACCGTATGAATACAATCACACTTTTTAGTCAGGTATCGCAAAAGTGCAGCCGTGTTGTAACAGAATCGTATAGTACGTCTTTTTCATCGGCCATTAATTTACTTCATCCGTCGATGCGTACACCAGTATATGCAATTTATGGTTTTGTACGACTGGCTGACGAAATTGTTGATACGTTTCATGATCACGAGAAGGAACTGCTTCTAAGTGAATTCAAAGAACATACTTTTCAGGCCATTGATAGAAAAATCAGTCTGAATCCGATCTTGCAGGCGTTTCAGCAAACTGTAAATACGTACATGATTTCTGAAGAGTTGATTACTGCATTTTTTAGAAGCATGGAAATGGATCTCGAAAAGACTATTTATAAAACAGCCGACGAATTAAGAGAATATATCTATGGTTCAGCAGAAGTTGTAGGTCTAATGTGTCTGTATGTTTTTTGTAATGGTAATCATGCCCAGTATGAGCAGTTAAAGCATACCGCCCAGGCTTTAGGGGCAGCTTTTCAAAAGGTAAATTTCTTGCGTGATTTAAAAGCTGATATTCAGGGTTTAAACCGTGCGTATTTTCCAGATTTTGATCTGGCAAATTTCAATGCAACAACGAAATCAGTGATCGAGGCTGATATTGCAGCAGATTTTAAAATGGCCAGGGAAGGAATAAGATTATTACCAAGTCAGGCTAAATTTGGTGTCTTTGTTGCGTACAAATATTACCTGTCATTGTTTAATAAAATTAAACGACTCGATTCTACAGTTATTATGGAAAAAAGGGTTAGAATTCCAAACTTTAATAAGGTAATGATAGTTTTAATCGCGAGCGTTGAAAATAAAATGAACGTGTTGATAGATTAATATCAATAATAATGTGCCTTGCAAAGAATGAAAGGCTCAAGAAAAAAAAATAGTATGAGCATTATAATTAATATAGGTATAGTAGCAGGTATTTTTTTCTTAATGGAAGCTATCGCATGGCTGACCCACAAATATGTAATGCATGGTTTCCTATGGAGTCTGCACAAAGACCATCATGAACCTCATCCTGGTTTCTTTGAAAAAAATGATGCTTTCTTTCTCATTTTTGCTGTTCCCAGTTTTTTTTGCATTTTTATTGGAGGGAATACAAACCAATTATGGCTTTTCTCTATCGGTCTGGGTATATTACTCTATGGTTTTGCTTATTTTCTGGTACATGAAGTCTTGATTCATAAACGCTTTAGCTGGTTTGCAAAATCTGAAAATAAATACCTGCGTGTTGTAAGGCTTGCACACAAAATGCATCATAAGCATTTAGGCAAAGATAAAGGGGAGTCTTTTGGTATGTTACTAGTTCATAAAAAGTATTATGATCGTTTTAAAATCAGAGCTTAATATTATTTTAATAATCTGTAAGTTAGTTAGATTATAAACTAAACTTGTAGTATGAATTCTAACCAAAGTCAAATGAAAGCGAAAATATTCATAATATTCTCGCTTTTTGTATTTTTATCATATAGTAGTTTTGCTCAATCGAAAGCTGAGAAATTAGGATGGAAGCTTGGTGTTCAGGCTTGGACTTTTAGAAATTTCAGCTTCTCTGAAGCTCTTGACAAAATAAAACAGCTTGGTCTTCATTATGTAGAAGGGTATCCTGGTCAAAAGATTGGCGCTGGTATTGAAGGAGGTCTTGATTTTAACATGACGCCCGAAAAGATAAAACAGGTGCTTGATCTTCTCCATAAAAAAGGTATTAAAATGGTCTCTTATGGAGTGGTCAATATAAAAAGCCATGAAGAATGGGAACAGATTTTTCTGTTTGCAAAAACCATGGGTCTTGAGAACATTGTTGCCGAGCCTAACCCAGAAGACCTAGCTTATATTTCATTGCTTTGTGATAAGTATAAAGTGAACATTGCTATCCATAATCATCCACAGCCATCTCACTACTGGCATCCCGACACACTTTTAACAGCATTGAAGCTTGCTACTTCTTCTCGCGTTGGCTCTTGTTCAGATGTTGGGCACTGGCGCAGGTCAGGTCTAAATGCTGTTGAAAGTTTGAAGAAATTACAAGGGCATATAATTGAGGTGCATCTTAAAGATGTTATCGATGCAAAAGACCCTTCAGAAGAAACAATCTGGGGTAAGGGTGGTAACGATATGAAAGCAGTTTTCACTGAACTAAACCGTCAGCATTTTAAAGGTATGATGTCTATTGAGTATGAATCAAACCCAGCTGATAACATGTCTGAAATCAGTCAAAGTATTAACTTTTTTAATACACTTATTGCTGGTTTTTAATAGGGAAACTTGCCTGAAGTTTGAATTCTCATAGAGCCGAACGATAATCAATCGGCTCTATAGTTCTATTATTTTACGTATAAAATATTGGCGAACGATTTTTTATTATCTGTAAATATTCTTCTCAGGTGGAATCCTGTTGTGTCTGCCCAGTTCTGAAAATCTTCTAAAACATATTTTTGCGAAATCTCTGTTGCTATTTGTTCTCCCGCCTTGAAGCTAATAACCTGATCAAGTGATTTTATAATGACATCCTGGTCATATTTGCTAATAATAAAGCTTTTTGCAGTGCCTGACACGGGGTCATAAATCGGATAATGATAAAATTTATTCACATCAAAATTTGCTTCAAGTTCACCATTAATACGAACAAGTAAATTCATATTAAAACGTGCTGTTATACCATGGGCATCGTTATAAGCAGCGAGAATAGTTCTTGGATCTTTTTTTAAATCAGCACCTAATAATAAAAGATCACCTGGGTTTAGGTTAGCATAGATACGACGAAGAAAAATCTCAGCATGCAAAGCATCCATATTGCCAATGTTTGACCCCAGAAATAACACCAGTTTTCTGGTCGTATCGGTTTGACTTAGCTGTGCAAGTGACTTGAAATATTCCCCAACCACAGTTTTTATTTTGAGCGTTGGTAATTCCTGGTGCAAAGAATTAGAAAGGGTTTTCAGAATATTTTCTGATATATCAATTGGTATATATTGGAAATTGGCTTCCTGCTCTGTGAAATGGTGCAATAAAATCTTGGTCTTGTAAGCATCACCTGCACCAAATTCAATCAGTTCAAATTTTGTATTCTTCAGACTCTCAAAAATAGCCTGTTTATTGGCTGTTAAAATTTCATGTTCACTTCTCGTCAGGTAATACTCTGGCATGGCCATGATTTCTCTGAAAATATCATCACCGACTTTATCATAAAAGTACATCGAATGAAGATTTTTCGGGGAACTATTAAGGCCTGATTCAACATCTTCAGCAAAGGGTGTTCTATGTATTGATAGTTCCATGTTTTCTAGCTAACCTTATGCCTGTAAACTGCCAGCGCAGTGGCGGATTAAAAAAATTTCGATACGTTGGTCTGCTATGCGATGCCGGAGTTGCCAAAGAGGCACCTCTGAGAACCATCTGGTTGACCATGAACTTGCCATTGTATTCACCTAAAGCGCCGGCAGCATGTTCAAAACCCGGATATGGCAGGTAAGCTGAACTTGTCCACTCCCAGCGTGTTCCCCAGTTGAGTTTTGTAGAAGCTATTTCCCATTCTTGTTCAGTAAGCAATCTCATACCAAACCATTCAGCAAATGCAAAAGCTTCATAAAAGCTTATATGCGTAACTGGGGCATCTAAATTTAAGGGCGTTAATCCATTTAGCGTATAGTGAAACCACTCATTTTCTTTTTTGGTCCAGTATAAGGGAGAAGAAATTTCATTCTCATTGATCCATGGCCGGGCATCTGCATGCCAGTAATTAAAATTAGAATAGCCGCCGGAATTCATAAACTCAAGAAACTCTCTATTTGTAACCAGGTTTTTTCTGACAGAATAAGACGCTAAAAAACTTTTATGTCTGGGGTGCTCATTATCAAAGGAGAAAGCAGAACCACTTGCTCCAATTTCATATATGCCCTCTTCAAAACTAATCCAGGCATTGTCATGGCTGTGCGCTTCAAAGAATTCTATGTTATCTTCAATTCTGTTTTCATGAAGATCGTATACGGCTGGAAAAAGCGGATTTAGTGATAAAGCATATTTAATATCAGTCAAAAGAAGCTCCTGATGTTGCTGCTCATGTTGAAGTCCAAGTTCAAAAAGCATTGTAAACCCGGCGTCATCAAACTGTTCACCAGATAAGAGAATTACCATATGTTCATCTACATATTTTCTGTATGAAAACACCTCTGTTGCATATGGTCTGCTCATTAAGCCCCGGTTGGGCCTTGGATTTCTTTTACCTACACTTTCGTAATAACTGTTGAAAAAAAAATTATAGGTCTCGTTAAATTCATTGTAACCAGCAAAATAAGGCTTAAGTAAAAAAGTCTCAAAGAACCAGCTTGTATGGGCAAGATGCCATTTCGCCGGACTTGCAAAGTCAGATGCCTGCAACTGTAAATCCTCAGGGTGCAGGTTTTTACAGATTGACTCTGTATGCTTTCTAACCAAACGAAATTGTTCGGTTAAGGTATTTGAGAGTTGTTCAGTTAAAACAGTGTTTTTCAATGTAGTAGCCAAGTAGAGAATGATCTGTTTATTGAAAGAAGAAAAATTCGTGCCAATTAATCGTTAATCAGAACTGAGATATAACTAATGCATCTAAAAATTGTTTCTTATTTTTGGCTAATCCTCAGGTCATGCCTAAGGGTATAAAAATCATGCAAGAAGAAACGAATTTACCTATTAATAAACCTATAGTTAAGTCTTCTACCAAAGTTAGACTTATTCATGAATGTACATCTGAGGCGGGTCATTCACATACCGTTCAGGGTGATCATACGCATGATCATTCTCATTTTCATTTTGGCCATCATCATGATCATGGCAATGTAATTCCCGATAATCTGACGAGATCGTTTATACTAGGAATAATTCTGAATTCAATAATGGTAATAATCGGCATTGGATCAGGCCTTTGGTTTCATTCATTGGCCTTACTATCAGATGCTGGTCATAACCTGGGTGATGTTGCCAGCCTTTTGATAGCCCTCGCCGCTATCCGGTTGGCGAAAGTCAAATCATCAGAAAAATTCACTTATGGCTATAAAAAAACTACCATTTTAACATCCTTAATTAATGGAATTCTTTTGCTTGTAATTACAGTAGGAATTATTTATGCAGCTATAATCAGGTTACAGCAACCGGCTGTAGAAATTAAAGGAATTGTTATTTCAGTCATTGCATTTATAGGAATATTAATTAATTCGGCAAGTGCCTGGTTATTCTTAAAACACAAAGAAAATGATCTCAATGTAAAAAGTGCCTATATGCACCTTGCTGCCGATGCACTGGTTTCAGCTGGTGTCATGGTTGCAGGTATTATTATATTTTTTACACATTGGTTTTGGCTTGATTCCATCATAAGTATCTTAATCTCTATCATTATTTTAGGTGGTACGTGGAGCTTACTCATTAAAAGCTTATTTCTGACCCTTGACGGGGTGCCGGTGGGTATAGATATTGAAAAAATACGTATCAAACTGGGTTCCATTCCTGGTATTTTTGATGCACATCATGTGCACGTTTGGGCACTTAGTACAACTGAAAATGCCCTTACGGCCCATTTGGTTATGGATTCTACCCTGACCCTGACACATGCCGAACTACTTAAAACTATTGCTCGTCAGGAACTTCAGCAATTAAATATCCAGCACGTAACTCTTGAAATGGAGAGTTCAGATAAAAAATGTATTAATGGTGATTGTTAAGACTGTGAGTAAGTATTAAGTTTACCATATTACTATATTTGAAACTTAAATGCCTCTTTAGCTCAGTTGGTAGAGCAACTCATTCGTAATGAGTAGGTCGCAGGTTCGATTCCCGTAGGAGGCTCATCTATGATCTCAAGCGCTATAAACTTATAAATTCTGGTTTGAATTCGATTGAGGTACTCGAAAAATATTGGGGATACACAGTTTTCAGGCCTTTACAACTAGAAATTATCGAGTCTGTAATTGCCGGCAACGATACGCTGGCTTTACTACCCACAGGTGGGGGCAAGTCAATCTGCTTCCAGGTTCCTGCTCTAGTCATGGAAGGTATCTGTCTTGTTGTTTCACCGCTGATTGCCTTAATGAAAGATCAGGTCTCAAACCTGTCATCACGAGGGGTCCCGGTAAGTTTACTTATTTCAGGAATGAGTTACCATGAAATAGACCAGACACTTGATGATTGTATTTATAACGGCATTAAGCTACTTTATTTATCACCAGAGCGTCTGAGATCAAGTTTAGTCAGAGAGCGGATAAAGAAAATGAAGATTAACCTGATTGCGGTTGATGAAGCTCATTGTATTTCACAATGGGGTTATGATTTCAGGCCTTCTTATCTTGAAATTGTGGCACTCAGAGAACTTGTACCATCTGTTCCTGTACTTGCATTGACAGCCACTGCAACTCAAGCTGTAAGTGTCGATATTCAAAAACAGCTGAAATTCAAGCTTCCGCATGTGATCAGTAAAAGCTTTTATCGGGAGAACCTCTACTATAATGTACTTGAAGCAGATGATAAAGTAAAAAAAATTATAGAATTACTAGAAAGTTTCCCTGGTTCTTCTATTGTGTATGTAAGAACCAGAAGGCAGGCTAGTGATATAGCCCTGATTCTTGCAAGAAACGGGATTTCTGCCGGATACTACCATGCCGGTCTTGAATTGAAAGAACGTGAGAATATCCAGTTTGCCTGGGTAACTAACAAACTTAGAGTCATTGTAGCTACCAATGCTTTTGGTATGGGTATTGATAAGCCCGATGTGCGTTCAGTTATTCACTATGCACCACCCCAAAACCTGGAAGCATTTTATCAGGAAGCAGGCAGGGCTGGCAGAGATGAAGCAAGAGCTGAAGCCATATTGATCTATAACAAAACCGATATTGCTGAGGCTGAAAGGCTCTTTTTAGAAAGTTTTCCTGCAATAGGAGAGATCCGAATTGTATATCAGGCACTTGCAGAACTTTATCAGGTTGGAATTGGTTCGGGAGAGGGTCAGTATTTTAATTTTGATTTAAATAGCTTCTGTATCCGCAATAACTTTAAAAATACGCATGTACTTATATGCCTTAAAATTCTAGATCAGAATTCTTTAATCTCGCTCAACGATGGGGTATTAAATCCTTCAAAAGTCAAATTTTTAGTTTCCCAATCAGGGCTTTCATCTTTTATGAAGGGTTATCCCCGGTCAAATTCCTTAATTCAAGCTTTGTTAAGATCCTATGGAGGTATTTTTGAAAACGATCTCAGAATCAATGAAAAAGAATTAGGTCTGATTACCCAATTAAATGAAGATGAAATTCTTGCAGAATTAAATTTTTTGCATTTGAACAAAATAATCAGGTTTTCACCGCGAACTGAAATGCCACAATTTTGTTTTAAAAATGGTCGGGTAGATTCTGGCAATTTGCAAATAGATTTTGCCACTTACCGTCAAAAGAAAATCAATCAACGGGTTCAGCTTGATGCAATTCTTGGGTACATTATAAATCATACTGTTTGCAGAAATACAGTACTGCTTGCGTATTTTGGTGAAGACACACATCAAAATTGCGAAAGATGTGATATTTGTTTGCAGCGAAAAATGAAACCTCTTAACAGAGAAAGTATTAAAATATTACTTTTAGACTTGTTGAAAAATAAACCGTTGGAGCTTAATGATCTGAAGTTATATTTTTCAGAAACGGCAGAAGTTGAACTGCTTGATATTGTTCGTTTTTGTATTGACTCAGGCCTTGTTGAATTTAGACTTGGTCAATTGTCTTTAGTTGCGATTTCATAGTAAAACTTATTAGAAATTAACCCCTATATTATCTTCATCTTAAACGCATGAATGTTCAGCTTTTTGTACCCTGTTTTGTAGATCAGCTTTTCCCTGAAACTGCATTTAATGCTATAAAGGTATTGGAAAAAGCAGGTTGTAAAGTCAATTACAATCCACAGCAAACCTGTTGTGGGCAGCCTCCCTTTAATGCAGGGTTTTGGGATGAGGCAAAATCTGTGGGCACTAAGTTTTTAAACGACTTTAATGAACAGGATGTTATTGTCTCTCTGTCAGGTTCCTGTAAAGGCATGGTCAAGACTTACTACAACGATTTATTTACTAATACGTTACTACATAATAAGTGTCGGAATATTCAGAGTAATATGTACGAGCTGAGTGAATTCCTGACCGATAAGATCTATTTTTATGATTTTGGAGCTAAATTAAAAGGGCGGGCAGTTTACCATGATTCATGTGGGGCCTTAAGAGAATGCGGTATCAAACAGGAGCCACGTGAACTGTTAAGACGAGTTGAAGGTCTTGAACTGCTTGAATCTGAAGATTGTGAAACCTGTTGCGGTTTTGGTGGTACGTTTGCTGTAAAATTCGAACCTATCTCAGTAGCTATGGCCCAGCAAAAAATTGATTCGGCTCTTGCTTTGAAGGCCGATTACATTATATCAGTTGATTCTTCCTGCCTGATGCATCTACAGGGCTACATTGACAAGTATAACTTGCCTATTAAAACTATGCATCTGGCAGACGTACTTGTTTCTGGTAATTAAACTATAGCTTTTCTGACTATCCCCGATCTTTCTAATTATGCCTGTCCGGGAAATAGGAATACTTCACTGGTCTTGACTTGAATGCATCAAATCATCGGCCACAGGGTATATAACCCGGGATTAAGATACTTTTATACCAATGAACGAGTCTGAACCCAGGTATTACGCCATCAATTTGCAGGTGTCGGTACGTTGGTTTCATTGCACTATTTTAGTAAAACTTCTTTGGAATACTATATTTGCTACCGGTCATCCCGTTGTTGACCTTTTTTAAACATTTTTATAACCATTAAATCATTTTGTATATGATTCAGATAACACTTCCCGATGGTGCAATCAGAGAATATCCGTCTGGGAGCAACGGCCATGATATTGCAAAGAGCATTAGTGAAGGTTTAGCGAGAAATGTTCTTGCAATACAGGTTAATGGCCAGGTTTGGGATGCAAGCAGACCAATTACTGAAGATGCTTCGATCAGATTAATTACCTGGTCTGATGCAGAAGGTAAAACAACTTTATGGCATTCATCAGCTCATTTATTGGCTGAGGTTCTTGAAGAAATGTACCCTGGTACTAAGTTTGGGATTGGTCCTGCAATTGAAAAGGGATTTTATTATGATGTTGACTTTGGAGATTTTTCGATCTCTTCAGATGATTTTGAACGCATTGAAAAAAGGATGCTTGAGAAAGCAAAGACGAAGGAAGTTTTTCAACGTTCTTCTGTTTCAAAAGAGGAGGCGATCGCGTATTTTGAGAAAAAAGGCGATCCATATAAACTAGAACTTATTCAAGGTCTAAAAGACGGTGAAATTACCTTCTATCAACAGGGAAATTTCACTGATCTCTGCCGCGGACCACATATTCCGGATACAGGCTTCATCAAGGCGGTAAAACTTACCAGTATTGCAGGTGCTTACTGGAGAGGTGATGAGAAAAATAAACAGCTAACGCGTATATACGGTATCACCTTCACCAAGTTAAGCGAGCTAACCGAGCATATCTTGCTGATTGAAGAGGCAAAGAAAAGAGATCATAGAAAGATTGGCCGTGAAATGGAACTATTTACTTTCTCAGAAAAAGTAGGGCTGGGCCTTCCATTGTGGTTGCCAAAAGGCGCCTTGCTCAGAGACAGGCTTGAAGGGTTTCTTAAAAAACTACAAGCTAAAGCAGGCTATGAGCAGGTTGTAACCCCACATATCGGTAATAAAAATTTATATGTTACCTCAGGCCACTTTGAAAAATATGGTAAAGATTCATTTCAGCCAATTGAAACTCCGGTTGAAGGTGAAGTATTCATGTTGAAACCCATGAATTGCCCGCATCATTGTGAAATCTATAAGTTTAAACCACGTTCTTATAAAGATCTTCCGGTTAGACTTGCAGAATTCGGAACTGTTTACCGGTACGAACAAAGTGGAGAATTACATGGTCTTACCCGTGTAAGAGGCTTTACTGTTGATGATGCCCATTTGTTCTGTCGCCCAGATCAGGTTAAAGGTGAGTTTTTATCAGTCATTGATCTTACACTGCAAGTATTTAAAGCCTTTGGGTTTAAAGAGTTTGTTGCCCAGGTTTCGCTACGTGACAAGACCAATCACAGTAAATATATTGGTTCAGATGAAAACTGGGAAAAGGCTGAAAGTGCTATCATTGAAGCAGTACAGCAAAAAGGTATACCTTCAGTAATTGAATATGGTGAGGCCGCATTTTATGGGCCTAAACTTGATTTCATGGTGAAAGATGCACTCGGTCGTAAATGGCAGCTTGGAACAATCCAGATTGATTATAACTTGCCAGAACGTTTTGAACTCGAGTATACTGGAAGTGATAATATGAAACATCGCCCAGTGATGATTCACCGGGCTCCGTTTGGTTCTGTAGAGCGTTTTGTGGCTGTTTTGATAGAAAACTGTGCAGGAAATTTTCCATTATGGTTAACCCCTGATCAAGTTATAATTTTGCCTATCAGTTCAAAATATAATGAATATTCAAAAAAAGTTTCTGATTTGCTATTAAATTCCGATATTCGCGCCTTACTTGATTCCAGAGATGAAAAGATCGGGAAAAAGATAAGAGACGCTGAACTCAAGAAAATTCCTTACATGCTGATCATAGGCGAAAAAGAGGAACAGGAAAGAGTTGTTTCTGTTAGGAAACATGGTGAAGGCGATCAGGGTGTTCTAAGTATAGACGATTTTACAACTCTCATTAATACCGAAATACTAAACGTAATTGACAACTAAAACTATAAATAGGAGGATAATTTTATAGCACAGAGTAACCCAAATTTCAGAGGGAATCGCCCCCCTTTCAAGAAAAAAGAGGCAGAGCACAATATTAACCAGCATATTCGTGCCCGCGAGGTTCGTTTAGTTGGTGAGAATGTTGAACAAGGCATATTTCCCGTCAGTAAGGCAATGGAGTTCGCTGAAGAACTGGGTCTTGATCTGGTTGAAATTTCACCGAATGCTGTTCCTCCTGTTTGCCGAGTTATTGACTACAATAAATTCATTTACGAACAAAAGAAGAAAACAAAAGAAATAAAGGCGAAGGCTGCAAAAACGGTAATCAAAGAAATTCGTTTTGGACCTAATACTGATGAACATGATTTTGATTTTAAATTGAAACATGCACAAAATTTTCTTACCGAAGGGTCTAAAGTCAGAGCATTCGTGCATTTTAAAGGTCGAGCCATTGTTTATAAAGAACAAGGTGAAATTTTATTGCTGCGCTTTGCCCAAGCCCTTGAAGAGGTTGGGAAAGTAGAACAATTACCAAAACTTGAAGGAAAGAGAATGTTTTTATCACTTGCCCCGAAAGCCAAGAAATAATACCTAATCTATTATGCCAAAAATTAAAACAAATTCTTCTGCCAAAAAAAGATTTAAAGTAACAGGCAGCGGAAAAATCAAAAGGAAACATGCTTTCAAGAGCCATATTCTAACAAAAAAAACCACGAAACAGAAGCGTAATTTAACGCATTCAACGTTGGTTAATGATGCAGATTTGGGAAATGTGAAACGTATGTTGGGAATAGGAAAATAATTTCTACCCGTTAAATTTAATTAACCATGTATTTAGTCAGTTATAGCAAGTTTCTTCGGAACACTGAATACAAAAATTCAACAAAATGCCAAGGTCGGTAAATGTAGTAGCGGCTCGCCGCCGTAGAAAAAAAATTCTTAAAGCAGCCCGCGGTTACTGGGGCTCTAGAAGTAAGGTTTTTACAGTTGCTAAAAACACATTAGAAAAAGGACGCCAGTATGCTTACAGAGATCGTAAAGTAAAGAAACGTGAATTCAGAGGTCTTTGGATTCAACGTATCAATGCTGGTGCTCGTATGCATGGAATGTCTTACTCAGTTTTTATGGGAAAAATTCATGCTCATAACGTAGGCTTAAACCGTAAGGTTTTAGCAGATCTTGCAATGAATCATCCTGAAGCTTTTAAAGCTGTAGTTGATTCGTTAAACTAAAGCTCTTCTTTTCATATTCAATCCGTATCTGTTAAACCAGGTACGGATTTTTTTGTACCCTCAGTTTCGTACTTTCAGTTTTGTACCCTGGTCTAGTACCCTCAGTTTTGTACCCCTGGTTTAGTACCCTCAGTTTTGTACTCCTGGTTTAGTATCCTCAGTTTTGTATCCCTGGTTTAGTATCCTCAGTTTTGTACCCCTGGTTTTATGTAGCTGGTCAGTTTGCTGTAATAAAATGTTTTTACTGCATATTATCTTTAAGTTAAATTTTGCCTTTTAATACTATCAAACGCGTCAATTTTGATAGGTTTGCTTATGATCATGCATAAAAAATATTTAGTTCCGTTTCTCCTGTCAGCTAATTGTTTGATTTTACTTTGTTCCCAGGTTCATGCGATAACCAATAAATATATTCTTCCCCGAAAAACCAGTATTGATACAGGACATATAAATCAGCGTAAGTTTGTAGCCAATCCCCTTACTAAACATGTACTTCTACCAAATGGCTGGTCATTGAGCCCTGTCGGAAAGTCACTGCCATTGGGTGATTTGCCCTTGCATATTGTTCTATCAGATTCAAAAAAGCTTCTGGCTGTTACCAATAATGGTCAAAGCACGCAAAGTATCCAGCTTTTTGATATTGTTAATAATAAACTACTGTCTCAGGTTGAAATTCCCAAGTCATTTTATGGTCTTGCTTTCAGTCAGAATGAAAAATACATCTATGCTTCTGGGGGTAATGATAACTTGATCAGGATCTATAAAATCTTTAATTCACATCTTTCTCAAAGTGATTCTCTTGTATTAGGGAAACCATGGCCTGTTAATAAAATATCGCCAACAGGAATAGCTATAGATGCTACACAGAATAAATTGTTTACAGTTACCAAAGAAGACAGCTCACTCTATGTATTTGATCTTGCAACCAAAACATTGGTAAATAGAATAAAAATTGGAGCTGAAGGCTATTCCTGCCTTCTCAGACCATTAAGTCATCAACTGGTCATCACCTTATGGGGTTCAGACCGGGTAATTATTGTTAATACCCTCACCTTAAAAATAACTGGATCAATACCTGTAGGTAACCACCCGGGTGAAATGGTATTTAATAAAGCGGGTACACTATTGTTTGTTGCCAGTGCAAATGATAATGCAGTTTCAGTAATTGACTTTAATAAAAAATTAGAACTTGAACGTCTTAATTCAGCAGTATTTCCCACTCGTCTTGCTGGTTCAACACCCAATGGTCTTGCATTATCTTCGAACGAAAAGACATTATATATTGCAAATGCAGACAATAATTGTCTTGCAGTATTTAATATCAGTAAACCTGGTTATTCAATTTCGACCGGTTTTATACCTACCGGCTGGTATCCTACAAATATTAAAGTAAGTGGCAACAAGATCTTTGTTTCCAATGGTAAAGGATTCAGTTCATTGCCCAATCCAGAGGGCCCAAACCCTTTAAAACCAAATAGCGAAGAAGGGAAACATAAAGGCTCTAAGGCCAGTACAGATCAATATATAGGTGGGCTTTTTAAAGGGACTTTATCAATAATAACGGTTCCTTCTGCTGCAAAGCTTGAAGTATATAGCAGACAGGTTGTTCAAAACACACCTTTTCGTCTGGATGAAGAACTTCACGCTAATAAGTTTGAAGAAAATCCAATACCATTTAAAGTAGGCAGCAAAACATCGCCTATCAAACACGTTTTCTATATTATTAAAGAAAACCGTACATATGATCAGGTATTAGGAGATATGAAAGGTGGAAATGGTGATTCATCACTTTGTATTTTTCCAGAGAAAATCACTCCCAACCAACATAGCCTGGCGAAAAACTTTGTATTGCTTGACAATTTTTATGTCGATGCAGAAGTTAGCGCCGATGGTCACAACTGGAGTATGGCTGCTTATGCTACTGATTTTGTTGAAAAAACCTGGCCAACAAGTTATGGTGGTCGTGGTGGCAATTATGACTACGAAGGTACTCGTAAGGCAGCATACCCAACAGAAGGTTTTATCTGGGATCATGCACAACGAGAAAAAATTACCTATAGAACTTATGGTGAATTTGCTGAGCTGAATACTGTTGCACTAAATTCACTTAAGGGTCATAGTTGTACAGCTTACCCTGGTTTTGACCTGAGTATTCCTGATTCTTTAAAGGAACGAATCTGGGAAAAAGATTTTGATTCACTTGTATCTATGGGTAATCTGCCTCAGTTAAGTACGATAAGATTGGCAAATGACCATACCAGCGGGGCAAGAAAGGGTAATTATTCGGTCATTTCAGCTCTTGCAGATAACGATCTTGCAGTAGGGCAACTGATCGAGCATTTATCAAAAAGTTCAGTTTGGAAAGAAAGCTTTGTAGTTATTCTAGAAGATGATGCTCAGAACGGCTCTGACCATGTTGATGCACACCGGTCACCAGTTTACCTGGCCGGACCTTATGTTAAGAGAAATTATGTCGACCATACAATGTACTCTACCTCTGGAGTACTGCGCACAATCGAACTAATTATCGGGATGAAGCCGATGAGTCAATATGATGCCGCAGCAACACCTTTATTCAGGTCGATGACAAATAAGCCGGATTTTACCCCTTATACTTTAAAACCAGCCCAGGTAGATATTCATGTAATTAATACTGCATGGAATAAGAGTGCGAAGACGTCAGAAACTTTTAATCTGACAAAGGAAGATGCCGTTCCAGATCTTGAATTAAATTCTATAATCTGGAAAGCAGTTAAAGGCGAGAATTCTGTCATGCCCCCACCCAGAAGAAGTGCCTTTGTAAAACTTCCATTAAAAAAAATACGAGATAACGATTGAGCTGAAAAACTCCTTCTTACTTATTGAAAGTAATAACTGAGCGAAATATTCAGATCGGTGTTTTGTATTTATTCAGTTACATTAATACCATTTAAATTACTTTTTATAATTACTAACCTTTGCCAAAATTTATTTTTATTGATTTTAGTCAGGTAATAACTATAAGGCTTTAATTGTTGATTGCCCCTTCAGGAAATTCCCAAAAGATTACAAATAGTCGCTCTTAGCTCATAATTCCAGCTTTTATAGTGCTTATCTACTTATTTCCTTTTATCAATGCATATTATAAATAGTTTTATATCTCTATAGATATTTATAAACTAATCTAGAATTTCTAATTTTCAGACATTACCATTTACCTGAGACCAAACGCATATACTCAAAACGCTGTAGTTTGTAACATAAACGATAATAACTAAAAATATTGCCCCCCCGTACGAGGATCCAAGTAACGCACACATCTTATTGTTTTGACCTTAATTCCCTTAAAGTTCTGGTCTTGCCGATGATTTTAAAGTTATTGAATTATGTCCTTATAATTAGAATTAGTGATTACAAGTCTAAATCTGTCTCGGGGTCAACAAACAGTAAGTACTTTTATATTACGTTCTCAAGCGAGTGTAAATTTTTTACTTAAATTATTTTTAGTTTGGTTCTCGGTTTTTACACTAACCCCGGCTAATTTTACTTCGGCGAAATCGATTCTTGCCCTACCAGTTACGTTTACTTACACTTCAACCAATGTTGATTGTTATGGTAACAACAATGGCAGTATTACCGTCATTCCCGTAGGCGGAACCGGTAGTGGTTATTCAATGGTAGTTGATGGTATCGGCAAAGCCAGTACAACATTTTCTCCTCTTGCCCCTGGTTCTCATACAGTTTATGTTCAGGATGGCAGTGGTAAAGCAAGCGCAACACAAACTTTTATAATAACCCAACCTGCCGCTCCGCTAACGACAACAACTACCACTGCTCCAATTTCATGTAATGGGAAAACGGATGCGAGTATCACACTTAATCCATCTGGGGGTACACCTGGATACTCATATACCCAAAGCCAGATTAATAATATTGCACTCGGAAAAAATACCGCTTCTTCTTCAAATGAAAGTGCATCTTACCCTCCATCTTTAGCTGTTGACGGCATAAATAGTTTTGCTTCAAGATGGTCATCTCAGTTTTCTGATCCTCAGTGGATGTACGTAGATCTGGGAACTCCAACGGCTCTTTCAAGTGTACAGCTTTATTGGGAAACAGCTCTCGGAAAAGACTTTACAATTCAAATCTCAAATGATGCTGTAACCTGGACAACTGTATCTACTGTAACAGGCAATACAGCTGCAACCAATATCCTGCCTATTACTGGTGTTGGTCGTTACGTTAGAATGTATGGAACGGCCCGCGGAACTATATATGGGTATTCACTTGTTGAATTCCAAATTTACGCCGCTACTCCTCCACTTCAGACTTCTAATGTTTTTAATAATCTGGGGGCAGGAACCTACACCTTTACCACAAAAGATAAAAACGGTTGTACCAGTAGCAATACTGTTGTTATTTCTCAACCTGCGGTTGTAAGCTTTACCACAGCTCAAACGAATATCAATTGTTTTGGTGCCTCTACTGGTTCAATCACTGTTACAGGATCTGGCGGCACAGGCACATTGCAGTATTCAGACAATAATGGAACCAGCTACCAGTTATCCAATTTCTTTTCAAATCTTCCTTCTGGAAACTATACTGTTATTGTAAAGGATGCAAATGGATGCCTGTCACCAT
Organism: bacterium; assembly: GCA_031363945.1. Lineage (GTDB taxonomy): Bacteria > Bacteroidota > Bacteroidia > Sphingobacteriales > Sphingobacteriaceae > JANLVJ01. The sequence goes on along the minus strand of JANLVJ010000059.1, from coordinate 449 downwards.
CGAAGATTATAACTATCACCCAGCCAGCAGCAGCCTTAACGTCAAGCATTACGGCTCAGACAAATGTGAAGTGTTTCGGTGGTTCAACAGGAACAGCTACAGTTACCCCAGCCGGTGGAACAGGAACAGATACGTACTCATGGTCAACTAGCCCGGTACAGACTGCCGCCACAGCTACAGGCCTTGCCGTAGGCAGTTATACCGTAACAGTGACTGATGTCAACGGATGTACAACAACCTCGACAGCAACAATCACCCAGCCTGCTTCAGCACTGACGTCAAGCATTAGTGCCCAGACGAATGTCAAGTGCTTCGGCGGTTCAACAGGGGCAGTAACAGTAGCGGTAGCAGGAGGTACTTCAACTTATAGCTATACCCTGGGGGCAACAACAAATGCTACAGGCTCATTTAGTGCCCTGGCAGCAGGAACCTATACGGTAAACATCACG
>JANLVJ010000042.1:0-26334 GCA_031363945.1 bacterium | reverse complement strand
AAGAGCCTTTGTATTTGCTCTCAGTTAAAAATTCAGATAGCTGACAAAAATCTTCAACATGGATTTTTTTTCCTTTAACCCGGTCAAATCTTTTGGCAAGGTAAATCAAGCTGCCATCAGTTGCTTTTAACAAAGTATGTTCGCATATAGGTATTTTAAACAAAGACGCAAGGTGCATCGTCAAATCTTCCGTTTCCGGCATCATCGGGTATTGCTCTTGCTGCGGTTTAAGGATATATTCTCCCCAAAGGCCAACTATCGTAAGCCTTGTATTTTCCTTGCTATTTTCCAGGGCCACGGAAAGCTTAGGTTGAACACCCGTTACTGCAATCCTTGCATTAATCGTTTGTTCGGCCAAATCCTCTAACAGCTGATTATTTAGCTCAAGCGTGGGGGGGGATAGCTGTTCCAAAAAATTTCTTCGAGCATTTTTCATGATACTCACCTTCCCCTGCATTTTGATAACAAAACCAAAAATTTGCCATAATCTATCTGTTTTCGGGTATGATGGTCACTGCGCCAATGGTATCCCTACATGTCATTAATAATAACTCGAAACGGTCATTCCTTTTAACTTTCCAATGCTCGGTAGCTAAATTCAGCAACCAGCCTTCGGAAATTAAACCGTCGAAAAAAGCGAACAAAACCCTATCGGCATATTTCTTTTTTGATAATGGCAAGGTTAAACTAATAGGTTTAGCCGTTTCAGTATTTAAATATTCAGCATTATAGGTAAATTCGTAGCCCTCGTCGGTTTCGGCTACAACACCGGCAAGCCGATCCTGATAATATACTAACCCACGGTTACTCATTACCTTTTTGCTTTGTTATTACACCTAATTCAGATCCAAATAGGGCTAACACCTGGTTAACCTTATCCATTCTTAATGTAGCCTTGCCCTGTTCCATTTCTCTAACCACCCGAAGACCCACGCCTGCTTTATTTGCAAGTACCTCCTGTGTGAAGTTAAATGCCTTTCGTTTTGATTTTAAAAATTCAGATAACATATTTATACCCTTTAGGGTGCAAATATAACTAAATTACTCTAAATATACCCTATCGGTACTAAATTACATATAATGGATTAATTACTCCCGTTAAGGTATAGCCAACGTCTAAATACATCTAAAACGATAATATTTACTCTTTACCACGTTTAAGATTAAGTCTACAAAGGGCCGGGGACTTTAGCATTGAAAGAAGGGTTTATGCCAACAAATACTAAGGAGTTTGGCTGAAACTCTATATATAACAAAGGCACAATACTGGCAAACGGGCCAATCTCATTTTCTGCCTACAATGCAATAAGTTGTTCATGAAAAGCGGCTAGTATAAAGACGATAATAATCATTAATTACTCTTTTAAAACGACAAAATAATTGATTGTTTTCTCTAATAATGACAAGACGCTGATAGTAAATGTCAATAGTATACCGTTACAAATTGGCTGAGATTTACTCTCATTTTCTTCCACACATCCTGGCTGGCAATTCTGACAAAGCATTTCTTAGAAAAAGAAATACTTGCTGGTATCCTTGTTATGGGAGGTTGATCTTTATCCATAATACCTTCTAACCATTGTAAACTGATTACCGCTTCTCCTGTAAGCTTTATATGGTAGTTTTCTAGATTAATTTTTGTCCACCCTGTTTTAAAATTTTCAACTGATGAATAAATTGGTTTATTATAAATCAAGGTATCGGGGAAGCCATTTTTAACAGAATAAATATTTATTCTGAACTTTATTTTTCTAAAATTATTAGCAGATATAAACCAGTTGTAGTCTTTAAGCATTGCCCCATTTTTTTCAGGATTAATAAGCATGCCCATTTCAGACCCGATTGTTGCTTTTGCATTGTATTTACTGTGAATTGAAACCTGCACAAGTAATCCGCTGTCTTGCCGACCAATAATTTGCGTTCTTGTGTTTGTACCATTGACTACCACTTCTGCTAGGGTCATCGGTTTTCTTTTTAGCTCAATTGGTACATTATTCTGCCTGATGAGATCAGCAATCAAGATTCGTTTAACCGCGTACCCAACGCTAGATAGTTGCAATGAATCTTTCAGGTTTTCTATAAAAATTGTCAGGCTGTAGTTTCCTGTTGAATCTGAAACTGTTCCAATAGGTTTACCAATAACTCCAATATTAATATAGGGGAGTGGCATGTGAGAGATCTCTTCTATTACAGAGCCTTTGATGATTGTACTATTTTTATTTATTGTGGCAGTCGTCTGAGAAAAAGTTAATGCCGGTATTAGTATAATTGGAATTATAACTAATAATAGTCTGATGCTGAATATCATAATTAATGCGATGTTAAATATTCATTTTGGAATTGCAACTATTTTCTGTGGGAATTTTAAGCTGATTCTCTTTTCATAGTTAGAACTGCTTCGTAGGCTTCCGGGGAATGGTAATCCAATGTTTAATGATTTCGGTTCCGGTTGTAATCAACCTTAATATACTCAAATATTGCCCTCTCAGCTTCTTTTATGGTGACATAGTTTGTCTGGTATAATAATTCTGTTTTCATGGTCTTAAGGAATGATTCAGCAACAGAATTATTCCAACAGTTACCCTTTCGGCTCATGCTTTGAATCACAGGCCATAACTAAAGCTCGTTTCTGAACTCAATGCCTGCAAACTGAAAGCCTTGGTCTGAATGAAACAAAAGGGAGGCTATTATAGGTCTGTTTTTAATTGCCATTCTCCAGGCAGGAACACTTGTATCCATCGCTTTCATGGTAATACTCAATGCCAAGCCGAGGACGTTAACTGGCATAAAAAGACAGTTTAGTGACACTTTTGGTATATACTTCTTGTATTTGCAATATGAAAAATCTAAGCGTGAAACTGGATGATTCTTTGTTTTCCGAAACAGAAGATATCCTGTCCAAGGTTATGAAGAACAGAAATAGGTATATCAACGAAGCAGTTCATTTTTATAACCAGGTACAAAGAAGAATACTCCTCACTGCTCAGTTAAGTCATGAGTCAAAGCTGGTAAGCAAAGTATCGATGAAAGTTTTGCACGAATTCGAGCAATTAAAAAGTGAAGATTAAGCAATTTGAGATCTGGTTAGCTGATTTAAATCCAAGAATGGGGACAGAGTCGGGGAAAATTAGGCCAGTAATAGTCGTTCAGACCGAATTACTTAATTCTGAGCACCCAGCTACACTAGTTTGTCCGATAACTACCATTGTTCAACCTGATGCAGAAATACTCCGAGTTCATATTCAAAAAGGAATATCTGGTCTTGTTCAAGACTGTGATATTATGGTAGATCAGATCAGGGCTGTGGATAACGTCAGGCTTAAGTAGCGGATTGGCGTCTTACCGGAGACCTTGCAGCTTGTTTTAAAGCGAAACTTGCCAATAATCCTAGACTTATAAAAAGCCAGTTAACATCTGATTGGCAATAGCACGGGACTGGGTACTTAGGATTGTTGTTCCGGTTAAGGTCAGCCTCCTACCTCCGCCAAGCCGAGGACGTTAAGCGCGATCCGGTGTTGGCAGCTCCTCTAAATAACTGGCCGTTCGGTTTTTAGGAAATCGTGGGTATGACCTCCTCCCATTTCTTTCAGGCAACTATAAATTTTAAGCTTCTTTATGATCAATTAAATTGACTTTGCGTCCCATTTTTTTCTCTATAACCCCAAAATGAGCCAGCTCACTTACGCTAACCAACGAAATGGCATCGCCAGCAACCCCAGCACGACCGGTTCTGCCGATGCGGTGAATATAATCCTTTGGTGACCTCGGTAATTCATAGTTGATCACAAAAGGAAGAGAACTGATATCTATTCCCCTTGCCATTAAATCTGTAGCTACTAAGACCCTTAATCTCTCTGATTTAAAATCCGCTAAAGCTTCCGTTCTTGACCCCTGGCTTTTTTTACTCTGTATAGCTTTTGCGTCGATGTTATTTTTTAGAAGCTTATTAACTACCGCGTCTACTTGGTGAACGGAAGAAGCAAAGACCAGCACTTGTCTCATTTTGTGGTGATTAATAAGGTAACGCAAAAATGGACCTTTCTCTTCTGCTGAAACAATATAAGCTACCTGCCTGATCAGGTCTAATGAAGCTTCTTCACCTGTAATCTTAATTACAACAGGCTCATGCAGCAAGATCTGGTGAATATGCTCCAAATCATCACTCAGTGTGGCTGAAAGTAAAATATTCTGACGTCTATTTGGTAAAAGTGCAAGGATTTTATTCAGCTCATCCCTGAATCCTAAATTCAGCATTTTGTCTGCTTCATCCAGCACAAGTGTTTCAATATTTGATAGATGAACTGAATTCGAATCCACTAATTCCAATAATCTTCCTGGCGTAGCAACCAATACATCTACGCCTTGCAATGCAATCATCTGTGGATTAATGGACACTCCACCATACACAACCAGTGTTTTAATGCGTTCAGGTAATGCCATGCTGAAAATGCGAAAGACGTCCTTTACCTGTTCAGCCAATTCACGCGTGGGAACTAAAACCAGCACCCTTACATGGCGATTTTTCAGGCCAGCTGATCCTTGCTGATTCATTAATATGGGTAACACATAACCAGCGGTTTTTCCTGAGCCGGTTTTAGCGATAACCAATACGTCTTTCTTATTAAGAATGGCAGGTATAGCAATTTCCTGAACAGGTGTTGGTACTGTGAAATTGTTATCTACAAGAGTCTTTAACAAAGCAGGGGATAAGCCAAGGGAACTAAAAGACATTGGTGTTAGGGTTTAAGAAAGTCGGCAAGATACCATTATATGTTTGCTACGGTATTGCTTTCCCAATTTCTGCTCTCATAGGTCTTCTTTACCAAACTGTCAAGCAAAAATACAGCCTCCCATTCAATCCGGGTTTTCCAAAAGCAATAACCCGGGATGTTTATTTCCTTCAATAAACATCCTTCATGACCCGTGCCAATCTCTACAATATAAAGCTAAACTTTAAAGAATAGGATCTGACTTCAGCCGACGAGCCCCTTAGACCCATTGTTGAGGGAATCAGCAAATGAATCAGTGGGTACATGCTGCAGTCGTAAAAATCTGTTGACCCAAAGACAACTTGTAGCTGAAGGCACACAGGCTGCAATAAGCACTGGATTATTTGCTTGAGATACGAAAAAATATATTTTTGTAAGACTTCTAAACTAAGTGTGCAAATTTCTTAGACAGTTCCAGCTCAGCCCCCTGCCACAGCCAAGCCGAAGACGTTAAGCGCGATCCGGTATGAGTGCTGCCGCCCGTTCGCCCTTTCTTCCCGAGTGAGCATAAATGCAGGTGAGTAAGTCGCCCCGTAAAATCTATTTACACGTTAGCTAAACATCTGTGGTATACCTGGTTTCCATTTTGTATCTTGAAATTCAGTAGGGTATAGGTCTAAACGAGACCGCATTTTAAAACGCCGCAGCCAATACACTATGGCAAAAAGGAAAGTAATATATTTTTTAATTGAATAGGCTGGTAGGCATAAATTCAGACTAGATCTGCACCTGTACATAAATAGAATGCGAACGCCCTTAAGCTGCCAATTAAAAAATGGTGCGCTTAACATCTGATTGGCTATATAAGGGGCTGAGTATTTTGGTTTGATGTTCCGGTTAAGGTCAGCCACTGCAACCGCGAAGCTAAGGACACTGTGCGTAACCTTATCGAACCCGCCGTCAATAACCAATAAATAATAAAGACATGAAAAATAAAACTATCAACATTTTCTTTCCACTATTAATTTCGACTTTGATTAGTATAAATGTATATGCTCAATCTGCAGACATAATTTTAACCAATGGAAAAATCTTTACTTCAGATACTGCTCAACTTTATGTGCAGGCATTAGCTATTAAAGGCAACAAAATAATTGCTGTTGGCTCAAACGCTTCAATAGAAAAAACAGCATCTGCTAAAACAAAGAGAATTGACTTAGTAGGCAAAACTGTTGTTCCAGGCTTTAATGATGCACACGACCATCCTGGTTTTTCTTCGCCAGTAAGCAAATCATTTAGTGCAAAATTTTCTGTTGAAGGTCCTTCAAAAATGAATGTGATTGATTCGGTTACAAGATTAGTAAAAGAAGCAAAGCCTGGTGAATGGATTAGCGGCCTTACGGGTATGGTGGTATTTACTGACCCTTCAATGCGAAGTGTTTTAGATAGTCTTGCTCCGAACAATCCTGTAGAATTGCAAAATATGTGGGGACATGGTATTGTGTTAAACAGCTACGCCTTAAAAATGCTTGACATTGCCAATGATGAACCAGACCCTTTAGGTGGCTGGTATGCAAGAAAATCAGGGAGTAATCTTATAACTGGTGCCTTGTATGAATATGCACAATGGCCAGTATGGCTGGCAATTAGTACCGCAGAACCTGACCACCTTATTAAAGAACTACGGCTATACTCAAATGAACAGGTAAAAATGGGCATAACTACGGTACAGTTTATGAACTTTGATTTTCCAACATCAGCCCCCTATTATATTAAAGCAAATCTTCCTCAGCGGATTCGTATAATTCCTTTTCCCGCTACAAACAAAAATGTAAGAAGTTTAAACGAATGGAAAAATATCAATACGCATCCTGTACCACTAATATATATTTCAGGTGTAAAATACATAATTGATGGAACACCTTTCGAAGAAGCGTCACTTCAAAGGCAACATTATCTGGGCAAGCCAAATTGGTATGGCCGAACCAATATGCCAGTTGATACAATAAAACAAATTTTGCGTGAAGCTTATAACAGCCACACACAATTAATGATGCATATTGTAGGTGATAGTACGATGTCGCTGGTTCTTTCGCTTATGAAGCAAACGGGAAAAGATGCTGTATGGAGAAGCAAACGTGTTCGCTTTGAACACAATGCTTCAGATAATGCTACTTCTGAAGACATACAGAAGATACACGACATGGGTATTATCATGGCACATACACCGAAATATGGCCAGGGTAGCCACATCCAATCTTTTCTTGATAAAGGCATTATGGTTTCTGTTTCACCTGATGGTACTACCAATCCGTTTTGGGATATAATGATAATGACTAGCCACCAAAAAGATTCAAAGGAAAATATATCTGTAGAAAAGGCTGTGATTGCTTATACAAAAACTAATGCTTATGCCGAGTTTACAGAAAAAGAGAAAGGTACATTAATGCCCGGTATGTTTGCAGATTTAGTTGTTTTATCTCAGGACATTTTCTCGACACCTAAAGAACATCTGCCAGCAACAAAAAGTGTATTGACAATGATTGACGGAAGAATTGTTTATCGGCAAACTCGTTAGGAGACCAAAAAGCCTACGCACAACAAAAGTATTTGCAATAGCAGGTTTAGACAAAGTAGCAACCGACAAGCTGAGGACATTATGTGCCGATGAAAACCATAACCAGATAAAAAAACAGAATTTGATTACTTATGGATAATGAATTAAGACCCTTTTGGAGCAGAATATTCAGCTTTGACTGGAAATTCGGGTTTTTTTTAATTCTGGCAGTATGTGTTCCCCGGTTCATTTTAGTGTTAAATGCAAACTCTTCTGGGAACAATAGCTCCATTGGTGTTATCATGACTGTCTCTGCAATTGCACCATTTATTTTCTTAAGTAAATCTGGGCGAAATAAAATTGGAATAGTAGGCTCTAAAAAATACAGTTGAATTTTACTTGCCTTTGTGGCGGGATTAACTGCAAGTCTGCTTCTTCACCTCCCAGGCCAAGACATGTATGGAAATTCTTATGAAAATTGGTACCATTATATCGATAAGTCCTATAAAATTCCTCAGAGAATAACATCAAGTAATAAGTCAATTTTATTCTCAATCATGGCACTCACGGGTATGACTTTTAGCCCAGTCGGAGAAGAGTTGTTTTTTAGAGGGATTGTTCAGTCAAGTTTCGCAAACTCTATTGGCGAGCGGAAGGCGTCAATTGTTGAGGGCTCAGCATTTGCATTAACTCACATTTCACATTTTGGATTAGTCTTCATTGATAGTAAGTGGAGCCTTTTCGGATACCCAACTTTGATCTGGGTCGACAGTATGTTTTTGGTGAGTTTGTTATTCATATCTTTTAAAAAATATACAAAATCACTTTTGGGTGCAATTGTTTGCCATTCAGCATTCAATCTAGGTATGATTTTCTGTATATTTTATCTCTTGTAATTAAGTAATAAAATATTAATATGCAGTTAGCCCACTACAGTATATTCTTTAGAGTGTTTAGAAAGTATAGATAAAAGTAAAAAATAGGCACATAACATCTGATTGACTATATCATGGGCTGAGTATTTTGGTTAGATGTTCCGGTTAAGGTCAGTCCCCTGCCACCGCCAAACCGAGGACGTTATGTGCTATTAAAAACAAATTCAATTCGTTACTTTAGACTATGGATATCATGACCCTAATTACAATTGACGAAGATATTTTAGGCGGTTTACCGGTTTTTTCTGGAACTCGTGTCTCAATAGAATCACTATTTGATCACATAGAGGCTGGTGTATCTCTTGATACCTTTCTGGACGATTTCCCTTCTGTTTCGCGCCAGCAAGTGACTGATTTGCTGGAAGCTGCTTATAAGTTATTAACTTCCAAGAATATTCAAAGTCTATATGCGACTGTTGCTTGATGAGAATATACCCAAGCGTCTCAAGCTAGATCTATCCGACCATGAGGTGTATACCGTTCTTGAAAAGGGCTGGAACGGTCTTAGAAATGGAGATCTTTTGAAGCTGATGCTTGGTGACGGCATTGAAGCACTTCTGACGTTTGATAAAAATCTCACTCATCAGCAGAATTTTAGAAAATATCCTATTTCGGTATTTGTCCTCATTGCGGAGAACAATACCGACGAATAACTTCAGCCGTTGATGGCTCAGGTAAAAGACTTGATAATGCGAGACAACTATTGCCTGGCTTGATTACTGTGAAATAATAGCACATAACATCTGATTGGCAACAGCATGGGGCTGAGTAGTTTGGTTAGTTGTTCCGGTAATTAGGGTTAGCCCCCTGCCACCGTCAAGCAGAGGTCGTTAGCAGCAACTTTCATTTTCAACTTAAATAGCTTTTTATGAATTCACGCAGACAATTTATTCAAAATGGCACTTTTGGAATTTTAAGCGGCTTAATGCTTCCCACATTGGCATTTGCAGAGATACCCACAGATTTTGAGGGATTAGTAGTTAATGAAGACGAAGGTGAAGCTGTTCGTATGCGTGATGGCTCTTCTATTGTGCACATAAAAATTGCAAAGTCTCAAGGTTCGGACTCTATTTGTTTTTTATCCGAGTCGTTTAGACCCGGTGATTTTTTGCCTGTTCATAAACATATGAATGAAGATGAATTAATTTTTATTCACAAAGGCTCAGGAGTTTTCACATTGGGCGACAAGGAATATCAGGTAAATGAAGGTGCTGTTATTATCGTTCCAAAAAGAAAGTGGCATGGGTTAAAAAATACCGGAGGAATAAATATTGAAATGCGAATGGCATATACTCCATCGGGCTTCGAGAATTTTTTTAGAGAAGTGGGACAACCTGTGGGGCAACCATTTGTCCAAAAGACAATGGAGGAAAGGCGGGCAATTGCTAAGAAGTGGGGAATGATTTATAAACAATAAAGTATACTGCTAACAGGCGGCTTGGCAATATGGCGGGGCGACGAATATATGCTCAACTTTTGTTCGCTATTGGGCTTCAGTTCAAGCTGACAAATAATGCCAGGCTGTAGTTTTTACCATCATCTTTTGAAACTTCATTCAACAGCAGTTATGGGCTGACGAATTTCAATTACCGCCACATCCCCAAGAAGTAGCCGTTAGCGGCTATTAACAGACAACGACCAACAAGCCTAAAAAAATGAAAGTTAATTGTAATAAAAAGACAGAGTACAATTGGAGTTTTGCTCTTTTATCCTTCAATGAGTATGCTAAAATAATTTGCAGGATAGGAAAATAAATGAAATTCTTATGCCAAATACCTTTGCAGATAAAGTGATTGATTTTAACCGCCATTTACACTATGCTGGCAAACTGCCAGAAGGTTTTCAGGTGATCAATCCTTACCTAAATAATCCTGAAACAATAGAGGTAATGCAGCAATTTTATAATAAATATTACAACGATTCAAAGCAACGAAGATTTATTATCGGTATTAACCCGAGCCGTCACGGAGCCGGGGTAACGGGTGTGCCATTTACGGATACCAAACGACTGGAAAGTGCCTGCTGTATCAAAATGCAATCTGCACATACGCACGAGATTTCTTCTGTTTTTATGTACGATATAATTGCTGAATATGGAGGACCAAAAGAATTTTATACACATTTTTATATCAACTCTCCATTTCCTTTAGCTATTACCCGTCAAACAAAAGACGGCAAATGGGTTAATGTCAATTATTATCACGATCCTTTTCTTTTTGAAATGGTGAAAGACTTTATGATAATGTCTTTGAAAAAACACATCAGTCTGGGATTAGATACTTCGGAGGTTTTTGTGTTGGGGAAAAAAAATGCAAATTTTATTTAAAAATTAAACAAAGAAGTAAAGTTGTTTGATAGGTTAAAAACCCTTGAACACCCGCGATACATTCAGCAATATAAATCCAAAGAAAAACAGCAGTATATTGACAAATATATTTTAGCATTGAACAATTCCCAATGAACAAACTGGGAACACATACCATCTATACTATAGGACATTCTACCCGTAGTTTGGCTAATTTTTTTGATATGCTGCAATCTTTTGGCATTAAAATTCTTGCCGACATAAGGAGCTTACCCGGTTCACGTAAGTTCCCGCAATTGGACAAGGAAAATTTAAAAATATCCTTAGAAGAAGCCGGAATACAATACATCCATTTGGCTGCTTTAGGGGGAAGAAGAATGGTGAAAAAAGATTCGAAAAATAACCGATGGAACAATGACTCTTTTAGAGGTTATGCCGATTATATGGAAAGCGAAATATTTGAAAGTGCCATCATTAAATTGGAACATATCTCTTTACAACAGCCAACGGCTTTTATGTGCTCCGAAGCAGTTTGGTGGAGATGTCATCGTTCGATGGTGTCCGATTATCTGAAAGCAAAAGGTTGGACGGTATTACATATTATGGCAACAGGGAAAGCTCAGGAACATAAATACACTGCATCGGCAAGAATAGTTGACGATAAGGTACTTTATTCCGAAGAAAATTAAATTTGCAATTTAAAATTTGTTTATGGAAACAAAATTTAATGTCGGCGATAAAGTAAGCTGGAACTCCGAAGCGGGACGAGTATCAGGCACTATCATTAAAATACATAGAAAAGATTTCGATTACAAAGGTTATACACACCACGCTACGAAAGAAGAACCCCAATATGAAATAGAAAGCAACAGGACGGAACATATTGCCGCTCATAAAGGTTCTGCCCTTACTAAACTTTAAAAATAATTAGAGAAACGAATTGAGAAAACAACGAACCACTAACATTAAGTCGTACAGCTGAAAGTCCCCAAAGTAAAAACCGGTTAAAATAAAATGCAAAAGTCCCGAACATTGATAGTCGGGACTCGTTGGCTATTCGCTGCTCAGCTACACTGGTCCTTAGGAGGTTTTGTAGGATTTATAGAGCGCTACTACGACTTTTACAAAACTGTTTTAGATTTCTACAGTTTGCAAATTATAGGGAATGTTTACTTCTTGCACATAGCTTCCCCTACCCAATCTTATGGAACTGTAGAAATGAATTTTTATTTTAGCTTTTTGTTTGGTCATTGGCTTGTTTAAGATTTTATCTAGCCGCCCCTTTGTTTGCTCGATCAGCTGTTTCAAACAATGAGCGAAATGAAAGTACATGTGGCAAAAAGCATTAGCTCCTACAACGCGGTAAGACCTCATGCTTCTTGTGATTTTTTAACCCCGAATCAGGCGCATAAAGGATCTGGAATACTAGCAATAAGATGGAAAAGTAATGATATGAAAAAATGCATTAATGAAATAGAATTTCAAGAACTTACAGGTAAAAAACTATAAATAAAATTCCTGTACTGACCAAAGTGGGCCAGTACTATCAACTATCCAGTAAACTCAGCCACTTGGACTAAAAGCCATTCAGAAGTGGACATGTAGGTTTAAACGAGATCGAATTTAAAAACGACACAGGTAATAACCCCTGACAAAATGGAAAAGAAAGTATTTTTTACATCGATCTGGCTGGTAGGCATAAATACAGACTAGTTCTGTACTAGTACATAAATATAAAACGAGCGCACAGAAAAAAATCAATTAAAAAATGCCAGCTTACATCTGACTGTTAATAGGAGGGAGCTTTGGATATGGGTTTGGTGATCTGCTTAAAGTAATACCCCTGCCATCGCCAAGTAGCGGTTGTTGTGTACGATCTGGTATGAGTGCGAACTACTGTACTCCGGATAGTCCTAAAAAAACTCAAATCCTTAAAATACTATCAATTTGAAAAACATCAAACAACTGTTAGTCATCGTTTTTAGTTTATACGTTAACATTACCTATGCACAGCAAGAAAATAGGTATGTAAAAATTGAATCGGAACAAGGCTCATGCATTGTTAAACTATATAATGAAACACCTGTACATCGCAATAACTTTATAAAACTAATAAAAGGGGGGTATTTTAACTCCACTACCTTTAACAGGATTTTAAAAGGATTCGTTATTCAGGGTGGTGATCCGGATTCTTTATATGGTAAATCAAAAAAATTAAACGCTGAGCAATATTGGATCAAGCCCGAATTTAATGACGCGCTATTTCATAAAAGAGGAGCTGTTGCAATGGGTCGGGATGACAATGCAGCTAAAGAATCATTTACTACTCAGTTTTATATAGTTGATGGCAAAAAGTATACAAATGATCAGTTGGATGCCGTAGAAAAAAAGTATTGTACGCATATACCCAAGGCGCAAAGGGAAGTTTATCGCACGATTGGTGGTACCCCGGGATTAGATCACGATTATACTGTCTTTGGAGAAATTATAAAAGGCTTGGATATAATTGATAAAATAACGGCACTAAAAGTTAATAAAGACGGCAACCCCGATAAAGATGTTTGGATGAAATTAAGTGTTTTAGCGCCCGAAGAGGTCGTTAAGGAGCTAAAGTGAACTTTTTTAGGTTAAATTAATTCAAAGCAACAATTCAAATACCCGATCGGCCTACGTGATCTTAACTACGGGTAAAAGTTGATAAGTGAAAACTTTCTCTTAATGCTTGATCATTAGTGAAATAACTGGTTTCTATTTTGCATCTTAAGAATCAAAATCTAAAATCGATCAGTTATTAGAAAGACCGCTTTCTAAAATGCCACATGAAATGCTTGTAGGTAAAATGGAAAGGAACCTGTTTTTAATTGACCAGGTGGAAGATGTTAATGTAGCTATATCAAAAACACATATATTAAATGCAAGCCAGAATACAGAGCAATTTAAAATTCGTACCTGACATCTAATTGGCAATAATAGTGAGCTTAGTATTTGGTTTAGTCGTTTCTGTCAAGGGAATTTCTCTGCCACTGCCAAACAAATGTCGTAAACCTTCACCATTACCTCAAATGATATATGATGCAAACCGTAATTGATGATTTGCCCGAAAGCTTTACTTTAATTACCAAAGCAACTATAAATTCTGGCTTTACAATGGCATCGGAGCTGTTATCCTGCTCTTTATTAAGAACCCTTGCTGCATCAAAACCATCAGGTAGTTTCTTGGAATTAGGAACTGGAACATGCCTTTCGACAGCTTGGATTATTTATGAAATGGATCTAATTTCAGTACTGACAACAATTGATAATGATCCTGATTTTTTATCTATTGCCCGAGATCATTTGGGATCAGATAGTCGTCTGACTTTAATCCTTTAAGATTGCGGAGAATGGCTGACCCAGAATTCAACAAAAAAGTTTGATTATATTTTTGCTGACACCTGTCATGGTAAGTATTTAATGTTTGAGACTCCACTTTTTATGTTAAATACTGGAGTTCTCTACGTCATTGATGATATGTTACCTCAGGATAACTGGCCATCAGGTCATTCGGAAAAAGCAGATTTACTCATTTCATATTTATCTGACAGGGATAACCTGTATATTACCAAACAGATTTGGGCAAGCGGAATAATAATCGGAGTTAAAATAGCGCCAGAAATAATTGATAGTGGTAGTGTGTAGATTTCTGGTCTATGTAAAATTATATCCCAGCCACTATCCATTTTCAGGTAAACTAGATTTACAACCCCTAATGAATCTTAGAAATAACTCAAATGACTGACTGGTATCGGCGTAAAACCTGGACAAAAATTGACGAGGAAGAATTTTTTACCAAGCTGGGACGTGCAAGACTATTTAAAAGAGCACAATATCTAAAAATACAAGCCATTGAATTAGTATTTACAAAAAATAAAGAGCTTCTAAAGGTTGCTGAAACTTTGCTCAAAAAAATGTTGGCCGAATATCCAGACGACAACTTCAATAAAAGGGATGCGCTTAACACCCTCGGTGATATTTACAAGATGCAAGAAGATTACAATCTGGCAATTGACTTTTACAAGCAGGCGCTTGATTTTAAAAAAGTTTATCCGAATAGTATAACCTGGGCATACTTAAATTATGCTGAGTTAATTTTAAAAACAAATAAAACGGAATTTTTTAAAGAGCTTGAAGAAATATTATTAGCGGGGTATTCAGGACTTCTGTTTCCAATTGAAAAATATAAAGTGAATTCCATTCTTTCGATACTTAACACTTTTAAGGGCCAAAAAGAAAAAGCAAAGCAGTATGCAGCTTTAGCTGAACAATATGCAATAGCTGAAACTTCAGGTCTCAGGTACCATAAATCTTTAGGCCTTGTAGACAAGCGTGACACCTGGCTTGATAATCTCGTACGAAAAAGATAGAAATTATACCTGGCCGATCAACACCAATGCAAGTGAAGACCTATACATATAAACTACTGAAGCCTTTGATGGCTCAAGTAATCTAAACAATAAGAAATTACTAATGCCAGACTTGATCAGTATATAATTGGGTTAAAACACCCGAAAGTTATCGTTAGTATCTTTTAATTTTATATATGGAAACGGTTAAAGATCAGAAAGTATGTATGAAAAGAACTAACTTTCTGGCTTCGGCTCTATCAATGCTTGTTTTGCCTTTTTTTTCTATGCGGGCTGAAAACAGAAATATGAAATATGTCAGATTAATAAAGGGTTTTATAGTCAAGGCTGGTGAAGGTAGATATCATGGCCATATAATATTGAAAGGTGTTAATGTAAATATACTTGACTTAAAAATCTCAGGTAAAGATACAGAGGGTGCATTAGCTGTATTTGAGCAAATTAGCCTATCACAGGGTCATGGCACGCCACTCCATATTCATTCAAATCAGGATGAGGTTTTTTATGTCATCGAAGGATCATATTATTTCCAGGTTGGAGATGAAAAATTTAAGCTAGAAGCTGGTGACAGTATTTTTCTTCCCCGTAATATTCCTCACGCATGGTCACAGGTTAGTTCTAAAGGAAAGATGACAGTTATATTTCAGCCAGCTGGTAAAATGGAAGAATTTTTTATCGCCTTGCAAAATATAGATCACGTTCTATCTCAACATGAGCTTGCACAAATGTTTATAGATAGCGATATGCGAATTGTTGGGCCTGTTTTGAAAATAGAATAATTGACAGCTTAATCTAAAAAATCCTTTATGAAAACATTAGCAACTATATTTATAATGTCTGGTCTTCTTTTTTCGGGTTTTAACGTCCCTCTTAAGAACACAAATCATCAGACTCAGGATAGGCCAGGCACACTCCGCACATCAGAAGGTGGCTGGTCAATGCTGGCGAAATTTCGCGGAAAGGTATTTAAAGCGAGTTCAATATACCCTCCGGCTGCGGCAGGCCGCATTGTTGGTTATTATAAGGATGGATATATTGGTCTGCCATATAATAAAGACGATATGGTATCTGGTAAAAAAATCACGTTTTCGACAAGCGATGCAGCCGATCTGGCGATACCTGGAGAATCAGGAACCTGGGGTGGCAATTCGGGGGAAATGGAAATAACTAAAGTAGCTGGAGGGTGGATAGAAGGAAAATTTCATTTTACTGGTAAAACCTATAGAAATAAACAAATTACTGAAGTCACTGAAGGCTTTTTCAGGATAAAAAAATGATACCGGAATTTTAATCTTTTACCAGACTATGAACTGTTTAAAATCGAAATAACTGGGCTTATTTAATTTATTTTCATATTTCCCAGCATTTATGTGTTTGTTGGTAAATCAATTGCTCAAAGTTCTGCCCATGATTCATGGCTAACAAGAGAGTTATTAATTAATCAGGCAACAAATATGCGAATAGCCTATCTCAGCATTAATATTTTAAATAATTCAATTAAAACCACGTAGAATGACAACCAGACTTCAATTCATTAAACAGAGTAGACTGTTTGGTATTGGTTCTGTTCTAGTTCCTGAAATCTTTAGAACGGATCAGTATAAGTTAGGGATGCAACTGTATACGGTAAATTAAGAATTGAATACTGACCTGGTGGGTACTCTTAAAAAAGTATCAACTTTTGGGTTTAAAGAAGTTGAGACTTATGTTGACTATGGCAACATAAACTACTATTGGAAAGTTGAAACTAATGTATTAAAAGAGATTTTAGATGATGCTGACCTGCGCACTTATAGTGGCCATTATCCGTTGAATAATTTTAAGCTTCCTGGTAAAAGTGATGATGATTTGAAACGCTACGTTGACCATTGTATACAGGGAGCATTCCTATTAAAACAAGAATATATAATTTGGCCCTTGCTGAATTCCGAATTAAGAACAATTGAAAAATTTTAATTACTTGCAGAGAGGTTAAATACTAGTGGCGGGCAAATTAAAAATGCGAATTTGCAGTTGGCATATCATAATCAGGGTGTTGAATTTGATGAACAGCATGGCCAAACCGGATTTGATATCATTTTGAATGAAACAGACCAAGGTTTGGTGAAAATGGAATTAGATACCTACTGGTTTTCCTATTCATCAAAATTTCCAGCACATCATTATTTTGAAAAATATCCCGGTAGATTCCCTTTGTTGCATATTAAAGACATGGATAAAAAGGATCGAGAACTACACACTGTTCTGGGTGTCGGAAGTATAGATTTCAAACCATATACAGCTGATTATAAACTTGCCGGTGTAAAACATATTATGGTTGAACAGGGAAATAACTACATGCCTACTGTTTTTGACTGTATAGAACGTAGTGCCTGGTATATGAAGCAAAACCTGATTTAATAGTCATGCTATTTCAATAGTACAATCATGTAGTATTTGATTCTCGTCATCAACTTTCGCACCTGGTTAAATTCTCAGGTTTAAATATGGCCTCTTTAGCTCCAAGGCCAAGTAATTGTGTCCGCTTATTTTGAGAATCTACTATCTAGTTCCGAAGTCGTGTGCTATTCTTTTGATATTTTACTATCCGGATCTGCAGTTGTATACCATTTTTTTGAGAATCTACTATCTAGCTCCGAAGTAGTGCGTTATTATTTTGACTATCTACTATCAGACCCAGCAGTTATGTCCCATTCTTTTGACAAACCACCATTCTTAATTATAATTCATTAAACTCGTCAGAGAATTAATTTTGAATTTAAGATATGGCTATGTATAAGAAAAATATTTGTGCGATTATCACCTTGTACCTGCTTTGTAACTCAATACCGAATGTATTTGGACAATTAAGTTATCCGGTTAGCAAAAAAATAAACCAGGTCGATGATTATTTTGGTACAAAAGTCAGTGATCCTTACAGATGGCTTGAAAATGATCTGTCATCTGAGACTAAGCAGTGGGTAAATACCCAGCAAAGCTTTACAGAAAACTATTTATCTAAAATTCCATTCAGGCCCTTGATAAAAAAACAAATCGAAAAATTGGTTAATTATCCAAGATATTATTCAGGGTTCAAAGCAGGGGAATATATTTTCTTTTCGAAAAATAATGGGCTTCAAAATCAATCAGTTTACTATTATCAAAATGGATTAAAAGGTCAACCTAAAGTTTTTATTGATCCCAATACTTTATCTTCTGATGGCAGTGTATCTGTTGTTTTGGACGGGCCATCATACGATAAAAAGTATATGGCATATCATATTAATGAAAATGGAAGTGATTGGAGTACAAGTTATTTTATAGATATAGCTACCAATGTAAAGCTAAATGACAAAATTATCTGGCGTCGCGATGGTGGCATTGGTTGGGCTAAAAATGGGTTTTATTATACTGGTTATCCAACACCAGAAAAAGGTAAGGAACTAACTGCGGTCGCAAAAAATGCTACCGTTTATTTTCATAAATGGGGTGATAGTCAGTCTCAGGATAAATTTGTTTATGCCGATACAGCTAATCCAAATATGGGTTTGTACGTCAGTACCAGCGAAGATGAAAAAATGCTCTTTATTCTCAGAGTTCCAGGATCCCTTGGTTGGGAGGTTACAGGAAAAAAATTGGATGAAGAGACTTCAACCTTTAAAACACTTTTTAAAGGATATGATTATCAGTATACCATCCTGGGGAATATTGGAGATACACTTTTTGTGAATACAAATGATGGAGCAGGGAATTTCAAAATTATAAAAACAAACTTCAATAATACATCTAAAGAAAACTGGCAGGTAGTTGTGCCGGAAAAAGAGCAGAAACTCGACTATGCTTCAATGATCGATAAGAAAATCGTCACTGGCTATTTAATTAATGCAACCTCAAAAGTGTATCAATATAACACCAGTGGGCATCTTGAGTTTGAACCTAAATTACCTGGTTTAGGCTCAACTGCTGGCTTTGGAGGGTTTAAATCTGATGAGTTTGTGTTGTATGATTATACTTCGTTTACTGCTCCTCCCTGCCTTTATACTTACAATCTTGCCTCTGGAAAATCTGAAATATTTAAACAATCTTTTTTTTCCAGAGATTTGAATAATTACGAAACTAAACAAGTCTTTTATCCGAGTAAAGACGGTACAAAGGTGCCTATGTTTATAGTTAGTAAAAAGGGGTTAATTAACAATGGTAACCATCCTGCATTATTATATGCATATGGGGGTTTCGATATCAGCTCAACACCTTTTTTCTGGTCTTATATGTATGAACTACTAGACAATGACGGAGTGCTGGTCGTATCAAATATAAGAGGTGGTGGTGAATTTGGTGAAGCATGGCATAAAGGTGGAATGCTTGAAAAAAAACAAAATGTATTTGACGACTTTATGGCTGCTGCCGATTATCTGGTAGCAAACAAATATACTTCTAGAAATAAACTGGCTATTATGGGTGGTTCTAATGGCGGTTTGCTAGTTGGTGCTGTCATTACACAGCGCCCGGATATCTGCAAGGTTGCTTTTCCTGAAGTAGGTGTAATGGACATGCTGCGTTTTCAAAAATTCACAAGCGGTGTATACTGGACATCTGAATATGGGAGCAGCGATAGTGTAAAACAATTTCAAACGTTGTACAATTATTCTCCATTGCACAATATAAAAAGTAATGTAAGTTATCCAGCGACTTTGGTTATTACAGCAGACCATGATGACAGGGTGGTGCCTATGCACTCATTCAAATTTGCGGCGACATTACAAGAAAAGCAAACCGGTACTAACCCCGTGCTAATTAGAATTACGACCAATCAGGGACATGGCGCATCTGGTTCATCACTCACAAAAAATATTGAAAGTATGACGGATATTTTTTCTTTCATGTTTTATAATATGGGCATTGAACCGAAGAAATAGAAAAAAAATATGTGATGACTTAACAAAAGTAGGGCAGATAATCTGTTCCTGCTATTGTGGGCTCACTAGCTTTATTTGTAGTTAGAAATCAAATCCGTTATATGTTTATATCATCAAAAACCGCAGCCTGATTTATTTGCAAAATGTATACAATTTGAAATACTAAGATAGCGCCAAGCAGAATGCAATTCGTCCCGAACAAAAACTACAAAACCTAGTAAATGCGTCTTATAAATTTTTTTTTATTACTGCTTGTATTTTATTCAGGAATTGTATCTGCCAAAACGGCTATTGATACCTCGATGGGTATTAATATTGGTGGAATCAAGCAATGGATTAACATCTCTGGGAAAGATACCTCAAAACCGTTGCTGCTTTTTTTGAGTGGTGGTCCAGGTAATTCTAACATGAACGATAAAGATTTTTTTACCAAAAAATTACAGGATAAATTCGTGGTTGTTATTTGGGACCAGCGGGAATCAGGGAAATACTTCAATTAAATGCATCTCCTTTGCCACTGACGGTTGACCTAGATGTGAAGGATACGCATGAGATAATTAAATACTTGCTGAAACGGTTTAATTGCCCCAAGCTATATTTAGTAGGTTTTTCATGGGGTACTGTCTTAGGAATAAAAATAGCGCAGCAAAACCCATCGCTTTTGTATGCTTATGTTGCTATAAGTCAGTTAGTAGATCAAAAAAAAGTGAACAGATTCTATTGCAAAGATTAAAAACACAGGCAAAAGGAAAGAAAAATCAAACAGCTCTTACAGAATTATCATTCATCAAAATCCCAATTGAAAACAGAGATCACTTGTTTTATAAAATAAAATGGATGCTTTATTTCGACAACTCCAAAGTTTCTGATACAGCTTTAAGAAAATCATTGAATGAACTTTCTAATTCAATGTTCCTGTTGTTCATTCAGGCAGCCAAAATCGACTTTACAAAAATTGTTCGGTCACTTCAATGCCCGATCTATTTCTTTGCTGGCCGAAATGACTTTATAACCAATCACGACCTGACATATAGCTTTTAACAGCAGATTAAGGATAAAAACAAACATTTTTATTGGTTTAAGAATTCTGCACATGATGTGATTCTTACTGAACCAGATTTATTCCAACAAATAATTATTGACAAAGTATTGCCTTGAATATGGAAAAATATTGCGAAAAAAACTAGCTGCTTTCTGGCACTGTAAGTGTTATATCGCTAGTAAAAAATAATTATTCATGCTGCCATTTATAATTGTTGCTTTATTAGTTGTATTTGTCACCTATTTAATATTTAAGACGAAAAAGTCTGTAAAAACACCTAAAGATCAAACTATAGACTACAGTACTTTATTAAATGACCACATAGCATATTATCAAAAATTGAGCGAGGTAAGTAAAATCAGGTTTGAAAACCTAATTGCCGATTTCCTTCAAAATGTAAAAATTGAAGGAGTAGGTACAGACATTACTGATACTGATCGAGTGATGATAGCATCAAGCGCCGTTATCCCTGTTTTTGGCTTTCCTGACTGGCAGTATAAAAACCTTACCAATATCATCCTCTATCCTGACACCTTTGATCATGAGTTTCAGTTTGAAGGAAAAGACCGCAATATTCTTGGTATGGTCGGAAGTGGTTATATGAACGGACAAATGCTTCTCTCACGGGCTGCGCTCGTAAAAGGCTTTTCAAAACTGCACGGTCGTGAAAACGTAGCGATCCATGAGTTTGTTCACCTGCTTGATAAAGCCGATGGCATCACAGATGGTGCTCTTGAAATATTGATCAGACATGAATACACGATACCATGGTTTAAAATGATGCACCAGGAAATGCATCGCATTGAAATCGGGAAATCAGATATAAATTTGTATGCATTAACAAATGAAGCAGAATTTCTAGCGGTAGCAGGTGAATACTTTTTCGAAAAGCCTGAAGAATTAAAGCATAAGCATCCAGATCTATATCATCGGCTTACTCAGTTATTTGGACAAGACCCTTCAGCAGCAGTTAACAATTAGTCTTCAATAAAATAGTTTCTAATGCGATTTGTGTACCTGATACTATACTCAAAAATAGGTGTCAAGTTTTATATTATTGAGCTTGGAAGTACTTTAAGTGCAGTTTTTTGATTGAATACATAATACTCTTTTTTCATATTGCAAAAAAAGTATAATATGATTTATGTTCAGTGATTTTAGAATCTCCGTTTGATTATAAAATTATTCTATCTGAAAATTCTACTCCCATATCTGAATTACTGCCCTAATTATCATGTTTTACATCCTTTCTGCCACTAATTAAGCTGATTTTTGAACTACATCATCTTAAATAGTGATCTATATCATATTTTAATTTTTAGATCTAAATAACTTTGTTATGAATCAACAAGCCCTGTTATTTAGGCTTACTCTTGTTGACTTTTTCATAAACTATATGGTAGACGAACCACTCAAAAAAGAAGAAGAACATTTCGTGCCTGTTGGTACAATTGTTTTTATTACGCTTTTATTGGCCCTTACTGCATTTATATGGTTGAGCCTTTATAATCTCCAATTAGACAGGCATTATTAATTTCAGTTATGAATAAATACGAGATCAGGGTAATTGTGCTCGCGGGCCTTTTATTATCAGTTTTTTTCTTCGCTATTCTTTACAACGATTTCAGCCGCAATATAGATATGCCTTCGTGTGTGCCTTACTCTGGTACATATAAAATACCACACATAAAAAAACTGGATAATTTAACATACGAGGTATATGGTGTAGCAAAAATGTGGGGCTTTTTGCCTGAAGACTTAACCTTTCCAGAAGGTAGTACAGTCGATCTTTATCTAACTTCAATTGATGTCGTACATGGCTTTAATATTGTCAAAAAGGGAGTTAATTTAATGGCTGTTCCTGGTGGAGTAAGCAAAGTTACCGTCACATTTCAAAACCCTGGCGTTTACAATATACTTTGCCATGAATACTGCGGCGCCGGTCATCAATATATGATGAGTAAAATTACTATAACACCTAAAAAATATTATTAATGACTATCAGTAAAACCTATAAAACAGTTATACTAACCGGTTTGCTCATGCCTATGACGCTTTTTATACTAGGCTGTTATAATGGTGTCATGCAAACTATTTACCGGGCAGGTGTTATTCATAAAGCCTCTGTTGCTGGTATCAACTATTACCAGGGGCTAACCATGCATGGTGTCATAAATGCCATAGTTTTGACCACCTTTTTTGCAGTTGTTTTTGGGCACGTTACGGTAGCCTGGTATTTAAAAAGAGAACCACCCAAACTTACTTACCAAATTTCCATGGTTCTGATGGTTATAGGTACCTTGATGGATACTGTAGCCATGGTAACTGGGAAAGCACAGGCGTTATATACTTTTTATGCACCACTTAAAGACTCTCCGTTTTTTTATATTGGTACTGCTTTATTAATTATAGGTAGTTGGATAGCCTTTTTTGGGTGGATTAAAATATGGTATGATTGGAAAGGAGAAAATCCAGACAAGAAAATGCCTCTGGCTATTTTAGGCACGTTTGTTAATTTTTCAATCTGGCTGATCTGTACATTACCCGTCGCGTATGAAACGCTGATTATATTAACTCCATGGTCACTGGGTTGGACAGATAGTATTAACGTGCCACTTACCCGAATGCTATTCTGGATGTTTGGTCATCCACTGGTTTATTTTTGGTTATTACCAGCTTATGTGGCTTATTATACCATACTGCCAAATGTGGTAGGAGGTAAATTATATTCTGGGAATGCCGCCCGCCTTGCTTTTTTACTGTTTCTTATATTATCAATGCCAGTAGGTGTGCATCATCAATTTAGCGAGCCTGTTTTTACACCAGGCACCAAATTATGGGCTAGCCTTTTAACTTATGCGGTGGCAATACCAAGCTTTATGACGGCCTTTACCGTTGGGGCCTCTTTAGAATATGCCGCAAAGAAAAGAGGAGCTAAAGGTGTTTTTAGCTGGATGTGGAAATTACCTTATTTCGAGGTTGATAAATACCTGTTTGGTTATTTTATCTGTGGTTTGATCCTGTTCATTTTTGGAGGTTTGACGGGAATTGTTAATGCCTCATATACTTTAAATCAACTGGTTCATAACACAGATTGGTTGCCTGGTCATTTTCATATGACCGTTGCAGGCCCGGTTATTCTGGTGATTTTGGGAATGAGTCTTTATATGTATAGCTCGGTTTCGGGTAAGGAACTTAAGTTTAAGACTTTCGCTGTGATGGTTCCTTATGTGTGGTTAGTAGGTGTTGCATTACTATCACACGGTTTAATGTCGGGGGGCTTAATGGGAGAGCCCAGAAGAACAAACCTGGGTTTATCTTATACTAATCCTGAAAGTCCGCTATTTAATCCCCATTTTGTTCCTACCACCAGTACTACTTTAGTTGGAGGTATTATTATGGGTATTGCTGCGATTATTTACTTTACTGTATTTTTTGCTACTGCTTTGAGTAAACGTACTAATGAACCTCAAATAATATTGCCTGAATCTGAAGAATTATACGAAGAAAAAGATATACCGATTTTACTTACCATGAAGCCGTGGTTAATATTAAGTATTGTATTGGTTATGACTACCTACGTACCAGCTCTGATTAATATCTATAAATATTCGAAGTCGGTACCTAATAAATACCAGCCTGACAACCCGCAGAACCTGCAGAAATAAAAACGTAATAGTAATTTATGTACCATGATCTGTAGCCAATGAAACCATTTACAAATAGGCCGATCTTATTATTCTTTCTCTTCATTTTAATAATGCCATTACTAGCTTTTACTCTTTTTAGCTGGTATGAAAATAATGTTGAGGCCTTGCCTTTTTATCATAATGGAACAGCTACCGAAAGTGCCAGTATCGAGCATTTTAGCGTACCTCAATTTATTTTTGTTAATCAAGATGGTAAGGAGTTGACAAATAAATTTGTAAAAGAAAAAGTATGGGTTATTAATTATTTTTTCACCTCTTGCCCAACTATCTGTCCTAAAATGATGGCGGGTTTAAAGCTTGTTCAACAAGCATTCCCAAATGACGGGCAAATACGGATAGTTTCGTTAACCGTAGATCCTGGTCATGACACCCCTGTCAGGCTTAAAAGGTATGCTCAAAAGAAAAATATCAATTTAAATCAATGGCAGTTAGGTACAGGCAACCAGGTCGAACTTTACCGCTTTGCTCGAAAGGGGCTGTTTATCACTGCCGATGATGGAGATGGTGGTGTAAACGATTTTATACATAGCGATAAGATCGTACTCATTGACCGTGAAAATCATATACGCGGGTATTATGATGGCACTGATAAGGATGAAATACTTAAACTGATTAAGGATATCGGGCGTTTGAAATCAAATCCTGACAATAAATAAGATTTAAAAAACACCGTGATGAATAGAAGAATATTAGTCCTTTTCGTTTTGTTGTTTATGTCAGGCCAAGTATATGCTAGCGGTAATGATCCTTCAGCAGGGAAAGCAGTGTTTCAGCAAAATTGTGTTTCCTGTCATGCCTTACAAATCCGTGTACTCGGGCCGGCCCTTCACAATGTTTCTGACCGCCGTAGTGAAGCATGGATCATTAAATTCGTTCATTCATCACAAACGTTAATAAAAAGCGGAGATGTTGCCGCGGTTAACCTGTTCACCCAATTTAACCAAATTATAATGCCCGATCATCCGAATCTGAGTGACCAGGACATTAAAAATATCATTTCCTATATCAAAACTGAAAGCGTAAATGTTGTCACACAGTTACCGCCAACAGTTGCAACCGAACAGTTACCGCCAACAGTTGCATCCGACGATAATGATCTATACATAGGGAAACCAGAAATTATACGGCAGCTAATTTACGTTGATCTGCCTGGTCAGCATTTGCCTATTTTGCCCAATGACTACCGTATCTGGTTTGTGATCGGAGGTTTAATTTTCTTATCATTAGTCTTACTTTTTATTTTGATCAAAGCAAAAACGCTGATCACTAATCTGAAGAAAAAATTTGGGTGATAAAATTTGTACGTAAGTATGTTGTCACTGCCCTCATTACCAGTACTCATTGGTGCACCTCCCAGGCATTTCATATACTCTAATAAAAAGAGGGTGTAATAATTAAAACCGTTCACGTTTATTATAATACGCTGATATAGGTTATGAATTATCTAAGATTGTAAATCCTTAATTTCCAATTCCTATTTTAATGTACTAATTAACAACAACTGCTAGGTAACCTGATCAGGAAAAATTCTTTGGTAATGAGAAAATTGAAACTACAAATACAAACGACCATTGACGGTTATGTCGCACGATTAAACGGAGATACTGACTGGATGACCTTCACACCAGATGAAGAGTTTATAAGGTTTTGTAACTCTCTTATTGATTCATCGGATACTATTTTACTTGGCAGGAAAATGACAGATGACTTTGTAAAGTATTGGGAGCGTGTATTAAGCAAGGATCCTGACATTCCATTTGCAAAAAAAATGGTTAATA
>JANLVJ010000037.1:0-13472 GCA_031363945.1 bacterium | reverse complement strand
AATAATTTACTTGTATCAAGGGCCTGTCCCGGACCGATCAGCCATTCATAACCCCTTCTGTCAGCCATAAAATGAGATGGTAATAATACAGCATTTGTATGTCCTGCATTTAAATGTCCGTAAGTTCCATAATAGAGTATTGCCAGAGGAAGGGTTACCCCACTTTCTGTTTTAAAATTTTTCTGCTCAAAGCTAAAGACAGGTACTTTTATTTCGGGTACAGCCTTTTGTGCAAAAACAGCTAGAGAATGAATGAATGCGATTAACAGCAAAGCTTTTTTCATCAAAGTTTAGTATTAGTTTATAACTGTTTATGGTTTATTAAGATTTTTATATTTGCAGGCAACAATGGTCATTTAGTTGAGAAAACTTTTAAAAAGTAGCTTTATACAGCCTTGTAATCAATTAGGGGTAATTATAGTGGTAAAATACCCCTTTATTTTAGCATTATTATAGATTTTAGGAATCTTGATAATTTAGGGTTACAATTCATTGTAAATACGTTACATTTCATTTTTTAACCATGAATTCTATTGAAAAAATACTTAACTCTCGCATTTATTACTCTCTGTTTAAGCCCTGTTATGTTGGCTCAGCAAAAAACTATCACTGGTTTTTCAGGAGATCATGTTGCAGCAGAACTTCGAACTGAGCAACAGTTTGATAAATCAATCAGCGCATCCCATATTGGAAGTACTATTAAACTTCTTTCTTCACGACCGCATAATCTGGGTTCTGAGGGTGGAAAATTTGTAGCTGAAACAATTATGTCAAGGTTTAAAGCAGCCGGTCTTGATACCAGGCTTGATACCTATTATGTGCTTTTCCCAACGCCTAAAATCCGGCTTTTAGAAATGACCGGCCCTACTGCATATACTGCGCTTTTAAAGGAACCAGCGTTATCTGAAGATGCAACCAGTGCTCAGGAAGGGCAGCTGCCAACATATAACGCCTGGAGTGCCGATGGTGATGTTACTGCCGAATTGGTATATGTAAATTACGGAATGCCCCAGGATTATGTAACCCTTGATTCATTGGGCATAAGCGTTAAAGGTAAAATTGCTATAGCACGCTATGGACATTGCTGGCGAGGAATCAAACCTAAGGTTGCCCAGGAACATGGTGCACTTGGTTGTATCATCTACTCTGATCCTAGCGATGATGGATATTTCCAGGGTGAAGTATATCCAAAGGGAGCTTTTAAAAGCGAATATGGAGTTCAACGGGGCTCTGTTCTTGATATGGTAGTGTATCCTGGTGATCCACTTACTCCGGGTATTGGCGCTACAAAAAATGCGAAACGCCTTGACCGTAAAGATGCCCCGACTATTTTAAAAATTCCAGTGTTACCAATCAGTTACCATGATGCACAACCATTACTTGCCGCTCTTTCAGGTCAGATAGCACCAGCATCATGGAGAGGAGCCTTGCCTTTTACCTATCATATTGGTCCGGGAAAAGCGATGGTGCATTTGAAAATGCAATTTAATTGGAACCAGGTACCTGCATATGATGTAATTGGGATGATCAAAGGTTCAGAATTTCCGAATGAATGGGTTATACGTGGTAATCATCATGATGCCTGGGTGAATGGAGCAAATGATCCGATAAGTGGTCAGGCTGCAATGGATGAGGAAGTAATTGCCCTGGGTGATTTATTAAAAACCGGGTGGAAACCTAAACGCACCCTTGTATACTGTGCCTGGGATGGTGAAGAGCCTGGTTTGATCGGTTCAACAGAATGGGTTGAAGATCACGCTAAAGAATTACAACAAAAGGCCGTAATTTATATCAATTCTGATGGTAATGGCCGTGGTTTTATTGGAGCTGAAGGTTCTCATGCCCTTGAAGGCTTCATGTCTGAAATTACAAATGACGTAATTGATCCTCAAACTAAGGTCAGCATTGCAGAAAGAGTGAAAGCTTTAGAAATAGTAAACGCGACTGGTGCCAGTTTAAGAAAAGAAATTATTGATCGCAAAGTTAAAAAACTTGGTGCACTGGGTTCTGGCTCAGATTATTCACCTTTTTTACAACACCTGGGCATACCTTCATTGAATCTTGAATTTAGTGGTGAAGATGCTGGTGGAGAATACCATTCAATTTATGATTCATACGATAACTACAGCAAATTTAAAGATCCTGATTTTAGCTATGGTGCAGCCCTGGCATCAACTGCTGGTCGTGCTGCTTTAAGAATGGCTGATGCTGATGTTTTACCGTTTGACTTTCGGTCACTGTACAAGACAATCAGTATGTACGGTACTGAGGTAATGGAATTTGCCAACAGAATCAGGGTAAATACGCTAGATGAAAATTCATTGATAAAGGCGAACTATTATCAGTTGGCAACTGACCCTACCAGGCCCTCAAAATTACCAGTAGCAAAACCAGAAGTTCCATTTTTAGACTTCTCCCCGCTACAGAATGCACTGGCAAAACTTGAGAAAAGCACCAACAGTCTTTCTGTAAGGTTCGATGATCAGATTAAAACTGGTGCAGGGAACGAGGCATTCAACAAAAAACTTTATACAGCCGAGCAGCAGTTGCTTTCTGTAAATGGCTTGCCACGCCGCCCCTGGTTCAAGCATACAATTTATGCACCTGGTTTCTATACGGGCTATGGTGTTAAAACTTTACCAGGTATCAGAGAGGCAATAGAGCAACGTGACTGGACTGAGGTGCAGGAGCAGATTAAGATTGCCTCGGCAAGTATCAGTCGTCTTGCAGATTATCTCAACAGCAATAGTTCGAAGTAGTTTAACCAATATTTGTAATAAGGGAGCTGTAGCGATATGGTTCCTTTTTTTAATTTTAGGGCCATAAAATCAGGATCATAAAGTGAATATTCAGACGAATCGGCCATAGAAAATAAGGAGCATACCAATCAGATATTAACAGGCTTTGTCAGTACCGGTTTATGATGTGCTTTCCAGTTTATGAAATGAGCCGATATAATCATGATCGCTGCCAAAGTAATTACTGTGTAACTCATCACACCCTGAAGTCTGATATGGGCGAAAACCAGTACTGGGAATCCTATGGCAAATAATATTATGGGTAAGATATTGGCATGGTGATAGGTATAACCACGGTAAAGAGCGATCAGGCCAATAAAAAAGGAAGCCACCATTAAGGAATATTCAATTACTGGGTTTTCAAAAAATTGAATCCCTAACAGAGGCACAGCACTAAGTAAAAGTGGAAATAGCGCGCAGTGTATAGCGCAGATAAATGATGCCCCCGCTCCGAATGCATCCCAATTGATACTAGCCTTTCCTGGTTTTTTTACCATTCTGCAAAGATAAGAAATCAAATTGTGCTGGTTAAACTTTAAAGTAAATACATAAGCCCTGTCACTTACCGGATTAGTAAGTAACGATCTCGCTCAGAGGTTAGTATTGCACGATAATTGATCATTGGTTTTAAAATATGGCGAGTAAACGCGCTATAAAATGGTTTTTTATTTATACTACTAATTAATCACTAATCAACAGATCAAATGAAAGCGCTTGTTTATTATGGACCTAAGGATGTGAAAATTGCTGAGATGCCAGATGCAAAAATTGAACAGTCTACCGATGTACTTGTAAAAATTACAAGTACGAATATTTGTGGCTCTGACCTGCATATGTACGAAGGCAGAACGAATATGGAAGAAGGAAGAATCTTTGGCCATGAAAATATGGGTGAAGTAATTGAAATTGGAAAAGCAGTAACCCGCATCAAAATCGGGGATATGGTTTGTTTGCCCTTTAATATTGGTTGTGGCCATTGCAATAATTGTGAGAAGGGTTTAACCGGGTTTTGTCTGATTATGAATCCAGGTTTTGCTGGAGCAGCATATGGTTTTGCCGGTATGGGACCTTATAGTGGTGGACAGGCTGAATTTCTTCGTGTGCCCTTTGGTGATTTTAACTGCCTTAAGCTTCCTGAGGATGCTAAAGAAAAGGAAAATGACTATGTAATGCTTTCTGATATTTTTCCTACCGGGTATCATGCTACAGAATTGGCAGGGGTGAAGCCAGGAGAAACAGTTGTAGTTTATGGAGCTGGCCCGGTGGGCTTAATGGCTGCACTATCTGCGATAATTAAGGGAGCAAGTAAAGTTATGGTGGTTGACAATCATAAAGACCGCTTAAAACTGGTAGAAGATATGGGAGGTATTCCGATTGATTTTTCAACTGCTCCAGCATTGGACCAGATTCTTGAACATACAGAAGGGTTAGGGGCTGATAGAGGATGTGAATGTGTTGGCTACCAATGTTGCGACAAGCATGGTAAAGAGCATAATAACGTAACTATGAACGAACTTGTAATTGCTGTTAAAGCTACTGGGTCAATTGGAGTTGTTGGTGTATTTGTTGCTGCAGATCCAAAATCAACAGATCCCCTGGGGCAAAAAGGTCATATGGATTTTGATTTTGGAAATTTCTGGATGAAAGGACAGCGGATAGCAACAGGTCAGGCAAATGTGAAATCGTATAATCGTGAACTCTGTGCCCTTATTTCTACAGGAAAAGCTAAACCTTCCCTGATCGTTTCTCATGAATTGGGTCTTGATGAAGCTCCCGAAGCATACAGGCATTTTAATGCCCGGGATAAAGGATGGACGAAAGTGATTTTAAAACCTGGAATCAGTAAAAAAAAGTAACCCATTTACTTTTAAAATACGCACCCCTGAAATACGAATGATTTCAGGGGCGTGTATCATTTACGGCTGGATAATTAGATTTTCACTACCAGTGCCTTACATTCATATGCTATAATTTTATCAACCTGGGAAGTTGTACCTACATATGAACCGTGAAAACCATCGACCAGCACTACACTAAACGTATGTGTTATTAACATCCCGTTAAAGGCTCCTTTCGTTGCTGAAATTAAGAGTGCCTGCAGATTTTATTCCATGTTAGTTTAAACGTTTTTGACTTACCCTTTTCATAATTATAATTATCATTTTCATCTTCGCAATACATAAATTCTCCGTTTGCACTTGGATAAATCCGGAGCTCTATTTTATCTCCCGGTTTTTCTGTTGCAAACTCAATATTTTCACACATGGGTATTATTGAACGTTCCCTTATATACAGTAAAATAATATCAATCGGTGCAGCCGAGGCAAATGACTGCCCTCCTTTGTAAATCTTACCAGTATAGAAATCAAATGCCAGTGATCGCATAATGGTATAGTTACTAGTAGTGACTTTTGCTGCCAGAGAATAGATATAAGAAAGCAGCTGGTACCTAAGCTTATCATATTTAAGCTAAACAGCCTTGGTTTCATCAGGCCAGTTTTCAGAAAATAGGGCGCGTTCTCCTTTCCTATGAATTGTGAATATCAGGCATTTACAGAAAGAATTTCCTGCTCACTCATATACCTGTCCTGAGATTGGAATTATTGCAAAAACCCATTTTTCATACTTTGGAGATTTACCAGTTTCCTGTTGTCAGATCCTTATTCCGGCCTTTATAATTTATTGATAATGAATCAAGTGGGTGGCAGCCAAGACCGTAAAGTGCCTCATTAGATGCGATCACTTTTACAGATTTTAATCTGCATCAGGCCTTTATCTATGGTAAAAGTTATGCTTGAGGCATCTATTTTATATGACTTTATAGTTACAATTGCAGGGTTTGCAACTTGAATTATTACCAATACCAAGAGCAATAAACAGACTCTTTCAAATCTTTGAATATTTAAATTCCTACACATAAAATTAAGCGTATTCGATTTGTAGGGCTCAATATAATCGTTTGATTAAAATAACCCTGTCATTTTTACATTAAATTTTACGCTTTGAAAGTGCTTTTATTTTTCCGGGTGTGCTGCAGGTCATTAAACAAATGCTTTGGTTTTTAAAATACATTACTACTTTTTGTACCAATAAATTAAACCGTGTCAGTCAGGTTTACTAGTTCTGGCGAAACGTATAAATAATTCAGCAATTGATGTTGCCTGACC
Organism: bacterium; assembly: GCA_031363945.1. Classification (GTDB taxonomy): domain Bacteria; phylum Bacteroidota; class Bacteroidia; order Sphingobacteriales; family Sphingobacteriaceae; genus JANLVJ01. Next base: position 7,507 of record JANLVJ010000037.1, on the reverse strand, counting down.
ATGTTGCTGTATAAATTGAAAAGGTCGGTCAATTGAAAGCCCTTTTATATCGATTATGCGGCATTCATTGTTTTTAAGCTCTTTTGATATGGCATTAACCGACAAAAATGCCAGGCAGTTACTATGTAATAAATAAGATTTAATACTTTCTGTTGATCCTAACTGCATTTCCACATTCAGATCTGCTATTTTTATCTGATAGTTTTGCAAAGCATGGGCCAAAACATCAAGGGTACCGGAACCAGGCTCCCGTAATAAGAAGGGGTAATTTTTTAACTCTTCGGGCTTTATCGATTCCTTCCTGATCAGATTATTACCAATTGCGGCAATCAGAACAAGCTCATCTTTGAGGTAAGTTTCATATTTGATCAGGGGGTTGCGCGAAATGCCTTCAATAATGCCCACCTCAATTTCTTTATGCAGAAGTGCCTGTTCAATTTCTTCGGTATTACCAGTTATAAGCTGTACCTGAATATCCTTGAATTTTTTATGAAAAAGGGCAAGTACCGGGGGGATGACATATTGGGCAACAGTTGTACTTGCTCCGATCCTTAAAATGCCATGATGCTGTTTGACCAGTAAATTCATATCATATTCCAGCTCCCTGTAAACGGTTAGAAGCTTGTCTGCATATGCAAGCAAAACTTCACCTGCAGGTGTAAGTAAAATCTTTTTATTGCCACTACGTTCAAATAATGAAGTTTTATAAGCTGATTCCAGCTCTTTTATATGTTTTGTTACGGCTGGCTGGCTGATATAAAGCTCTTTTGAGGCTTTCGTGAAATTCAGTCTCTTAGCAACTGTGTAAAAAACCTGGAGGCGAAAATCCAACATAATCAAGTAATATATTTAATGTAAATGTTAGCATATATTGCCAGTTTTTCACCTGAAAATACAATTAGGCCGAGGGAATTACAGAAGTTTCCGTTGCTCTAGATTAATCTTCTCGCTTCCAGGTCTCAAATCATATTATGACTGGCCTTGCTATATTTTTAATTACCTGTGCTGTAACATAAACAGTTTCGATAATTATCATTGTTGTATGTATGCTTTACTGTCAGATCAACATATAGCCTTATTAATATACTAACAAGGTGGTTTTACGGGTGATCTGAAACCGGATCAACAACCGTATCATTCTTTTATTTGTTTGATAATCTTTAGTTATCGTTGATCAGATTTTAATATGAAAATATTGGTGTTTTACTATTGACTTTTGAGTATTCTAAAATACCAGAGATGAATACAACTACACTACCGGTTTCTTGTAAGACAGGTTTAATTTTAAATGTTTCACCAAATACGAGTAAATTTATTTTTCTCGTTGGCATTGCAGTTTGCTGTACCCCTTTTATAAGCCCGGCAATTTCTCTTTTTATGGGTTTATTAATTGCACAATTTACAGGCCACCCATTTATTCAGTTTAATCATAACGCAACACAGACCTTGCTACAGTTTTCAGTTGTGGGTCTTGGTTTTGGTATGAACGTACAGAGTGCCATGCAGGCCGGAAAAGAGGGAATCCTTTTTACAATAGTATCTATTACCGGGACTTTAATTTTCGGCGCCCTTATGGGGAAATGGTTAAAAATCGAACATAAAACTTCATTCCTGATATCTGCAGGTACTGCAATATGCGGGGGAAGTGCAATAGCTGCAATTTCACCGGTTATCAAAGCAGAAGAGAAGCAGATTTCTGTAGCCCTTGGTTGTGTGTTTATCCTAAATTCTATTGCGTTATTTGCGTTCCCGGCAATTGGACATTATTTAAATTTATCTCAGACTCAGTTTGGTTTATGGTGTGCGATTGCCATACATGATACCAGTTCAGTAGTAGGAGCAGCCAGTAAATTTGGCCCTCATGCCCTTGAAGTTGCCACAACTGTCAAACTTGCCCGTGCTTTGTGGATTATCCCTGTTGCGTTTATGTCAACCTTTATTTTTAAGAATAAATCAAAGAAGATTAAAATTCCATATTTCATCGGAATCTTTGTGCTGGTCATGATCGCCAATAGCTATATACCTGCCCTAAAAATGATCAGCCCATTGATGGTTACCATAGCCAAAGCAGGTTTGACCCTTACACTTTTTTTAATAGGTGCGGGCTTATCAAGGCAAGTGGTCGTTTCTGTAGGCGTAAAGCCTCTTTTTCAAGGTGTTGTACTCTGGATCTCTATTTCTGCAGTCGCACTCTATGCCGTAATGCACCTTTCAGCTTAAGCTAGGCGTCTTTTGTCATAAGCCTTAATTAATTCCAGGAAATAATTTATTAAAATGAATAATGCGATAATTTTGATTAGTTTAAAATTACCCCCTCCATTTAATCAATAATTAATTTATTACTAATCAATTTCTACCGTATGAATAAATTTAAACGTTGGGGTATAGCCCTGGCAGGCGTTTTATTGCAAATTGCTCTAGGCTCTGTATATGCCTGGAGTGTATTTAAAGCACCACTTGCCAAGCAGTTCAATTGGAATATTTCTCAAGTAACGCTCACATTTACCATTTCGATTCTTGCTGTTGGTTTTGCAGCCTATTTTGGGGGCCTGTGGATTAAAAAAGTGGGGCCCCGTGTTGTTGCTATGACTGGTGGTGCCCTGTACGGAGGTGGTATTTTCCTTGCCAGTTTCTCTAGTATTGGCTTATGGTGGCTATATCTTTCTTACGGGTTGATTGGTGGAATAGGTTTGGGCTTTGCCTATATCGTTCCGATATCTGTGCTTGTTAAATGGTTTCCTGAACGACGTGGTTTAATGACAGGTGTCGCAGTTGGAGGTTTTGGTGCAGGTGCTCTGCTTACTGCTCCCATAGCGACCCGCCTGATTCATAGTGTTGGGGTTTTACAAACGTTCGCCTGGTTAGGCATCGCCTATTTGATTCTGACTTTGATAACAAGTTATTTTCTGCAAAATCCACCCGAGGGTTATGTTCCTGAAGGATTTACACTTCCGGAAACACAAACTGGTTCAAGTTCAGTTAGCGCTTTTACATTGCCAGAGGCATTAAAAACGTGGCAGTGGTGGGGTTTATGGTTGCTACTATTTCTAAATGCTTCAGCAGGTATTTCTATAATCTCCCAGGAGGCTTCGATGTTTCAGGAGTTTGCCGGCATCAGTGCACTAGTTGCGGCTGGAATGATCGGAATTGTTAGTTTGGGCAATGCTTTTGGCCGCGTGTTCTGGGCATGGATATCAGATTCTGTAGGTAGAAAAACCACTTTTGCAATTATGTTCGGTTTACAGGTAGTATTATTCTGGTTTTTGCCAAGTTTTCATACAGTTACCAGTATCACCCTGGTTGTATTCCTTGTACTGATGTGCTATGGAGGCGGTTTTGGTACGATGCCATCATTTGTCGCAGATTATTTTGGTACCACCAACGTAGCCTCAATATACGGTCTGATGTTAACGGCCTGGGGCTTTGCAGCTGCTTTTGGCCCTTTGTTAATTGCTAATCTACGACAGTCTTCAGGTAACTTTACGAGCGGTCTGCATGTTATTGCAATCGTTATGGCTGTTTCAGTGCTAGTACCGATTTTTGTAAAGCCACCTGTAAAGCTTGTTGAAAAGGCGGTTTAATAGAGAGTTCTAATTTTAATCTAGATAGCAGGTAAAATAGGGGTAAAATTAGAAACCGTTTGATTTGGATCAAATTTAAATCAAACGGTTTTTTTATGCGGTCAATTTAGTATCAGAATTTTGAAAAATCAGAATTTCTGGTTTTCCAGTTTATCTAATAAAATGATCATATTATTTAATCTCTGTGATAAATTTATGATGTGTTAAGGTTAGAGGTTTTTATAATCTTCTCTGACAGGGCTGAAAAGGTCAATTAACTTGCAATCAGTGATAGCACGACCACTATGTTCAGCATTAGGCGGAATGGTTGCAAAAAGACCGGTATCTAAAGTCTGAGGAATTCCGTTTACCGTTAATTCAAACTGACCTTCAATCACAAAACTGCACTGTTCATGAAAATGCTTGTGGGTCTTTAACGTATACCCGGCTTTTACCTCTATAAAATTTATGGTATTGTTTGCGGTATGAATGAGTTTTGAAAAAAACCCCGGTGCTATTTCCTTAGCCTCAATTGAAGAAAATGTGTGAAAAATTGTGGTATCCATCTGTCTATTCTATAAAAAGCTAAAATAGCTGATTGCTGCAAGAATAGCAGCAATGAGAGTACTTAAAAAATTAACCTGATCATTTTTTAGTAAACCTTTTCTTTCAAAGCCAGCACCAAGTAAAGAATCTGCCAGATTTCCGGCTATGCCTGCCAGCATAATTATAAGGAGAAGAATCGAAAACCCATATCCCAGGCTATAAATGACGGCTATTAATAGTGCCCCCAAGGCCCCGATCAGCGTGCCTTCAAGGCTAATTACTCCGTCAAGACCTTTTTGATCTTTTTTTATAGTCAGGCAGTTGTAAAAGTTTTTTCCGTAGAGAGTTCCAAGCTCTGAAGCCAGTGTATCAGCAGTAGCTGAAGCAAGACTAGAGGCCATCATTAATAGGAGGCAGGTTTGCTGAGCAGGATACAGCATAATACCCAGACCGCATAGCCCGGCTATTCCTCCATTGGCAAATACCTGACCAGCTGTTCTTCCTGTCTTTACTGCGTTCTCGTAAAATAGGTCTTTCTTAATTTTACGCCCCCATTGCGTTGCTATTATACCCGTTATGAAAAATAATACGAGCATACTCAGACCTGTATTGCCAGCACCCAGAAAAATAAATACCCCAATTATGCCACCTGTAAAGGCGCCCAACGGGCTAAGCTTTTTGAGTAAGATACTCCCAAGCATGCCAGTAATCAAAATCAGACCGGGTAAAATAATATTGGCCAGGTAAAGGTCATAGGTGTTTCCACCGGTAGTCGAAGATGGTATAATCCTGTTGAACTTAAAAATACTGAGTAATTCTATCAGTTTACCTTTAATGGTATGATTAAAGAGCATGTTTAATTTGCCAGGTAGCTTAGCTGATTAAAATGAATTTTACGCACCTCAGAAAAACCCAGAGAATCATACACCTTTATAGCTCGCTCATTAGCAATTCTGACGTGTAGGAAGGGAATGTTTCCCTGGTCAATATTTTTATTTGCTATCTGAGCTGTGAGTAATCTTGCATAGCCACGGCCTGTATAATCAGGATGTGTGCTGACTGCAGAAATTTCTGTGAACCCTGTCATTTTAAGTCTTTCTCCAGCCAAGGCTACTAGTTTATTATTTTTTCTTATCCCGATATATCTACCCAACAGGTAGGTATCGCTGTAAAAAAAACCTGGTTGTATTAGATTTACAAGCTCCAGCATTTCGGGAGCATCGTGGGCATCTAGCTCAATAATTGTTTCCCTAGCTGAAAGCTCAATATAGCTGGTTTGTGTATAGACCATTTGAAGACATTCGATCGCCGCTTTTAGTTCCCAGGCTTCTGGCAGAGTGGGTATCGTGCCAACCATATAAATATGTTCGCCCGGGGTGACAATGGCTTTAATATCATTAAGATCTGCTTGCTCAGGGTTTTCACAACCCATTACTTGTAAGATAGAAGAGGGATATCTTTTCATTACATCGTCACCTATTCTCATATTTCTGTGCACGGTTTCAAGTGAATGCCATACTGGATTAATTAATAAATCATAGGTATGAATATTTTTCATCCGGCAATTTAGGATAATTGCTCCGAATGCCATTCTTACACCAAAATCAGTTCATCACCTTCTAAAGGTTCTTCTAATTTATTCTTGCGCTAACAGGTAGTTTACTGAAACTGCTCTCGTCCAATCTTATTTTTTTTTAAAAGCAGGTAATTGTAGGCTTGGTGAGCATGGCAGGTTTCTCACAGGGTCCCAGACAAACAGATCATTCAGCCGATCAATTAATGTACCTTTAAATCAGACTGAAGATTTTATTTATACTGGTCACCGATCTATTCTTCTGATTATTGCCTTATCAGTTTTGATCAAAAGCCACCATAAAAGCGTAGCTTTCTAGATGAAAATTGCGTGGTTCTACTTTTTTTTCTGTTTCCAGCTGACGTTTATTTATGCTCTGTCAGCTTCAAAAAAGCGCCTCGAAGATGGATCTTATATATCCCGGCTGCTAATGGATAAAAAGGGGACCCATAGGGCCTGAGCCTTGTAGCCTTTTGGTGAATGATGAATGCATGAGCCATCTGATCTTTTGGGCTATCTACTGGTCTCTCCTGATGATATGAGGTACTATGACTGAAAACAGAAAATTTGAAGAAAGCTTATTTATCAACGATGAAGTTATTGCAGTTAATCAGCAAGGTGATTATTTAAGACAACTGATAAATGATAGCCAGAAGTGAATTTGGTTTCCGGCTGTGGTAACGGAATCGGCCGAAGTATCAACTTTGACAAGGGCACTATTCCATGAATCTTCTGCCATGCCAATAAAAGCTTCTAATATTGCGTTGTTTGATCTGACAGATAAAGCCCGTGCAATTAAATCTTTAGTTACAACACTCAACTCAAAAGAAAAATATGCTGTTAGAGATTTATTGCAAAAGAAAGATCTTGAAACTTTTAAAATAGAGCGTAATAAACGAATTGCAGCCCATCAAACAGCATTAGTAAAACTTACATCGATAAACTGATGATGGAAAATGCCGCCTTACTAAATGCGATTATCCAAAATGCCATTGACGGCATCATTACTATTGATGTTCATGGACTTATTGAAACTATTAACCCTGCTGGCTGTAAGTTATTTGGGTATTTACCAAAAGAAGTCATTGGTAGAAATGTGTCTTTTCTGATGCCTACCCCAGATAAAGAGCAGCATACTGATTACCTGCATCGTTACCAGCAAACAGGAGAGGCACATATCATTGGAGTTGGACGTGAAGTCAGTGGTTTGCGAAAAGATGGCTCTATTTTTCCGTTTAGGCTTGGCGTGAGTGATGTTCAATTTGCTGACCGAACGATTTATACAGGTTTTATTCACGACCTGAGCCGGCAAAAAGAAGCTGAGGCCCAGTTAAAAGAATATGCCACTTATCTCGAACGGGTAGTTAGAGAACGCACTCAGGCTTTGACTGATACAGTAACAGCTTTGCGCCACGCAAAAGAAGAGGTAAGCCAGGCACTTGAAAGAGAAAAACAGCTTGGAAAGCTGAAAATGCGTTTCGTCTCTATGGCATCTCATGAATTCAGAACTCCACTGAGTGCGGTACAGCTTTCAGCCTCATTAATTGATAAATATGCTTTTCCATACGGGAACACTAATATTAATAAACACGTTGGTAAAATAAAAACAGCGGTTATAATTCTTACCACCATTTTAAATGATTTTCTTTCCCTAGAAAAGCTTGAGGTAGGCAGGGTCGAACCTGTATTTATTCGTTTCGACCTTGTAAATTTTTCAACAGAATTGACAGAGGAAATGCAAATTCTGGTTAAAAACAATCAGGTGATTTTATATAAGCATAAGGGGATTTTTAAAGAAGTATTCCTTGATCCAAATATTTTAAAATAT
>JANLVJ010000014.1:0-4264 GCA_031363945.1 bacterium | reverse complement strand
TGATCGAGAATTCAATACGACCTATTGCCATCGGACGCAAAGCATTCCTGTTTGCTGGCAGTCATGAAGGGGCCCAGCGTATTGCCATGCTGTACAGCTTCATGGGTTCGTGCAAGAAAAACGGTGTAGAACCATTCGCCTAGCTTCAAAAAACACTGGAAATACTTCCTTCATGGCCTGCAAACCGCATTCACGAGCTCCTTCCTAATTATAAGCCAGAATAAATCATACTGATTTTTTGGCTATGTCAATATGCGTTCCCCGAAAGCATACCTTTAAGTGGTGTTCTCAATGATGTAAAATAATAAAGCCAGGACTTGCCGGGCTTCTGTTTTTATTCAAATTCAGGATACACAAAATCGTATTTCCCTGTTTGCATTCGATGGACTATGCTATCAGGACTTATAACAATTCCTATTTCAGCTTTTCGGTTTTCTCCTTCCAATTTCCCTACTCTCGTAAAGTCATTGTCATTGATTTTCCATACGTACCACTTATGAGATATTTTGATTTGCTCTCCTGGCTTTGAGCCATAGTCATTGGTATCTCTAAATAAAATACTTGTTGTATTTCCTGTGTTGGCAATATTTCCAACACTTTCCCAATAGCCCATTTTAAGCCGAAGCTTTGTAACGCAATGAGCGTAAAACTCAACTTCCCCGCTTACAATTTCCGATAAATCGGGATTAGCATTAAATGGATATACTTTTCCAAAAGCCCTGATTACATCACTGTTCAACTGCGTTAAATCAAAAGCCACTAACTGAAAATATTTCTTGTTGCTTTCGTCTATCTTAACCGAAAAGACATCGCCTATTTTTGTGTTTGCTCTTGCCATTATTTAATAACGTATTGCCACCAGTATTTAGGTGCGATTGAATTTATTTTATTCAGCAACAAAAGACCGTTCTTTTGTAAGCCGTACTGATTAATTAAGCCTTCCTCCCAAACTCTGGCTCCAATTCTTGATATACCTGTTGCACCATCAGCTACACGATATTGTAATGGTGATTTGGCTGTTTCTGAATTTAGATGTTCTGCAAATCTAACGTCTGCTTCTCTTTCAGTAATTCCAACGTACCTAACTTATCCACATTTGTCAATTCCCTAATACACTAAGTTTGCCCCCCCCTCAGAGGCATCTTTAGCTTCAGCCACAACTCTGTCGCCAAAAGCTGTTATTACTGGATAATCGGCAAACGACACATTACGCATCACCCCTGTAAAAAAGCTTCTACCGTTCGCAGACGCATTAATACCCTGATGAATACCTACAGTGACTGAAGAAAAAAAAACATCGTTTACAAATTGTACTGGGCTGTAAGGGTCATGAAAATATAATTCATTTCCTACCCCTTGAATTGAACTTGATAAAACTGAACCAGTACCAGCTCCAAACATTCCTGCAATCACGCCACCGGCCCCTTATGCAACGTCTGCGCCTCCAGCGGCTATAATTGCGGCAGTTGATAATGCGGCACCAGCCCCTCCAGCCACAGCTCCAATCCCGAAGGCAAACGCGCCATCCTGAAAATTATGTATTTTATCCCAATGAACTGCTAGGTTTATCACTCCTCCAATAATAGCACCGACTAATTTGTCTGTTCCTGATTTCGTTTTAGGTTAAAGTGGCGTACATTCATCAAAATGACAAAACCAAAGAAATACATTAATCTACCAGGCCATGCCTTTTACAGGTATAATGATGCATTCAAAAAGAAGGTTCTAGATGATATAGCTCAAGGTTTGATCATCGAACAGAAGTCAGCGCTACTTTATAATATTGATAGAAAAAACATTTCTGCCTGGAGAATTGTAATGAGCAGGCCGGTTCTTACAAAGCTAGAGGTTCCTAAAATCGTAAAGATTCGACCAGAATCTGTGTCAGTATCCGGAGTAATTGCGTTAAATAATGAACTCAAGCTTGTAAAGCAGCAGCTTATGCATGAAAGATTACGTTCTGAAGCTCTCATGACTATTATCGAAATTGCTGAGCTAGAACTAAATATTCCGATACAAAAAAAGCCTTCACCCCAGCAGTCAAAAAAATGAAACTGCGTCATTCAGATATGCCAATAGCGTATATCTGCAGACTGCTGGGGAAGACAGAGCAGACCTATTATTACCACATACGGTATCAAGCTCAATTAATCAATAATGAGTCGCTTATTATTACGAAGGTTGTTTCCCTTAGAGAGGAAATGCTTGGTATTGGGGGTATCGAAATTACTTCACATTCTGACTGGCCATGCGGACTTTAAAGAAGTATGCCCGGGTAGGGATAAATTATATGACCTGCTGCGTAGAAATTCACTTTTATTAATCAGAAGTGGAGAGTTTAAGGAAGTTGAGTTATTAAACGCCGAGGATAAACACATAGTTAAGATTTTTATTGATGCGTTTCTCACTAAAAGGCATATTCAGGAATTAGCCAAGTAAACGCTATATAACGACAAAGCCCCAATCGGGGCTTTGTCGTTTACATTTTATCTTGTTTTACCATGTTGCTGGTGCTACTTTATTTTTATCAGATACAGTAAATATGCTACCCTCTAACCGTGTGGGGTTTATCTTTATAGCAGTGCTCGTCAAAATAAACTGTTCATCTTCATAAACAGTCTTTAAAGGCAGCGCTTTTGTTTTCGAAATTATGTAGTACCAATTACCATATTGATGCTTTGTAAACAATTCAGGATTTATAGCGTACTTCTTATTGTAGTAATAATAAGTTTTGCTCTTAGCTGTATAAACAATTATCACATCACAAACTACACCCATAACAGTTTCTTTGCCCTTGTCTATCTGATACTTTATTGCTACATCTTTGTTTTTACCATAATCCTCCCAATAAAGTGAATCGGACTTAGCTGTAAGGCTGTAGCTTTTATTTTCAGCATTTTTATACAATTGCATTTTAATGAATGAGCCATTAAAGACAGATTTATAATCCCCCCCTTTAATATAATATTCCTGAGTTGTACCCATCATTGAATTTAACTGCTCATCTTTCAATTGAGGAGATTTACTTTTATAGCTGTTTGAATATGTAATCGTCCCCTCAAATGATTGTGCAAAGCACATTATCGGACTAAGCAATAATAGGAAAAAGAGGACTTTCATTCTTTGGGATTTAAGGGTTTATTTATACTTGGGTCTTCTTTATTATACTCAACTTCAACTGAATCACCAACTTTAAGCGAGGTATCGTGAGCATTACCAGTGTATTTTTTACCATTAATTACAAACTGGTAAGAGTAAGAAAACTTAGGTTTAACCGGCTGGTTTCCCATGTAATTCTTTTCATCAATAATCACTGCTTTAATATACTGAGCATTGGTTGCAAGTACATGATCTGTTACAGACCTGCTTGCAACTTTGTAAATGAAGAAACCTATAATTGCTATGCCGAGAATAATCCAGGCAATGTTTTTTACTTTATCCATAGTTTATTATTGATTAGTTTTATCCTTTGCTGCATCACGTTGTGCATTCGTAGCTGCCTTAACTGTACTTTCAGCAGCTTTACCCGCAACTGTTGAAGTTGCTTTTAGTCCTGCTTTTACAGTTGCTGTTGTAGCTCTTGTAACGTTTTGACCTAAAGCATTAACAACTTTCTTAGCTGTACTTGATAATCTACCTGCATTAGTAACACCGACTTTAGATAATGCACCCCCTATTTTTCCACCTATTTTACCAGCTGCACCATCTGCTGCCAAATCTATTGTTGTGTTTTTAACAACATTAAGTGCATTAGTTTCAACAGTTGTATTCAAGCCTGTACTTGATGTCGTGACTTTAACTGTATTATTAATTAACGCAGCCCCAACCTTAACAGCTATTTTCGCACCAACATTTTCAATAACACTTCCACCACTTGTTACAAATCCAGCCACCGCAGCGGTGCCTATTGATGTTAGATTAATATTATTTGTAAACGGATGTGCATTACCTTCAAAATAGTTAGTCGCAACTTGTTCTCCGTAATCAACAGCAGCCCCAACTAGAGCACCAACAAAACAACTTGGACAATTGCCATCAGGATCATCTTTGCTTATCGGATCATTAGCAACATATTGGTAAGGACTTAAACTTATTTGTGTCGGATCTTCAGCTAACTTGTCAATGGTTGTCCATCGGGCAATTACAGGGTCATAAAAACGCGCACCATAATCATACTGATTCGTTAGATCTGTCTGTACTTCCTTGCCATTGTAAAGATATCGATTTGCTGGCGATGGGGTACTTGGTACGGCTGCTGCTAATC
>JANLVJ010000033.1:0-206074 GCA_031363945.1 bacterium | reverse complement strand
CCAGCTTCTGCCTTCCTATACCATTCAATAATCAGCCCTCCGGATAATCCAGATTTACTATATTATTACTTCCATCTTTTCAAAGAACTCTCTTCTTTTCAAACCACAACTACTCATGGCTTGCTCCCTTTCGTTTCCGTTAGGGTTGCAAAAGTAAAAACTTTTTAAATTAAAACAACATTTTTATTTTAATCTTTATTCAGCACTACTCACCTGCTACTTTTTCAAGTATTTCAGGGCCTAAAGATACGTTGAAAAAAGCCTCTGAGCGCATTAAGACTGAATATATTTTAACTAAAACTTAATAAATCGCATCCTACAGTCTAGAATTACGTATAGAATGCTATTAATCAGTTTGTTTTGAAAATACACCGAGCGCAATCATATAAAGTGGTTTCTTATAAAATGGCGCTTTATAATCATATCCCCTATATTTAAGAATCAATAACGGCCATGGAAGAAATAAATAAGGAGTCTGAAGAAGTAAGTAAACCCGAAGAGGAAGTAATAAACCCGAAAAAAAAACTGATTACCCTGGCAGAACTGCCTCAAAGACTTCAATCATTAGACGTATTCAGAGGCCTGACCATTGCTTTCATGCTTTTGGTAAATAATCCCGGGAGCTGGAACGATATATATACGCCGCTCGAACATGCAGCGTGGAACGGGTGTACACCTACTGATCTCGTTTATCCGTTCTTTCTATTTATTGTCGGAGTAAGCATCGTTTTTTCATTAAGCCGCACGAGGGAAAATGCAATTGATGCCCGAAACATAATGCTGAAGATCTTCAGAAGAGGTATTACATTATTTTTAATCGGGCTTTTTTTAAGTTTGTTTCCTTTCTTCGATTTTCAAACGGTCAGAATCATGGGGGTCTTACAGCGAATTGCACTTGTGTATATAGCAAGTTCTTTCCTGTTCCTGTACCTGACAAGAAAACAACTCTTCTACACAGGTGCAACTATGTTGGTTGGTTATTACCTGCTAATGGTTTTGATCCCATATCTTTTTACCGGGACTTACTCTTTGGCCCCAGGGGTAAATGTCTCAGCTACGATTGACAGGTCGATATTAACAAATATTCATATGTGGAAACCAGCAAAGACCTGGGATCCGGAAGGGCTAACCGGAACCGCCCCTGCTATCGTTTCGGCCATTATTGGTATTCTAGCTGGGGTTATATTATATGATAAAAAGATAAGTAGTGAATTTAAGGTAATCAGACTTTTTACAACGTCATTTTTATTGATCGTGGCAGGCTTAATCTTTAATTTTCTGTTTCCTATAAATAAAAGCCTTTGGACAAGTTCGTTTGTTTTATATGCAGGAGGAATCGCAATGGCATTTCTAGCTATGTTTTACTATTTCATAGACATTCGTAAATTCGATAAAGGGATTACCTTCTTCAAAATCTTTGGCCTGAATGCAATAGTAGCCTTCACCCTGTCAGGTATGATTCCCAGGATTATTAATAACCTCCCGTTCAGGCATGATGCAGAAGGTGATCCTGTAACCCTTTCAATGTTTATTTACCAATCTTTTCACACTATCATGTCGGCAAAGAATGCTTCTCTGGGTTATGCTCTGGTCAATGTGGCATTTTATTTTGTGATACTGACCATATTATACAGGAAGAAAATTTTTATCAGGATCTAGGGCTAGATAACCTACATCCAGGCCGATGATCAAAACCAGACCTAACCGAGTATTTTTCTGGCAATAGCATCTGCCACCATGCGCCCATCAATTGCTGCTGACATTATTCCACCTGCATAACCTGCACCCTCTCCGCAAGGATAGAAGCCGTTAAGATCAGGATGCTGAAAATCTTCAGCAGACCGTGGGACCCTTACAGGTGATGAAGTACGTGATTCAACTCCAACAAGTATTGCTTCATTGGTATAATAACCCTTCATCTTTCGATCAAATGCTGGCAAAGCAGCTTTTAACCTGCTTGAGATTGACGCTGGAAGCACATCGGAAAGAGATGTAGAACTTACCCCAGGTAAATACGAATTATGAGGTAGGTCAGTTGATATATTTCCTTTAACAAAATCAACCATCCGTTGAGCCGGTGCTTTTAGAGAACCTCCACCAGCCTTGAAAGCTGTTGCTTCAATTTGCTGTTGAAATTCCAATGCTGCCAGTGGGTTTGTTCCTATACCTTTAATATCTTCCAGATTGATCTGCACTACCATACCTGAATTGGCAAATGGATTATTTCTTTTCGAGGGTGACCAGCCATTTACTACAATTTCATCATAGCCGGTCGCACACGGTGCAATAATGCCCCCGGGACACATACAAAATGAAAATACTCCCCTGTTTTCAACCTGTTCAATTAACTGATAATATGCAGGTGGGAGAAATGGATCCGGGCTACCTGAATGGTATTGAATTGAATTAACCAAAGATTGATGGTGTTCAACACGCACACCTATTGCAAATGGTTTGGGTTCTATTCGAATACCTTTTTCATTCAGGAGGTAAAAAATATCTTTGGCTGAATGCCCTGTTGCAAGAATTACATAGTTGGCTTCCCAAACAGTAAGATCTGCAGTAACGACAGATTTGACTGCACCCGCCTGGCGATTGATATCAATTACCTTCTGCCCATAGTGAACTTCTCCCCCGCATTCAATAATATATTCACGAATGGCCGTAATAATTGCTGGTAACTTATTAGTTCCTATATGTGGCCTGGCATCTATTGATATATCATCTGGAGCTCCATATCGAATAAATATACCAAGTACAGCTTTGATCTGCTCTTTATCACCAGACCTGGTATAAAGTTTACCATCTGAATAAGTACCTGCCCCCCCTTCGCCAAAACAGTAATTCGACTCAGTATTTATTACACCCTGACGGTGAATTGTTGCAAGATCGCGTCTTCTATCACGAACTGATTTTCCCCTGTCTAAAATTATTGGCTTCATACCATGCTCAATGAGTCTGAGTGCGGCAAACAGCCCCGCCGGACCTGCACCAATAATCAGGACACGCTGACCATTGCTGACTGACTTAACCGGGTGAACCATTTCTTTTTCAGACTGGGAAAATTCAGCTTCTGTATTTATCAGTACGCGCAGCCTGTAAAATACATTTTTGGAACGCGCATCGATTGACCGCTTTTCGATTAAAATATGCTGTATTTCAATTAATGGTATACCCGTTTTCTGGGCAGCCTTTTCTTTTATATGCCCAAGATCATTGCTGAATTGGGGTTGAACTTCAATTTCGACTGATTGTACCATAGGCCAGGTATCTATTCTGGAAATAAGACGCTAAGATATCTAAAAAACGATGTATTAAATGAATTAGGGTTAGTACTAAACATATTCATTGTTGTTAATAAGTAAAGATTAACTTAAATTGATATTTTTGATTTAATAATAAACACTATCTATCAAATGAATTTCCAGCAAATGGAGTATGTGTTAGCCATTGACAAAGAAAGACATTTCGCAAAAGCAGCTGCACGTTGTTTTGTCACACAGCCAACTCTGAGTATGATGGTTCAAAAGCTGGAAGAAGAATTGGGTCTAAAGCTTTTTGAAAGAGACAGAAAGCCAGTGATTACTACCAAGGCTGGTGAAGAAATTATTAAACGTATCAGAATCATTTTACTTGAAGCAAAGTCACTGAAAGAATGTGCTGCCGAATTAAGGGGTACTGTTAGCGGAATAGTCAAAATTGGTATAATTCCTACCCTTGCCCCCTATCTGCTACCGCGGTTCCTGAAATCTTTTACGGGTAATTTCCCCGCTTTGCAGGTTTATATAGAAGAAATGGTGACTGATGAAATGATCGTTCGTCTTAAAAATGGAAATATTGATATAGGCCTTGCAGCAACCCCATTATATGAGGACAAACTCGATGAAGAATTACTATTCCAGGAAGAGTTCTTTGCCTATGTATCACCGACAAATAAAGTGTACACCAAGAAATACCTGCTTCCATCCCAGATTGATATCAATGAGCTATGGCTTTTAGAAGAGGGGCATTGTTTCAGAAATCAGATGTTAAACCTTTGTGAATTAAAAAAGTCTGAACAATCATTCAATGCTTTGCATTATGAATCTGGCAGTATAGAAACGCTAATTAATCTGGTAGATTCAAGTGAAGGAGTTACCATAATTCCACATCTGGCAGCATTAAATTTAAGACCTGAGCAAATGCAACGTATTAAAGAATTTGCTGACCCAAAACCGGCCAGGCAAATAAGTTTAATAACCCTGAAAGATTATCCCAGAAAAAAATTGACCCTGACACTCAAAGAACATATTTTGATGAACTTGCCTTCTGAATTAGTGGTAAGCGACAAAAAAACAATTCCTGTGCTTTAATTAAGTACTAATTATTTAGTTTTATAACTATAACTATCACATCAATTGCAGGATTAAATAGGCCATCAGGCTAACAAATCCTTTTAAGTAAACCTAGAACTATTATTCATGAAAAAATTTGCGCTTTTTTTGATCGGTGCTGCAACACTGTTTTCACTCAATTCTTGTAGTTATAATTCACTTGTAAGCCTTGATGAACAAGTAAAGTCTCAATGGGGACAAGTACAAAATGCGTACAAGAGAAGATCAGATTTGATTCCTAACCTGGTAAGTACTGTTAAAGGGGCTGCCAATTTTGAGCAGAAAACACTGACTGATGTCATTAAGGCCCGCTCCGAGGCTAGTTCAATGAAAATTGATCCTACCAACCTTACTCCAGAAAAGCTACAGGAATTTCAGGCCAAACAAGGTCAGTTAAGCCAGGCCTTAGGCAGACTTATGGTTGTGTCTGAAAGATATCCTGAATTAAGGGCAACTGAATCATTTAAAGAATTACAATCACAATTAGAAGGTACTGAAAATAGAATATCGGTAGAAAGAGAAAAATTTAACGCGGTTACTCAAGATTATAATACCAAAGTGAGAAGTTTCCCTTCTAACATTTCAGCTAATATGTTCAACTTTAAGCAAAAGCCATACTTTCAGGCTGAAGCTGCTGCCCAGAATGCTCCTAAGGTTCAGTTTTAAGGTAAATTTTCAAGATTATTGATGAAGTAAACCAAATAATAACATACCATTTGCTCAATTAATCTAAATAATAATAGATGGGATTTTTTAATGCCGAGAGTAAGGATCAAATAAAATCTGCCATACAAATGGCAGAAAATATGACTAGTGGAGAAATTCGGGTCTGCGTTGAGAAAACATGCTATATCAACCCGATTGATAGAGCCGGCTATTTTTTTAAAAAATTAAAAATGGATGAGACAAAGCACCGTAATGGGGTTTTAATCTATCTGGCTAGCGATGATAGAAAATTCTCTATCATCGGTGATAAGGGCATTCACAGTAAAACAGGACCCTTGTTTTGGGAAGATAGCAGGGATGTGATGCGTGACCATTTTAAGTTGGGCAAAATAACTGAGGGGGTTGTAGCTGCCATATTACTGGTGGGTATGAGCCTAAAAAAGTTTTACCCACATGAGCAAAATGATAAAAACGAATTATCAGATGATGTATATGAAGCTGAATAATTTCCTGTATTGACTATTTGTTTAATAATATAGCTTTTAGAGTGCTATTACATAAAACCTGATTAATTTATTAAAACCAGATTTTTGAAAAAAATTGCTTATTTCATCGCGCTACTATTTATTACTTTTTTGGCAGGAGCTCAAACACTTCCTACACAATCAAGTCCGGCAAGGCTAGTAAATGACTTCGCCGGTTTAATGACTGCAGAAGAAACCCGTGCCTTGGAATCGAAGCTTGTGGCATTTGATGACTCAACTACCAATCAGATTGCTGTCATTACAGTAAAATCACTTGAAGGCTTTGATATCTCTGACTATACAATAAAAACATTTCAAAAATGGAAAATCGGAGCTGCCAAAAAAAATAATGGAATTCTGATTCTAATTTCCGGTGCCGAACACAAAGCCTGGATTACAGTTGGCAACGGGCTTGAACCAGTTGTAACCGATGCCCTAAGTCGCAGGGTAATCGATAATATTATGATTCCTGCTTTTAAGCAAAATCAATATTATGCTGGTCTTAATGCTGGCACATCCCAACTGATGGGTTATGCAACGGGAGAATTTCACGATAAAAGGCCCAAAGAAGCAAAGGGTCGCGGTAATTCAAACTGGATTTTCCTGATTATACTAGTTGTTTTTATAATCATTTCAATCACCAAAGGCGGAGGTGGCCCAGGCCAGCATATTTCTGGTGGAGGCTCAAACTGGCCATTCTGGATGCTACTTGGTGGTATGATGGGTGGCGGTGGTCGCAACGAAGGTTGGGGCGGTGGCAATAGTGGTGGAAGAGACGACGGTGGTGGTTTTGGAGGCTTTGGTGGTGGTGATACCGGCGGCGGTGGTGCAGGTGGTAGCTGGTAACTGGCTTTGTCCTAACTCATAAATCGACCTTCGCAAACAACAACCTAACCGAATTGCATAAGTGAAAAGGAACCAGACCCCGGCAGCATTTCCTGATCTATCCCTGGCAAAGGCTAATTCAGACTAGCTCATCTTGAGCTTGTTTTGAATGTCCTGTACATAACCCTTGAATTTTTTATCCGTATCGATCAGGTCATCAACCGTCTGGCAGGCATAAATAACAGTGGAGTGATCACGGCCACCAAAAAACTGGCCAATAGATTTCAATGAAGATTTGGTTAGGTTTTTTGCCAGATACATTGAAATTTGTCTGGCCTGTACAATTTCGCGCTTACGGGTCTTTGATTTAACCATTTCAATAGGTACTTCAAAATATTCACATACTAGTTTCTGGATATATTCAATAGATATTTCACGTGAAACGTTTTTGATAAAATTCTTGAGCATCTGCTTGGCAAGCGGCAGGTCAATTTCTTTACGATTCATCGTTGCATGTGCCAGTAATGTAATCAGCGCTCCTTCGAGCTCTCTGACGTTAGTATCTACATTATGTGCTATATATTCAATAATTTCTGATGGAAGTTCAATACCGTCCTTTTGCATTTTAGTATGCAGAATGGCAATCCGTGTATCTAGGTCTGGCATTTGAAGATCTGCAGACAAACCCCATTTAAACCTTGAAAGGAGACGTTCTTCAAGGCCGCTTAAATCTTTGGGAGCTTTATCAGAAGTTAATATAATTTGCTTTCCTGTCTGGTGAAGGTGATTAAAGGTATGGAAAAATATTTCCTGAGTTCGGTCACGTCCTGCCAGGTTGTGTACATCATCTACAATGAGTACGTCCATCAACTGATAAAAATTGACAAAATCATTAACTGAATTATTTTTCAGAGAATCGACGAACTGCTGGGTATATTTCTCTGCAGAAACATATAGAACCAGTTTATCTGGATGATGCGTTTTAACAGAGGCTCCTATTGCCTGAGCAAGGTGTGTTTTACCTAAACCAGTACCACCATAAATCATCAGCGGATTAAAAGATGTTCCACCTGGTTTTCCAGCAACAGCAAAACCAGCTGACCTTGCAAGCCTGTTACAATCACCTTCGACAAAATTATCGAATGAATAATTTGAATTTAACTGTGGGTCAATATTGATCTTTTTCAAACCAGGAATCACAAACGGATTCTGAATAGATTCATTTATTTTCACCGGCATTGGAACTGATTGATTTTTCAGTTCACCATTGCCTGAAGTCGGAATATTGATAGTAAACGGTTTATTATTAGTACCATGCGTTGCCTTATCCATTACGATATTGTACTCTAGACGACCTTCAACTCCGAGTTCGTGTTTAATCGTTTTTCTGAGCAGGTTTACATAATGCTCTTCAAGCCATTCGTAGAAAAAAAGACTGGGAACCTGAATGGTTAAAATAGATGCTTCAAGTTTTAGTGCATTGATAGGCTCAAACCAGGTCTTGAAACTTTGAGTGGGTACATTATCCTTTATTATCCGAAGACAATTTTCCCACACAGACTGACAGGTTTTTTCCATAGGTAAAATGTTAATAAGTTGATTTTCAAGTACTGGAAAAAAATAGGGTTCCAATAAGAGGTCTGAACAAGATTAGAAAAAAAATCTGATAAAACGTCAATATTTTTGCAATGAGTAAATTATTGATATACAGAGTTTTATGTTAAAAAAAAGGGTTTGTAACGTACTTTATATTAACGGTTAATAATTAGGGTTTAAACACCATATTTTTCTCAGATTTTCAGGTTTCCTTACCCTATAGTTATTAACACCTTTTAAATAATAGCCTGTTAGCTGGTTTAAACTATGCTTGATATTCTCCGAATTCGCTTCTAAGTATGTCTGAGATTTCACCCAGTGTGGCATAATTCTCAACTGCTATGAGAATATAAGGAATAAGGTTTTCGGTACCCCCTGCTGCAATTCTTAGATTTTCAAGTGCGTTGAGAACTGCTATCGTTTGTCTATATGAACGTAAGACTGCCAGTTTATCAGTCTGATTTACTCTTATCTGATCTGATACCTGAAACAACTTGCCCAACGGTTTTTCGGGTACTACAAAAATATTAACACCAACAATACTTTGTTTATGTTGCTCAAGGTCTTTTTGAAACTGGTAGGCCGCCTCTGCTATCTCTTTCTGAATAAAACCAGTTTCAATTGCCTTAACAGAACCTCCGAGTTTATCAATCTGATCAATGTACTGCAAACTGAGTTCTTCAATTTCATCAGTCAGACTTTCAACAAAGTAAGAGCCTGCAAGTGGATCTGCAGTTGACGAAATACCACTTTCTACAGCAAGAATCTGCTGTGTACGTAAGGCTATCGTTGCAGCCTGTTCTGTTGGTAATGAAAGAGCTTCATCATAGCCGTTTGTATGCAAGCTCTGCGTGCCCCCCATAATAGCAGCCATGGCCTGTATAGTGGTTCTTACAATGTTATTCAAGGGCTGCTGGGCAGTAAGAGTTGACCCACCTGTCTGGCAATGAAACCTCAGCTGATGGGCCTTGGGATCAGTCGCTCCGAGTTCAGTGGTTATTTTAGCCCACATTCGTCTTGCTGCCCTGAACTTGGCTATTTCTTCAAAGAAATTGTTGTGACAGTTAAAAAAAAAGGACAGCCGGGGTGCAAAAATATTTATATCAAGCCCAACAGCTATTGCGGCCTTTACATACGCTTTACCATTGGCCAGGGTAAAGGCAAGTTCCTGAACAGCAGTAGAACCGGCTTCTCTGATATGATAGCCAGAAATAGAAATAGTATTCCACCTGGGTAATTCTTCACTGCAGTATGCAAAAATATCAGTGATAAGCCGCATTGACTGCTGTGGAGGATAAATATAGGTTCCTCTGGCCGCATACTCTTTCAGAATATCATTCTGAATTGTACCAGAAAGCAGCTTTAGATCAATACCCTGTTTTTTTGCAACAGCAATATACATACACAGTAAAATGGCAGCTGTCGCGTTAATGGTCATTGAAGTACTGATTTGAGAAAGGTCAATGCCATCGAACAGCTGCTCCATATCAATCAGTGAATCAATAGCTACACCAACCTTTCCGACCTCGCCCTCAGCAAAGAGGTGGTCTGAATCATAACCGATCTGAGTAGGCAGATCAAAGGCAACTGATAAACCGGTTGTACCTTGGGCAAGTAAATATTTATACCGTTTATTTGACTCTTCAGCAGTCGAAAAGCCAGCATACTGCCTCATTGTCCACATTTTGCCCCGATACATGTCTGCCTGAATACCTCTTGTATAGGGGAATATTCCGGGTAAAGCCGCTTCTGTAACCGGGCCGGTATATACTTCTCTTACGGGTATACCCGAACTGGTTTTGACTTCCTGAATCATATGATTGGTAAACAAATTTTAAAAATCTAAGGTCAACAAGAAAAATGACCGCAAAGCTCTGTAATAGAAATATCAGCTAGAATAATTGCCTGATTTCACGCTTTATAAGCAGGGTTGCATAGTCATAAGGGTCAGGATCCATATGACCGGTTTTTTCGAGAATTTTGCGGCTTAGCTCAGCTCCGCTTGCTCCTTCTGGTAATTGTATAGTCTGGTCATTGATTAAAATACTGGTTTCGTCTTTTATCTTTTTTACAACTTGCCAGGCTTCTTCAGAAATATAGATTTGCTGGGATAGGTTATGCTCAAATTCAGTTCTGATCTCATCAAGGGTTTTCATCTGTAACTGCCTTGCGCTGATTCCTGCTTCATAGTTTCTGAGAATCAGATTTGAAGGGTTTGCACGTTCTACATAAACGATAACTCGTTCATAAGCATTAAGCCTCAATGGTAGCATTTTGTCAATTGTTTTCAATTTAAGTTCAAGCGACCGCTTTTCTCTTTCTTCAAGCAAAAAACTTTTAACGAGTAAAAACATTGCGCCAAGAACAATTAAAGCTGGTAAGATAATTTTTAATAAATCAGGTATGGTTGTCTGGTTCATATACTGGGTTTTAAACAAAAATCATGATTTAAACTTATATTTGCATCACAGAATTTCACAGATGGAAAAAACAGCAGAAGTACTGGTAAATTTTACGGTAGGGGCAATCAATGAAATTAAACAAATGATTGCAATTGAGCCAAATAAAAGCACCACAAACCAACCTTTAGGCTTGAGACTGGGTGTTGAAGGTGGTGGATGTGCAGGTCTTAGTTATACCCTTGCATTTGACAATAAAACGGCTGAAGACCTGGAGTATACGGTTGAAGATATTTTGGTTTTCATGAATAAGGCGCAAAGTATGTATCTACTGGGTATGGAGGTTGATTACAAAGATGGTCTGAATGCCCGCGGATTTACATTTTCTAATCCGAATGCCCAATCTACCTGTGGCTGTGGCAGCTCTTTCGGGGTATAGCGGGGCCAAAGATTACAATTTTTAATACAGTACCTTCCATAACTAGTTAAACTAAATCGTTGGCTATTGAATTATCTTGACATCATCCGCGAAAGCTTTAATTCAATAAAGGGCAATAAACTACGTACAACCCTGACTGCGCTGATCATTTCGATCGGGATCATGGCACTCGTAGGAATTCTTACTTCCATAGACAGCATAAAGAATTCTCTGACAGATAATTTTTCGTTAATGGGCACCAACTCATTTAAAATTCAGAACAGGGGTTTAAACATACGGTTTGGTAATAGTGGGACTGCCCCGAAACATTACAAACCGATCAGTTTTATAGAAGCAATGGATTTTAAGAATTCTTTTAATTCGCCAGCTATTGTTTCAATTTCAACTTCAGCCACATCGAATGCTACTATCAAAAATGAGACGGCCAAAACCAATCCCAATATTTCGGTGATGGGTGGCGATGAGTCTTACGCCCTTACAAATGGCTACAAGATTGGTAGTGGTAGAAATGTGAATACTTCAGAAGTGACGGCAGGAAGTAACGTTGTTATCATAGGGGTTGAAATCGAAAAAAAGCTTTTTAAAGATGCTGACCCACTCGGAAAATTAATATCTATTGGAAGTGAAAAATTCAGAATCATAGGAATATTTGAATCCAAGGGGTCTTCAGCAGGCCTGAATGGTGACCGTGTTTGTCTTATTCCTTTGTTAAAAGGGAAGGCCATCAGTAATAGTTTGCATCCAACTTATAATATGGTGGTGCAGGTTCAAAATGCAACCCAGATGCCACAAATTATTGCTGAAGCAACGGGCACCTTTAGAAATATCAGAAAGTTACATCAGGGGCAGGAAGATAATTTCGAAATCTCAAAAAGTGATGAACTCATTAACCAGCTTCTTGGAAATATTGCTATCGTAACAGTAGCTGCAACTGCGATTGGCATTATCACTCTTTTCGGAGCATCTATTGCCCTGATGAATATCATGCTTGTTTCTGTTACTGAACGAACACGAGAGATTGGCATCAGAAAAGCAATCGGGGCCACATCTGAGTACATCAGGCAGCAGTTTCTTGCCGAAGCGCTAGTAATCTGCCAGTTGGGCGGACTGGGAGGAATTATTCTTGGAATCTTAATTGGTAATATAGTTCCTTTGCTTGTAGGCGGAGGATTTATCTTCCCCTGGTTATGGATAGCAGGGGCAATAGTTGTCTGTATTGGTGTCGGAATCTTCTCAGGTATTTACCCTGCCATAAAAGCATCAAAACTAGACCCTGTTGAAGCATTAAGATACGAATAGCCATTTATCAATGGTATTGTGACTTATAATATTCCTGGTAGGCACCTGAAGTAATCTCATTTAACCATGCCTGATTTTCAAGATACCAATCAACCGTAAGCTCAAGTCCTTCTTCAAACTGAAGGCTGGGCTGCCATCCCAGCTGGTATTGCAATTTTGAAGAATCTATCGCATATCTAAGGTCATGACCTGCACGGTCAGTTACATATTCAATCAGGTTGGCTGAATCTCCTGCCCTACGTCCTAATTTTTTGTCCATGATCTTACACAGAAGATTGATAACATCAATATTCTTCCATTCATTGTGGCCGCCGATATTGAATGTCTCTCCGGCCTTAGCCTGATGAAAAATCAAGTCAATAGCCCGGGCATGATCTTCAACAAACAGCCAGTCACGTACATTTTCACCCATACCATAAACAGGCACCTTTTTACCAATCTTGATATTATTTATTGCCAGAGGAATAAGCTTTTCTGGAAAATGAAATGGCCCGTAATTATTTGAACAGTTTGAAATAACAGTATTCATTCCATAGGTATCAAAGTAGGCCCGCACAAAATGATCTGAACTGGCTTTTGAAGCTGAGTAAGGACTATGAGGATCATAGGCCGTTTTTTCTGTAAACAGACCTGTTGCACCCAGACTTCCGTATACTTCGTCAGTCGAAACATGATAAAACCGGTGACCTGCAAGATCTGCCTGCCAATGTTTTCGCGAAACGTTCAAAAGGTTAGCTGTACCTACGACATTGGTCATCACAAAGTCAAGTGGCCTGGTTATAGATCTGTCAACATGTGACTCTGCAGCCAGGTGTATTACACTATCTGGATTACAGGCAGCAAAAACATCCTCAAGTTGAAGGGTATCGGTAATATCGGCCCTGATAAATTTATAATTTGCAGTATGTTCAATATCAGTCAGATTTCTGAGGTTACCAGCATATGTCAGTTTATCAAGGTTTATGATAGTATGCTGTGGATATTTATTGACAAATAACCTTACAACATGTGAACCTATAAAACCAGCCCCGCCTGTAATCAGAATATTCATTTTTGTTTATTTTTTGATAGATATTGTTCCCAATGCCAGGAAGATTTCAACATTTCTTCGAGCCCTAGTTCAGCTGTCCAGTTTAAAACAGACTTTGCCTTACTTGCATCTCCGTAAATATTAACGACATCACCAGGTCTTCGGGCACCAATCTTATAATTTACCGTTACTCCGTTGACCTCTTGAAAGGTACGAATAACATCGAGTACACTAAACCCCTTGCCTGTTCCAAGGTTAAATACTTCGTTCTTAGACAGATTTTCTGCAGTAAGTAACCGCTTACAGGCTATCACATGTGCACGGGCCAGATCAATCACATGTATAAAATCACGAATACATGACCCATCAGGTGTATCATAATCGGCACCAAAAACTATTAACTCTTTTCTGATTCCAATGGCTGTCTGTGTAATATATGGAACCAGATTATTGGGAGCTCCTACCGGCAGTTCACCTAATAGTGAACTGGGATGTGCTCCTACTGGATTGAAATAACGGAGAGAAATTACACGTAATTCTGCAGCCTTTGAACTGAATTCAAGAATCTCTTCACAAATTTGTTTCGTATTCCCATAAGGTGATTCTGCCTTTTTAAAAGGTGCTTCTTCGGTAACAGGCAATAAATCAGGCTCCCCATATACGGTACAGGAAGACGAAAAAACTAATTTCAGGGTTGGTCCGGCCACCTTTATCAGATTCATCAAAGAACCCACATTATTCTGATAATAATCAAGTGGCCTGCTTATCGACTCTCCTACGGCTTTAAATGCAGCGAAATGAATCACTACGGCAATATCCTGATGGCTGGCATAAAATGCTTCAAGCAACTCTGGATCCTGCAGATTAAATTGATGAAATTCAGGTCTCACACCTGTGATTGTTTCAATACCATCAAGAGAAGAAAGACTTGAATTACTTAGATCATCAATAATTATTGGCTCATATCCAGCATTTATAAGCTCTACAACTGTATGGGAACCTATGTAACCTGTACCACCGGTAACGAGTATTTTTTTACCCATAATTTATTTATTGTATTGACTGAAATCTTTATGATGCAGTTCTTGTGTTGGAAGATTTCTGAAATATTCATAGGTAATGGCAAGGCCTTCTGCCCTGCCAACCTTAGGCTCCCAGTTAAGCAGTTCACGTGCTTTAGTAATATCTGGTTTGCGCTGTTTGGGGTCATCGACTGGTAAGTCTGTATAGATGATTTTTTGTGTTGTACCTGTAAGCTTGATTATTTCTTCTCCAAACTGAGCAATCGTAATCTCATCAGGATTACCAATATTAACAGGCTGAGTATAATCACTGTGCAATAAGCGGTAAATACCTTCGACTAAATCATCAACATAACAAAATGAACGTGTCTGACTGCCATCACCGAATACGGTAAGGTCTTCACCTCTCAAGGCCTGACCGATAAAAGCAGGTAGTACACGTCCGTCATTTAATCGCATTCGAGGTCCGTAGGTATTGAAGATACGGATGATCCGTGTCTCAAGCCCATGAAACGTATGATAAGCCATCGTGATAGCTTCCTGAAAACGTTTAGCCTCATCATAAACACCTCTGGGGCCAACAGGATTTACATTACCCCAGTATTCTTCAGGTTGAGGATGTACTGCAGGGTCACCATATACCTCTGAGGTAGATGCCACAAGAATTCTCGCATTTTTACTTCTGGCAAGACCAAGCAGATTATGCGTGCCAAGAGAGCTTACCTTTAATGTCTGTATAGGAATTTTTAGGTAATCAATTGGGCTTGCAGGTGAGGCAAAGTGCAGGATATAATCAATTTCACCGGCAACATGCACGTACTTTGATACATCTTGATTATAAAATTCAAACTGTGCTTCTTTGAAAAGATGCTCTATATTTTTGAGAGACCCTGTTATCAGATTATCCATTCCAACCACATTGTAACCCTCTTTCATAAAGCGGTCACATAGATGTGAACCCAGAAAGCCTGCGGCTCCGGTAATTAGAATCCTTTTATTGCGCATATAGGTAGGTTTTAATTATCCTGTGAGAGGCTGGGGGCTAAAATAACTGTAGACGAATGTAATGAAAAGCTCTTAATTAGAATGTTTAATCGATCAATTGACGACCAATACTGCTATAGTAAAA
The DNA here is from genome assembly GCA_031363945.1 of bacterium. GTDB lineage: Bacteria > Bacteroidota > Bacteroidia > Sphingobacteriales > Sphingobacteriaceae > JANLVJ01. The sequence continues at coordinate 190,772 of JANLVJ010000033.1, read as the reverse complement.
ACCTAATTCCTGCATCTTGTCAAGATCATACAGATTACGGCCATCGAAAATTACAGGTGCTTTAAGAGAGGACTTCATTTTTTCAAAGTCGGGATTTCTAAATAATGACCATTCGGTAACAATGATTAATGCATCAGCTCCTGTTAAAGTATCATACTCATCATGACCATAATCAATTTTTGATCCGAAATTTTTCTCTATATGTTTCATGGCTTCTGGATCATAGACATGCAGTTTTGCACCCGCATTCAGCAGGCTTTCAAGAATATGAACAGCAGGGGCCTCTCTGATATCATCGGTTTCTGGTTTGAAAGCCAGGCCCCAGATAGCAAACTTTTTGCCAGCAACATCTCCTCCATAATAGGAAAGAATACGCGCTACGAAATTTTCACGCTGCCGTTTATTGACGGCAATAACGGCATTAAGGATTTTGAAATCATATCCTGCTTCATCTGATGATTTTAATAAAGCAAGAACATCTTTTGGAAAACAACTTCCCCCATAACCAACCCCTGGAAATAAAAATCTTCTGCCAATACGATCATCAGACCCTATGCCTTTTCTAACCATGTCGACATTTGCACCAACCTGCTCACACAAATTGGCTACCTCATTCATAAATGAAATTTTAGTGGCAAGAAATGAATTTGCAGCATACTTGGTTAGCTCGGCTGAAGCCTCATCCATAAAAATTATAGGATTGCCCTGGCGAACGTATGGGGCATACAGTTCATTCATTAATTTTCTGGCAGGTTCTGAGGTTGTTCCGATAACAATACGGTCGGGTTTCATGAAATCGTCAACAGCAACCCCCTCACGTAAAAATTCAGGATTAGAAACCACATCAAAAGGATGTTTTGTGAAACTGGATATAGTGCGGCTCACAAGTTCAGCTGTACCTACTGGAACTGTACTTTTATCAACAATCACCGTGTAACCTGTAAGCAGTTTGCCGATGTCTTCTGCTGCACCCAGTATATATGACAGGTCTGCCGAACCATCTTCTCCAGGAGGGGTTGGCAAGGCCAGAAAAATAATTTCTGCATCTTTAATTCCCTTCTCCAGATCGGTGGTAAATATAAGTCTGCGTTGGGCAATATTGCGATGAAACAAGATTTCAAGACCTGGCTCGTAAATCGGGACCACACCTGAGTTCATCATGCTAATTTTATCTTCATTGATATCAACACAGGTAACCATATTACCAGTTTCTGAGAGGCAGGTTCCGGTTACAAGGCCAACATATCCGGTTCCGACTACGGCTATCTTCATATTATAGGTTTAAAATTTTAAATTATCAGGCAGATTTATAGATTAAGGCTAATATACCCGATTTATTATTGTCAGGTAATCTATAAGATTCATTTTACAAAGCGGAAGATAATAACTTCCTTTGAGTACACTAAAAACATGTTGATTCTTTACAGAGTAGTGCTCTTTTTTTATGTCAGACTTATCTGGGTAGCTTCTTTTTTCAACAAAAAAGCAGATTTGTTTCTCAGAGGAAGAAAAAGCCAAGAAGTTCGACTTAAATCACTGGCATTACAGTTAGAAAGCCGGGTATGGTTTCATTTTTCATCACTCGGAGAATTTGAACAGGGGCGCCCACTCATAGAGCGGTGGAAACATGATTACCCTGCGGATAAAATCATTCTTACCTTTTTCTCTCCATCAGGTTATGAGATTCGCAAGAACTACCCTGTTGCAGATGATGTATTTTATCTTCCTGTAGATGGCCCGCACAGTTCATTAAAATTTATCAAACAGCTCAGCCCTCGAGTCGCTATTTTTACTAAATATGACTTCTGGTACTACTATTTCTTTTACCTGCAGCAGTTTGAAATTCCGCTCTATATGATATCAGTAAAATTTAGAACAGATCAGATTTTTTTTAAATGGTATGGCAAACTGTTTAAGAAAATGCTGGCCTGGGTTAACTGGTTTTTTGTACAGGATGAGTTATCGATGACCCTCTTGCAGTCAACTGGAAATAATCAGGTCTCTGTAGCTGGTGATACCCGGTTTGACAGAGTCATTGAGAATTTTGAGCACCGTCAGCCTTTACCAGAGATTCGGGCATTTACGGCTGGATGTTTAACGTTGATTGCTGGCAGCACATGGCCTAAAGATGAGAAGCTGCTACTTAAGTTACTGGTAGAACCCGCTTTTGACCATTGGAAATTCATCATTGCCCCTCATGATCCAGGGCTTAAGCAAATTCAGGCCATAATTGACAATTCACCCGTTGAAGTTATGTTGTATTCTACGTTAAAACAACGGTTTTTTCAATCGGGCATACTTGCTAAGCAGGGTGAAAATTTATTGCCCCAGGGAACCGGTAAAAGCCAGCTCAATAATTCCAGATTACTGCTGGTTGATAATATAGGAATGCTGTCATCTATTTACCAGTTTGGCAATCTGGCATATATCGGAGGGGGCTTTGGTAGCGGAATTCATAATATACTTGAAGCTGGTGTAGCTGGAATACCAGTAATCTTCGGCCCTGAATTCAAAAAGTTTAAAGAAGCAGTAGATACCCTTAAACTTGGATGCTCTTTTTCTGTGGCGACTTATCAGGAGCTTTTAACCTACTTTACATTATTTCAAAATATCGAAAAAAGGACTATGGCAGGCAACAGAATATCAGCTTATATCAGGAAAAATCGTGGTGCAACCTCGGTCATCCTTGAAAGGCTGCATCATGATCTAAAAACTGGTAATTAAACAACCTCTTTGGCAAGTTTGACCAGCGTTTCTATCCATTTTGGCTCATTATTTAAACTTTCAACAAGTTCAACATGCTCTCCTCCTGCTGCGACAAACTCGTCTTTTAGTTCAGTTGTTACTTCAAATAAGGTTTCAAGACAATCAGCTACAAATGCAGGACAAAAAATAAGTACCCTCTTTTTACTCTCTGCAGCCAAACGAAGAATTGTTTCCTGGGTCGAAGGCCTGATCCATGGGTCACGACCAAGACGTGACTGAAAACTTATGGTATACCGGCCCGGGTCAATTTCTAATCTTGCTGCAAGTAATCTGGCCGTATCATGGCACTGGGCAGCATAGCAGTTTTTATTTGTTTCATTGAAAGTTGAACAGCAGATCCCGTTTGCCTGGCAATAGGCTCCAGTAGCATCAGACTTACGAAGCTGCCTGACCGGTAGTCCATGGAAACTAAAGATAATATGATCAAATTCAGCTGGCTTATGTCTTTCACCATTGATAGCAAAAGCTTCAATCATGCCTGGCTCATCATGGTAACTTTTTAAAAATGAAATCTGGGGTATTACCTGCCACTTACTAACAATATCCATGATTTTCTCATGAACTGAGCCTGTAGAAGCTGAAGCATAATGCGGAAACATCGGTATCACACGGATATGGTCAATGCCCTCTTTTCTGAAATTTTCAAGTGCTGAGTCTATCGAAGGGCTCTGGTAGCGCATGGCCAACTGGACATGAAAATCGGGTCCCAGAGACTCTTGCAGGCTCTGTTTTACCTGGCGACCGTAAACCATTAAAGGAGAACCTTCTTCCATCCATACTTCCCGGTAGCTTGCTGCTGATTTTGGTGAACGAAATGGGGCTATTACCAGGTTCAGCAAAAGCGTTCTCACAACCGGGTTGATATCAAGCACCCTGGGATCACTTAAAAACTCACGTAAGTACTTGCGTACGTCAGCAGTAGAAGTACTGTCAGGTGTACCCAGGTTTACAAGCAGTACGCCTGTAGTTTTAGTTATATTACCTTGCATTTAGTGTGTAGAGAATCAGTTATCAGATTTAAAAAAGAAGCAACTGCTCCCTTACTTCCTGCATAAGCCAAAGTGGAGTAGAAGTAGCGCCACAAATACCTACCCGTTCACCTTGCTTGAAACTTAAAGGTTCAAGTTCAGCAGTACTTGAAATAAAAATGGTATTTGTATTATATTGTTTGCAAACTTCAAAAAGGATCTTTCCGTTTGATGACTTTTTTCCAGATACAAAAACAATGCAATCAAAATTGACGACAAATTTTCTTAACTCTTCGTCCCGGTTGCTAACCTGCCGGCAAATAGTATCATTTGCTCTTACCTCATAGCCCCTTTTACTTAATTCATCTTTAATAGCGTAGAATTTTTCAGTACTCTTAGTTGTCTGACTGAACAAGGTGACGTTTTGAGGTAGATCTAGTTTATTTAATTCATCGATATCCTGAAAAACAATACCCTTGCCTCCTGTTTGTCCCTGAAGACCGATAACTTCTGCATGTCCGTGTTTACCGTAAATAAGGATGGTCTGTTTATCATCAAAAGCATTCTTAATCCGGTTTTGTAATTTCAAAACTACCGGACAGGATGCGTCCATCAACTGCAAATTATTTTCAAGGGCAAGCCTATATGTTTCTGGAGCTTCACCATGAGCTCTGATCAACACCTTTTCATCTTTCAGTGCCGCCATTTCCTGATGTGTGATGATGATCAGACCTTTCTTTTTCAGGCGTGAAACTTCTTCATCATTATGCACGATATCACCAAGACAGTATAAATATCCTTGATTTTCAAGAATTGATTCAGCCATATCGATGGCGTAAACTACCCCAAAACAAAAGCCAGAGTCGGTATCAATACTTACTTCCAGGTTTAACATAGGCTCATTTTTATTATTACAATCAGTTTAACACTTTATCAGCCTTGATTATACCAGACTTTACAAGATATTCTGCAATTTGCACAGCATTTGTTGCCGCTCCCTTACGCAAATTATCAGAAACTACCCAGATATTCAAAGACTTAGGCTGTGAATGGTCACGCCTAATACGTCCAACAAATACTTCGTCTTTATGTTGTGAATAAATAGGCATAGGGTAGATAAGTTTATCAAGATCATCTTGAACAATAATACCTGGAGCAGCCCTGAGAATGGCCTTGACCTGATCGAGCTCAAAATCATTTTCAAATTCTATATTAACGGCTTCCGAATGCCCGCCAACCACAGGAATTCTAACCGTAGTTGCCGTTACCTGTATACTTGAATCACCCATAATCTTTTGGGTTTCAAGAATCATTTTCATTTCTTCTTTGGTGTACCCATTGTCAAGAAATACATCAATTTGAGGTATAACGTTCATATCGATCGGATAAGGATATGCTTTCTCCCCATCAATGTTTTGACGTTCATTCATAAGCTGGGTTACGGCTTTTACTCCTGTACCCGTTACTGACTGATAAGTACTTACAACAATTCTTTTGATTTTATATTTATCGTGCAGCGGTTTTAAGGCAACAACCATCTGTATGGTAGAGCAGTTGGGGTTGGCAATTATTTTGTCTGAGGCCGTTAGCTCTGTCACATTTACTTCAGGTACGATCAGCTTCTTGGTTGGGTCCATACGCCAGGCAGATGAATTGTCGATGACTACTGTGCCAGTTTCAGCAAACTTTGGCGCATACGTCAAAGAAGTTGAACCACCCGCTGAGAATAAAGCAATATCAGGATTCATAGCAATTGCCATTTCCATGGAAACAACAGACCATTTTTTCCCCTGAAAATCAATTTCCTTACCAACACTTCTCTCTGAGGCAACTGGTATAAGGGTTGTCACAGGGAAGTCTCTTTCAGCTAAAATCTTAAGCATTACCGTACCAACAAGGCCAGTACAACCTACAACTGCAACTTTCATTTTTATATCTTTAGATTTGTGAACAATTAATACAAATATCCAAAATTCTGGCTTTTAATGCCTGATTATCATTCAGTAAAAAGTTTTTTTTGTGGGTATTCTTTATTTTAATTTTGAAGAGATTTCACAATCAGAATTTTGATGCTATAATTTATCTTTAATTAGAATTTTATTCTGAATTATAAGTTTTAAAATCTTAAACTCAGAATAATGTTTGGTCTGTTTAAATTTACACCCTAACTTAGCTTGCTAAATTTACCGTTATGAATGAATGTATAATTGTGACTGGGGCAAATGGGCAGGTTGGTTCTGAACTCGTTGAACAATTGCGGCTTATTTATGGGCAAAAGTCTGTTATTGCCCTTGATATTAGGCATTCTGGAATCGAAAATACGGGGCCGTTCATACAGTCAGATATTACTGAATTAGAAAACCTGCAGGAAATTTTTAGAGCATACAAGCCTACCCAGGTTTACCATCTGGCGGCTATTCTTTCGGCTGTGGGTGAGCAAAACCCAAAAAAAGCATGGGATCTGAATATGGGCGGCCTGCTTAATATTCTTGATTGTTGTGTAGCCTATCAGGTAAAAAAGGTCTTTTGGCCAAGCTCAATCGCTGTCTTTGGCCCAGCAACCCCGAAAGACCTCAGTGCTCAGTATACCATCATGGACCCTACAACTGTTTATGGTATCAGTAAACTTGCTGGTGAGCGTTGGTGTGAATACTATTTTAAGCAATTTAATCTTGACGTAAGAAGCATCCGATATCCTGGCATCATCAGCTGGAAAACACCACCTGGTGGAGGTACTACTGATTATGCGGTTCAAATGTATCATGATGCGATATCTACAAAAAAATATGAATGTTACCTAAGTCGGGGAAGCCGCTTGCCAATGATTTATATGGAAGACGCCATCAGGGCTACCTTGCTCTTGATGGATGCTCCCGTTGCTGCTATCCAGATAAGAAGCAGTTATAATGTTGCCGGCATCAGTTTTACTCCTGAAGAAGAAGCACTCTCCATTAACACTCATATTCCTGAATTTACTTTAACGTATAATTCAGCAGATTCAAGACAGCAGATTGCAGATTCATGGCCAGATTCTATTGATGATTCACAAGCAACCAATGATTGGGGATGGAGACCTGCCTTTGATTTGAAAAAAATTACTGAAACTATGCTTCATGAGCTTTCAGCTCACCCTGAATCTGTTCACGCCTGACAGAATTTAATATTGTAGGGTATGATCTGGGCTTAATTCTTATTTTTGCTAAAACCACAGAAAATATGCCTTCCACCAAAATAATTGTAAATAATAACGGCTCGCTAAAAATTGAAGGCGATTTTGAAATAGTAGACCGTGAAGGAAAGGCGTATGGCCTACAAGGTCGTACAGTTATTGGAATTTGCCGTTGTGGCTTGTCCAAAAATAAACCATTCTGCGATGGCTCACATAATAATCATTTTGAACATGAAGCTCAGGCATTTGATTTGCCTCCAAAAAAGGTCGTTTAATTTGATTTAGAAAGCCGCCGGTTCTGATTCATAAAGACATCAATATTAATTGAAATACCTACGTCTCAAGCCAGAAAAACGTCAATATTAAACAGCTTTAAGATTCGTCTGATCAGTAATCTGATCAGACTTTTTTATGGCCAGACCAGAATGAAGAATCCGTACATAAAAACCAGTTCCGTCATAAGGTCTTTTCAGGGGATGATTTTTACAGCTATCACAGCAACAGCCATCTGTAATCTCTCCACAGGATTCACACTGCAAAAAATGTTGGTTACACTTGGGATTAGCACAATTAATCATTCTCGGGCTAACTTTATTGCAAGTTTTACAGGTAGAAATAATGGTAGGATTAATGTTGTTAACATCTACAGCGAGACGGTTATCAAAAACATAGCATTTACCATCAAAATCTTCGCCCCCGGTTTCTTTACCATACCTGATAATGCCACCTTTTAACTGGTACACATCAGAGAATCCTTCATGCAATAATAAAGCTGATGCTTTTTCGCATTTGATTCCTCCTGTACAATAGGTAACAATGGTCTTGTCTTTATACTGGGCCAGTTCATTAATCCTGGAAGGGAAATCACGAAAATTATCTATATCAAGTCTGACTGAATTCTTAAAGTGCCCGAGTTCATGTTCATAGTTTGAACGAACATCGAGAATAACTACGTCATCTCTGTTTTTAAATTGAATAAATTCGGCAGGGTCAAGATGTTTGCCTGTTACAGTATTTGGATCAATACCGATAGAATTTGCAATACCCAGATGAACGATCTCAGGTTTATAGCGACAATACATCCTGAAAAAAGAAGGTGATTCAACCTGATCAATTTTGAAATCGATTTCGGCAAACTCTGATCTTTCACTTAAGACCGACATATATTCTTCACAGTCGCTGGTCAAGCCCGACACCGTACCATTTAGGCCTTCTGTAGCTACAATTATACGCCCCTTTAGACCTAATTTTTTACAAAATTTAAAATGAGTGACGGCGAAGCTCTCAGGATCCTTAATTTTTGTATAGCAATAATAGAGCAGCGTACGATATTTAAAGGGTTCCATACCAGCATGAAAAGGTTTCAAAGTAACAAATATACAAAATTACTTGTTTTTAAAACTTTATATACTTTTACAAGTTGTACACCCACCATTTTTTTCTCATTGACAAAAGGTAATTTACCTGCATCTGCCTGGTTCTTACCTTTCTCTTCTTATAATGCATAGAAGTCAATGCAGGCAAAAACAGACATCCGGGTTTACCAACCCAGTTCGAACATCTTCTGCCGTCAAAACGTTATATTTGCATTTTAATTTAGTCAATTATGTACGGAACGCTTAAAACCATTTTGGAACAGGAACTTGCCAGTATTAAAGAAGCAGGTCTTTATAAAAAAGAACGGATCATTACAACACCTCAGGGTGCAGATATAAGAGTTGAAAGTGGAAGTGAGGTTATAAATTTTTGTGCAAATAATTACCTGGGTCTGTCATCAGATCCGATAGTAATTGAGGCTGCAAAAAAAGCGCTTGACACACATGGGTTCGGTTTATCGAGCGTGCGCTTCATTTGTGGCACTCAGGATATTCATAAAACACTTGAAAAGAAGCTCTCAGATTTTTTAGGCACGGAAGATACAATTCTTTATGCTGCTGCTTTTGACGCCAACGGCGGAGTATTTGAACCTCTGTTCAATGCAGAAGATGCCATTATTTCTGATGAACTAAACCATGCCTCGATCATTGATGGCATTCGGTTGTGTAAATCGGCGCGACTGCGTTTTAAACATAATGATATGGCTGATCTGGAAGAAATCTTAAAGGCATCAGCTCATCACAGATATCGGATTATAGTTACAGATGGAAGTTTCTCGATGGATGGAACCATTGCACAGCTTGATTTAATCTGTGAGCTGGCCGAAAAATACAATGCCCTTGTCATGATAGACGAATCTCACTGTACTGGTTTTCTGGGTAAAACCGGACGCGGCACTCATGAACTAATGGGTGTTATGGGTAAAATTGATATCATCACAGGTACACTGGGCAAGGCACTGGGCGGGGCATCAGGTGGTTTTACCAGTGGAAGAAAAGAGATCATCGATTTATTGAGGCAACGATCAAGACCTTACCTATTTTCAAATACCCTTGCTCCGGCGATAACAGGAGCAACAATTGCAGTCTTAGACCACTTGTCTGAAAGTACTGAACTGCGTGATAAACTTGAAAAAAATACGGCCTACTTCAGATCAGAAATGACAGCAGCAGGTTTTGACATCAAACCAGGCATTCATCCTATTGTACCCATTATGCTTTATGAAGCAAAACTAGCTCAGGAATTTGCCTCCCGCCTGCTTGATGAAGGTATTTATGTAATTGGATTCTTTTATCCGGTAGTTGCTAAAGGCAAGGCCAGGATACGGGTTCAGATTTCTGCCGCCCATGAACAGCACCACTTAAAAAAAGCAGTCGATGCCTTTATAAAAGTTGGAAAAGAACTGGGTGTAATCTAATTAACCTGTTGAAAATGGCATGATTTCCAATTAAAAAGATACATGAAACAGCAAATAGTTCAATTTAAACAAGAGGTTAGAAATACCATATTTATGACTGAAGAAGATCTTGAGCAATTCAGGATCAGGTTTCTCGGTAAAAAAGGAATTCTGGCTGTCTTGTTTGATGAGTTTAAGCAAAGTGATCCATCAGTCAGAAAAGAACTAGGCAAAGAACTCAATGAGCTGAAACAACTCGCTGAAAATTCATATAGCGAATCTAAAACGCTGATGGTTCCGGTAGGCGTAAATGCCGGCAAAAAGATTGATACAAGCCTACCGGGGTTTCCCCAGCCTGTTGGGTCAAGACATCCTATTTCAATTTTGCGAAATAAAATTATTGAAATCTTCTCGCGTATCGGCTTTACTATAGCTGAAGGCCCTGAAATTGAAGATGACTGGCATAATTTTTCAGCTTTGAATTTTCCACCAGAACATCCGGCCCGTGATATGCAGGATACTTTTTTCATTGAAAAAGATGAATCAGGTAATGGTAATGATATTGCACTGAGAACTCATACCTCATCTGTTCAGATCAGACTAATGGAACATGGCAAGGCACCTTTCAGAGTTATCATGCCAGGTCGCGTTTTTCGCAATGAAGCAGTTTCTGCCAGATCAAACTGCTTTTTTCACCAGGTAGAGGGGCTATATGTTGATAAGAATGTATCCTTTGCTGACCTCAAGCAAACACTCTTCTATTTTGTACTGGAAATGTTTGGGGCGGGTACTGAAATCAGATTCAGGCCTTCTTATTTTCCTTTTACAGAACCCTCTGCAGAACTTGATATTACCTGCAGCAATTGTGGAGGCCCGGGCTGTAATATTTGTAAATACAGTGGCTGGGTCGAGATACTCGGTTGTGGTATGATTGATCCCGATGTGTTGAAAAATTGCGGTATCGACCCAGAAGAATATTCAGGCTTTGCGTTTGGGATGGGTATAGATAGAATGGCCCTGAATAAGTATAAAACAGGGGATATCCGCCTCTTTTTTGAAAATGATCAGCGCTTTTTGAGCCAGTTTAATACGGTCATCTAAGGTTTATGGACAGTGAAAAAATCATTGACAGCATAAAAAAAGCTTCACGTGACCTCTTTCGGCGCTATGGTTATAATAAGACCAGTGTAAATGAAATCGCTCATAAGGCAAAAATTGCTAAAGCCACCATTTATAAATACTACGACAGTAAAGAGCTAATCTTGCACAGTATTCTTCTTGATTACCTTGAAAAAAGTGTCAAAGAACTAGTAGTCGCATTTCAACCTGAAGAAGATGAAAAAATTCAGTTTGCCCAGTTAATTTTGAGAACCAGTAGAATATCTTTTACTGCCTGCAATGAATTTATAGGTTGGGATTTTATCAGGGAATCTTCAGGAGCTCAGGAATTTCTAAAGAAATTTTCAAATGAACTTGAGGAACTTCTGTTTGAAGCCTTTAGTCAGATTAAAAATGCCCAGAATGATGCCGACTATGCCAAAAGGCTGAGATTTTTGATCAAAGCAAGTAAAAGTATCGTTTTTTCATTTGCCTTCACTTCTGTTAGTGTGGCCGATGTAAAGAAAAACTTTATCAGTTTCAGAAAAGAGATACTCCCCTACCTCATAAAAGGGGCCCTTAGTTAACCAAAAAAACATGTCAAAAAGAATTGAGGGAATTTTAAAAGATGTTCTGATTATTGATATCACAGAAGATGGAAAAGGATTAGGCAAATCAGACGGACAGGTTGTTTTTGTTGAAAAGACTGTACCGGGTGATATTGTGGACGTACAATTACGCAGAAAGAAGAAATCAGTACTGGAAGGAAGTATTGCTGCTTTCAAAACCTATTCTGATCATCGGTCTGCTCCATTTTGCCCGCATTTTGGCATATGTGGAGGTTGTAAATGGCAGCATCTATCGTATGAATCCCAACTGATGTTTAAGGCAAAACAGGTAAAGGACTCACTGGAGAGACTTGGTAAACTTGATATTTCAAGTATGCAGCCAATTTTGGCATCTATAGAACAGGTATTTTACCGCAATAAGCTTGAATATACCTTCTCACATAAACGCTGGCTGAGTCTTGAAGAAGTAGAATCCGGGCTGCAAGTGACCGAACCCGGACTGGGGTTTCATATTCCTGGCAGGTTCGATAAAATTCTTGATATTGAGACCTGTTTCTTACAGTCTGATCCTTCAAATCAGATAAGAAACACGGTACGTGAATATGCTATTACCCAGAACCTAGATTTTTTCAATTTAATTAGCCAGAAAGGCTTTCTGAGAAATCTCATCATCAGGCTGGCCTCGCCGTCAGAACTGATGGTGATTGTTGTATTTGCCCGTGACGAACCTGCACAAATCATAAACATGCTTGAATACGTCAAAACACAGTTTCCATCAATTTCTTCTTTGCAATATATTATCAATACCAAGAAGAATGATACAATATATGATCAGGACGTAATCTTATACAGTGGTCGCGATCATATTTTTGAGCAGATGGAAGAACTGAAATTCAAAATCAGCGCGAAATCTTTTTACCAGACAAATTCAAACCAGGCGTATAATTTATATAAAAAGGTACGTAACTATGCTGATTTGCAAGGTGATGAACTCGTTTACGATTTATATACAGGCACGGGTACAATTGCTAATTTCATTGCGGCCAAGGCAAAAAAAGTAATAGGAATTGAATACGTTGAGGATGCAGTCAAGGATGCCTTTGAAAATTCTAAACTCAATAATATTAACAATACTGATTTCTTTGCAGGTGATATTAAAGATCTTTTATCACCTGCTTTTATACGGGAACATGGCCGGCCTGATGTTATCATAACCGATCCGCCAAGAGCCGGTATGCATGCTGATGTTGTTGAAGCATTAAGAAACATTGCTGCTGAAAAATTAATCTATGTAAGTTGCAATGCAGCCACTCAGGCCCGTGATATGCAACTTCTCGATTCGGTATATGAAATCATAAGCATCCAGCCTGTAGATATGTTCCCTCATACACAGCATGTAGAAAATATAGTTTATGCAAGAAGAAGAAAAAGAAAATAAGCCGGCCCCAAAACATAAGCTTCCTGTCAGTCCCTTGAAAAGTCTTGAAAAAGACCTGAAATATTATCAAGAATCAATCAGGGAAATTTCAGCAGAAATATTGAAAAATAAAATTTCTAAATACCCAATTTTCATTGCTCACCAGCATGAAGTATCATTGGGTGAAGTTATTCTTGACCGCCATGAGCTCGGTACTGAATGGAGCATTCATGCATCAACCATGGAAGAGCTGATAGAGGTGAAACTTATACTAGAGGAGCGAAAAGATTTTTTTGAATTAAACTTTAAAGATCCCTCTAAATTCATGTGCCTTTTTGTGATCGTACCAGAAGGTGCTAACTTTGCTTTTCATCCATACCATTAACTACCTATATGGCAGCATTGCAATTGTTAAATAAGAAACAGATCGATCAGAAATTAGATCGCATGGCCTACCAGATCATGGAAGATACGGCAGATGATGATGAGATCATCATTGCCGGAATCGCAGATCGGGGTTATGTGCTTGCAATGATGTTGAAAAAAATAATTGAGAAAATCAGTAAACAACGACTTGTACTTATCAAAATATCTATTGATAAAGATGGATCAAGTTTGCAGGCCCATACTGATCTCAACTTAAAGGTATGCGAGAATAAATCGATCATCGTTGTTGATGATGTGCTGAATACAGGAAAAAGCCTGACTTATGGCCTTGGGGTATTTTTAAATCTGAGGATAAAAAAATTGCGCACAGCCGTCTTGGTTGACCGAAGTCATAAACTTTTTCCAATTGAAAGCGACTTTACCGGACTTGAAATTTCAACTGTATCCCATGAACATGTATATGTAATATTGGGCGAGGCAGGCAAAGAAGATTGTGTAATGCTTGAATAAACTGTGGCCTGCCCACCCATAAATAAACTACCATTACCGAATCAGAATCACCTGGGAAGGGCAGCTTTGATAAGCTGGGCACGTCTTCAAAACTCACCTGATCTTTAGTGCTGTTACAACCGAAGCAAATACCGCCTCAGTGCTCTCTCCTGCATTCATATCAACCGTGATAGTTGCCATCTGATAAAAAGGCACTCTTAAGGCAAGTCTGTCAGCAATTTGCCTCTCAAAATCAGCTGACGACAGGCTACTGATCAACGGACGGCTTTCTTTGGTTGATCGTAACCTTGAAACTAGAACCTCAGCCTGTGCAGACAGATATATACTTTGACCGTGTAAATTTATCCAAGTCATCGTATCATGGTAGCATGGGCAACCACCACCTGTAGAGAATACAAAATTTTCAGGATACTCAAAATCACGAATCACAGCTGCTTCATATTCTCTGAACCATAGTTCGCCCCTGTCATTAAACAGTGTTGAAACAGAAGATCCACTGAGACTTTCAATCACCTGATCCTGATCAAAAAATGGAATATCCAAATATTCAGCTAGCAGGCGACCGATACTACTCTTACCTGCACCCATAAAACCTATTAAAAAAATCTTCATGTATTAATTTATTGATACCCGTGGATCAAGGAAACCATATAACACATCTACCAGGAGGTTGATGAGCACAAAAATTACCGCAATAAAGAGTATTGAACCCATAACTACCGGAAAATCTGACATCTCAAGAGCATCAACTGTGGCCTTACCCAGACCATTATAGCCAAAAATATATTCCACGAAAAATGAACCCGCCATTAAAGAGGCGAACCAGCCTGAAACTGCCGTTAACACTGGATTCAAGGCATTTTTAAGGGCATGCTTATAAATCACCTGACGTTCTGAGAGCCCTTTAGCCCTGGCTGTTCGAATATAATCCTGATTCAACACATCAAGCATAGAACTTCTGGTTAACTGAACAATGATAGCCAGCGGTCTAAGGCCCAGCGTCAAAAGGGGTAAGACAAGATTTTGTAAACTAAGAACCTGCCCATTAAACGGATCATAATTGAAAAGACTCCCTGTCATATTAAGACCGGTATACCTGTTTAACACATAGCCAAAGAGCCATGCAATTATGATTCCTGCAAAAAATGAAGGGGCTGATATACCGATAATAGAAACACCGATTGCAAGCTTGTCAATCCAGGTATGCTGCTTCAAAGCCGCCAGAATACCTAAAGACAGACCTATTATTGTAGCAAAAACCATTGACCCAAATGCAAGAACCAAGGTATTGGGAATAGTCTCAGCCAGAATATCTGACACCTCTCGTTTAGTTTGATATGAGCGCCTCAGGTAAGGCCTTTTCAAGACCAATACCTGTGAAGATGAAATTTTTAAAATCGGCAGATAATGGTATTTCGCCTGAGTTGTAGCATCCGCTGGATGAATCCCGATCGGTGAGATATCATTGACAAAATACAGGAATTGCAAGCCTTTAGATTTGTCAAGGCCAAGCTCTTTTCTAACAGACTCAAGTGACTGAACATCGGCACGCTGACCCATGGTCATCTGAGCAGCATCACCAGGCAAGACACTAAATAAAAAAAATACAATACAGATTATTCCAGCCAGTACGGCAAGCCCATAAGCAAGTTTCTGTATGATGTATCCAATCATCAATTATGCTGAAAGTAAGTCTCTTTGAACTCTTTATATGATGGAAGGTCAGCATATTGCCATTTATTCACCACCGTACCATTATGAAGCAGAACAATACCCGGATTTGCCCGCACAATCATTTCCAGAGGAATGGCATCGCAGTAAAACACTTCATACATGGTGTTTACCTTTTTACAAAACAGCTCAACATCCTGGGTAGATTCAGCAGTAATACCGACGGTTCTAACATTAAATTCCTGAGCAGTAGTTGCCAGATCATTCAGGCGGCTTTGAATATTAGGGTCGGTATGGTGCAAATCATATTCTATATATAATAGTTCATAACCCTGATTATTGACAATTTCATCTGTATGGTCAACCCCCATTGCATCGGTGATAATAAAATCTTTCAATGGAGCCTGATATCCAGCTTTTACAAGAACTGGTTCTGATGCCGAGATATATTTCCAGTCTTTGTTTTCGTAAATTTTTGTAGCCAGGTATTCTTTATCGCTTAGTTGTCTTGTTACCCCTGTTTTATTGTTTTTAAGCGTATAAGTAATTTCAAATTCATCAGTTGGGGCTCCCCTTGGTATTTTCATTAAATCTGGCAGATGATTACCAATTTTGTAGGGCAGGAAATCAAAAACGGGCAAATGATTTATGGTATAATGACCTATATAAATAGCAATAAAAGCGCTCAATAGTACTGCAGACCAGCATGCGCTTGCCCCCAGCAATGGGGTTATCAGCTTATAATAACGACACATATAAACAATCATCAACAGCAAAAACACATTTTTACTAAACGACTGCCACTGGGTCATTGGTATGGCATCACCAAAGCAACCGCATTCAGTCACTTTATGAAACCAGGCAGAATAAAAAGTTAAAAAAGCAAAAAAGATTATAAGTGCAAGCAGGCCTCTTGTCACCAGCTTGCTTTTCATTCCCAATAAAATGGCTACACCCAGTACAATTTCCAGAACACATAATGAAACAGATAGGAGAAGAGAATAAGTACCAACCCATTTCAGGTTAAAGGCAACACTATATTCTTCCAGCTTATAAGAAAATCCAAGTGGATCATTAATTTTGATAAGACCTGAAAAAATAAAAAGCAGACCAGTAAGTGCGCGAAAAACACCTGTAATTACAGCAGGCAAACGCATAACAGTTACAGGGTCCTGATTAACAGTCTTCTCTGGCATGGTTAAGTTTAATTAATGCGAAAACGGCGTAATTCAATATATCCTGGTAGTTCGCCCTTATACCTTCAGAAATAAGTGTTTGTCCCTGATTATCTTCTATCTGTTTCACCCGAAGTAGTTTCATTAAAATCAGATCAGTGATCGATGATACCCGCATATCACGCCAGGCCTCACCATAATCATGGTTTTTAGCCTGCATCAGCTCAAGCGTTTCAGCAACAACCTGATCATAGAGTATAGAACCTATCTGTTCAGTAAGTTCCATATTTTTCTCAGAGACCAGATCAAGTTGCAAAATACCTATAATAGAATAGTTTATAATTCCAATAAACTCAGGGATAATTCCTTCACCAACCTTATTTTCGAGGGTCTGTTGAATCGTACGTATGCGCAGTGCCTTGATATAAATTTGGTCCGTTACCGAGGTTGGCCTTAAAATACGCCAGGCAGTGCCATAGTCACGGGTTTTTTTAAGAAATATATTCCGGCAGTGTTGAATGATCAGCGCATATTCGGTTACTGTAATAGATTGCGTTTCCAGCTTATTTGTATCTTTAATGGATGGGTAAAAATAGTTTTTTTTCGTCAAATTTATTCATAAACACCCGAGGGAAGCTTCTTGATTTACGTAGCCCATGTATTATGTCTATTTTGAATCTCACCCCCGATTCATTTTACGATGGCGGTAGTAATTCAAATGCTGACAGGTTGCTAAAAAAGGCTGAAACTGACCTATCATCGGGGGCAGGTATTCTTGATCTTGGTGCCTGGTCAAGCAGACCTGGCTCAATCCCCATTTCAGTAGCCCAAGAATGGGCAAGGCTTGAGCCCGCTTTAAAGAGCATACGCAAAAATTTTCCAGATGCAATTATTTCAATTGATACCTACAGGGCTGAAATAGTTACTATGGCGGCGGCTGAAGGTGCTGATATGATCAATGATATCTCTGCAGGAAATCTGGATGAGAATATGCTTGAGTCAGTTGCAAACTCTGGCCTGCCATATGTATTAATGCATATGCGGGGTAATTCATTAACTATGACAGAGTTGAATGATTACGATGACCTTTTAACTGACATCAGCAAATTTTTTCGTGATACCCTTGAAATCGTCAGGCAGGCAGGAATTACAGATATTATACTAGACCCGGGAATTGGTTTTTCGAAGAAAATGAATCAAAGTTTTGAATTACTTGCCCGCTTGACTGAATTGAAGTTATTTGACCTTCCTATCCTGGTAGGTTTGTCAAGAAAATCTATGATTGCCAAATTACTCAATACTGATACTGCCCATGCCTTGAATGGAACTACAGCAGCACATATGATTGCACTAGAAAATAAAGCATCTATTCTTAGGGTTCATGATGTAAAAGAAGCCGCTGAAGCAATAAAAATATTTAAGACCTGTAAGCAGTTCTCAGCATGAATTGGCATGATATAAGTTTTCTGAAGTTTAATGCCCTCGATTTTCTCGATATCCTGGTAGTTGCAATTTTAATTTACCTCATTTTTAATTTATTGAGGGGAACCATTGCCGTAAATATTTTCATTGGTATATGTATCATAACCCTTTTTTACTGGATCGTTAAAGCCCTGCGGATGGAATTGCTTACGGGGATTCTTGATAAATTCCTGAGTGTAGGCGTTATTGCACTCATTATTATTTTTCAGCAGGAAATCAGGCGCTTTCTCTTATTACTCGGTAAGAACTTTACAAATAACAGAGCCAGGTTCTGGTCGAGAATTTTTAGCAATACTGCTACCAATGCGCAGGTAGGTTATGATAAGATAAAGCCGGTTTTAGAAGCTATAAAATCAATGACAACAACAAAAACGGGGGCTCTTATAATTTTTGCCCGCAATTTTGATGAACAGGTATTTAATAATAATGGGGAAGCTATATCAGCAAAAGTCTCGAAGCGCCTGCTTGAAAGTATATTTAATAAGTACAGCCCCTTGCATGATGGGGCTGTTGTGATCGCCGATAATCAGATTAAGGTTGCAAGCTGTATTTTACCATTGACAGACAATACTGAATTACCTCCAAATTTCGGATTAAGACATAGGGCAGGAATTGGCATTTCTGAGCATTCGAATTCTGTAGCGCTGATTATCTCTGAAGAAACTGGAGAAATTGCTTTCGCCAAAGAAGGAAAACTCAGAGTAAATGTCTCCCTTGCCGAATTAGAGCGAATTCTTTACAAAGAATTTCAGTAACTTTTTTTTTGACTTATACCTTCAGCTAATTTTTTCAATTTTGGATTCTCGAACGATGGTTTAATTCAGTAGGATCAGAAATGAAATAAAAAATCCCAATTACTTTTCAGTTCCGGGATTTTTCTGACAAACTAAATGCCGTTAATTTACGGTTCAATTAATCTGTTTAGATTAACAATATTCATTAAATGCCTGTATCAGGTTATCGGCAATCATGTCTGCGCGACGACCTTCGATATGATGACGCTCTATCATATGTACTAATTTGCCGTCTTTGAAAAGTGCCATTGCTGGTGAAGACGGAGGATAAGGAAGCATTGCATTTCTAGCTGCATCAACAGCATCTTTTTCCATGCCTGCAAAAACAGTAACCAGATGAGTTGGAGTTTTTTCATTCTTAACGGCAATTGCAATTGCTGGGCGTGCATTTGCAGCTGCACAACCGCAAACAGAATTAACAACCAAAAAAACAGTTCCTTCTGATTTTAGGATAGTATTAACTTCTTCAGCTGAACGTAATTGTTCAAAGCCTGCAACGTTTAGTTCCTCCCGCATTGGGGCAACCATATATTCTGGGTAAGTAGTCATAATTTAAATTGAATTACAAATTTACGCTAATAACTAGTAATTAGAAAGCCTGTTTTTTGCTGAATCCTAAACAAGCAGATTAATGACAAATGCCTGACAAACAAAATACATATTCAATTACTTCTAACATTGTTGAAACACTTTCGCAGGATCGATTTTGTTACTGTTAACAGAATGCTGTATTTTTGCAGCGTAAAAAGAAACGTATGACTGATACATTAGTTAATTACAAGGTAAAAGATATTGAGCTCGCTGCCTGGGGTCGTAAAGAAATTGAACTTGCAGAAGCTGAAATGCCTGGCCTGATGTCTCTTCGGGAAGAATTTGGCGCATCGCAGCCTTTAAAAGGAGCTAGAATTGCTGGATGTCTGCATATGACTATTCAAACAGCAGTTTTGATTGAAACACTTACTGCACTTGGTGCTGAAGTTACCTGGTCTTCATGTAATATTTTTTCAACTCAAGATCACGCTGCAGCAGCAATAGCAGCAGCAGGTATCGCTGTTTATGCCTGGAAAGGTATGAGTGAAGAAGAATTTACCTGGTGCATAGAGCAAACCTTATTTTTTGGTGAAGACCGCAAGCCTTTGAATATGATTCTTGATGACGGTGGTGATCTTACCAATATGGTGCTTGATAACTACCCTAATTTAATGAAAGGTATTAAAGGCGTTTCTGAGGAAACAACCACAGGTGTACACCGTCTCTACGAGCGGGTCAAAGAAGCAACTCTTCCTTTTCCAGCTATAAATGTAAATGACTCAGTTACCAAATCAAAGTTTGATAATAAATACGGTTGCCGTGAGTCTCTTGTAGATGCTATTCGCCGGGCTACAGATGTTATGATGGCAGGTAAAGTAGCCGTTGTAGCAGGTTATGGTGATGTTGGAAAAGGTTCAGCACAATCACTTGCAAGTTGTGGCGTTCGTGTAATCGTTTCAGAGATTGACCCTATATGTGCATTACAGGCAGCAATGGATGGCTTTGAAGTTCAAAAACTTTCAAAAGCTATTCCGCGTGCTGATATCATCGTAACTGCAACAGGAAATTGCCGCATTGTTCGTCCGGCTCATTTTGAATCAATGAAAGATAAAGCCATTGTTTGCAATATCGGCCACTTTGACAATGAAATTGACATGGCATGGTTAAATTCAACCCATGGTGCCAGCAAAATTGAAATTAAGCCACAGGTTGATAAATATACCCTGAATGGCAAAGATGTTCTTGTTCTAGCTGAAGGCCGTCTGGTAAATCTTGGTTGCGCTACCGGACATCCATCATTCGTTATGTCAAATTCATTTACGAATCAGATTCTTGCCCAGTTAGAGCTTTGGAATAATTCTGATAAATATGAAAATAAAGTATATACTCTTCCAAAGCACCTTGATGAAAAAGTTGCGCGTTTACACCTTGCAAAAGTCGGTGCTGAACTTGACATTTTAGATGAAGATCAGGCAGCCTATATCGGTGTAAAAAAAGAGGGTCCTTATAAACCAGAGTACTACAGATACTAGTAGTTATTTTTTTACATATTTTTCAACAGGCGGCTTTCTTCCGCCTGTTGTTCGTTAAAGCCAGTCCAAGCAGGCTTTAGACCCGAGAAAGCAAGAATTATTTTATGACCAAGTTATCTGTCAATATCAATAAATTCGCCACGATAAGAAATGCAAGAGGTGCAAACAACCCTAATTTATTAAAGGTTGCTGCTGATTGTGAAGAATTCGGTGCACAGGGAATAACCGTTCATCCCAGGCCCGATGAAAGGCATATCCGCTATCAGGATGTGTATGATCTTGCTCCCAGACTAAAAACTGAATTCAATATCGAGGGGAGACCTGAACCTGGATTTATGAAGCTCGTTCTTTCGGTGAAACCTGCTCAATGTACACTTGTACCAGATGCTCTTGAAGCAATTACTTCAAATTCAGGCTGGGATACTATCGCAAACGCTTCACTTTTAAAGGAGATTATAACTGAACTCAAGCGTAATGGTATTCGAACCTCTTTATTTGTAGATCCCAATGAACTGATGGTAGAAGGGGCTGCTGCCACAGGTGCTGACCGGATTGAACTCTACACTGAACCTTATGCCCTTGGCTTTAAGAAAAACAGACTGTCGGCAATAGCTCCTTATAAAAATGCTGCCAGGCTGGCCGCCGAATTAGGTATGGGCGTGAATGCCGGCCATGATCTTGATCTGGAAAACCTGAAATACTTTTATACAGAAATACCTGAACTGCTGGAAGTATCAATTGGTCATGCTCTTGTATGTGATGCGTTATATCTAGGTCTAGAAAATACCATACGTTTATACCGTAACCAGCTTGAACCATCTTGAATAAACTACCTGAAATTTTAGGAATTACTGATTTTTTAAGCAGTTCAGCTGATATACCCGTATTGGACGTACGCACTCCGGCAGAATATAAAAAAGGGCATATCCCGGGGGCAATTAATATCCCCCTTTTTAGTGATGAAGAGCGCGTTATCATTGGTACTCTTTATAAGGTTAATGGTCAGCAGTCTGCCGTCATGAAAGGTCTTGAACTTGTTGGGCCAAGGCTGAACAGCTACGTCCTACTCGCTTTAGAGGCAGCGCCAAGTCGAAAAGTCTTGATTCATTGCTGGAGGGGTGGTATGAGAAGTGCCAGCTTTGCCCAGCTACTCAGCGTCTGCGGTTTTGAAGTTTCTACTCTTAAAGGCGGATATAAATCGTTTAGAACTCATATCATCAGGCAGTTTGATCGCCCCCTGACTGTTTATGCACTGGGCGGGCTTACCGGAAGCGGTAAAACAGAAATCTTGTATGAACTTAAAAAACAGGGTGAACAGGTGGTTGACCTTGAAGGGCTGGCTGCCCATTTAGGTTCAGCCTTTGGCTCTCTGGGTCATTTAATTCAACCCACCCAGGAAAACTTTGAAAACAGGCTTGGCCTTGAGCTCAGTCTGATGGATGCGCAAAAACCTGTATGGTTTGAAGATGAATGTATTAATATAGGACATATTGCCCTACCTCAAGCCTTATGGGTACAGTTAAAAGCGGCTCTGCTATTTCAGGTTATCTTACCAGACAGCCTTCGTAAGTCTCATTTGATGGGACAGTATGGAAACCTGAATAAGGAATTTTTAAAAGAGCGTTTTCTTCGGATTCAGAAAAGGCTGGGACTTGAAATCATGAATACGGCAATTGAAGCCATTGAAAATGACAAGACATTGCAGGTACTTGAGATTGCTCTTGCGTATTATGATAAGTCGTATACCAAACAATTAAGTAAAAAAGATCCACTTAAATTATTTCAACTTAAACTCAACAGTCTAAATTTTGCTGATTCAGCAAAGTTATTAATTGAATTTTCATCCCAAACGACTGATGTTCACTGAAACTGAAATTAAACTTACTGCATTTAGCCATGGTGCAGGGTGCGGCTGTAAAATTTCACCCAAAATATTGAATGAAATTTTACACAGTGATAACCTGTTGAAAGCAGACCCAAATTTGCTGGTGGGCAATGATACCCGTGATGATGCAGCTGTATATGATTTGGGTACCGGTGAGGCTATAATCAGTACGACTGATTTTTTCATGCCCATTGTTGATGATGCATTTGATTTTGGAAGAATTGCCGCTGCGAATGCGATTAGTGATATCTATGCTATGGGTGGTCGTCCGTTAATGGCGATTGCGATCCTAGGCTGGCCTGTCCATAAAATACCTGCCAGTATTGCCCGTCAGGTTCTTGAAGGCAGCAGGGCTATTTGTGCCGAGGCTGGTATTACTCTAGCCGGTGGACATAGCATCGATAGCCAGGAACCCATATTCGGGCTTTCAGTTAATGGACTTGTAAAGCTCAGCAACATAAAAAAGAATAGTACGGCAATAGCTGGTTGTAAATTATATCTGACAAAAAAGCTGGGAGTAGGTATTTTAAGTACTGCTCAGAAAATGGGAATTTTAACACCTGAAGATGCAGTTGTTGCCCGTGACTCAATGATTAAGCTGAATAAAGTCGGTGAAAAAGCCGGAGCTCTTACGTATGTAAAAGCCATGACCGATGTAACAGGATTTGGCCTGCTCGGTCACCTTATTGAAATGTGTGAAGGCAGTGGCCTGCAAGCTACTATACACCTTCAGGCCATTCCTTTCTTACCCATGGTTGATCTGTATCTTGAACAAGGTGCAATACCGGGTGGTACAATCAGAAACATTGACAGCTATGGCCATAAAGTGAACCCACTATCAGTCAGGACAAAGCATTTACTGGCTGATCCGCAAACAAGTGGTGGCCTGCTTATTGCAATTGAATCGTCATATTCTGATGATTTCGAACAATTTCTTGAAATTAATGGTTTTACTACTATTAAATCATTCGGCACCCTGCATGCTGTAAAAAATGACCATACCATTACCTGCCAGGAATAGTAAAAAGGAATTTAAATAATTTATTTTTGCAATCTAATTTAAAAGCAACGCATGTTGGAATCGAATAACTGGTTTGACCAGGAGTCATTTTCAGGTAGACATATCTCACTAGATGAAGAGAAAACAGCCTCAATGCTAGAAACTATCGGTCTTGAAACTATAGCAGAATTAATTGATCAGACTGTTCCACCGGCAATACGCCTGGCTCAGCCAATGAAGTTACCTGCAGCAAAAAGTGAGTGGGATTATTTGTTCGGTCCGTCAGGCTTGAAAGAGCTTGCGGCAAAAAACAAAATCTTTAAATCATATATTGGGCTCGGATATTATCCTGCGATAACGCCTCCTGTTATACAACGCAATATTCTTGAAAACCCAGGCTGGTATACCCAGTACACTCCCTATCAGGCAGAAATTGCCCAGGGCAGGTTACAGGCACTATTGAATTTTCAAACCATGATTATCGACCTGACAGGTATGGAAGTGGCAAACGCCTCATTACTTGATGAGTCAACTGCAGCAGCCGAGGCCATGCACCTTTTATTCAATGTCCGTAAAAACAACAGTGCTACAACCTTCTTTATCTCTGATGAAGTATTTCCTCAGACGATTGATGTACTGATCGGCTTTTCTGCCCCTTTAGGCATACAAATCAAGATTGGTAAGGCAAGCGATGCAGCCCATACAGAAAATATTTTCGGTGTGCTTTTGCAGTATCCTGGTAAAAGTGGCCTGATTGAAGATTATTCCGGATTATCAGCCGAATTACAGAGACAGAATATCAGTATTGCTGTTGCAGCTGATCTGATGAGTCTGAGTTTATTAAAGCCTCCTGGAGAATGGGGTGCAGATGTTGTTGTCGGCAGTACCCAGAGATTCGGAATTCCAATGGGCTTTGGCGGGCCTCATGCAGCATTTTTTGCTACCCGTGATGCTTACAAAAGGCAGATGCCAGGTAGAATTATTGGTGTCTCGATTGACAGACATGGCAATCAGGCACTCAGAATGACTCTTCAAACCCGGGAGCAGCATATTAAAAGAGACAAAGCCACTTCAAATATATGTACAGCCCAGGCGCTTCTTGCTATTATGGCTTCTATGTATGCTATCTATCATGGTCCTGAGGGTATCAAGCGAATTGCCAGAAAGATACATGGGTATACACTTTTACTAGAAATCGGTCTGAAAGAATTAAACTTTGACGTTTCTGAAGGTCCTTATTTTGATACCATCTGCGTAGATGGAAAAGATCTTAAAGCAGTCATTCATAGTGATGCGATAAACAAGGAGATTAATTTCCGTTATCAGGATAACCTGATTTTTATAACCCTGAACGAACTTACCACGCTTGAACATGTAAATGAAATCATTTCAATTTTCGGACGTGTGAAAGGTCTGGGCCGTGATCTAACACCAAAACTCACCCATACCCAGCTCAGTATCCAGGCACTTGAATTTTCTGAAAAAATAAGCAGGAAAACCCTGTTTATGCAGCATCCGGTTTTCAATACCATTAAAACCGAACATGAAATGCTCCGGTATATCAAGGCATTGGAAGCAAAAGATTTATCACTGACACATTCAATGATTGCCCTAGGTTCATGTACCATGAAACTCAATGCGACCACTGAAATGATTCCGGTAACCTGGCCTGAATTTGCAGATTTACACCCCTTTGCCCCAGCCGATCAGGTTACGGGCTACCTGCGTCTTTTTACTGAATTAGAAGAATACCTTTGCAGTATTACAGGCTTTGACGCCTTTTCATTACAACCAAATTCAGGTGCTCAGGGAGAATATACAGGTCTTCGTGTGATCAGGGCTTATCATCATAAGAATAATGAAGCGCATAGAAATGTGGTGCTCATACCTGCTTCTGCCCATGGTACCAATCCTGCGAGCGCTGTAATTGCAGGCTTCAGGGTAATTGTTACTGCCTGTGATGAAAAAGGAAATATTGATATAGAAAATCTGCGGGCACGGGCAGTAGAGCATAAAGATAATCTTGCGGCTTTAATGGTCACCTACCCATCAACTCATGGGGTTTTTGAAGAAGGAATTTTAGAAATCTGTCAGATCATTCACGAGCATGGTGGACAGGTATATATGGATGGTGCCAATATGAATGCACAGGTTGGGCTTACATCACCCGCAGCAATTGGTGCAGATGTTTGCCACCTGAATCTGCATAAAACATTCTGTATTCCGCACGGTGGTGGTGGACCAGGCATGGGCCCGATCGGTGTTGCAAAACACCTGGCACCATTTTTACCAGGACATGCTACTACCGGGGCTGGTGGTCCAGATTCTATACCTGCTGTTGCTGCTGCCCCCTGGGGTAGTGCCGGGGTCTTGATGATTTCACATGCTTATATTTGTCTGATGGGTGAAGCAGGGCTTAAAAAAGCCACAGAGCATGCCATACTAAATGCTAATTATCTTAAAGTACGTTTAGAGCCCCATTATCCTGTACTTTATGCAGGTAATCATGGTTTTTGCGCACATGAGATGATTCTTGACTGCAGGTCATTTAAATCATTTGGCATTGAAGTTGCTGATATTGCCAAGAGACTTATTGACTATGGTTTTCATGCCCCTACCGTTTCATTCCCGGTGGCTGGCACACTGATGATTGAGCCTACTGAAAGTGAGTCAAAAGAAGAACTTGACAGATTTGCTGATGCACTGATAAGTATTCGTCATGAAATCACAGAAGTGGAAGAAGGTATCGCTGATAAAACTGATAATGTATTGAAAAATGCACCTCATACTGCCATGGAAATCGGAGCTGCCCAGTGGGAGCATACCTACAGCCGTGCGAAAGCAGCCTATCCATTAAGCTGGATAAAGAATTATAAATTCTGGTCATCAGTCGCACGTGTGAATGAAACCTATGGCGATCGGGTCTTTATTTGCTCTTGCCCTCCGGTTGAATCTTATCAGGAAGAAGTTTTAACCCATTAATATCTAGCGTATGCGTACAAACCTGATTTTGGCATTCTGTCTATCATTGATTTTGTTTTCTTTTAGAAAACCTGTTGCCCCAATAGTGCACTATAAGTTGATTCCTGACAGCAGTCTGATTGTCTGGTATTGCCAGGAAAACAGTTCCATGCATTCAGGTAGCTTCCTATTTACAGGGGGTAATTTTACAATCGAGAACAATTTGCTGACAGCTGGAAATTTTGAACTAGACATGAAAAGTCTTGTTGACAATGATATCAGAAATGTCGATCAGAATACAATCCTGGTGAACAGACTGAAATCAACAAACTTATTCAATACTACAGATTATCCAAGAGCCAGATTTATCATCAACAAGGCTGTTCATCTATCTGGTCAGCAATATGAGCTTGAAGCTAATATGACGATTAAAGGGCATACCCGCCCGGTTAGAATGCAGATAGCTATAGCCCTAAAAGACGGCATGTTGGGTATTGTAAGTACCGATATGCTGATTGAAGGCGTTCAGTTCGGACTCAAAACCGGATCACAGCCTGAATCAAAAGAACCAGATCTTAAAAATTTTAAGATTAAGATCAGCCAGCTCTATGCCGCGAAAAGTAAGTAAGTATCAGGCCCTTATCTTATAAAATCAGTTTCATGTTAAATATCCCCCAGACAGTTTACTATTATCTGGGGGATATTAATTTTATAGGTGTGTTTAGATTGAAGCTTCAGGCAGCAAACAGGCATTCATAATTTAATAGGGCGGCCATTATTA
The DNA here is from genome assembly GCA_031363945.1 of bacterium. GTDB lineage: Bacteria > Bacteroidota > Bacteroidia > Sphingobacteriales > Sphingobacteriaceae > JANLVJ01. The sequence continues at coordinate 163,303 of JANLVJ010000033.1, read as the reverse complement.
AGTCATTGTAATTTGATTTTTCGTCTACCTAAGGTATGATCAGTTTATAGGATGCATCATTATTTTGTCCAATACCTGCTATTGGTCTTGATGTGAAGTCATGATAAAATAGGCATTTCCACCCTTCTTCAGACGCCCTTTTGAAATACCCGGTCCGAAGATCCCGGCTTTTTCGCCCATCATAATCATATTTAGCAATATAATTGCGAATGACAGCGGCACTTTCAGGCATTTCATCACCTCCGTAAAAATAATAGTCTGACCCCGAATCAACATAAATAACCTGATGGTAAGGGCTATGACCACCGCTGAGTTCATATTGTATTGAGGGTGAAATAGAACCGTCTTCATCAAGCAGATGAATCCTGGCATGATCTATTATAAACTGCACTTGCCGGCGGGGGTATGAAGACGGTCTATCTTCAAGGGCTGTAGCGAGTTCATTTTTCTGTATATAAATATCAGCATCAGGGAAACTCGGCCTGAAAGAATTACCATCAGGAATAACGAGACCCAAAGAATGATCACTATGCAGATGGCTCATGATTACTTTACTAACCTGAGACGGGTCATAGCCAGCCTTGCGAATATTTACATGTAATTTTAGCTCTCCATCTTCATTCAGCTGCCCGAGCCCGGTATCAAGCAAGATCAGTTCATCGGCTGTTTCAATCAGAAAAGGATAAATATGCACGAAAACTGACCCTTTACGGGTCAGTGGATCCTGGGTAAGAGGGTCAAAGGGTACAAATTTTTTACTTGCATCAACAGTATAAGAACCTTCGTAAAGTGGAAAAGCTTTCAATAGAAATTGAGATTTTCTTGATTAGATTAATATTAATTTAGCCCAATAGCGACTACGCTTACAAATATGAAGAAAAGATGGGTATTCAGGGAAGATCATCAACCTGAGCGGGCTGAAAAGCTGGCAGTTGAGCTGAATGTAGCAAATGAATTATCATCGTTACTTTGCGCCCGAAATGCAGACAGCTTTGCTAAAGCAAGGCAGTTTTTCAGGCCAGCCTTTGACCAGCTACATGATCCATTCCTGATGAATGACATGCTACTTGCCGTCGAAAGAATCAAGAGCGCCATTAAAATGGATGAAAAAATACTGATTTATGGAGATTATGATGTAGATGGCACTACTGCTGTATCGGTTGTATATAGTTTTATAAAAAGTATATATGAGCGCGTTCAATACTATATACCCGATCGCTACCTTGAAGGTTATGGCATTTCAACTATTGGAATTGACTGGGCTAAAGAACAGGGTATTACCCTGATCATAGCCCTTGATTGCGGTATCAAATCAATTGAGCATATACAATATGCGTCTAGTATACTGATTGACTTTATAATTGCTGACCACCATTTACCTGGTGCTACCCTGCCAGCAGCTATTGCAGTATTAGATCCTAAACGTGAAGACTCAACCTATCCTTTTAAAGAACTATCAGGCTGCGGTATCGGCTATAAGCTGGTAACAGCCCTGGTTACTCATTTAAAGCTAGCTACCCTGCCGACCGGTCTTTACCTTGATATGGTAGCAATAAGTATCGCTGCCGATGTGGTAGAAGTGTGTGATGAAAACCGAATTCTAGCCTATTATGGGCTCAAGCAGCTTAATGAGAAACCTTGTTCGGGTTTAAAAGCGCTTATAAAATCAGCAGGTTTAAATTCGGAGATCACCTTTAATGAAGTCCTTTTTCAACTGGGCCCCCGGATCAATGCAGCAGGACGAATGAAAAAAGCCACCCTAGTGGTTAAACTCTTAACGAGTAAAAACCCTGAAGAAGCTAAAACGTTAAGCAATCAAATTAATGTATGTAATGCAGACCGTAAGCTGAAAGATGCAGCTATGAGCGAACAAGCATTTGAATTACTAAAAAAGACAACAGATTGGGAGAAAAAGAATTCTACCATTCTATATCAGGACAACTGGCATAAGGGGGTAGTTGGCATAGTAGCTTCCAGAATAATTGAAAAGCATTACCGCCCGACTATAATTTTAACAAGTAGCGATGGTAAAGCAAGCGGTTCAGCAAGATCAGTCAGCGGATTTAATATTTATGCAGCCATTGAATCATGCCAGCATCTACTGGAACAGTTCGGGGGGCATGAATTTGCTGCAGGCCTGACTTTGAATGTTGACAAAATTGATGAGTTCAGGCTTGAATTTGAGAAGGTTGTAACTGCAAGTATGCATGAAGATGGCTTCATCCGCGATCTGCTAATTGATCATTTAATTGAACCCACAATTCTTAACGGTAAATTCACCCGTATTTTGTTTCAGTTTGCACCATTTGGCCCAGGTAATCATCAGCCAGTATTCATGAGTAAAAATCTGAAATGCCATGGTTCGCCTTTACTCATTGCCGGCAAGCATTTAAAATTCCAATTACGCATCGATGATAAGACTGAATATACCTGCCTGGGTTTTAATATGGAAGAGTATTTCCCCGATCTGAAGGCCCAAAAGTCATTTGATCTTTGTTACTCAGTTGAAAATAATTCATGGAATGGTGACACTACGATCCAGCTTCTAATTAAAGACCTTAAAATAACTACCCATTAATGGCCGAATTATTCGCAAAGAATCTTGTCAAATATTACAAGAAAAGAATGGTGGTAAATCATGTTAACTTTCATGTCAAGCAAGGTGAAATAGTCGGCTTGCTTGGCCCCAATGGTGCTGGAAAAACTACTTCTTTTTATATGATCGTTGGTCTTATCAAGCCCAATGAAGGTGAAATCTTTCTCGATGATGAGAATATAACCAATGAGCCCATGTACCGGAGAGCCCAAAAGGGTATCGGGTATCTGGCTCAAGAAGCTTCAGTTTTCAGAAAACTCAGTGTTGAAGATAATATTCTTGCCATACTTGAAATGACAGGCAAGTCAAAAGATGAACAACACGAGAAACTAGAGACATTGCTGACTGAATTCAGCTTACACAAGGTGCGTAAGAACCGTGGAGATTTACTCTCAGGAGGTGAACGCCGAAGAACTGAAATAGCGCGTTGTCTGGCTGTAGACCCGCTGTTTATACTTCTGGATGAGCCTTTTGCAGGTGTTGATCCGATAGCTGTTGAAGAAATTCAGGGTATTGTTGCCAGGCTGATCACCAAAAATATAGGTATCCTGATCACTGACCATAATGTAGATGAAACCCTGTCAATTACTGACAGGGCTTACTTACTTTTTGAAGGCCGGATTTTGAAATCTGGTACTCCTGAAGAGCTGGCAAATGATGAAGAGGCACGCAGATTATATCTGGGTCAGAACTTTAAATATCGTAAACGGACAACCTGAAAACTATGTCGTTTTTTTAGTTATATTAGGTTCTGATGGCCATCATAAACTCAGTGCTTTCCTGGATTATGCAGCAACGCGGACCTCAGATAGAGCTGTTCAAAAAACACCCGCATGATGTTCAGAATGACTGGTTGAGTTACCTGTTAAAAATGGGTAAAGATACGGAATGGGGAAGGCATTATGATTTTCGAAGTATTCATTCAGCCCAGGAATTCAGAACCCGAATTCCACTGCAAAATTATGAAAGTTTACAACCCTTAATTAACCGGATGATGCAGGGTGAGCACGATATACTCTGGCCAGGTGAAATCTCCTGGTATGCAAAATCATCTGGAACCACCAATGATAAAAGCAAGTTCATCCCGGTAAGTGAAGAGGCATTAGCCGATTGCCATTTTAAAGGTGGCAAAGATCTGCTGTCAATGTATTTCCAGAACCGCCCTCATTCACAGTTTTTTACAGGTAAGGGGCTGGTTTTAGGTGGCAGCCATCAGGTGAGCCAGCTGAACCCTGAGTCATATTACGGAGATCTTTCGGCTGTTCTGATAGAAAATCTTCCTTTTTGGGCACAATATTATAAAGTACCCCACCGATCAATTGCCTTGATGAATGAATGGGAATTAAAACTTGACCGTATGACTGCGGCAACCCTGAAGATGAATATCACAAACATCTCAGGAGTTCCAACATGGACCCTTTTATTGATTAAAAAAATACTGGCTCATACCGGAGCTTCAAATTTACTTGAAGTATGGCCAAATCTAGAGGTCTACTTTCATGGTGCTGTTTCATTTACTCCTTACAGAGAGCAGTTCAGGCAATTAATACCATCTGATTCTATGTATTATATGGAAACTTATAATGCCTCTGAAGGATTCTTTGGCCTGCAGGATCAGGCAGGTTCTGATGAAATGTTACTCATGCTTGATTATGGAATCTACTATGAATTTATTCCTCTTGAAAATCTGCATGCTGGTAATGACCAGGCAATCGGACTTGAAAGTGTAGAACTCAATAAAAATTACGCCCTTGTTATCAGTACCAATTCAGGTCTTTGGCGATATCTAATCGGTGATACAGTGATTTTCACCTCACTATACCCCTACCGTATACAAATTAGCGGCAGAACCAGGCATTATATTAATGCATTTGGTGAAGAACTGATGATAGATAATGCCGAAAAAGCGTTGGTTTATGCCTGTGAACATACTCAGGCATTGGTACGCGATTATACAGCAGCCCCTGTCTATTATTCAGATAAAGAATCTGGATGCCATGAATGGATGATTGAATTTGAAAAACACCCTGTAAGCCTAACAGTATTTACAGCATTACTTGATCAGGAATTACAGCGTCTGAATTCAGATTATGAAGCAAAGCGGTATAAAGGGATGGCTTTGAAAATACCCATAGTTCATTCCGTGGCAGAAGGTACTTTTTATAACTGGCTAAAAAGTAAATCGAAACTTGGAGGGCAGCATAAGGTTCCCCGGCTCTCTAATACCAGGCTCTATCTCGAAGAGATTCTGGCTCTTAACCCTAACTGCCTAAGAGAAACTTTTGCTACAACTCAAAAGCAGGCCCCGGAAGAGCAGGCACACTGTTAGAAAAGGATACCCCTATTTCAACCTGTTTTGGCCTCTTCATGACGCGTTGAGATCAATGAAGCAAGAACAGAAATTAGAATAATTGCCAGAATAATCAATAAGGAATACAAATTTGTAAAACCTATTCTTTCAAGCCAGGTTGCCGCAAGCATTTTCATCCCGATAAATGTTAATAATAGAGAAAGACCAACTTTGAGAAATTTGAATCTGTCGATAATATTGATTAGCAGAAAAAACAAAGAGCGCAAACCCAAAATCGCAAAAATATTAGAGAAAAATACAATGTAAGGATCTTTGGTTATGGCAAAAATAGCCGGTATAGAATCAACTGCAAAGATGAGGTCTGAAAATTCAACAACCAGCAAGACCAGTAATAGTGGAGTTATCAGCAGCTTCCCTTTGTCGTGGGTAAAAAACTTACCGCGTTTGAAGCCGTTGGTTACTGGAAAAAAACGAGAAGTAATTTTAACAACCGGGTGATTGACAGCATCAATTTCTTCCTCCTTATTTCTATTTATAAAAAGACTTATTCCTGTATAAACCAGAAAGGCACCAAAAAGATAGAGGATAATTGAAAACCTGGTGATCAGGGCCGTACCCAGAAAGATAAAGAGACCACGCATGAATATTGCACCCAAAATACCCCAAAAGAGTACACGATGGTAATTCCTGGTATCTACAGCAAAGGCTTTAAATATTAAGACTATTACAAAAATATTATCAATTGACAGGGCATATTCTATCAGGTATCCGGTGATAAAGTCAAGTGACAGGGTATGGTTGTAAGAGGTTATGCGCGCAGCAAGATTGCCATGATTAAGAACACTTCCTGTCGGTTCATGATAGGTTTTAAGCCCCACCTCTAACGATTCAACTGTATGAATATTATGCAGGTAGTTACCAAAAAACCGAAGCCCGATAAAAAAGATTAAGGCAAAACTTACCCAGATTATACTCATCAGAAGAGCTCTACTGGTAGTGACGGCCTGATCTTTTTTTGCAAAAAGCCCCAGATCAATTCCAAGCATGAGGACAATAAACAGGGTAAAGCCAAGAAAAAATACCGTTTCAGAATTTAACATCATGCTTTAATTTCATTGCACCTACATCAAATTAATCCAATATATAAGCCATTATTTAATTATCAGCTCTATACGGTTGATTAGTTTCGGCGCTGGGTGGTAAACAGAACGAGCTGCTCAAGTGAATTTCTTGAAGGGCTCTCAGAAAAAAGTTTCAAGAGCTCAAATGCCTTATCCTGATACCCAATCATAACAGTATTAGCATACTCCATACCACCTTTGGTTTTTACAAATTCAATCACCTCTGCTACTTTTTCTTTTTCTTCATTGTGATTCTTAATCAGATTAATAATTTGCCTCTTCTCACGGCTACTACTTTTATTGAGCGCATAAATCAAGGGTAGCGTAAGTTTCTTTTCTTTAATATCAATACCCCTGGGTTTGCCTACATTATCATCGCCGAAATCAAAAAGATCATCTTTAATCTGAAATGCCATACCGACATACTCTCCAAATAGTCTAAGGCGCTCAACTATTTCTGCAGGTGCTCCGGCTGAGGCTGCACCACAAGCGCAGCAAGATGCAATGAGTGAAGCTGTTTTCTGTCTGATGACATCAAAATAGATTACTTCATTGATATCCATTCTCCTGGCCTTCTCCATCTGCAGTAATTCACCTTCGCTCATAAGCTTTACAGCTTCTGATACAATCCGCAAAAGGTGAAAATCATCATTATTAAGTGATAATAATAATCCTTTAGACAGTAAAAAATCACCTACCAATACGGCAATCTTATTTTTCCATAGGGCATTGATTGAAAAGAAACCTCGTCTTTCATATGAATTATCAACTACATCATCATGAACGAGGGTGGCAGTATGTAGTAATTCTACCAGGGCGGCCCCACGGTGAGTTGAATCATTAATGCCCCCACACAGTTCAGCTGAAAAAAAAACAAACAGTGGCCTGATTTGCTTGCCCTTTGCTTTGTAGATATAATGGGTAATGCGATCTAATAGGGGAGTATTGCTGCGCATAGACTCTTTGAATTTATTTTCAAATAAGGCTATTTCAGCAATTATGGGTTTTCTTATTTCGTCTAAGCGGCTCATTCTTTATTATCAGTTGGTAAATATATTACCAAACACCTCTTTATCTAGAAGTTCTTTTAAACTTGAATAAAATATTTTGTGTTTAAGCCTTGAAGTTCCTGTTTGAGAAATATTACCAGTGGTAATTTAAAACCTAACGGCCAAATATTGCCCAAATAATCAGTAATAAATACTAAATGCATATTTGCATTACGAGACTAAATTTGGCCAATTGTAATCAGATTGGCACCCCGTAATAGAATGACAATTGCGATTGAAGCCGCAAAACGCATCAATCGGGCTAAAGTTTAGTAATCAGGTTTTGACTTATGTTCACCTTGTAGGGCATCATCCTAGGTGCTTAATGAATTTATAGAGAATATTACCTTGTGAACAACTGTAAAAAACGCATTACTTGCAGCAAGGTCCAAATCAAATGACAGCCGTGGATGGGACTGAATAATAACAAAACCAGGAAGATGGCTAGTTAAAGAAAAATAAGAAGGAAACTGAAACGAATAGCTTAATAAAAGGCAAGAGAAGCATTGGCATAAATAATAGAAGCAACAGAAGGATGAAATCAGTGCCCTGGAATTCAGTCGTAAATTTAAGTACCTAAAAGAGCAACAAGATTGAAATTAGTAGTTTAATTTTCTTTCGTTTATCAGTAAAAGGTAATTACTAATGCATTTAACTAAAAAAGGCTTTCCAGAATACCGGAAAGCCCATTTTTAGTAAAAGTTTTAAAGATATTAACTTCCAGGATACGGAGGAATTTGTTTTAAGACCGTTTTTCCATTTTTAGTACTTAAATCAATCTGTGCCTGTGGAATAGGAAAATATTCATGACCAGCAGTAAAGGTAGCGCCGGCTACATCAGAGGTGCCTGTCGAAGCAGGGTTCTGTGAGCCATATGCGCCTGGAGTTGAAGTCCCTTCAAATTTAAAGTAGGCATTCAGCGCAGTAACTGACAATCCCCAGCGCGCAAGGTCGAAGAATCTGTGGCCTTCCATAGCAAGTTCAATTTTGCGTTCAAAGTAAACAGCATCAAGCGCTTTAGCCTGACCAATTGTTGAAAAGTAGCCTATAGGATATACCGAGATAACATAATTTGCTGCTGGCATATTTGTATACCCACCTGTAGGGTTGTTGGAATCTTTGTACTTGTAAGCCCAGCTGATTGGATTGGCGGCTCTGGCTCGAACCATATTAACGTATGATTCAGCTTGAACAAGACTTCCTATCTGAACTTCTGCTTCTGCCGCCATCAATAGCACATCAGAATACCGAATAATATTTACAGGGTTAGCAGTTCCAGGGGCCCAGCTATGTTGATCTGAAAATGCAGCATCTGTACTTTGATAGTATACATTTTTTATAGGTGAATATGGACCTGCTGAAGGCTGATCCCGTATCCATGCTGCACCAGGATGAGGACCCCAGTCAAGGAAGGGTATGCCACGGCGACCCATAGTCCAATCAATCCGGGGATCAAGCGGCCCACTATCAGGGGTAAAAGGATCAGCTGCTGCAACACCCTGATCATTTTTAACTAAGTTGGCTAAATCATTGTGCGTATAGATAAGTGGTAAACCCATTGCGTCTGTCCGAAATGAATTAGCGAGCTCTTGAGTTGGCTGTAAAAATCCGCAACATCTAAAAGGACTGTTATAGGGGAAGTTTAACATATCACCATTATTCGCATTATTTATATTATTAGTACCATCGTTCGCTACTTGCTGAATAGAAAAAACGGTTTCCATATTATTTTTTGTGGCACCGTAAAAATTATCCTCATATTTTGGAAGCAAGCCATAATTGATACCACCAGAGTTTACACCTGAAACTGTGATGACATCATATAAAGCCTTCGCCTGAGCAAACTTCTTCTCATACATATACACTTTAGCCAAGTAAGAAGCAGCAGCCCATTTGTTTACACGCCCAATATCGGCAGGCTTATCAGCAAGGTTAGCATATGCATAGGCGAAGTCAGCTTCAATCTGAGGATAAATATCCATTGTATTAGGCTGATTCGGATCTACCGTTTTTTCGTCAACATATGGCACCATTTTAAAGAACCTTCTAAGTTCGAAGTAGAAATGAGCTCTTAAAAACTTCGCCTCTGCAGTTGTCTGTGTTACGATAAGGGGAGTTAGTCCAGTTACCTGAGGAATCAATTTAAGTACAGCATTAGCACGGCTTACGCCTTCATAATTTTCTACCCATACGCTGTTAAAAAAACCATTACTTGGATCTTCTGAACCAGTAGCTATGGGATCAATACCCGCCTGATCACCACTGTTACTTCCCTTATGGGCATCACCTCCGGCAACCATTCCGTAGATCCAGTTGTCTGGTGCGGCATCCCAAACACTATTTTGATTACGCTGAAGAGCTGCGTAAGCACCGACCAATGTTTGAGATAAACCCGTTGGTGTCGCTATTACGGTACCTGAAAGAGCACCTACTGCAGGCTTATTAAGAAAACTTTTTTGGCAGGAGTAAAATAGCAGTACCGAGGCCAAAACTAGGGGAGCTATGCGTGTTATATAAAATCTTTTCATTTGCTGAGATTAATTATTTATTAAAAAGTTAAATTAAGACCTACGATGTAGGTGCGAGGGTTAAAATAAACACCCTCATCTACTCCAAATTCTTTAGAATTTCCACTCGCTGTATTGTTAACGCCTATTTCAGGATCTACACCCGAATACTTAGTTGCCGTAAAGAGGTTTGCACCTGAAACATAGACTCTTAGCCGGCTGATACCGGTTGCTTTTAACAATTTAGAAGGAAAAGTATATCCAATCTGAACATTTTTCAGACGTAAATAAGAACCATTTTCAACGAAGTAAGAGTTAGGAACCTGGTTGTTTGAAAGATTTTGCTGTGTTTCAAGAATTGGAGCTTTCGCATTCATATGGGTAGGAGTCCATGAATCATATAAAGCTGTATGACTTTTAGCACCTGAAAATCCAGTGTTAAAATCAGTAAACCATTTTACATTATTCCAAATCTGGTTTCCATTGATGCCAAATAATTGTGCACTAAAATCAAAGCCTTTATAATCCAGGCCCAAATTTAAACCGTAAGAGAAATCAGGGTTAGGGTTACCTATAAATGTACGGCTGTTGTTGTCAATAAAACCTTGCTTATTGACGTCAGCATATCTAAAACGGCCCACACCCTCTCCTGCTTGGTACGTAGCAGTTGCGTCGCCTTTCGCCTTTTGAGCCAAGGCATCAGCAGCATTGATTTGATCCTGGGTATTCCAGAAACCTACGATTTTATACCCATAGAATTCACCTATTGAATGGCCTATTGCATCGCGCACAATACTAGCACCATTAAAACGCCTGGAATCTGTTTCGAAATAATCTGCGCCATCTGAAATTTTGGTGATCTTATTCTTATAACTGGTTATGTTAGCAGTGGCAGTAAATTTCAAATCAGGGGTGATATTGAAACGTGTTGTTGCACTTGCATCTATACCATGATTTGTAACCTTGGCAATGTTTACAGTTGGTGGATTTGCACTTCCTGCAGCACCCGGTAAAGAAGGCGCATATAAAAGATCGGACACATTTTTATTGTAATATTCTACAGAAAAATTTAAATGATCATGAAAAAGTGTGGCATCAATACCAAAATTGGCACTTACATCTTTTTCCCATTTAGCATCCGCATTTCCGATTTGAGTTGGGTGAATACCAGCATTAATCGTGGTACCGGTACCACCGATGTCGTAATAAGAAGTCCCTTTATCCTGCCCGAATGTAGAGAAGGAGTTTGAAAGAGGAACATTCAGTTGATTTCCCATTATTCCATATCCGGCTCTTAACTTAAGATCAGTGATCCAAGAAATATCTTTCATGAAATCTTCCTGTGAAACTCTCCATCCAATAGAACCAGCAGGGAACCAGCCTGTCTGGTAGTGAAGAAAGCGGGACGAACCATCACGACGAATTGTGGCCTCAAGCAAATACTTATCAGCAAAAGCATAGTCAGCCCGGCCAATTAAAGAGAAGATTGAATAACCACCAAAATTACTACCAGCTGTTGGAGTTCCTGTACCAGTAGAAATATTTACATAATTTGGATCAAAGGAGAAATAACCTGAATTACTGGCAAAAAGATTCTTATAAAGCTCATTGTAAGCTTCAGTACCTGCCACCAGTTTCAGATCATGCTTACCCCAGGTTTGATGGAAATTCAGCGTATTAGTCCATGTCCATTTGTACCCATTAAAAGCATATGAGTTGTACGAATTTGTCGGAGTATTCTCCGAATTTTCATAATTAGGGAAATTGAAATTATGACCATCACCTGAATAAATTTCACCACCGAAGCTTGTTCTGAATGTAAGCGACTTAAGAATATCTGCTTCACCGTAAATATTACCAAATAACCTATTAGAAAGCCCTTTTTGACTTCTTCCCCGTTCAGCAACAGCAACTGGGTTTACTGAATTACCCAGATTTGTTCCGAATGTACCTGCGTAATTGCCCTTTATATCGTGCACAGGAATAAGTGGGTGCTCTCTAAAAGCATATCCGATAGTACTACCTTCAGCCAAATCAGATATTTGAGGATTGTTAGTTACTGAATAGGAAAGATTTTCACCAATCCTAATCCTTTTACTGATATTGTAATCTGAGTTGGCTCTAAGAATAAATCTTTTTAAATAAGAACCAGTTAGAACACCAGTTTGGTCAAAAAAGTTTATACCGAAAAGATAATGTGCCTGATCGCTGCCACCGCTTGCAGTGATAGTATGCTTTTGCATAGGAGCTGTCTTAAAAATTGAATGAAACCAGTCAGTTCCCTGTTTATTAGCTTTATTGATGCGGTAAAAAGAATTTACATCATTTGGATTGGTATAATTAGGATTAACATTATACAAGGCCGGATTTACTGAAGCGTCTCCTTCATGTGCTCCATTTGGGAGTATGTAATCAGGTAAAGTATAAGGAGTAGTACCAGTTGGTGAATAGAGATTATCTGCAAAGTTTGGTGTTGTACTATTAAAATTTGCCGTATTGGCTATAGCATTATGTTGCAGGGTCATCATGTCTGTTGGAGAAAGTGTATTAAACGGATTTCCTCCAGGTGGCACTTGTGAACCATAATAAGCCTCGTAAGTAATTTTAACTTTTCCCTTTCCCTTTTTAGTTGTAACAATAACAACTCCATTTGAAGCCCGAGATCCGTAAATAGAAGCGGACCCTGCATCTTTTAACACCTGTAAACTTTCTACATCATCAGGGTTAAGGTCATTTATATTATCTGTAGGGACGCCGTCAACTACATAAAGCGGGTTGTTATTCCCAAAACTATTAAAGCCCCGGATGCGAATATTAGGTTGCTGACCTGGCTGGCCATTTCCTATAACCGTAACCCCTGATGCCTGACCTTGTAATTGTGAGTTCACAGAAGCAGATGGCTGCTTAGTCATTTCAGCCACATTTACTACAGCCACAGATCCTGTAAGATCTTTCCTTTTCTGAATAGCATAACCTGTTACCACAACCTCATCCAATCCTTTAAGTGAAGAGCTAAGCACAATAGTGATTTTATTAGATGTGCCCACAGTTACTTGATTAGTCTGATATCCAATAAAGGTGGTTACCAGAACATCACCCTGCTTTGCGTCAAGTAAAAAGGCCCCATTGGAAGAACTGATAACTCCAGATGTGGTTCCTTTAATTTTAATGGAGGCTCCTGCAACCGGTTGACGATCTTCACCGATAACCTGTCCTGTAATTTGTTGGTTCTGTGAAAAAACTTGCACATTGAGCAAGAGAAGCATTGATAGGCAAAATAGCTTAAGCATTCGAGAGTAATGAATTTTCATCCTAGATATAGTTGGTTTGGTTTAATTGAAGAAATTACACAGTTTCCCTAGCTACAGATATGTAAGGGTAAGAAACCTAGTTCAACAGCAGTATTTAACAGCCGCAAAGACTCAATTTTCGGGGGGGCATGAAGAAAAATAAACCGGGCATTTGTTATACCTGATTGATGAGAGTAGGTTTGTTCCATATACTATTTGTGTAATTAATTAATTTTACAATCAAACTTAATTAATTGCGCCATAAATTAACTTATAGATTAAAAGAGATTTAAAAATTACATTATTAGTAAAATATCTATTTTTTATATGAAATTATTATTTTAATTCGGCTCTTTAATAATTAATAATTTATTCATCAAATTATTAATTGATAATTAATGAAATTTAATTAAAATTATTATATGTAACATTTTACAAGATTTTATAGGCTTAACAGGTAATTTTAATGAAATGTTAAATTGATATTTAATAATCGGCATTTACATATTTTAATTACTACAACTAATTAAATATGTATTTAGCTAGGTTAGCCTAATAATGCAGTTCGGCCGAAGGATTGGTCTTCCGAACATTAAAACTATTATTGAAGCTTCATTTACCAGGTTTGTTAAAGTCCCGATCATTAGCTGGTCGTGTCATCTCTTATGGTTAGGGACTGGTTACAGCTAATTTTTTTAATAGCTACGGTGTAAATCAATTCTATCTCAGATTGCGTTTATGAGATGTGTTAAAATTTGAGCAAATAAAAAAAAGATTTTAGGGTTTTTAGAACCGATATGTCTTCATATTAGTTCAGCGCTAAATAAACAAGTTTTTGACCAGCATGACAAATGAAGCTAAGGCATTAAATAAATTGGAAAATGTATAAACTAAGGCGTTTAAATTACCTGATTCCCCTCATATTACTCAGCGTTTTGCTCGCAAACTGCCATGAAAATGGGATCGAGAAAGTTGCCAGCGAAGGCCGAATTCTTGCAAAGCGCAATTGTTCCGGATGCCACCAGATGCCTGAACCTGAATTATTGGATAAAGTAACTTGGACCAAACATATTCTTCCTGCAATGGCTTCAGGGCTTGGAATTGGAGTTTGGTCAGGAACCGAGTATTATAAGTCTCCATCGTCAAAATCAGGTATAAGTCTGGAAGACTGGAACAAAATTGTTGAATATTACAAATTGGCGGCGCCTGTATCACTAAATGCAGCGAAAGCACCCACACCCCTGATAAATGACTGGGCAAGCTTTAAACTTCATGTTCCTGCAACAAAAAATAAGGCGGATGCAGCAAGTACGATGTTGGTATTTGATACGCTTACTCATTCTTTCTTTACTGGCGATGCCCTTACCAATACCGTTACTCAATGGGATAAAAATTTGAAGCCACTGAGTTCAATAAAAGTAAGGTCTGCTCCAGTAAATGCCTATTTTACAAAAACAAATACCGGAACTGATCCTAAATTTATGGTCTTGACAACTATCGGAAGCTTGCAGGCCTTTGATAATCCCAATGGTAGCGTTGAAGAATCTGACATAACTGGTAGATCAAAACCTGTGTTAATAGCAGGTGGCCTTTATCGGCCGGTTCAGACTTTGACGGCAGATTTTAATAAAGACGGGCTTGCAGATTATGTAGTCTGTAGTTTCGGACACAAAGAAGGAGGTTTGGAACTGTTTACACAAACTAAAAACGGAAGCTTTAACAGATCACCCATCCGGATGGTTCCTGGGCCCGAACAAATGGTAATAGGCGACTTCAACCATGATGGCTGGCCAGACCTGATTGTGCTCTTTGCTCAAGCCGATGAAGGAATCTGGATGTTTACAAATAACCGGCATGGGGGGTTTACCAGCCGTAATCTGATTCATTTTCCACCAGTATGGGGCTCGACAAGTTTTCAGCTGGTCGATTTTAATCATGACGGCAAACCTGACATTCTTTATACCTGTGGCGATAATGCTGATTATTCAATGATCCTTAAACCGTATCACGGTGTCTATATTTATACAAACCAAGGGAACTGGAATTTTAAAAAAACATGGTTCTACCCAGTAAATGGCTGTACAAAGGCAATTGCCTCAGACTTCAGGCATACAGGAAATTTTGACATCGCTTCAATTGCATTCTATGCTGACTTAATTCATACGCCCCAGGAATCGTTTATCTATTTTCGCCAGGATAAACCTTTAAAATTCAGCGCCCATGCAATACCTGTTTCAGGCTATGGCCGCTGGATAACTATGACAGTAGCAGATTATGACCAAGACGGCGATGATGATATTTTACTGGGTAGTTTTAGTATACCCTACATTACCGGAAAACGTGCGAATAACCTTCGTGAAACCAAGAACCCATTTATTGTATTGGAAAACACCTTAATTAGTAAAAATTGAAAAAAATAGTTTTTCTTATTATGTTGCTTTTACAACTTGGCGCCTGTAAAAAACAGCAGGAAAAGGCTACTTTGTTCAATTCACTACCTCCTGATTCAACAGGTATCTATTTTATTAATAAGATTGTAGAAAATGATTCTATCAACGTACTCGATAATGAATATGTCTATAACGGGGGCGGAGTTGCGGTAGGTGATTTCAATAATGATGGCTTGCCAGACCTGGTATTTACAGGAAACATGGTAGCAAACAAGCTATACCTAAACCTTGGACATTTAAAATTTAAAGATATTAGCCTGCAATCTGGGTTTGTAAAAGCCGACCAATGGTCTACAGGGGTCAGTATTATTGATATAAATGGGGATGGTATGAAAGATATTTTGGTAACCAATTCCATTTACAAATCAGGAGCAAGGCGAAAAACATTGCTATATATCAACCAAGGTTGGGGCAAAAACGGTATTCCTCATTTTAAGGAAATGGCCCATGAATACGGGTTAGATGATAGTGGGCATAATCAGCAGGCAGTCTTCATAGATTATGACCATGACGGAGACCTAGATGTTCTGTTCATAACGAATGAGATCCAGGATTACCCCAATCTCTTTCATAAAACGGATGAAGACCACCGAACAGCAGATAAGCTTTACAGAAACGATTGGAACGCAAAACTAGGACATCCGGTATTTACAGATGTCAGTAAAAAAGCTGGTATCAGCCTAAACGGATTTAGCCTTGGGGTTTCTGTAGCCGACTTCAATAACGATGGTTGGGAAGATATTTACATTTCCAATGATTACCTCAGCAATGATCTCCTGTATATCAATAACAGGGATGGAACCTTCACCAACCGGATCAATGAATATTTCCATCACCAGTCTTATTCAGCTATGGGAAATGACGTAGCTGATATCAATAATGATGGCTGGCCTGATGTAATTACTACTGAAATGCTTCCAGAAGACAATAAACGCAGGAAGCTGATGCTAAGCGGAAATAATTACCAAGATTATGTACTTGACAGTCTGTATGGCTTTGCCCATCAGTATGTACGTAATACACTGCAGCTGAATCAAGGGCCGGCACCAAACACTCACCCTGTGTTTTCAGAAATAGCCATGCTTTCAGGTGTACACCAGACTGACTGGAGCTGGTGCCCTCTTCTAGCCGATTTCAATAATGACGGCTTTAGAGATCTTCTCATTACCAATGGCTTTCCAAAAGATGTTTCTGACCATGATTTTAGCTCATTCAGGTTAGGTGCGGCAGGTATGTTCGCTTCAAAGATTGAGAAGCAGAAGTTAATTCCGGTAGTTAAACTGCCAAATTATATCTTCCAAAACAAAGGTGATCTGACATTTAGTGATCAAACATCAAATTGGGGCTTAAAAATACCCTCATTCTCCAACGGGGCTGCCTATGCTGACCTTGATAATGATGGTGATCTTGACCTTGTCATTAATAATATTGACAGTACGGCCTTTGTTTTAAAAAATATGTCACATGAGCAGGGCAGGGATAGGGATCATCAGTACCTGAGAATTCGGCTTGAAGGAAACATTCAAAATTCATCAGCATTGGGAGCAAAGGTCTATATCTATTATGACCACGGTAAGCTGCAGTATACAGAACATCAGCTAGCCCATGGATATCTGTCAGGCTCTGAAGACTTCGTTCATTTCGGATTGGGCAAAATAACTATCGTTGATTCATTACGTGTAATTTGGCCCAATGACCGCACGCAGCTACTTAAAGATATTGGAAGCAACCAGGTTTTGAAAATATCAATTAAAAATTCAATTCCCAGATCTATCACTTTACCGGGTAATGAACAGGTAAAGGCTCAACTTAAAGAAACCTCAGCAAGTCATAAGCTCGTTTTCAAACACAAGGAGTTGGATTACATAGACTTTAATATACAAAAAACGCTACCCCATAAATTCTCACAATATGGACCCGGTATTGCTGTCGGCGATCTGAATGGGGATGGGCTTGATGATATTATTCTTGGAGGACCTACCGGTATTAATGAGACTATTTTTATGCAAGATCGCAAGGGTCATTTCACTGCATCTGCCCTGTCAATTGAAAAAGGGATAAAGCTTGAAGAAGATATGGGTTTGTTGATTTTCGATGCGGATGGAGATGGTGACCAGGATCTTTATATTTCCAGCGGAAGTGTAGAACAGCCTATAAATTCGGAAGCTTACCAAGACAGGCTCTATGTAAATGATGGTAAAGGACATTTTAATCTGGTTAAAAATGCACTGCCGCCAATGCGATCTAGTAAATCCTGTGTAAGGGCGGCAGATTTGAACGGAGATGGAAAACTTGATCTGTTCGTAGGGGGCCGAGTGGTACCAGGTAAATATCCTATGGCAGCAGCTTCTTACCTTTTAGGAAATGATAGTAAGATAAAAGATCATCCGCATTTTTCAGACATTACATCTAAATTTTGTCCTGAGTTAAGCCACATAGGGCTGGTAAGTGATGCGATTTTTACTGATTTTAATGGAGATGGCAAGCCAGACCTTATTCTGGCTGGCGAATGGATGCCTATTACTTTTTTAGAGCAAAAGGCAGGAAAATTTATAAACGTTACCTCGACAACAGGCCTTGCAGATAAGACTGGCTGGTTTACCAGCATTACGGCGGGTGATTTTGACAACGATGGGGATACTGACTATATAGTAGGCAACTTGGGGCTTAATGCAGCGTTTACAGCAAGCAAGACTGAGCCAATGAAAATTTATGCCAAAGATTTTGATAACAATGGCAGCTATGATGCCATAATGGAAGTTTATATCAAAGACAGCACAGGAAATCGGCACCCCTATCCGTACCATAAGCGTGATGATATGATAAAACAGCTTCTTATGATGCGGCGACGATTTCCACTATACGCAGATTTTGGGAAGGCAACTATTCAAACTATGTTTACTCCCGAAGAACTAGCGGGAGCGCTGGTAAAGTCGGCAAATACTTTATCCAGTATGTATATTGAAAATCTTGGTCATGGAAAGTTTAGAATGCACCCACTGCCAGTACAAGCTCAGATTGCCCCTATTAACGGCATGATTGCACGTGACCTCGATCATGACGGGAACTTGGACTTGTTGGCCGTAGGCAATGATTATGGTTTTGAAGTATTTAATGGACGTTTTGATGCGTTCTATGGAATCTGGCTAAAGGGTGATGGGAAAGGAAATTTCAAGGCCCAGAGCCTAAAGAATTCAGGTTTTTTTGTTGATGGCGATGCAAAAGCGCTTGCTACCTTGAAGACAGCTTCGGGCGAACAATTGATTGTTGCCACCCAGAACAAAGGTTTTTTAAAAACTTTCGAACAGACAAACTACGGACAGGAAAAAGGGGTTTCTTTATTGCCGGATGATGCTTATGCTATTCTGAATCTTGTAAATGGAAAAAAACGTAAAGAAGAGTTTTATTATGGATGTTCCTTTTTATCCCAGTCGGCCAGGCGTCTTTGGCTGGGAAAGGAAGTTCGTTCGGCAATCATTGTCTCGACAAAAGGCGTATCCAGAAAATTCCCTGAGTGATCGCCTGACACAATCTAACTATTAGTAATTTTAAAATAATATGAAGTCAGATTTATTCAAGCGTATAAGAACTTGCTTATTGATCGCAGAAATTTTTATGATCGCATCAAGCTGTCATAAGAAACATGCGTTTTCAGCAGACCAGGAAGCTATATTTTTGCACAATGCTCAGACTGAATTGACAGATGTGATGGTTTATGATATTTTTGCCCCCCCCAATGCCAGCCGTATTTATGCATATTCTTCCCTTGCAGCCTATGAAGCAGTAAGGTATGAAAAAAGCGGATATGCTTCAATTACGTCTAAGCTAAAGGGCTTTTCAACTATGCCAGCGCCAGCCCCTAACCAACAGATTGATTTTTCTCTAGCGTCATTACAAGCATTTTGCGCGGTTGCAAAAAAACTGGTCTTCTCATCTGACCGCATGGAAGACTATGCGCAAAGAATTAAAGAAAAATATACTAAATCAGGGTTCTCTGATTCTGAATTGAGGAACAGTATAGAATTTGGAAATCAGGTGGCAACAGCTATTCTGAAAAGGGCAGAAACAGATGGATATAAAGAAACAAGGGGCATGCCAAGGTTTACAGTGCTTAATAAAGATGGATTCTGGCAGCCTACAGCGCCTGAATATATGGATGCCGTAGAGCCCTGGTTTGGAAAAATACATCCGTTTATACTGGATTCTTCGCGTCAGTTTAAGCCATCCGGACCTTACCCTTATTCATTGAATAAAAAAAGTCCCTATTACCGGGATCTTATGGAGGTCTATCAGACAGGTTTACATGAAACGCCTGCCCAAAAAGAAATTAGTGGCTTCTGGGACTGTAATCCGTTTATTGGTCACCATACAGGTCATTTAATGTTTGCTACGAAAAAGATAAGCCCCGGTGGGCACTGGATTGGAATCACAGGAATTGCCTGCAAAGGCGTTCATGCTGATCTTGTCCGTTCTGCCAAAACTTATGCTTGGGTATCTGTTGCTTTATTTGATGGATTTATCAGTTGCTGGCAGGAGAAATATGAAGAGAATACAGTACGGCCTGAAACAGTTATTCAACAAAAAATAAGTTTTGCCTGGAAACCATTGTTGCAATGCCCCCCTTTTCCAGATTATCCAAGCGGTCATTCAGTAATTTCAGCAGCAGCCTCCGTTGTTTTGGGAAAAATGGTAGGAAGTCATTTTAGCTACACTGACTCTGTTGAAAAAATTTATGGCCTAAAACCCAGGAATTTTCAGTCCTTTACCCAAGCAGCACACGAAGCTATGATAAGCCGGCTCTATGGAGGAATACACGAGCGTAAAGCATGTATAGACGGATTCAAGGAAGGTACAGCAATTGGTGAACTCGTACTTAGCCGATCGAAACAGTAGTAACTTTACCTTTCAACGTCAGCTCAGGCTTACACTCAAAATAGATAGCTTCCAACGCACCTGTTTGACCAAGCCCAGTCAATGCAGCAGCCTGATAAATTTTGACTTTTTAAGCGGTCAAACCGCTCAAAATGAAGTTTTTTCTAGAATATCATCTTTATCCGCTATTGCAACGGCAATTTTTGAATCGGCAGTGCCATAATAAAGCAGCCATGTTTTATTGATTGCAACCAGACCTTCTATAAAACAAACCCTCGACACCTGACCCGTAATTTCAAAGGGTTTATCGGGTTTAATAAAGGGTGCATCAAGCCGCTCGAGTACCCTGGTGGGATTATTTTTATCCATAAAAACCTGCCCCCCTGAATACGTCCCCGGGGCAAGGTCCAAATCTCCCGATTTATCCAGATTCATTCCATTATAAAGCAGTAAAATTCCTCTTTTTGTTAAAATTGCAGGTGGCCCAGGTTCACATAAACGGCTATCAAACCTTCCTTTTCTGGGTGCTGCAATGATGACATATTTCCCATTTTTATTTTTAAGAGGATTCCAGTTTATCAAATCTATCGAATTGGCAACTTTTAAACTATCATCTCCCCAGTACATCCAGTATTTATGATCAATTTTTTGAGCAATGAAATCAACGCCAACCAGCTTACATACTATTGAGCCAGATTTTGACCAGGTATTGCGGTATTTACCCTTTTCAGCAGCCCCAAAGGCAAGTCCGAGTTTTGTCCAGTGCAGGAGATCTTTAGACCTGGCAATGGCAAGCCTTGCTATTTTGCCGTCATAAGCTGTATAGGTCATCAGGTATGAACCCGATGAATCAATAATAATTCGCGGATCTTCACAGCCCCCTTCCCATTCATATTTTTTCATGGTATCATTTGCCGGAAAAAATATGGGCTGCCTGTTCCTGATAAAGTGTACGCCATCAATGCTTGTTGCCACCCCCAGCCTTGATGTACCTCCTGGGTTGCCAATGCTATCCTGTGCCCTGTAAATCAAAAATATCTTGCCTCCCCTACTGACAGCTGCAGGATTAAAAACATCTTTAATTTCCCATCGAATACGCTTACGCCTGAGGGGGCAATAGAAAACCCCTTTTGACGAAGGTATTAATATAGGGTTTGAATTATCAATTTTATTAAAAGGTCCGATTTGCCATTTTTCAGATAGTGTGGCTGTTTCTCCTGGTTGTGTAACTTGTAGAATTCGACCTGTTTTTGAGTGACAGCTGGCCATAAAAAAACCAGCAAGAGCTAAGAGCTGAAAAGATTTAATGTCAATCATTTCTATGATTTATAATCAATTATCGCCAGCAAGCTATCAGGCAACCACTAAAACGGTCTAAACTACCTGATTGTAACAATATCAGGTAACACCTTCATTGCATTGAATCAAATTTCTAAGATTCCCGTAAATATCAACATGAAAATTAAGCAATTTATACCCCTTATTATTGCGGCATTTCAACTACTCAATAATTCTATCATAAAATCTCAGGAGCTTACACACAAAGAACAAATTATTCAGGTCATGATAGACATGAATATGGATACAGATGTCGAAGATCTTGGAGCACTTGCTACCTTACACGCTCTAGCAGACAATGGGGAGGTAAAAATTTTAAGTACCACTTGTAGCACAACAAATAATTGGTCGGCACCCTGTATCAGTGTCATCAACAACTGGTATAAAAGACCTAAGCTACCTGTTGGGATGTTGAAAGCCCAGGTTAACCTTGGATCAAGCCAACAATGGCCAGGGTATTCTTTTAATAGGTACCTTGTTGATCATTTTGCGGGAAGATTAAAGTCAGTCGCCAAAATACCCGATGCCTGCACTTTAATGCGCAAAACATTAGCGTCATCAAGAGGCAAAATCAGGATAATCGTAACCGGAGGATCTGTTAATTTGCGTTACCTGCTTGAATCAAAACCTGATAATTTTTCGAAATTGAATGGGCATGATCTTATAAAAGAGAAAGTGAATTTTATTGTAATGGTCGGAGGCGGTTATCCTATTTTTAAACAAGAATATAATTTTGTTCAAGACCTTGAGTCGACTCGAAAAGTTGTTTTGAACTGGCCTACACCAATCTATTACTGCGGGTATCAGCTGGGAGCGGACATTAAAACCGGGCAACATTTAAACACATGGTGTACTTCTTTGAATCTTGTACGAATCGCCTACCAGAAATGGGATAATTTTTTTCAGCAAAGGTGGAATCCAGCTTATCAGGAGGCACCCATAAGACCTCATGGTTCATGGGATCAGGTTGCAGTTCTGTTTGCAGTTAAAGGAACTGGTAAAAATTTCAAACTCAGCCCGGCAGGCCGAAATTTCATAAAATCAAACGGTACAACTGAATGGGTTCCATACACTGAAGGCAAGGATTATTATATACAACGCAATGCCCCACAAAAAAAGATAGCTTTTGAAATAGAACGTTTGATGGCCCAGCTACCCGGGAGAAACGGCATTGATCATTAATTTCCTATTTAAAAAGGATAAATCACGTATTTTACCTCTGTAGACAATTTATACCTGTTGGATAATCAAAACCTAAAGGGCTATGCTGACATATAAACAGCGGATGTTTCTGAGTTTAAATCCAGATTACATTCGCTGTTTATGTTTATGAAAAAAAGAAGTGTCTATACCTGTATTTCACGAATTGTAATCCAGACTATTGATACTGGATATAAACAGGGCTGGGTGTCAGACTTAAGACCGCTTTCGGAGTCATGATAACATTAAAGCCCTTGGTCTTGATGTCATTCTTATAAAAAAGCTTAAAGCCCGTAAACTGTACTGGATTATTTCTTACACACATTTCATAGGTATCAACTTTTTTGGCAGGAAAACCCCAGCCATCCATATCCATTACAAACTGAACTTCAGGGCGGGTTTTAATTTCCTTATAGTTACTAACCATCTTCATGGTAAACCGATGAACAATCAGCACCTTGGGAGTGAGATGATTGGCTCTGACAAGCTTTGCCAGATATTCAGAAACCCAGTTAATTTCTGAAGCATCAAAATTACCGATACGGCTACCTGGTAAATGTCCACCCTTCATAGAAAATTCAGGATCAATTGCAAGGTGTACATTATCAAGTTTAAGGTATTTTTCTAATTGTGGAATTTCTTGTTGCAGGGTACTCTGGCCAACCTGAACATCAAGAAAAACAATTGCATTAATTTTCTTTGCCAAAGCCAGCGTCTTATCAATCTGGGTAAATGGCATTCTCATTCTGTATTTACCCGCCTTACCAGGTTCGTGCTGAGCAGATACACAGATATAATGCAAGGCAGGTTGTACAGGAATCAATGAATCAGCTTTAGCCCACTGTTTGCACTCGCTTTGTAGTTTCTTCAGCATTTCTTCGGGTGGAATTTCTCCCAGAATGCCCATTCTTTTTGAATAAAAATTGCCGTAAAAGGCAACGATACGTTTAAAAGGTAATATACCACCTGCCAGAGGGAAGGGCGTTTTCACAGGCCATTTAGGAGTTACTTTATTGTGTGCAAGATGTAGAGCAAGATGGTTGTATTTTGCCGTATCGATTGGTAACCTAACAACTACCGTATCTGCTTTTTTGACAGCTCCTGTATCTGCATGCGATAAAGCTGTCTTATTTCCCGGATTTACCCTGGCTAAGGCAGCATTTTTGGTTTTAGTCGTGGGTTGGGAATTATTGCATGCACTACAATAAAAGATCGCGGTCATTAAAAAAATAAACACGCTTGTTGCTTTAGGTTTACTGATATGAATCATGTATGATCTGGGAAATTGGTTTCAGGATTACAATGTATGGGTTTATACGAAACCAACAACGCAAAGTTATTTAAATCGTACATAGAACAAAATTTGAAACGGCATGAAACTATTCCTTCCCTCAGCAAAAAGCACTTTTTTGTAATACTTTTGGCTATATTGTTTTAATCATTCAATTACAAACTTCTAATTACATGAATGAAACTGACGATTGGAAATCAAATATTGGCGACACACTCGAGGTAAGAGTAACTCCTAAAGCGTCTTCAAACAGGATCGGCATAGAAACTGATACTGATGGAAAAACTATCATCCGTATATATATAACAACTGTTCCAGAATCTGGTAAGGCTAATAGGGCCGTTATTGCCCTTTTGTCAAAAGAACTTGGCCTTGCAAAATCTACATTTACCATCATTCGGGGTCTGACGGGTAGGGATAAAACCATTCATATCGATAAATAAGCTTGCATTTTTCGACAATATTTATTTCAGGCTAAAGCGTTTTGCCTGCTTCCTGCCCAGCCATCTCCGGTACTGTTACTTCAGGTCGAGCCAGGCCATTAATCAGCCATTTGGCCAAGAGCGGGTTTTAGATCTGGATGAAACTGAAGACTATGCCAGATGATATCAACATCCTGCCTACCTTCAAAATTTGTGGGGGCATTTTCAAATTTCCGTTTGCCTATATAACAGAAAGGACAAACTACATCAGGCCAGATTTCAACTTTCTTAAATTCGGTTCTTTTAAACGATCCATATTATATTTCTGTCTGAATACTCAGGCCTAAGGCAATAATTGATTCCTCATTACGCTGGTAATAGGTCCATTGCCCTATTCTTCTTGATTTAACCAGACCAGCACGCTGCAGGGTTGACAGGTACTCTGATACGGTAGACTGGGTTAACCCAGCCTTTTTTTGAATCTGACCTACACAAACCCCCATTCCAAAACCGATTTCAACCTGCTCTGGGAAATTAAGTTCAGGATCTTTAAGCCAGTTTAGAATCTGTAATCTGGTTTTATTCGAAAGAGCTTTGAAGATTTCTACCTGATCCATAATTCAAATATATCGACTTTTCCCGATATGCCAGAATCCAGTATTTCTAAACGAAATTCTTTGCCATAGAAGGTTGTGACAAGGTTTATACTAAAAAACCTGCAATCAGTTGATTTGCAGGCTTTTAATTTGCTTTTTTATTGAAACTGGCGGAGAGAGAGGGATTCGAACCCTCGATACCCTTACGAGTATACAAACTTTCCAGGCTTGCTCCTTAAACCACTCGGACATCTCTCCTAAAATAGTTTGCAAATGTATAATAATGATTTGATTTTTCTCAGGCTACACTACCTTTAATACCTGATTTATCAGTTGCGTGTCAGTTCACCACGTAAAGACGTGCCCATGAAGTTCCTGATAGTTTCATTATTATAATTATGACCCAGCAGAAACATGAGTTTTGTGACTGCCGCCTCAAAAGTCATATCATAACCACTCACCACCCCCATATCTTTTAGGTAGCTACTTGTTTCATAACGGCCCAGATCAACACTACCGCCCTCACATTGTGAAATATCGACAATAATGAGCCCGTTCACAATTGCCTTTTCCAGTGCTTTTAAAAACCAGGGATCGGTTGTGGTATTTCCACTACCATATGTTTCCATAATCAGGGCCCGGTTTCCAGGAGTACTCAATATAGATTCAATCGTTAGAGGTGAGATCCCAGGAAAAAGTTTTAATACATTTATACGTGTATCAATTTTAGCGTGTGCCCTGAATTCACCCTCAGGAATTGTCAGGATGATTTTCTCATTAAACTGAAGATTCACGCCAGCTTCTGCCAGCACTTCATAATTCGGAGAATGAAAAGCTTCGAACTTTTCAGAATTATATTTTCTCGCCCGGTTACCCCTGAATAGCTGGTAATCAAAGTAGATACTTACTTCTGGAACCTTGGCAAAATGATTTTTCTTACTGGCAGCAATCTGCAAGGCAGTAATTAGATTTTCTTTAGCATCAGTACGAATTTCGCCGATTGGTAACTGGGAACCTGTAAAGACAACCGGCTTGCCTAGATTCTTGAGTAAAAAACTGAGCATCGATGCAGTAAACGCCATGGTATCAGTACCGTGTAATACAACAAAGCCATCATGTGTTTCATAGTTATCACGAATCAATAAGGCCAGAGCAACCCAGATTTCAGGATTCATATTAGATGAATCAATAATTGGATCGAAAGAATGAATGGTTAATTCATAATTAAGACGCTCAAGTTCAGGAACCCGTTCAATTATCTGAGCAAAAGGCAGAGGGCGTAATGTTCCCGACAAGGTATCGCTCATCATTCCTATTGTGCCTCCAGTATAGATAATCATTATTTTGCTCATATGCATTTTATTATCCATAGGGCGATTAAATTCCAAATATGGTCATGGAATTTGCAGTGGTTATTGCAGCTACTTCTTCAACACTAACATTTTTAAGGTCAGCTAGTTTTTGTGCAATATATAGCAGGTTTGCTGATTCATTCACTTTACCACGCCTGGGTACAGGGCTTAGATAGGGAGCATCGGTTTCAAGTACCAGGTGCTCAAGTGAAATATTTTTAAGCGTTTCAGCAAGGCCAGCATTTTTATAGGTTAGAATTCCTCCTATACCGAGATAAAACCCCCTACCGATTAACTTTTCAGCCTCAGTCAAACTTCCGCCGAAACAGTGAAAAATACCACGGGCAGGTACTCCCTTCAACGATTCAAAAAGTTCCATGAGCTCTTCAAATGCATTACGGCAGTGAATCACCAATGGCAGATCCAGGGATGCCGCCATCCTGGCCTGAATCAAGAAAGCATACTGTTGTTCTTTTAAAAACTGTTGGGAATGATAGAGGTCAAGACCAACTTCACCAATGGCAACAACTTTATTTCTTGACAGCGCATTTTCTATAGCAGTTAGCTGTTCCTGGTAATTACCATCAACATGTACAGGATGCAGACCAAGCATAGGGTAGCAGCCCGGATAGTTATTCCCCAGATCAAGTACTGCCTGAATGGTATCCTTATCGATATTGGGTATAAAAAAACGGGAGACACATTGGTCTCCCGCTCTTTTAAGAAGTACTTCGACAGGATATTCCATTTCATCTGAATACAGATGAGTATGTGTATCCGTTAGAATCACCGTATTATTTAGATTTCTTTATCGCTTGAGGTGCAACCGGTGGTTGAGGTGGCATTGAATGCATAGCTGGCATTTTTGGTGCTGGCTTTCCTTTTTTTACATCCAGTAGTTCTACGGTAAATACCAGTGTTGAATAAGCAGGAATCACATTTCCTTTTTCCATATCACGGTACGCAAGTCTTGAAGGAATGATAATTGTTGCTTTTGTTCCTTTTTTTGCAGTCAGGAAGAAATCATCCCAGCCATCAATAACCTGATGCTCGCCAACTGGATATTTAAATGCACCATATCCCCCTTGCATCTTTCTGTTGACATCAAATAACTTATTTGCCTTGGCTACAGTTGTGTCATTGGTATCAAAAACTTTTCCACTCAGTAATCTTCCTACATAGTTTACTGAAACCGTATCACCTTTAGCAGGTACAGGGCCTGTTCCTTGTGTTTGAATAACATACAGAACACCTGACTTAGTGCTATCTGGCTTCAAATGGTTATCACTCAGGTATTTTGCTATAGCAGGAAGTTCAGCACCTTTTAATTTATTCTTTTCTACGTCAGCTTTGGCTCTGTCTTTATCCATTTCTGCCTGGAATTCTTTTTGATCCATTACTTTATCGATCTTCAATTCAAAAACCATTAAGCTTTTAGGTTTGATAAACGGTGGGCGCATCATGCCCTTTCGTGCATCAAAAATAGAATCTGAAGGAATTTTAACAGTAGCACTATCATTTTCAGACAATAACTGAATGATGTCCATTAAGTCGGCTACTGAACGGCTCTTCTGAACCATAAACTTAACTGGTTTTTTTGCCTTATAGGTACTGCTTAAAACAGAGTCTTTATCGGTTTTAACGACAAATTCCATTTCAACATAGTCACCAATTTTTGCCTTCTTCGTATTGCCATGCGTATGTATTTTATACATCAGGCCATTTTTGGTTTGATCAAAACCAGCGTTAGAACAGCCCACGAGGCCTAAAACGATAACTAGAACGATCGGTGCCGCTTTTAGATTTAATAGAAAATTCTTATTCATCAGTCTGTTTTTCTTGAAACATTTTTTATTTCGATGCTAAATAACCAATAATTGGCGGAATTCAACCAATGCATCGGTAAATTTTTTTATTGTACCGGGTAGATTATCTAATGACATACCTCCAGAAGCATTTTTATGTCCTCCTCCGTTAAAATACTTATTGGCAAGTAAATTACAGGGAAAATCACCTGTTGATCTAAAACTAAGCTTTATCATGTCGTGTCGCTGTATGATTAAAACTGCGAGCTTTATGCCAGACAACGCAAGGGCATAATTTACAATTCCTTCTGTATCTCCTGTTTGAATCGTAAACTGATCTAGTTCTTCTGCTGAGATGGCAAAATATGCTGTATTTAGTTCATCAATAACCACTAGTTTCTCTTTCAGGCAATATCCTAGAAAATGCAGTCGGCTTAATGTATACTGATCATAGACCAATTCATGGATGGCAACATTATCGGCACCAGCTTCAATAAGACTGGCAACGATACGATGAAGGGCAGGCGTAGTTCGGGGGAAACGAAAAGAGCCGGTATCGGTCATAATACCCGTATAAAGACAGGTTGCCACTTCAGCTGTTATGCGCTCTTGAAGACCTAGGTCAAATGCCAGACGGTAAATCAATTCGGCTGTAGAACTGGTCTCAGTATCCCAAAACCTGAAATCATCAAATCCTTGTGGGTCAAGATGATGATCAACCATAATTTTCACTGCCTTTGATTCGGCAACCAGTTCACCAAGTTCATTAATCCGTTTCAGGTGATTAAAGTCAAGGCAGCAAATAAGATCTGCGTTTTTTACAAGCGATGTAGCTTCGGGTATAGATTCTGGAAATAGCAGGATATCGCCCCTGCCAGGCATCCAGTCAAAAAAAGAAGGAAAATCAGAAGGGCTAATTACAGTCACCTTATGACCCATGCCTTTTAATATATGTAAGAACCCCAATGAAGAACCAAGGGCATCACCATCTGGCTTATGATGCGTTGTGATTACTATCTGTCGGGGTGTAGATAAGAACTTTTTAAATTCGGTAATTTCCATAAATATGATGTACCCGGCAAAAATACCAAAATCATCTGGCTTTAGTCTGAATCTGCTTTAAGGATTAATGATCACTGATTATAGTTTCGAGGAATTCAATGCCCTGAAAGTTTTTTTCTATGCCCAGAAGTACTCTTACCTTTTCGCTTGCCTGCTCCAAGAATGCCGTATTTTAAAAATGCTAATAATTAAATACATTTGCCAAAAATTCAAATAGTATGGCCACCAATAGAACATTTACCATGATTAAACCAGATGCCGTTGCAAATGGTTATACCGGCGCTATCATTAATGATCTTATAAACGAAGGTTTTAAGCTTGTTGCAATGAAATATACCCAGCTAACAGTTGAAAACGCAGGTAAATTTTATGCAGTTCATGCAGCAAGACCATTTTATAAAGACCTTGTTGATTTCATGTCTTCAGGTCCGATAGTAGCTGCAATTCTTGAAAAAGAAAATGGTGTTGAGGCATTCAGAAAATTAATTGGTGCAACTGACCCTTCAAAAGCTGGAGCAGGTACCCTGCGTCAGAAATATGCAAAATCAATTGAGGCAAATGCTGTTCACGGTTCTGACTCAGATGAGAATGCAGTAAATGAAGCAAATTTCTTTTTTGCTGAAACAGAACGCTTCTGACCCCCAAGTATTAAAGGTCTGCCGTTATGAGTATTCATTTCAGCAGGCCTTATCTCTACAACCTTGATTCAGGAGCATTAAAATACATATCCTGAACCAGGAGATTCTTTTTTTGTTACGAATCTGACAGGACCTCTAAAAAAATTCATCAGTCTACGCGAATAATCAATTTACCGCTTACGTGACCATTTTTTAGTATTTCCTGAGCCTCGGCTACGTCATTAAACGTCAGAATTTTTTCAATGAACACCTTAACTTTTTGCTGATCAACTAAGTCAACAGCATGTTTAAGCTGAGACAAAATATCAGAGGTCATAAAATGTATGGCCTTAACAGCGCCCGAGGCAATACGTTTAGAAGATGCTTCTGCAGCTATTGAGACTACCCTACCCCCATCTTTTAAGACATCTGACGAATGTTTAACAGTTTCCTCATTGCCAACTGCATCAAAAACAAGATCAAGACCATAGAGTTCATTGTAAAATTTCTCTTTTTTGTAATCAATTATTCGCTTGACGCCAAGTGATTTTAAACGCTCAAAATTCTTTTCTGAAGCGGTAACAATAACTTCAGCCCCTTTAAGAAGTGCGAATTGTACAGCAAAAAGACCAACACCACCAGTTGCCCCGTGGATGAGAACAGTCTGGCCAGCTTCAAGTAATCCATGATCAAAAAGTGCTTGCCACGCCGTTAACGAAGCTAATGGAATTACGGCACCCTGTTCAAATGAAATTGCCACCGGCTTAAGTACCACCGTATCAGCCGAAACTGAAACATATTCAGCATACCCACCCTGCTTATTAAAAGGAAGCTTTGCAATAACAGAATCACCAACTTTAAATTTACTGGTATTAGCCCCGATTGAGCTTATTATTCCTGAAACGTCTAAGCCGAGAACCATTGGAAATTTTAAACCTAGTCCGTGATCTCTTATCTTAAAATCGACCGGGTTTATACCAAATGCGTAAATCTTTATAACTAGTTCATTTTCGCCTGGTATGGGTACGGGCAAATTTTGAATTTCTAAAACTTCAGGTCCGCCTTGCTTGGTTGCTACGATTGCTTTCATTTTCTGAAAACGACAGGTATAAAGAATTAGTTCTGTGTCAGTTAATAATTACACCATCAAAGTAAATAATAGCTGGCAAAGATTTTAACTAGATAAACACAACCTCTTTTATGACTTCTGCAGACATTTCTTCATTGATTAGTTGTATAATCTTTTCCTTGCTCTGCACAAGTTCCTGCTTTAAGGCTGCTGAATTTATTCTGATAAAAAGCTTCTTATTTCTGATATAAATTTCCGTGGTACGGCTTGAAATGGTCTTCCCCATTATTCTTTCCCAATGCGTGAGAACAGAGGTTTCCAGGTACTTGTCCTTGATCTTAAAAGTTTCAAGCATTAAGTTGATAACCTCCTTGATTGTTTGTTCGTTCGCCTTCTTCATCCTATTGTCTCACTATTGAACCTGCGTCTACACTAATAATATTTACTTCTCTATTAATTTCTTTAAATACTTTTTCGACCCTGTCTTTATTGGTATCTGTGACAAAGATTTGTCCGAACTCATCCTGCACAACCATCTGCATGAGTTGCCTGATACGCCTGTCATCGAGTTTATCGAAGATATCATCAAGAAGCAATATTGGTTTAATACCTGTCTTCAGTTTAAGATAAGAATAATGCGCCAGTTTAAGGGCTATTAAAAAAGATTTTTGCTGTCCCTGAGAAGCGAATTTTTTCAAAGGCAAGAGTCCAATCTTAAATTCAAGATCATCTTTATGAATACCGAAATTTGTTCTTTCAGTAAGCCTGTCGCGCTGATTACTGAACAGCATGCCTGAGGTATAGTCATAAACATGTAGCTGCGATATATAAGTCAGACTAACCTGTTCAGCCTGTTCTGTGATGAATAAATAATGATTTACAAAAAGGGGCATGAAAATTTCCATAAAAAGCTGACGTTTTTTATAAAGTTCAGCACCCAACTGTATAAGTTTTTCAGAGAATATTTCAAGGAGATCTTCGTCTGGGTGTCCACTTTGCCGAAAGGCTTTTAGCAGGCTATTTCTATTTGCCAATGCCTTGTTATAGGTTATTAACTGATCAAGGTACTGGGAGTCGGTTTGAGAAAGTGCGTTATCAATAAACCTTCGCCTTTCTTCAGAGCCCTCAAGTATAAGACTTATATCGTAGGGTGTAATCATAACAACAGGAAAGAGCCCGATATGATCAGCAAGCCGGTCATACTCTTTTTTGTTTCTTCTGAACTGCTTTTTTTGATTTCGCTTCACGGCACAGGAAACCAGTTCAACCCGTTCGTGCTTGTCAAAATTACCCTGTAACATAAAAAAGTCAGCTTCATTAAGAATCTGCTGACTATCAATCGAATTAAAATAACTCTTACACAAACTCAGGTAATGAATTGCATCAAGCAAATTAGTTTTCCCTGCCCCATTATTACCAGTAAAACAGTTTATCGTAGCCGAAAAATACAGTTCTGCCTCTTGGTAATTCTTAAAATTTATTAGCGATAGACTCTTCAGATACATACTGTTTGGCCCCTGACCATATTCAGAAAGTAACCTCAGCAAAGATAATCAAACAATTTTTGGCCTAACTGCCATTAATTTTCAAAATAATATAACTTTGCAAGCCCGTATAAGGGAATATATCATTAAGATGAGCAAAGTAAAAGTAGAAGAACCTGTATTAGACCTAACAAATCAGACTAAAATTACTACCTGGGAAGACCGACTAAAAGATTCTGAACTTTTTGTTCGATCGAATACACGTTTGCTTTCTATCGTAGGTGGTAGTGTAGTTGGCCTGATTGCCTTGTTTTTTGCTTACACCTTTCTGTATATGGGTCCACGTGCGAAAGAAGCAAGTGCACAGATGTTTAAGGCAGAAGCCTATTTCGAAGCCGATTCTTTAACAAAAGCCTTAAATGGAGATGGTAACAATCCTGGGTTTGAGTCTATCGTGAATGACTATGGCAATACTCCCTCAGGTAACCTTGCTCATTATTACCTGGGTTCAATTTATTTGAGAAAAGGTGACTTTCAGAAAGCCATTGATAATCTTGAAAAATATGGTGCTAAAGATGATTTGACCGGAAGCGAAGCTCAGGGAATGACAGGTGATGCTTATTCTGAATTAAAAAATTATGATCAGGCCATTAGTTATTATTTAAAAGCTGCTGACAATAAACCAAACATATTTACCACTCCAATGTATCTTCAGAAGGCTGGATTAATTTATGAATATCAAAAAGATTTCACAAAGGCACTTGATATGTACAGCCGGATCAAAAGAGATTATAGCAACAGTGCACAATCTAGAGATATCGATAAGTTTATTGCCAGAGTTCAGCAACACTAAAAATTAAAAATTGTCAACATCATTAAAGAACCTTAGTGAAGAACTGGTTACACCACCAGCAAATAGTGAAACGTACAAAATTGGAATTGTGCGTGCTGAATGGAACACACCAATAACAGGGGCTCTTGAAGATGCAGCAATTGATTATCTTAACCAGGCGGCAATAGCACCTGCTAATATTACCAGAATTACAGTTCCAGGAAGTTTTGAGCTAACAACAGGAGCACAACTGCTTCTTGAAAGAGGGTTGCTCGATGCTGTCATTTGTCTGGGCTGTGTAATTCAAGGAGAAACCCGTCATTTTGATTTTATTTGCCAGGCAGTTGCAAATGGACTTACAAACCTTGCCATTCAATATAAAAAACCTGTTATTTTCGGAGTGCTAACTACTGAGAACTTGCTTCAGGCTTCAGAAAGGGCAGGTGGCCGTCTGGGCAATAAAGGGCGGGAAGCAGCTTTAACTGCAGTGAAAATGGTCGAACTTTTTAAGACTTACAAACAGGCTTTTAAAACAACTGCTGGATTCAAATAGCTATCCATTTCTGCCTTGGGTTGATCGCTCAAAAAAGTCGTAACTTATTGTTACTTTTAAGCGTTAAATCAAAGAAATTTAAACTTTTGCAATCTATCATGAAAAATATTACTCTTTTTGTCTTAAGTCTGTTTATTCTGGTATGCATTCTGGAATCTTGCTCTAGTTCAAAATCATGTCCTGCCTATAGTACGGTTCGTCACGGCAGAAAACAATAAAATTTATGATAAATTGGATTATATTGAATGATGAAGCACAGGTTTCTACTATTGCTTCAGAAGAAGGTGATAGCTTGATTTTTAAGCATAGTACAAGATGCCCTGTTAGCATGATGGCTAAAAGAAATTTCGAATCGGAATCGGATGCTCTTCCCAAAGGTGTTCCAATTTATTTTCTAGATCTGATCCGATACCGAACTATTTCAGCAGGTGTTGCAGAAGTTTTTCAAATTACACATGAATCACCCCAGCTGTTGCTGATTCGAAATGGCCAATGCATTTTCACAAGCTCTCATAGCGAAATAAATGCACCTGATGTTGCTAAAGAATTACTTGCCTGATTTTATTTAGTTGAAATAGGTCTCAGTTTTTTTTAAGACACTTCAATATTATAAAGGGATATTTTTATTTTATCTTCCTCAAACTTAGCTCATAGCGACGTGTTTAATTGATAATATCAATTTCGATTTAATACCTTTGAACTATCATGATCGAATTACCTGTTATAACTAACGAACCCAGAGGTAAGAAACCAGAATGGCTTCGCGTAAAACTTCCTACAGGAGCTGAATATGCACAAGTGCGCAATCTGGTTGACAAGCACAAATTACATACCATCTGTGAAAGCGGTAATTGCCCGAATATGGGTGAATGCTGGGGTGCTGGGACCGCTACGTTTATGATCTTGGGAAATATTTGTACACGGTCATGTTCATTTTGCGCCGTTGCAACTGGTAGACCAGGTGCAGTTGATTGGGATGAGCCTTTTAGAGTGGCAAGTTCTGTTTCACTCATGAATGTCAGACATTGTGTGATAACGTCTGTTGATCGCGATGACCTGGCAGATGGAGGTTCAACACTTTGGGTAGAAACAATACGTGCCGTTAGAGAGCAAAGCCCTTTAACAACTATGGAAACCCTAATACCTGATTTTAAAGGCGTTTGGGAAAATTTGGAACGCTTATTGAACGAACGACCTGAAGTTGTTTCTCATAACTTAGAAACAGTTCGGCGTTTAACGAAAGAAATAAGAATCCAGGCCAAATATGATCGAAGTCTTGAAGTACTTAAACGAGTGAGAGCAAGCGGGCTGAGAACGAAATCTGGAATTATGCTGGGTTTGGGTGAAACAGAGCAGGAAATCTACGAGGCTATGGATGACCTTTTAGATTCAGGAGTTCAGATATTAACACTGGGACAGTATCTGCAACCTAGCAAAAAGCACCATGAAGTAATTGAATTTATTCATCCTGATACGTTTTCCCTTTATAAGGAAGTCGGGCTAAACAAAGGTTTTCGTTACGTTGAAAGTGGACCTATGGTTCGTTCTTCTTACCATGCTGAAAAACATCTTTTTCAAATTTAGGTTGAGGTAGTATAAATCCTTTTTATTTTGATTCAGAAGAAATTAGTTCTATCAGAACCTGAACTGATAGAGGCGCTTAGGCAAAGAAAAAAAGCGGGTTACGAAGCCCTCTATTCCATGTATTCAGCCGCGTTATATGGTATTATTTTTCGAATAGTGCAGGTTGAAGAAAGCGCAGAAGATGTTTTACAAGAAACTTTTATAAAAATATGGAATTCTTTTCCATCATATGATCCGTCGAAGGGCCGCCTTTTTACATGGATTATGAATATTGCCAGGAACATGTCAATTGACAAAGTCAGGTCTAAGGAATATAAAAATAGCAGCAAAAACCAAGATATAGAAAATAACGTAAATGAGATCGACATTGATAATAATACAACGTATAAACCCGAGCATTTGGGCATAAAAGAACTTATCAATAATCTGAAGCCAGAGCAAAAGAAAATCGTAGACTTGGTATACTTTAGGGGTTACACCCATTCAGAAGTTTCCGAGGAAATGGGAATACCTCTAGGAACGGTAAAAACCAGGCTAAGAACAGGAATCATGGAATTACGCAAGTTTTTTAATTAAAGAACGTGGAAGAGAAAGATTTTATAGAATCCGGCATTCTGGAATTATATGTTCTTGATGCATTAAGTTTACAGGAGCGGTCAGAAGTAGAAAGTATGTGTTCCGGATCTGCACTTGTTTCAGCTGAACTCAAAAGGATAGAAGCATCGATGGAGGTTTTTGCCCTTGAATTCAAAATTGAACCATCTTCAATTCTTAAGTCAACAATAGAAAGAAATCTTGATTTTAATTCAACCGTTTCTGATTCAAGTATTATAGATTTTAAAAAGACTTTTAATAATGAAATTTCTGAAAATGGAAATTCTTTTAAAAGTTTAGTCGAAAAAAGAGCAAGTTACAAAGGATCAATCAAAAGTAACATACCTAAATATGCCCTTGCGGCATCTATAGCTTTATTTCTGATTAGTCTCATAGGATCTTATTCTTTATGGAACAAGTTAAAGGACAGTCAAAATAAATACGCAGATTTATTAAATAAAAATGCGTTGAATGCAAATCAAGTTTCTTACTTTAAAAATCAATTCTACCGATCAAAGAAATTAATTGACGATCCTGATTTTAAAAAGCTTGCACTCATAGGAACAAAGACTCATCTTAAATCATTGGCTGTTGTTTGGTGGAATAAGAAAACTCATACTGTTATGATCGACCCGAATGGTTTGGTTGCCACTGATCAAAATCATTCTTATCAACTTTGGGCCATCTCAAATGGTAAGCCAGTTGATGCTGGGGTTTTCGAGGTAAAATCTGATTTATCTTCTCTCAGTAAGCTTAATGACATATCAGACGCACAGGCATTTGCCATTACACTTGAACCTAAAGGAGGAAGTAAGAATCCAACGATGTCTGAGATGTACGTCATGAGTGCTATTTAGTTACCATATAAAGTAATAGTGACAACATCTGTGCCAGTCTTTATTTTTTCATGAATTACTTCAATAACTGTATTCTTTTACTCCCGTAAGAAATTTTATTAGCGGTGTGAAAACATTTTTACTCAATTGGTAATTTTAAGAAACTATTATTCTCTTCATTTCTACTGTTTTCTAACAACGCTTCTTTTAAGAATTTCCCGGTAAAGCTGTTCTTATATTCTGCAAGACCTTCTGGAGTCCCGGCGAATAACACTTGACCGCCTCCGCCTCCGCCTTCGGGGCCCATGTCTATCACATAGTCTGCAACTTTTATTACGTCAAGATTATGCTCGATGACAAGTATAGTATTACCTCTGAGTACTAATTTTTCAAGAACGCCGAGCAACACATTGATATCCTCAAAATGGAGGCCTGTGGTTGGCTCATCCAATATGTAAAAGGTTTTACCGGTATCCTTCTTAGAAAGTTCTGTTGCGAGCTTAACACGCTGTGCTTCTCCACCAGAAAGGGTTACAGATGATTGCCCAAGGGTTATATAACCCAGGCCCACGTCCTGTAAGGTTTTTATCTTCCGATAAATGGCAGGCACATTTTCAAAGAAGTTCACACCCTCTTCTACACTCATATCGAGCACATCACTGATCGATTTGCCCTTATACCTTATTTCAAGCGTTTCCCTGTTATAGCGTTTGCCATGGCATTCTTCACAGGGCACCTGAACATCAGGTAAGAAATTCATCTCTATAACTTTCAGGCCTGCACCCTGACAAACTTCACAACGCCCGCCTTTAACGTTGAACGAAAAACGTCCTGGTTTATATCCTCTGATTTTAGATTCAGGCAACAATACAAACAAGCTGCGGATATCTGAGAACACTCCTGTATAAGTAGAAGGGTTTGAGCGTGGTGTACGCCCAATCGGGCTCTGGTCAATTTCAATAACTTTATCAATTTCATGCAATCCTTCAATAGAGTCATACGGAAGAGGCTTCTTTCTGGCTCTGAAGAAATGATGATTAAGTATAGGATAAAGTGTTTCTGTTATCAGACTTGATTTTCCACTGCCCGATACTCCTGTGATACAAATAAACGTTCCAAGGGGAAATTCAGCTGTTACTTTTTTCAGGTTATGCCCGGTAGCTTTTCTCAAAATTAGCTTTTTACCATTTCCTGAACGCCTTTCTAAAGGAACCTGAATTTGCCTGCGTCCGTTGAGATAATCAGTGGTCAGGGTATGCATTTTAAGAAGGCTGGAAGGAATTCCCTGAGCCACAACCCTACCGCCATGTATTCCAGCTGCGGGCCCCATATCGATCACATAATCGGCTTCCATGATCATTTCTTTGTCATGTTCTACTACCAATACAGAATTACCAATATCACGAAGCTCTTTTAATGCAAGAATCAGCCGTTCATTATCGCGCTGATGCAGTCCAATACTAGGCTCATCAAGAATATAAAGTACATTTACAAGTTGAGAACCGATCTGAGTGGCAAGCCTGATTCTCTGGGCTTCACCGCCTGAAAGGCTTCTAGAACTGCGGTCAAGACTTAGATAACTGAGTCCTACATTTAATAAAAAGTTTATTCTGGTTTGAATTTCTTTGAGAATTTCATGCCCTATGATTTGTTGTCTTTTATTAAGCTTGGCCTCAAGACCTGAAAACCAATCATATAACTGTCTCAGGTCCATTGAGCTAAGCTCAAAAATATTTTTCCCGGCAACTTTAAAATGAAGTGATTCGATTTTAAGTCTCGCTCCATGACAAGAAGGACAAACTTTCTGACTTCTGAAATTATCAAGATCAGCCCCTTCTTCACCTTTACGCTCATACTGCTCTTCAAGCATTTTAAAGATACCTTCAAAATGAATCTTGTAGTTTTCCTGATCAGACCATCTGCTTTTTGGCATTTTAACCTCAAGAATATCATCTGAACCATTTAAAATCATATCAATGATATCGGGTGTGAGTTTTTCAATCGGTGCAGAGAGAGAAAAATCATATTTTTTTGCAAGGGCTTGTAGTATCTGGAATACCCAGGTCTCACGAAATTCACCCAGTGGAGCAAGGCCACCCTGCACTATACTCAGACTTCGATTAGGGATAACACTACCCTCATCAATTTCCATTATGTATCCCAGTCCGTCACATTTCGGGCAGGCACCATAAGGAGAATTAAAAGAGAACGTATTTGGCTGGGGTTCATCATAAGAAATCCCAGTCTCAGGATCCATCAGGTATTTACTGTAATGGTAAACTTCATTCAGTTCATCACTTACCTTAATGATACCCTTGGCAATTTTAAGAGCAGCCTGTATAGAAGAAATCAATCTCTTCTGATTTGGTTCATTTACCAGAATACGGTCAACTACTATTTCTACATCATGAATTTTATACCTGTCAAGCTGCATTTTTGGAATAACATCCTGAATAAGGCCATCAACCCGAACCTTCAGGTATCCTTGCTTTCTGATTTGCTCGAATAAGTCACGATAATGACCTTTACGGCCCTTGACAACAGGGGCCAGGATAGAAACAGTTTTGTCAGCAAGATTAGTGAGAATGGTTTGCTGAATTTGTTCTTCAGACATCTTTAACATCAGCTTTCCTGTTTTATAGGAATGGGCATCTGCAACCCGGGCATACAGTAATCTTAAGAAGTCATAAACTTCAGTTATTGTACCTACCGTTGACCGGGGGTTTTTAGAAGTTGTTTTTTGCTCAATTGCGATCACCGGGCTAAGACCTGATATTTTATCTACATCAGGTCGTTCCATTCCACCCAGAAACTGCCTTGAATAAGCACTAAAAGTTTCCAGATAGCGTCGCTGGCCTTCGGCATAGATGGTATCAAACGCCAGTGAAGACTTACCACTGCCACTGAGACCTGTTATAACTACAAGCTGGTTTCTGGGGAAACTGACATCGATATTTTTGAGGTTATGTACCCGGGCTCCGAAAACTTCGACTTCAGCCTGGTCACCAAGATCATTAAAGAGTTTTTGCATTGCTGGCAAAGTAACGAGTTGCAAAAACAATAAGTTGTAAAAAAGATATAATTTTAATGATAAATCATTAAAATACTACTGAATTACCAAGTGGTTTGGCATTGTTGACCTGCTTGGCCTGTAGTTGATTTGCATTTTTCCCGGTAGAAAC
Source organism: bacterium (assembly GCA_031363945.1). Lineage (GTDB taxonomy): Bacteria > Bacteroidota > Bacteroidia > Sphingobacteriales > Sphingobacteriaceae > JANLVJ01. The sequence goes on along the minus strand of JANLVJ010000033.1, from coordinate 123,290 downwards.
TACTTTATAATCTTTTGTAATGATGTGCTTGATAGCAACAGTCTTATAAATATAGGTTGCTGTCTCGCGGTTTAATGTCAGAGAATAGTAATTCCTGCTGTTCTGAGAATTAACTTTATGTCTGATACCACCAAGACCCATATTAAAAGCGGCGGCAGTTAACGTCCATGAACCAAGTTCACTGTGTAAATAGCGCAAATAACGGCATGCAGCAACGGTTGAACGTGTTACATCAAGGCGCTGATCATGACCGTTAACAGTTTTTAGTCCATAATCTTTGGCAGTAATCTGCATCAGTTGCCAGAAACCGGCAGCACCACGGGGTGAAGTTGCATTTATAAACCCTGTTTCAACCAGGGGAATATATTTAAAATCTTCAGGTACATTATACTTTTTAAGAATTGGAATGATCACAGGGAACCATATTTTCGCACGTCTTGCCATCCCATTCATTTCAGCTCTATCTTGTCTGTTTTGAATGATCGCAGCTCTCATTTTTTTGAAAATACCCTTATTTTCTAACGGCACCTGCTCTCCACAGAAGTCGAGAGAATCAGGAACAAGGTGAGGAATTTTAACATACCTGACAGGTTTTTCCACGGGACTGGCTATGTCAAATACCTGTTTGCCTTTCGCAAATACAATTTTTCTGACAGGTTCATTAAAAGCAAGAAGTGTCGAAAGTGAAAAAAAAACTGAACAGGTAATAATGGCAGCCAAAACCTGGCGCTTTTGCATCTGTTTGCGGTGTGCCTGTGATTTACGATCAGTTATTGATCTAATAAGGTCAGCGGGGTTGCTTGCCTGTAAAAAGGCTTCGTGATGTTCTTGAATAATTTTACCCGGAGACGCCGAATCAAGAAGCTCGGCTTGTAAGGTTTTTATGTTCGTCTTCTGAAACAGGTAATGAACTATAAATTTAAATACATTTAAGAGCGCTGAACCTGTAGAAATGGCAATTTTTATAAGTTTTTCTGGTCTGTTTATTTTCATAATAATGATCATACATACCAGATGAATTTCTGTATGCAGCGTCAAAATAAAATTGCTTGTATTAAGCTAACTAACTTTCTGTCAAGCAAGGCAAATATAGGTAAATTATAACTAATTAATTATCAAGTACTAATGCTAAAGGCCAATAACAAGAACTGTACCAGTTATCAGAATCGTTTTTTAAGATTTAAAATAATTAGCTTTGCAATTGGTTACAGCATATAGTCTCTACATCAGGTATTCTTGCTGATACTGAATAAATTGATTTAAAATTAAAAAATGAAAAATTCAAAATCCCGTCGTGACGATGGTATGAAAAACTCATCAGGTGAAGATTCGCAACCTGATAAACCTAAAAGGACAAACGCAGAAAGTTCTTTTAAATCTTACAGGGAAAATCGAAGTAACGATGCCTTGGCAAAAAAGGGTTTTGTTAAAAAAACACTGACCAGCTCAACATCATCTAATATCGAAAGTAATAATGCTGGTAATGAATCTGCTACAACATCAGCAAGACCAAAAAGAATACCTGGCAGTAAGACCGGAACATTTAGTCGAATAGGAAGCGGCAGGCCAACCAGTACCTTCAAAGGAAACAGTAAAGAAGGTAGCGGGAATGCTTCAGGCTACAAAGGCCCCGTTTCTGACCGGGAAAGTACTAGTTTCAGGGGCAAATCAGATTCACGCTCAGAACGCCCATCTTCCGGCAATCGGGAAACTACCAGCTTCAAAGGCAAAACAGATTCACGCTCAAAACGCCCATCTTCCGGCAATCGGGAAACTACCGGCTTCAAAGGCAAAACAGATTCACGATCAGAGCGCCCATCTTTCGGAGATTCTTCACGCAATGATCAATCAAATTCACGTACACCTATCACCAGAGGTGCTGAAAGAGCAAGAGCACCCCGACGTGAAACAACTGATAGAAATGATGCACCCAGAGATTCACGCCCATTCGCAAGCAGAAGTATAGAAGAGAGGGCGGCCTCAAGAAGTAACAACCCCTATAAAGGGAGCAGAGCTGAGAAAACTTATCTCGATTCAAAACCAGGCCGTAGCCGCAGTTACGATTTTGATGATGAGCCTGAATCCAGACCCATTAAAAGAAATGCAGCAATTACCCATTATAATAAAGTGGAAGAAAAACCTTTAGGCTTTGATAAAGGTGCACCTAAACCTAAAAAAAACAGTAAACCAGCCGAAGGTGAATTTATGGCGCGTAAGCCACGGGCTGAAACAGGTGAAGGCACATTTAAAGAACGTCAGAAAGTACGAAATCAGGAATCCTCAGCTTCAGCAAAAGAAGCAAGACCTGCAAAAAGATTAAATGCAGATTTTGACGACTATAAAAATAGCTCAAGGGTAAGTACCTCAGCCAGTCGTCCTTTTGAAAAGTCAGCAAGGCCATCAAAAACAGCAGCCAGAGTTGATCAGGCTGCAGAACGATACAGTAAAGGTCTTGAAAAACCTGGTATGGGAACACGGTTGAATAAGTATATCGCAAATTCAGGACTTTGCGCACGCAGAAAAGCTGATGAAATGATCGCTAACGGCGAAATCAGGGTTAATGGTAATGAAGTAACTGAGATGGGCTATATTGTTCAGTCAGGTGATAAAGTACAGTTTCATGACAAGGTTTTAAAAGCTGAAGAAATGGTCTATGTTCTTATGAACAAGCCGAAAGATTTCATAACAACTACTGATGATCCTCAGGAGCGCCGTACTGTAATGGAATTGCTCAACGGTGCAACTCCTCACCGCATTTACCCAATCGGCAGACTTGACAGAAATACAACAGGGCTACTCCTGTTCACAAATGATGGAGGCCTTGCTGAAAAATTAAGTCATCCGAGCAGCAATATCAATAAGCTGTATCATGTTTCACTTGATAAAAATTTGACCAAGGTTGATTTCGATAAAATCTCAGAAGGTATTACCCTTGAAGATGGCCTGATTACAGTTGATGAACTAGCATTTGTTGACGGTATGTCTAAAAAAGAAGTCGGTATTCGTATTCACAGTGGCAAGAACCGTATTGTACGCCGAATCTTTGAAAGTATGGGTTATGATGTTTTAAAGCTTGACAGAGTAATTTATGCAGGTCTGAGTAAAAAAGATCTCACACGCGGCCGCTGGAGACATCTGAGCGCAAAAGAGATTATCAGTCTTAAACACTTTACGAAATAGATTTAAGATAAACAGCATTCATGAAGGTTTGCTGGGATCTTTTGATCAGCCACTCTTTTGATAGCTTTTTTAGTAAAAAAAAGTAGAGACACTTTTCGCTTTTTTATCTAAAACAAACCCCCTTTATACAGGTATTTGCTGGGCTTTCGATTTTTCTATAACCTCTTCGTAATAAGCTTCATAAATAGGAACAATCAGACTGATATCAAAATCATGTGCACGGTTAAGTGCATTGTCTTTAAAGCTTTTAAGACGATCCTCATCTTCAAGAATAAAAATTGCATTTGCAGCCATTGCTTCAACATCACCCACAGGGCTCATAAATCCCGTTACTCCTTCTAAAACGATCTCAGGAATTCCTCCGGCATTGGTTGTTATAGTTGGTAACCGGCAAGCCATGGCTTCAAGTGCCGACAGGCCAAAACTTTCAGTTTCAGACGGCATCAGAAATAAATCAGCCACAGATAAAATCTCTTCAACAGCTTCCTGCTTCCCAAGAAACCGAACCTGATCGATGATATTCAGCTCACGACAAAGAGCTTCAGCCGGGCTACGTTCAGGACCATCACCAATTAGCAGCAATTTCGCAGGAATTGATTGCAAGACTTTATGAAAGACCCTGATCACATCAGGTATGCGTTTCACTTTTCTAAAATTTGACGTATGCACAAGAATCTTTTCTCCATTCGGTGCTATAGCCTTTTTAAAATGATCTTTCGGTTTAAAGGAAAATCGCTTCAGATCAACAAAATTGGGAATGACCTTGATATCTTTATTAATCTTAAAATAAGTACAGGTTTCATGGCGAAGCTGCTCTGAAACGGCAGTTACCCCGTCTGACTGGTTTATTGAAAATGTAACCACTGGTTTATAGGTTGCATCTTTTCCGACCAGGGTTATATCAGTACCATGCAACGTAGTAATTACTGGCATGTAAATTCCATGTGTTGCCAGAATTTGTTTGGCCATATAGGCAGCTGATGCATGCGGTATGGCATAATGTACATGAAGTATGTCGAGTTTCTCGTACATCATGACATCAACCAGCTTGCTTGACAGGGCTAGTTCGTAAGGCGGGTAATCAAATAGCGGATATTTAGAAACCGTCACTTCATGATAAAACAGGTTTTCCGAAAAAAAGTCAAGGCGGGCTGGCTGGCTGTAGGTAATAAAATGAACCTGATGACCATGGTCAGCAAGAGCTTTGCCTAATTCGGTTGCAACCACTCCGCTACCACCAAATGTTGGATAACAAACTATGCCTATTTTCATTTATCCCTGTATTTTCTGAATTAATAATCTACCCTCGGTCAGTTGAAGAGCTTTAAAAATAATTGCAAAGGTAATGAAGTCAGATTCAACTACTCGGTCAATTTTGTGTTATAACAACAGCGATTGATAAATGGAAAAAATAAGTGAAAACATTTTACACTATTAATCGTAATATTGCAATAAGCAAATATATCAATGCGCACACACGAAGAATTAAAAGAGCAGGTCAGACAAAAGTATAGCGAAATAGCACTCCAGTCAAAAGAAACAAATGAATCTTCTTGCTGCGGAGCAGGTGGATGCAGTACTGAAATATATACTATAATGAGTGATGATTATACCCGGCTTGAGGGGTATAATCCAGATGCAGATCTTGGTTTAGGCTGTGGTTTACCCACAGATTTCGCGAAAATAGCAAAAGGAAATTTCGTTGTTGATCTTGGATCTGGGGCAGGCAACGATTGTTTTATTGCAAGGGCAGAAACTGGTGAAACTGGTAAGGTAATCGGTATTGATTTTACAGAGGCCATGATTCATAAAGCCCGTGAAAATGCAGATAAACTCGGTTTTAATAATGTAGAATTCAGGCAAGGGGATATTGAAAATATGCCTTTGAGCGCAAATATTGCAGATGTGATCATTAGTAACTGTGTACTCAATCTTATACCTGATAAAGACCGTGTTCTTGCTGATATCTACCGCGTTCTTAAACCCGGCGGGCATTTCAGCATCTCAGATGTAGTTTTAGCAGGTGATTTACCCATAGGACTTCAGGAAAGTGCAGAAATGTATTCAGGATGTATTGCAGGGGCAATGCAAAAAAACGAGTATATGATGCTGATTGAAAAAAACGGGTTTATCAATATACTCATCCAGAAAGAGAAGGTAATTACCATACCTTCCGATATTTTGGCTTTACACTTGAGCGAACAAGAAATACAGTCGTTCAGGATTGGCAAAACAGGTATTTTCAGCATTACAGTCTATGCAGAGAAGCCTCAGGAAATAAAAGCCTGCTGCCCCCCTGGTTGCTGCTAGTTCCAAAAACTTTAAAGAAGGTAAACTTGCCACCGAGCTAAAATTTCGAGTGATATAAAATCACAGGCTAACTAAAAAATTCTGGGAAATTACGCATATCAGGAAGATGAAATTTCTACGCGCACTGAAGATGCCTGTTTTAAAAAACGAATACAACAAGATTGAATTAGTAGAATTATGGGCCTGACAAAAACTGAAAATTATACCGATAAGCAGAACGAGCTCGCCCAAATGATGAAAGCTTTGGCCCATCCTGCCCGGATTGCAATCATCCAGCATCTGGTAAAGGCAAATGCCTGTATCTGTAATGATCTTGTTGAAATAATCGGTCTGGCTCAGGCAACAACTTCACAACACCTGAAAGAGCTTAAAATGGCAGGAATAATTCAAGGCTCAATTGAAGGAACCAGCGTTTGCTATTGTATCAATAAAACAAAATGGGATCATTTCCGTGAAGAATTTGAATTATTTTTTGGCGCAATAGACAATCATACAAGCTGTTGTTAAGAAATATTTTACCAGTCCTGGAAATGATTCAGTTTGCTGAAAGTTAAAAGGCCTTTCAGTAGACAATTATAGAATTTCACAAGACGCATACCACAATCAATTGAAAATCATTTAGTTTCCTTGATGAATTTTACCAACTGATGACAGGTAGCTTGCCTGAATATTTTCAATAACCAACACCCCCAACATGAGTGCTCACAATTGTGCCCCTGCGGCAAATAGAAAAAAATTAAGTTTCCTTGATAATTACCTGACTTTATGGATTTTCGTTGCCATGTTTATAGGTATTACTATTGGTTACTTTGTTCCTTCAAGCAAGAATTTTATCAATTCATTTCAGCAAGGCACAACAAATATCCCGATCGCAATTGGCCTTATACTAATGATGTATCCACCTTTCGCAAAAGTAAAATTTGAAGAATTAGGAGGGGTTTTCAGCAATGTGAAAATTCTTTCACTTTCACTCATTATGAACTGGGTGATAGGGCCATTACTGATGTTTTTACTATCAATCCTGTTTTTGCGCGATCACCCTGCCTATATGATTGGCCTGATCATGATTGGTCTGGCCCGCTGTATTGCAATGGTAATTGTCTGGAACGAACTTGCAGATGGTAACCGTGAATATGCCGCAGGCCTGGTTGCTTTTAACAGTATTTTTCAAGTTGTCTTTTACAGTTTGTTTACGTGGATCTTTATAACAGTATTGCCACCTTACTTTGGCATTCAGGGTTTAAAGGTGCATATCAGTATGGGTCAGATTGCCGAAACCGTATTTATTTATCTCGGAATTCCATTTATTGCAGGCTTTATGACCCGAAAAATTTTGCGCAGGCTGAAAGGCGATAACTGGTATTCAACTGTGTTTATTCCCGCTATCAGTCCGATAACACTAATTTCACTACTTTTTACAATCTTGGTTATGTTCAGCCTGAAGGGTAAGATGATCATTGAAATACCATTTGATGTTGTACGTATCGCTATTCCACTCGTTATTTACTTCATCAGTATGTTTTTGGTAACCTTTACAGCCGGACGCTTGCTTGGCGCTGATTATTCTCAAAATGCAGCTCTCTCTTTTACAGCGGCAGGTAATAATTTTGAGCTGGCTATTGCAGTCGCTATTGGTGTATTTGGAATCAATAGTGGTGAGGCTTTTGCAGGTGTCATTGGGCCACTGGTCGAAGTTCCGGCATTAATTGGTCTGGTGAATCTGGCTTTCTGGTTACGTAAAAAATATTATTCATTAAATACCGCTGATAGTATTACAAAAGAAAGAAACCGCTTAAAATCAACAGAAACTTTTACTCAAAACAGCTAGTCTGAAATTATGAAAATTGCACTTTTCTCAGATATTCATGCCAATCTACCTGCTCTGGAAGCGGCTTTTGCTGATATTGACAGCCGTAAGCCCGATGCCATCTACTGTCTGGGTGATCTTGTTGGCTATAATATCTGGCCAAATGAAGTTATCAATGAGATTAGAAAACGGGGTACCCCGACTATTGCAGGTAATTATGATTTCGGTATTGGTCTTAGCAGTAATGATTGCGGCTGTGCCTATAAAACTGACAATGAAAAAGAACTGGGTAAGATTTCAATAAGTTACACAAATCAGGTAATCGGTACTGAAGAACGTGCCTATTTAAGAACCTTACCGGCACATATCAGGGTAGAATTTCAACTAAATGAAGACAAACTGAACCTTTTACTGGTACACGGGAGCCCCCGTAAAATAAATGAGTACCTGTTTGAAAACCGTGATGAGAAAAGTATGCTCAGAATTATGGAAACCTCAGATGCCGATATTTTATGTTTTGGGCATACACATAAACCATATCACCGTATCATTCAGTCAGAAGTAATCAGTGAGTCAAAGAATTTAGTTCAGGCAGATGCTATCAGCGAGTCAAATAATCTTGTTCAGTCAGATTCAATCAATCAGTCATTGAATTCAGTTCAGGCAAAGGGTGAGTCGATGTTTCAATACAGGCACGCCATAAATATCGGATCTGTTGGCAAGCCTAAAGATGGTGATGCCAGAGGAGGTTATGTAATGCTAACAATATCGCCAGAAAGCTCAAAAAATGATAAGAACAGCATAAAAGTAGAATTTATCAGATTTAATTATGATATTGAAAGAGCGGTCCAAGCAATAGAAAAAAGCTTATTACCCAATGAATACGCTGAAATGCTGAGAAAAGGTTAAATCTATATTCCATTTCAAACCGTAACCATCTTTTAGCTTCCTATGGTTGTTTCCCTCTATTTTAACAAGGCAGTCTGGTAATATCGTTTAAAAGATGGAAAGCCAGAAAAAACAGTGGTATACAATGCTTGCACCAGACAAATGGAAGTAGAAATACTTTATTACTTTTTCCTGGTAAAGGCTGCTGGCAACTAGATTTTCCCTATGCTGATTTTATCAACCTTGTTTAGCGCATAAACGTATTGACATTATGCTTGAAATTGCTAACTAATCATTTCCAGGGATAATCTTATCAACCGGTGTTCTGGCTATAAAGGCGTTAACTTTATACTGGCTGGGAGTTAATCCAGTAATCTGTTTGAATTGTGTAGATAGATGTGCGCTGCTGCTATAGCCTAACTGCCAAGCTATTTCATTCAGATTTAGCTGCCTGTATTCAAGAAATTCTTTAACCTTTTCAACTTTTTGCTGAATAATAAAACGCTCAACCGTTATGTCTTCTGTTTCAGAAAATTGTCTGCTGAGATAAGGATAGTCTTTACCAAGACTCACAGCCAGGTAAGAGGAAAAATTAAAGTGGGCTTCAGTCAGATCACCATGATGAATTTTTTCAATAATAAGTGTTTTAATGCGGTCGATCAACTGGTCACGGGTATTATCTATCAGCTCAAATCCCAGTACCCTGAGTGCCGAACTAATTTCACTCAACTTTACCCCTTCAGGTTCTGGCTTTATATTGACAATACCCAGAACTATATCTATAACCTGCAAATTCAGGTTTTCTAATTGCTGTCTGACTACCATTATACAGCGATCGCATACCATATTTTTTATATGTAGCATCATAGGATAATCAGTTCAGCCTGAAAACCTTTTTCTTTTAATGCTGAAATTATAAGGTCTTCAGACATAGGTGCATTGGTTCTGAGAGTGAAATTTTAATACGTTCATATCTATTGTTTATACAATTAATTTAGTGAATTTCAAGCGTAAGCTATTGCTTACTACAGATACAGAACTCAATGCCATGGCAGCTCCTGCAATCATCGGACTGAGTAAAAACCCGTTAAAGGGATATAGTATACCTGCTGCCAGGGGAATACCAATCAGGTTATAAATGAATGCCCAGAACAAGTTTTGACGAATCGTCTGTAGGGTAAGCTTTGACAGGCGCAGGGCCTTGGGAACCTGACGCAAATCTGAAGATACCAGTGTGATTTTAGCAACTTCCATAGCAATATCAGAACCTTTGCCCATGGCAATGGAAACATCAGCCTGTGCCAGTGCCTGAGTATCATTAATACCGTCACCGATCATTGCCACAGTTAAACCACCTGACTGTAGTTTTTTAATATACGCAGCCTTATCAGCTGGCAAAAGATCAGCTGAATAATGAGTTATACCCAATTCTGAAGCAATAAATGCTGCTGTCTGCTGATTATCACCAGTCAACATATAGGTAGCAATACCTTCTAGCTGCAATTGTCTGATGGCTTCTTTAGAACCTTCTTTCAGCTGGTCAGCTACTGCTATTATAGCAAGTACCGCCTCTTGGTTGCCGAAGTAAATTAGTGTTCTGGCCTGAGCTGAGAGCCTGCCTAACTCCAGGTCTAACCGGTCAGAAACACTTAATGAGCGATCGCCCAATAATTTATGGCTGCCTGCCCAGTAAATACTTCCATCAATGGCAAGAGCTTCAACTCCTCTTCCTGTCAGACTTTTGAAATTGCTAAGTTCAATACTCTCAGAGACCCCCTCTTTCTTTAACCAGTTTACAATAGAAGCGGCCAGCGGGTGCTCACTTTTCTGCTCAAGGGCCAGAAGTATTGTTTTAAAATTTGAAATATCAGCTGAGTGATTTGCGGCCCAGATAAAATCGGTTATTTCTGGGCGCCCCTCAGTAAGAGTTCCGGTTTTATCCAATACAATGGCATTTACCTTATAAGCAGTTTCAAGAACCTGTGCATCACGAATTAAAATTCCATTTTCTGCACCCTTTCCCATCCCGACCATAATAGCCGTTGGAGTTGCCAGTCCCAGGGCACACGGGCAGGCAATAATTAATACGGTCACCATAGCAAGCATTCCATGTGCGAAGGCCTGCTCTCCTCCTGCCCAAACCCAGATCGCAAAAGCAATTATAGAAATCAATATAACAACCGGTACAAAGATGCCCGCAATTTTATCTGCCAGTTTTTGAACCGGAGCTTTAGAGGCCTGACTTTGCTCAACCTGGGTTATGATACTTGCAAGAAGCGTATCAGAACCAACTTTTTCAGCAATAAACTGAAAGCTGCCCCGTTGATTTACAGTTCCGGCAAAGACCTGATCGCCAGTCGACTTCTCAGAAGGCAGGGGCTCACCAGTAATACTGCTCTCATCGACAAAAGAGCTACCTGTTATGAGTTTTCCATCTACTGCTACCTTTTCACCCGGACGAACGAGCAAGTGATCACCAATTTTAACCTGAATAATTGGTATTTCCCTATTACCAGATTCTGTTATTAAAATGACGGTAGATGGAACCAGACCAATGAGTTTTTTGAGGGCCGAAGAAGTCGCAGATTTTGCCCGCTCTTCAAGTAATTTGCCCAGCATGATAAAAACGATCACCACCGAGGCCGCCTCAAAATAAACGGTAGGTTTTAAACCCTGTTTTTCCCAGTATTCGGGATAGATAGTATTGAAAACACTAAAGAGAAAAGCGATACCTGTACTCAGGGCAACCAGGGTATCCATATTAGCACGACCATATCTTGCCTGTTGAAAAGCACCAATAAAAAAACTGCGCCCAAAAATGAATAAAACAGGAGTACTCAGGGCGAGCATGATAAAGTCAGCATGGGGAACTCCCATAAAGACCATACTGAGCAGTAAAATCGGTAAAGTTAAAATTGCTGCCCAGACAGTCTTCTTTGTAAGCCGATTAAAACTATTAACAGCGATGGCTGCCTGCTGTTGCTTTCCGGTTTTGGTATCAGTTACCAGCCCATAACCTATTGATGCAACTACATTTTTTAACGTTTCGAGACTTATCAGGGTTTGATCATATACCAGATTCACAGAATTACTTGCATAGTTTACTTCAGCCTTTTCAATTCCTTTTTGTCTGCTCATGACTGATTCCACAGTCGCTGCGCAACTCGCACAACTCAACCCTGTAACAGGTAAAATACGTGACTGAATGTTTTTAATTTCCATCTGATTAAGTAACAGATACAAATTTACATCAATACTCAGGCAGGGAGTTATATGATTGCGTTTAAAATTTACAGAATATGGTAGTGGCTGCTAATAATTAAAAAGAATGCTTACTACCGAAAACACGAGTTTTTTGGGTCAGGCAGATTAAGTAACATGAAGCATTGATGCAGGTCGTGGAGATTACTAAAAACCCGGTCTAATGCTTCAAAATAGCTTCATAAAAAGCATTCTGAATTTTGGCTCTGATTCTGAGTGCCGATAATTCCGCATTTTCTCCGTCAGGGCAAATCCTGTTTGAAAGAAATACATATACCAGGTTTACATCAGGGTCAACCCAGATACAGGTGCCTGTAAAACCAGTATGTCCAAAAGTCTCCTGTGATGCATATTTACTGCCTGGATATTGTTGAGGATCTTTTTCAGGTTTATCAAAACCTATTCCTCGTCTGCTTGTCAGGGGATATGGGCGGGTATTGAACATATCTACTGTAGATTCTTTAATATAACTTCTCTCAGCATAGATACCATGCTGTAAGAGCATCTGCCCCAATGTAGCAAGATCAATCACATCACTGAAAAGTCCTGCATGACCAGCTACCCCGCCTTGCATGGCAGCACCCTGATCGTGTACATCGCCTACCAGTAATTGCTTGCGCCAGAGTTTATCATTTTCTGTCGGCATAAATCGGTTCACAGCAATACGGTTTCGGGGATTAAATCCCATTGTGGTCAGGCCCAACGGCTCATAGAAAGTTTTCATTGCAAAATTGTCAAGTTTGTCATTACTGACTTTCTCAACTACTGCACGCATAAAGTACATACTCAGATCACTATAAACATATTTACCTGGTGTTTTTATAGGTGAGGCAATAACCTGTTTCCAAATTACCTGTTTGAAATAATCTGCCCGCTGGTACATATGCTGGGCAACCCGTACCGGATAGCCGGCTGAAGAATCAGGGCTGAAAACTCCAGGCTCTTTCATGGCAGCCAGGTAAAAAGGTATATAGGGCACCAGACCCGCCTGATGTGTTAAGAGATCAATTAACCGGATATTTTGCTTGTTTGTATTGATAAGTTCTGGCAGGTAGGTTGAAATTGGTTTATGCAAGTCAAGCAAACCCTGATCATAGAGTTTCATAGTAGCCAGTACAGTTGAAGAAATCTTGGTTACTGAAGCCAGATCAAACACATCATCCAGCTGGGTAAGTGTTCTGTCAAGATAGGTATGGGTTCCAAAAGCTTTTGCATAAAAAACCTTTCCATCCTTTATGGCCATAATGGTACAACCAGGATAAGCCTTTTTAACGATACCATCAATTGCAATTGAATCTATCTTTAGTAAAGATGCAGGTGAAATACCAAGCTCATCAGGCATCGTATATTTGATGCGGCCAATGGGGTTGATTACTTCTCCATCACCTGCCTTAAACTGTGAAGAGGCAGTAACAGGCAGACGTCCATTGGCACCAATGGCACCGAAAATTAATTGGGCTGTTAAGCTCTGTGCTGTCGGACTATCATCGTAGGCAACGACTACGTTTTGTAAGCCTGCAAAATTTGACAGCAGGTAAGGATTGCCAAAAACAACCAGAATAATTCTTTTGTGCGCCTGTAAACGGGCGATAAAGTCTCGGGTACTACCTCTAACCCCATAATTGTCTTTGTCAGATTTTTCTAAGTTATGAAGGGCAATGATGACTGTATTAAATGATTTTAGTGAATCTTCAAGTTTTGCATAATCACTGTCAGTTCCATCTTTATAGGTACTAAACGTTGGCACACGGGCATAGCGCCCTAATGTTTTTTGAAATATATTGCCATTTAATTCCCCAATGCTGACCTCTGCGAATTTATATTGCAGAAGATCTCTGATCGGGAGCGTTTTATCAGCATTTCCCAGGACTGTCAGTGAAGCCTCAACAAGCTGCTGGTTCAGGTATTTAGCCTTTTGCATATTCAGACGCAAAGTGATCCCTGAAACTTGAATTGGGGCTCTTTTTACCTTGAGACCGGTAAGATACTTGGCCATTAATATTTTACGCACCTTAGCATCAATCTCATTACGACTTAATTGCCCTGTACCTACTGCATGTAAGATACTGCGAAAAGCCACAGGGATATTTTCTGCCAGCAGAATGATATCATTACCTGCCATCAGCGCCTTTACATCCCGGTCACCTGCAGGATAATAATGGGACACCCCACTCATATTCATAGCATCGGTAATAGCCAGACCTGAAAAGCCCAATTTTATTTTAAGCAGATCGGTTACAATCGGTTTACTAAGGCTTGACGCCAGGTTGATGGTTGGGTCAAGAGAGGGCACACTTAAGTGAGCTGTCATGATCCCGGAAAGCCCCTGGTTAATTAATTTTTTAAATGGATATAACTCTACAGAATCCATCTGCCTGGCATTTCTGTCTATTACGGGTAGAGTAAGATGTGAATCTTCGAATGAATCTCCATGGCCGGGAAAGTGCTTGGCCACGGCTAGAATTCCACCATCCTGCAGGCCTTGCATATAGGCTATACCCTTTGCAGCTACAATGGTTTTGTTTTCTCCGAATGAGCGCTCATTGATAATAGGATTGTAGGGGTTGTCATTGACATCAACCACCGGAGCCATATCCATGTGTACCCCTATTGCCCTACATTGACGGGCAATTTCATAGGCCATATTATAAATGAGCTTGTTATCTCTGATAGCGCCCAGAGCCATTTCATGCGGAAAGGTCATAGTACTATCAAGCCGCATTCCAAGTCCGCATTCAGCATCGATAGAAATTAATAATGGAATACGGCTCACTGACTGCAGGTAGTTTACAAGTTGAACCTGACGAACCGGACCACCACGCATAAAAAGTATACCACCAATATGATAGTCTAGAATTTGCGTTCTTATTTCATTGCGGTAATAACTATCATAACGAGAAAAAGCAGGTACCATAAAAAGCTGACCGATTTTTTCTTCAAGGCTCAGCGTGCTTATAAGTGAATCAACCCATTTTAAACCAGGCTGGTCGATGGAAAGAGCCGAAATACTATGATATGGATAAGGCAGGCTGTTGATATTACCAGAAGCTGGAATTTTTATTTTTACAAGGCCTGTATCTATTCTCCAAGTTGGTTTTACCCGACCTTTAGCAAATGCTGAGAGTCCAGGAATTAACAGCATACAGCAACACAGAAAGCTGCCATAACCCGTATTTTTCAGAAAAAAAAGAACTTGTTTACGTAAAGAATTTTTAAAAGACATTTTAAGCGTAATTTTGTACTTATTATACAACGTATTTAAGACCGGTTTAATTCTGTTCATGGTAAAAAATCTATTTATACTAGAAATTGGATGAACAGGTTGCATTTAAACATCCTAGCTCAACCCGCATGGCAGACATAATACAGCTACTTCCAGATTTTGTTGCTAATCAGATTGCAGCCGGAGAAGTAGTTCAACGCCCTGCTTCAGCAGTAAAGGAACTGATCGAAAATGCCCTTGATGCGGGTTCAAACTCTATTATTGTTGTGATAAAAGAAGGGGGTAAAACGCTGATACAGGTCATCGACAAAGGTAATGGTATGTCTGAAACTGATGCCATCAAATGTTTCGACAGGCATGCAACCTCAAAAATAAAAGCTGCTGAAGACTTATTTAAGATTCGAAGTATGGGTTTCAGAGGCGAGGCACTTGCCTCAATCGCAGCCGTTTCACAGGTATGTCTTAAAACATGCCAGTCAGACCAGGAATTAGGAACAGAAGTGCTTATCGAAGGCTCCGATATAAAAAGCGTAGAACTCATAGCCTCACCCGTCGGAACTTCAATTGCCGTAAAAAACCTTTTTTTTAATATCCCCGCCAGGAGAAATTTTTTAAAATCAAATCAGGTTGAACTCAGGCATATTATGGAAGAATTTCAACGACAGGCATTATCACATGCAGGGATATTCTTTTCATTGAGTCATAATGATACGGAATTATTACACTTACCCAAAACAGGGCTTAAACAGCGGATCATTCACCTATTTGGAAATTCATATAGTGAGAGGCTTTTACCTGTTGAAGAAGAAACGGGTCTGATGAAATTACAGGGATTCATTGGCACCCCTGATTCAGCAAAAAAAACCAGGGGTGAACAGTATTTCTTTATTAATGGCAGATATATACGTGAGCCCTATTTTCATCATGCGGTGATGAATGCTTATCAGGAATTATTGCCTGCCGACAGTATTCCTTTCTATGCATTATTTCTTGAGATAGACCCTGCAAAAATCGATATCAATATTCACCCAAGTAAAACAGAGGTCAAATTCGAAGATGAAAAGGTTTTATATGCAATTTTAAGGGCTGCCATAAAGCGTGCCCTGGGTCAGCACATACTTAGCCCCAGCCTTGACTTTACCATGGAAACAGGATATGCAGAAGTTGGATATCAAAAGCGCACTGAACCTGTCAGGCCTCCTGTTATCCAATTTAATCCAGAATACAATCCATTTAAAATACCCACTGACCAGAGAAAGGCATCTATTCCTTCTAACTGGCAGGAACTCTATAAAATTGCCGAACAGCAGCCTACTCCAGCAAAACTTTTCGAAGAGGATAAAGAGCTGAGTGTGACCTTTCAGCAATCAGCAGAACCCGAAAAAAAAACTTTCCAGCTGAACCAACGGTTTATCATAAGTTCAATAAAATCAGGATTGCTGGTCATAGATCAAGAAAATGCGCATGAAAGGATTCTTTATGAAGAATATCTTGAAGCATTGTCGGGTCACGGCTTTCCGAGTCAGCAGACGCTTTTCCCGCAGACGGTTCATTTTAACACTCCTGACGCTGATTTATTAGAAGAATTACTTCCTGAAATCAGGAAACTCGGGTTTGACATCAGACCTTTTGGACCAAGTACCTATATTATTGAGGGGGTGCCTGGTGACCTGGGTCTTGGCAATGAACCTCAAATACTTGAAAAAATACTAGAAAGCTATAAAGACAACTTTTCAACCTTAAAACTAGAGAAAAGAGACAACCTGGCCAGATCTCTGGCTAGAAGAAATTCAATTAAAAACGGCAAGAAATTAGAATCTGCTGAAATGAATCTGCTCATTGACAAATTATTTGCCTGTTCAAGTCCCTCGGTTTCTCCAGGGGGCAAAACTATTTTTATCACCCTTTCTATTAATGAATTAATTAAACGATTTGAAAACCCCATGCGTTAAATTGACACATGAATTTACTTTAATATGAACAGATTTCAATTTTCAGGCGGATCAAATTTGACAACAGTAGTCAAAAACCTGCTGATAATTAATGTACTATTTTTTGTTGCCACCTTTATCCTTGAACAAAAAGGGGTTAATTTAAACCAACTTCTAGGGGTTTATTATTTTGATTCCCCAAATTTCCGCTACTGGCAGGTACTGACTTATATGTTCATGCATGGTGGAATAGGACATATTTTCTTTAATATGTTCGCACTATACATGTTTGGCCCTATTCTTGAAAATATTTGGGGGTCACAACGTTTTTTGTATTTTTATCTTATAACTGCAATAGGGGCAGTAGTCTTGCAAATGGGTGCTCAGGCGATCGAAATGCATATTCTGACAGGAGATTTTACCCGTCATGCAATTGAAGCCACCCAGGTTATTCAGGATAAAGTTGATACCATTTATTATTCACCTGTAATTGGTGCTTCAGGTGCAATTTTTGGGCTTTTACTGGCATTTGGAATGTTATTTCCGGATGCAGAATTATATATTTTCTTTATTCCTATTGCGGTTAAAGCAAAATACATGGTTCCTGTGTATATAGTACTTGAACTGTTCTTGGGTGTGGCACAGTTTTCAGGTGATTCAGTCGCGCATTTTGCCCATCTGGGTGGAGCGCTATTTGGATTTATTATAATTAAAATTTGGAACAGAGGGCAATCAGCCCGCTTGCAATAAAACGATATGAGAAGCTCGGCCAGGAATGATATTCGGATGCTGATTTTTAAACCAGCTAGTGCAATAAATAAATTTATCGCCCTGAACGTGGTGGTTTTTTTGTTAATAAACCTGGTCAGGCTGATAGAATTTATCATTCGCTCGCCTGATGGTTTGTTCAATGAAATTACAGCATGGATAGCAGTACCTGCTGCACTGTCAGTTCTGATAACCCGCCCATGGACAGTTTTTACATATATGTTCGTTCACCAGGAGCTTTTTCACCTATTTTTTAATATGCTTTGGTTATATTGGATAGGCCAGATCTTTGAAGAATACCTGGGCTATCGCAAATTCGTATTTGTTTATATCGCCGGAGGACTAGCAGGGGCGATATTCTTTATTACCTTGTCAAACCTTATACCAGCTTTTCATACCGTTGCCCCAACTATTGGTGCTTCTGCCAGCGTTATGGCAATCATAACAGCCACCGCTACGCTTTTACCTGAATATACTATAGGCCTGATGTTTTTGGGTGCTGTAAAATTGAGATGGCTTGCAATCGGATATATCGTACTTGACATTATTCTGATACCACAGGGCAATATCGGAGGCCAACTGGCACATCTTGGTGGTGCGTTACTGGGATTTCTGTATATTAATCAGTTACAGAGCGGTTCTGACTGGGCAGCCCCATTTGTTTCCCTTTTTTCGAAACATGAAAAGGGTAAACTGAAAGTCGCATACCGGTCGCAGGTGCTGGTAAATTCTAAAGAAAATTCGAAAGAAAAAATAAAAGACGGGTCAAGACAACAAGTTGTCGATGAATTATTAGATAAGATTTCTAAATTCGGGATTGGCAGTCTAAGCGAAAAAGAAAAGCAATTACTTCACAAAGCGGGTCAGGATAATGACTAGAAACAAATGATAGACAGACAAGTATCTTTCTGGGGGAAAACAATGATCTCTCTGAATATACTTGTTGCAATGGCGCTTGCTGCCAGCTACCTATCTGTTTTCATTGATCCTAAAGACTTTTGGCAAATAGCATTCTTTGGGCTTGCCTTCCCCTTTTTGGTTGTATTAAATATTTTTTTTATTTTTTTTTGGGTCATTTATACCCGCTGGTGGTTTCTCCTTTCCTTTGTAATAATTATCCTGGGATATTCTTATCTGCGCCAAACAGTTTCTTTGCATTTTCACAATACCGGCAAGGCTGATACAACTGCGCATAGTATACGGGTAATGACGTTTAATGCCCATTTTTTTAAGACTTTCGATGGCCCTTTAACCGCAATTGTAAAAACAGAAATGCTAAATATGATCAGGCGTCAAAAACCAGATATCATTTGCTTTCAGGAGTTCTTCAGTCGTAAGAAAGGGAATTTCAATATCCGCGATAGTTTATTTAAGATCATGCATAGCAGGCATTTCTTTTTTCATCCTGCAGACAGCAACAACTATGAAGGATATGGAATTGCTATATTCTCAAAATATCCCATAACCGGCGACCAATATATCAGATTTAGTACAGAAAGGAATTCAGTCAATGGAGCTGTCATTGCAGATATTCAACTTCCTGGCAGGTTAATCAGGGTATTTAGCATTCAACTACAATCGATAAAATTTGGATCCGGTGATTATGAATTCATTGACCGTATTAAAACAGATATAAACCCTGATATGCAGTCATCCAGAATAATTGGTCATAAATTAAAATGGGCTTTTATCAGAAGAAGTGCTCAGGCTAAATTAATTGCCGATAAGATTGCCCAAAGCCCATACCCCGTCATCGTTTGTGGAGATTTCAATGACCCTCCTGTCTCGTTTGCGTTTCAGACTGTTTCCAGAAATCTTCAAAACTGCTTTGCTGAAAAGGGTAAGGGGTTTGCCCGCACCTATAATGGGACTTTCCCTAATTTTCAGATTGATTATATTTTATGTTCACCCATGTTTGGGGTGTTAAATTATCAGATCGTCAAAAAAGAACTTTCAGATCATTACCCGGTAATTTCAGAACTTTCTTATCATTAAAACCCATCTTGCCTGAGACAGGTTCTAGATTTGCTGGTTTTTCAAGGGCAAGATCTAGCCCTTATATCAATCTTGCAGGGTATTGATCGTAATATTCGTGGCATAAATTTTTTATGTTTGCGTGATGGAAAATCCTGTTTACCTGTACAACTCGCTTACCCGTAAAAAGGAACATTTCATTCCCTTAAATGAACAGTCAATAGGAATGTATGTCTGTGGACCAACTGTCTATGGTGATGCACACCTGGGTCATGCCCGGTCGGCAATAGCCTTTGACCTGATATTTCGGTATTTCAAGCATCTGGGTTATAAGGTTCGTTATGTTCGCAATATCACAGATGTCGGGCATCTTGAAAATGATGCCGATCAGGGCGAAGATAAGATCGGGAAGAAGGCCAGGCTTGAAAACCTGGAGCCTATGGAAGTGGTACAATATTATATGGATGCCTACCATAGTGATATGGACAGGCTGAATACCTTAAAACCAAGTATAGAGCCAAGGGCTTCAGGTCATATTCCTGAACAGATTGCCCTGACAAAAAAAATTATTGCTGCCGGATACGCCTATGAGTCAAATGGATCAGTCTATTTTGATTTACTAAAATACAGCCAGGTCTATCCTTATGGAGAGCTATCAGGTCGCATACTTGATGACCTGATTGCAGGAGCAGGAAATATGCGGCGTGAACTTGAAGGTCAAAGTGAAAAAAGAAATCCTGCTGACTTTGCACTCTGGAAAAAAGCCTCACCTGAGCATATCATGCACTGGGAATCACCCTGGAGTGAAGGTTTCCCGGGCTGGCATCTTGAATGTACGGCTATGAGTGAAAAATACCTGGGTGAAACCTTTGATATTCATGGTGGTGGTATGGATCTATTATTCCCCCATCATGAATCAGAGATTGCCCAGTCTTGTGCCTGCAATGGTCACGGACCTGCTAGATACTGGATGCACAATAATATGATTACCGTAAATGGGCAGAAAATGGGTAAATCACTTGGTAACAGCATCACCTTAGGTGATTTCTTTACAGGTAAGAATACGCTGCTGACAAAATCATTCAGCCCAATGACAATCCGGTTCTTCATCTTGCAGGGGCATTACCGCAGTACACTGGATTTTTCAAATGAAGCACTTGAAGCATCTGAAAAAGGGTTGAAAAGATTGATAAATGCCTATCTCCTTATTGAGAAAATCAAGGCCGGGGTTAAGAATACGTTTGATATTCCTGCCCTTATTCAAAATTGTTATAAAGCCCTCAACGACGATTTTAATAGTCCGATTGTCATAGCTGAACTATTTGAAGGCAGCCGCATCATTAATCTTGTTTATAATAATGATGGTCAGCTTAACAGAGATGGGATTGATGATCTGCGTAAATTATTCAGCAATTTTATGTTTGATATTCTAGGCCTGCGTCTTGAAACTGAAGATCACCAGGATTTAAAAAAGGTTCTTGATATTTTAATAGACATAAGAGACCTGGCTAAGCAAAATAAAGATTACACCATATCAGATTCAATCAGAAACCGTTTGCTAGCTGCAGGTTATCAGCTCAAAGATGCCAGGGAAGAAACAACCTGGTCAAAAATATAGTCAGACAAAAGAATTATTATCGTGTACACTTATTAACCAGATGATCTGCTAGATTCCATGAACCCAACAAACCCCATTAAAAAACACCGTATTTACCTGTTTATAGTGGCCTTGACAATCTGCTCAGCCTACTTGTTTCAGGGGTGTAATCAACATCAGGGTCCGACAGGATCAAATTCGCTAAAAAAACAGGTCAGCCCTGATTTCAATGCAGATTCTGCACTTGCCTATACCGCCAAACAAGTTGCCTTCGGTCCACGCATACCCGGAACTATCTCTCATAAAGAATGTGGTGAATACCTGATTAACTTCTTCAAACAGCATGGAGCTTCAGTATTCGTACAGGGTGGAAAAGTTACTACTTACGACGGTAAGACCTTTGAGCTTCAGAATATCATTGCCTCAACAGGACCCCAGCTAAAAAACAGAATCATGTTATCTGCTCACTGGGACTCAAGGCCCTTCTCTGATCAGGATTCCGATCAGGCAAATAAAAAGAAACCCTTTGATGCAGCAAATGATGGGGGTAGCGGGGTAGCCGTACTGATGGAAATTACCAGGGAAATACAGGTAAAAAGCCCTGGTATCGGAGTTGATCTGGTACTCTGGGATGTGGAAGATTATGGATCATCTCAGGACACCTCAGAGCGTACCTGGTGCCTTGGTACTCAGTACTGGGCCAAACACCCACCAGTCAAGGGGTATAACCCACTTTACTGCATCAACCTTGATATGGTAGGAGGGCAAAATGCAGTCTTTTATATGGACAAGCCTTCGATGTCGTTTGCCCCCCATATCGTTCAGAAAGTATGGGATATTGGCCATGATCTTGGATATTCAGCTTATTTCTCTTACCAGCGTTTAACCCAGGATGATGTAGATGATCACGTATATGTAAATAAAGATGCAAATATCCCCGCCATCGATATCGTAGACCTGAATGATGTAACCGGTTTTTATACATACTGGCATAAACAGGGTGACAATATGCAGCATATAGATAAGAAGGTCTTAAGGGCTGTTGGCCAGACCGTACTAGAGACAGTCTATCGTGAAGCTACACCCAGCCTATGAAACGCATAGCTTTATCATATAACTTCTTGACGCTGGTCTTAATGCTAGCCTACGTGCAGGTCTCAGCCCAGTATAAAAATGGGGCAGAAAGCATCAGTTCACTGATCAGCGCCGAAAAAGATTTTCAGCAGAAGCAGACTGATAAAGGTCAGCGTGAAGGCTACCTTGAAGTAATGCGTCAGAATACCATTCTTTTTAAACCCGAAGCTGTAAATGGCCCTGAGTATATAAGCCAGAAAAAGAGTTTTAAAGGTGGCATGTTCTGGTCACCCGTTTGGGCTGAAATGTCAAGAGATGGTTATTTCGGCTATACCACAGGACCATATAAATACCTGTTGAACGATACCACCTACCATGGTGAATATGTTTCAATCTGGCTTCGTGGCCCCTACCAACCGGTATGGAAGTTATTTCTTGACGCTGGTATCAGTCATGGCAAGCCTTCGGGACAACCGCCTGTTTTATCTTTTCCAGTTATAAATATTGCCAAAAACCAGCATGTTTATCCCAAGGTCATCTCAGCCAGCAAGGATATACTTTTTGCAACAGATGAACTTTTTGCAACTTTTCTGACGACCCGCACGATTGAAAGCTCATATAGCGAATACCTCGACCAGGGTTCCAGATTACTCATCCAGGGGCAGTTTCCGATTAAAGGGAAAGACAGCATTTTAACCTATCTTAAAACAAGAAAGGGTAGTCAGCGCACCCGCACTACGGCAGCCTATGTTTGTTATGCCCGTGATATGGGATTCACCTACGGCAAGGGCGAATTTGTTGATGCTTACAGGAAAAAGCCTGCTGATTTCAATTTTAACTATGTCCGTATCTGGCGAAAAGGTGCTGACGGCATCTGGAGAATCATTCTTGAGATGCAAATGGCAAGCTCGACATAGATCCTGAACCAGCTTTGCTGATAACTAAACCAGGCTTGCGCCAAACTTATTTCTTTATGCTGATAATTTTTGAGAGTTTGCCTTTGATGGTATTAATCTCAAGAATATAAAACCCCGTATGTAAAGCATTTATATTTATTACTGCTTTTAATGCTGAACGGCTCACGAACAGGGGCTTATTTGGCAGATTCGTTGATAGATTAATTAAAGAAATGTCTCCGATGATAAGATTCTGAGTTTCTATAGTTATATAATTCACTGCCGGAACAGGATAAATCTTTAACTGAGACTGGCTGATACTGCCTGCTAACCGTAATGCGGTTTGAGGCAGGCCGTAAACTTCAAATTCATAAAGTGAATAGCCCGCCGGGTAGCCCCTTTTCGTTCCAAACATTCTTACATACCGACCTGAACCGTTCAGGTTAATTACATTTGTAAACAACGTGTTTCCTACGATCGTTTGAAGTGTATTCCAAGTAACAAGATCACTTGATACCTGTATTTGAAAATCACTCCCAAGTGCAACTTCCCAGTCAAGCACCACTTTATTCAAAATAAATATTGCACCCAGATCAATATAAACCCATGAAGGATCAACGTTGAGCTGACTTGCCCACCTTGACGATCCCAGCCCATCAACTATATTTCCAGGTAATAGTAGACTATTCTCATTTGAGGATGAGAAAACATTCTTATTCAATGCAATATTAAGCGGCTGGTTTGGTAAAGCCGTTCCCCTAACCTGCATTTCCTGAATGGCATAGCCCAATGTTGTCGCCCTGGCAGTACCATATATTCTTAAAAAACGACCCTGAGTAGTTGAATTAAAGTTGATGATATTTAATCGGCTGCGATTACCTGTTACAGACTGAACTGTTTTCCAAGAACTTGCATCATCTGATACCTGTATTTGGTAATTTTGTGCGAATTGTGTTCCCCATTGAATACTCACCTGACATAACTGGTAGTTTTTACCCAAATCACTATAAATCCACTGGGGATCTATTCCCGGTCTACTAACCCATGAACTTGTAGTATCCCCATCGAATGCTCTAAATTCATAAATTGCTTTATCAGTACTACTTGTAGATGAGCTTGCAGCAGGTCTGTTTAATGCAATATTCACAGGCGGGCAATTCGTATTAACAACCCCTGTATCAGCACTAAAAATAATTGGGACATGACTGAATACAGCTTTCCCTAAGCTTGAATTATCATGACTGGATAAAAAAATGCCTGCCAGGAGCGGTTGCCCACCGAAGCCCAAATCGACTGTCGTACCAACTTGTTTCCAGGTTATGCTATCGGCCGAAATATAACCTGAATAAGTGGTTCCATTTTTTACAACTCTTACGAAATAGGGCAGATTAAAACCAGGTACGTTTGTATTTGAGCTGTAGCCGCCTGTAGACTGCCTGAATTGAAATGCGGCACCATTTGCAGATCCTGGTGTCATTGCCATAATTACATGTCTTGATCCAGAATCAAGTGACTCACGAAACATAATTCCTGCTTTAGCCCAGAGATTACCTGCGATGATACTGTCTACCCGAACTGACACACTACCATTGCCATTAAATGTTTTGTAAGCAAACTGAAAACCGTCAGCAGTATTCCAGACATCGGTACCTGAAGCTTTAAGGGTAAATGCACCCGTTCTGAAACAAGAAGATCCTGTAATAGCAGTCTTACCTACATCCTGATTTGACCACCTTGTCGGTAAAAAGCCACATGAGCCATCACAAATCAAGGTACTGAATGCCTGATTGGCTGAAACCAGACTAAGGCTCCCAATTGCACAAACCGCCTGAACATTTAACAGGTAATCTGTACCGCAAACCAGATTCTGTAATGTGACCTGGCTTCCAGTGACATTTAAGGAGGTAAAGCCAAGAGCCCCAACTGTTTTATAATTTAATTGATAGCTATTGATTCCAGGTACCTGATTCCAGCTGATTGTTGCCCCTGTGCGGCTGATACCACTCGTAAGTATTGAGGCAGGAGGTGCACAGCTGTTATTGGTAGTACCAAATACCTGGAATTCATATAAGGAATATCCGTAGGTTGTACCCCGGGCCGTTCCAAACATGCGAATATATCTGCCTGTCCCTTTTACGTAGAGGATATTCTGTAGAAATGTATTTCCTGAAATTGATTTAACTGTTGTCCAATTGACTGCATCATCGGATACCTGTAACTGAAAATCTTTCGCATATGCGGCCTCCCAGTTGAGAATTACCTTACAAACATCATATCTGTTACCCAGATCAACATAAATTGATTGGGGATCTGCCCCCTGAAGACTTGCCCACCTTGTTGAAAGATTGCTATCAGCAGCGTTTATTGCTGGTAATAAGGATGATTCGATAGAAGAAGCGAATACATTTTTTCCCTTGGCAAGGTCAGCTATTCCGGTACACTGGGCATCGATAGTAGTATCTGTTTTACCATAAACAAGTAATTGATTTGAGAAAGTAGCTATATAAACTTTCCCATTAGCAACGGTTGGACAAACAAATTTGGCATAATTACCTATGTTGTCACCTGGCTTTTGATTAGAATTCCAGAGTTCTTTTGTCACATCATTCGCGTCAAACGCCCGTAGAATTCCTGGCCGTGTTGACTGGTTGGCATCTCCTGTAACAGCATGCGCAGCCCACAAAATGCCCGTTCCGTCTTTACTGCCATTTGATGAAACAGAAAGCAATGTTCCATTACTGCCTGTTGGACCCTGAGCAGTGCCAATAACCACACTAGCCTGGTCAAACGTACTTGTATTTCGTAAAAATGGAAAAGCTTTTAATGCTGCGTTCTCAGACCATGTATAAAGCCATTCTTTGGTCATACCCTTAAAATAAGAGAAAGAAGAACGTAAAGTCTTGCCAGAACCCAGATTAATCGTTTGTAAAACATTATTTGTTGCGGCATTATAGCCACCAAGACTATTCCCGTTCATAACATAAATATTCCCATCTTTTGATCCTGCTACCGCAACAGAAGATGATGGCACCAATAATATTTGAGTTGAGCCGAAATCAAGGTCAGCATTATTTAAGTCAGTAAAATTTTTAGCAGTAAAAAAACTGCTGACCCCCAGCGTATTTCCGGTTGGGAAAAGCTTAATTGCACTTTCACCATAATTTCTCGGATTGCCGGTGTTTGTTGAAATACTTCCATTTCCAACAGCTGCATAAATATTCCCGTTTTCATCAGCTGACGGCCCAGCCCCACTCATCCAGATACCACCGGCATGACCATCGGGGGTAGTATTAAAAACAAATTTTTGTTGCAAAGAAATTTCATCATAGCCAAGAATCCACCCATGATAAGGAGACCAGTCACAATGACCGGCAAACGTAATATAGACAATCCCGTTAACGAGTAATAGACCCGCGCGTTGGTTTTCATGTTGTGGGTTGAAATCTAGCATTCCATTAACACTACCTTCACCAGTACCAGAAATTGAGGCATTTATGCGAACCGGACTATTTGCCCGTTCATTGCCAGTCGTGATATCAATGGCATGCAGGTATTCGAAGAAATTACCCATCCCCCAGCTCCCTGCCGGGCTATCAGTACTACGGGCCACAAAGTACATCGTGCTTCTTGCTGAATCAATGACAGGAGTGCCAATAATTCCAATATTTCCACTGAAATCATTGTAGTTACCACCACAGGCTCCTGTCATATCTTTATTCTGAGGCACCCTCATACCGCCGACCGTATAGTTTTTGAACCAGAAGGTTCCTGCCTTATCCGCATCAAATGCATAAACGGTATTATTTACGGTTGCAACGAATACAGTATTATGACTCGCCCCTCCTATATTCAGATTGCTCACAACAAGTGGCTGTGCATAAATCTGATCATCGACCGGCATGCTGTAAGATTTACCAAACGATGCCTGATTTAAATTTGAAGTTGTTAAAATCGTTTCCCGATTATTCCATCCGGTGCGCCTGTTATCGCCATGCTGGGTGAGAACCGAGATGTTTTGAGAAAAAACTACAGTTATATGCAGAATAAATCCGCAGATCAGGAGTATTAGTTTATTCATATCAGAAGATTTGAAAACTATTTGACAGCTAACTATACCTGGATATTTTTTTTTATTTACTAAAGTTATATTTAATTTCCATATAAATTATAGATGAAATTAAAAATGCGAAAATATTTCGAATGCATATACTCATAGTAGATTTCTCAGACATATTTTACACATTGTTCACCGCTTTTAGCCATGTGCTTTTAGCTGGTTTATGTTAGCTTTATCGTAAACCAGATAAGAGCCAATAAAATATGAGGATTAAAATCATCACCCTTTTACTCGGTGCAATATCCTGCCTGATCAGTACTACCACTTTTGCCCAGTTACAAACAGGTAAAGACGGTCTGCCCACTACCAAAGATCCAGAGGTTACGGAATATTATACACCAGTACCAAATGAAGTCAGCCCAGGTCTTACCCCGTATGCGAGCCCTTCAGATGCTATCGTATTATTTAATGGCAGTGATGCATCGGCATGGCAAAATTCAGCAACTAAAGCTGCCTCAGAATGGTCAGTAGCGTCTGGCATACTTTCAGTAGTTCCGGGAAAAGGAAATATCTCAACTAAACAAAAATTCGGCAGTTTTCAGATGCATATTGAATGGAGAATTCCAGCTACTGTTACAGGTAAAGGTCAGGAGAGAGGTAATAGTGGAATATTTTTACAGGGGCTGTATGAACTGCAGGTGCTTGATTCATATCATCAGGAAACCTATGTTAATGGTCAGGCTGGTAGCATTTACAAACAGGCTGTTCCACTGGTTAATGCCTGTCGCAAGCCGGGTGAATGGCAGAGTTATGACATCCTGTTTACAGCGCCTGTTTACAGCCCTTCTAAACGGATTCTCTATCCAGCAAGAGTAACTGTTTTCCAAAATGGTATACTGGTATTAAATGATTTTTATATCCAGGGCCCAACACAATATATCGGAATGCCAGCTTATACAAACTATGACGGCACTGGCCCAATCATGCTACAAGACCACAATAATCCAACAAGCTTTAGAAATATCTGGATTCGTGAGCTTTAGCCTATTCCGGTAGCTTGACTTTGGCGAGTGGATTAAAGAGATACATTCTGCGAGTTGATACTTCTTCACATTTAAAACGCTTGCGCAGTTTTTCACCCTTTTTAAAACACCGTCCATCAGGAGTAAAAAAAAGTGCTCCATGCAAGACATGCTCAACAAAGGTAGTACCTGGTCTTGGCATGTCGTATTTTTCAAGTATCCGCATCAGATTAACATCAGAGCAGCTTGATGCCGCAGGGTTTATCAGGTAATTTACCAGATGTGTCTGTAGTTCATTTGGAAAAATCTGCATGGCCATGAAAGGGTCCATCAGGATTTTGAAAATTCCTTTCCATTCACTTCCATGAGGCTTGACCTTATTTTTAAACTGGTTATAACAAACAAGGTGTGCAAATTCATGTACGAGGGTAATTAGAAAAGCGTAAGGATTTAAATTGAAATTTACAGAAATGCGGTGTCCCTGTCCCAGATATGGGTGACGGTAATCGCCAAGTTTGGTACTTCTTGATTTAGAAATCTTCAGGATCGCCTGATACTGATCAATCCATGTTGAGATAAGTGGAGCCGCCGGTTCGGGCATATACTTTTTTAGAAGCGCTGTTCTATCTGTCATTTAAGCAACTGAAACACTATCAAGCTTGAAATATAGGCCATTCCCGTCATATACAGAAATTGTATTACTGGCCATTTCCAGCTTTTTGTTTCGCGGTAAACAACAGCCAGCGTGCTGCTGCATTGCATGGCA
Organism: bacterium; assembly: GCA_031363945.1. Classification (GTDB taxonomy): domain Bacteria; phylum Bacteroidota; class Bacteroidia; order Sphingobacteriales; family Sphingobacteriaceae; genus JANLVJ01. Next base: position 94,536 of record JANLVJ010000033.1, on the reverse strand, counting down.
AAAGCATAAAAGATCATCAGAGAGAATGCAACTGCAAGAGAAAAAACTGGCTTCCCGGTAATAGGTGATCTGGCCTGTTTCATTTTCTGCTGTACAGAAGCAATATTTCCTTCTGGATTATCAACACTGTAGAGTGTTGCCATTGTACCGATGAAAACCTCACGGGCAGCAAAGGAGGTAATCAGGGCAATTCCAATTTTCCAGTCATAGCCCAATGGCTTGATTACGGGTTCAATTACATGACCCAGAATACCAGCGTAAGAGTTTTCAAGCTTTTCAGACTTTTCAAGGCTCAGAATATGGCTTGGACTATACTGATGTAATAATGTCTGATCCTGATACTTCTTTTCAATGATACTAAATCTTCCGGGGGGGCCATAAGAGGACAAAACCCATAAAATAACAGAGACGGCAATAATAATTTGTCCGGCATTCACAATAAAAGCCTTTGACTTATCGATCAGCGATAGTACTACATGTGACCATTTAGGCATGCGATAAATCGGTAGTTCCATGATAAAATACGTTTTGGTTTTCTTACCCACCACTTTTTTCATCACTAGAGCTGCAAGCATAGCCGCTATAAAACCTACCAGATACATAGCAAGCAGGGTCAGTCCTTTGAGGTTGAATAAACCGAAAACATTATAGTCTGGTACAACAAGAGAAATAAGAAGCGTGTAAACAGGCAAACGTGCCGAACAGCTCATCAAGGGTGTTACCATGATGGTGATAAGACGGTCTTTCCAGTTCTCGATTGTACGGGTTGACATAATTGCTGGAACAGCACAGGCAACACTACTCATCAGGGGCACTACTGATCTCCCATTCAGACCTACCTTACGCATGACCTTATCCATCATAAATGACACCCTTGCCATGTAGCCAGTATCTTCAAGAATAGCGATGAAAGCAAAAAGAATGATTATCTGGGGCAAAAAAACCATCACACCACTCAAACCTGATAAAACACCATCGATCAGCAGACTTGTTAACTGTCCGGCTGGCAGAACGCCCCTTAAATATTCCTGCAACCAGACAAAACACTCTCCAATGAAAATCATGGGATATTTGGCAAGGCTGAAAATCGATTGAAATACCCCGAAAAGAATGAATAGAAATAAAAACAGCCCAAAAAACTTATGGGTCAGCACTTTGTCGATTCGGGTAGTAACAGATGTTTTTTCTAACGTAACCTCCTGGCTAACGTGATCAGCGATCAGGGTATTGATAAATTTATAACGGTCAAGTGTCTCAACGGTCTGAACACGCTGGGAGGCAAATGAATGCGTATGCTCAAGAGATTCAATTAATTCATTTTCTTCAGGCGGTAGATTCTGATACTGCTCATGCTGGTGTGCAAGTTGTAATGCTTTGTAACCATTCTTAATACCTAAACCTTCCTGTATACCAGCAATCAATGATGGAGCAAGGGCTGTTACATCTATGGTATCATTGGCCGGCTTAAGCGCCTGAGCTCCGCGTAATAATTCTTTTAGTTCAGCAATTCCTTTTTTGTCACGGGCATTGACGGCAATGACTGGAACATTTAATGCATTTGACAGTCCTGCTGCATCTATTTTGAGGCCATTACGGTCAGCGACATCAATCATGTTTAATACCAGAATAACCGGCATTTTAAGATCTGCGACCTGTGTAAACAGCAGAAGATTCCTTTTTAAATTTGATGCGTCAGCTATAACTATAACTGCATCAGGAAAGTCACTGTTATCAGGATCACATAATACCCGAAAAGCAATTATCTCATCAGAAGAACGGGGATATAGGCTGTAAATACCAGGAAGATCTATCAGTTCTATTTCTGTTTGATCAGGATAAGAAATTATTCCCGTTTTTTTTTCGACAGTAACACCCGCAAAATTACCTGTACGTTGATTTAAACCTGTCAGATCATTGAATAAGGTTGATTTTCCTGTATTAGGGTTTCCTATTAATGCAACCTTTAAACCTTTACCCACTGTAAATTTTTAACTAATACTGTTGAAGCTTCTTTTCTACGCAGACTCAGTTCGTAACCAGCGACGCTTATTGAAATCGGATCACCAAAAGGTGCGATTTTAACCAGTTGAACAGTTTCTCCAGGCAGGCAACCCATTTCCATCAATTTGACAGACATATCTACATCTGTAAAATCCTGGATGATGGCATACTGACCTAATTCTAACTGAGAGAGATTCATACTATTGAGCGAGCAAGATACCCTTTATTTATAATAAATCCAAATAAGAATAAGCTTGTATAGCCTGTATTGGATGAGGTTACACTAGCTGAACAATGAAATAGCAGGTTTGTTAAACCTGGGGGCGAGAACCTTGACTGATTTCATTCAGCGTCCAGTTAATCTGATGATTAGATTCGGATGGGGTCTTACTTACATGTGGGCAATGGCAGCGTGTACCGCAGGCGGTCAACATTGTCATAACAAGCAAAAAACAGATCAAAAAAGAAGATTTACATTGATTACTCATATTAGTGCACATTTTCGGTTTGAGTCTTTTTTGCAGTCGTAAATATCAGAATCAGTATCAATGAACAAATAGAACCAGCAGCATCAGCCAAAAAGTCAAACCATTCGGCTGACCGGTATGTGAAAACAAATTTTTGAAGTAACTCGATACTTCCACCATAAATAGCAGCAATCAGAAAGATGACAATGCTAACTTTTAAACGTGTCAAACTGGTATTTTGTTGCCTGGTGCTCTCCATAAACAGCAGAGCACTAAGAACGAAAAAGAAACCAAAATGAACCAGCTTATCAAAGTTCGGGATATGTATACTTCCAGACAAGGGTATTGAAGTCATACGCACAGAGCACATCACCAATATAAACAGGACCCAGATAATAGATAAGGGGTATTTTCTAAGCAAGGTCAACATGTATAATATGAATTCAGGTTAAACACCTATTTGCTGTTTGTACTCTTCACTAGATAGCAATGTTTCAAAATCACCAGCATTGGTTAAACTTACCTTAACCATCCAGCCTGCACCATACGGGTCAGAGTTCACCAATTCAGGATTAGCATTCAAATCAGGATTGATTTCAGTCACTGTTCCGGAAAGAGGCATAAAAAGGTCAGAAACAGTCTTTACCGCTTCAACAGAGCCGAAAATTTCATTTGCAGCCAATTCTTTTCCCTTTGTGTTGATATCAACATACACGATATCACCTAATTCACCCTGTGCAAATTCAGTCACGCCTATGATGGCAATATCCCCTTCTAATTTGATCCATTCGTGATCTTTCGTATACTTTAATTCGTCAGGAAAATTCATAATTGAAATTATTTTTTCAAATATAGTCTTTCCTGATGCACATAATAAAATGGGACACCATTGGCAAGACTTTTACATTATTGACCGATGATATATCTCAATGCAATGCCCAGTGTTGAAAACGATGAATTATAAGAGTTTGAGGTATACGGTTTGGTAGAATTACTATCGTAATAAATTCTAAAATTAAATTCACGGCTCAGATTATAGTCTATTGCAGGACGCATTGAAAAATTGCGCAGACCTCCGGCAACAGTTCCTGTGGGCAAATCCAATTGGTAAATTAATGAGCGGCTGTCACGCAGGGCTACGTCGAGTTTAAACTGCATATCATTTTTAAGAATTACTGTGCTCCCGTTAATTCTAAAAGGCAGCCTCAAATTAATAGCATGGTAACCCGCCCCAACAACAATCTCTTTATTATTTACCTGTGCCAGCTGTGCATTGGCCAGGCTCAGACTAATGATTCTTGACTTGCTATACTGTACATTGGCTGTAACATTGTTTTTAAAACGCATGTCGACACCGAGCAAGGGCTCGAAGTTTTCTGTTATGTTCAGGAAACTCACCTGATAGGCAGGGAAAAAATTATTATTGCCATCTCTGGCCGTAGGGTCGGTATTATAGCTCAGGCTTGATGTAAAACTATTAATGGTATAGGTTGACCTGTATGCATGTGTAACAACAAGCGAGGTAAATACATCTCGCAGATAAGGCAGTTTACCAAGTCCATTATAACTTAGTCTCCATCCTGGCAGGGGAACAGACCTGAATAGATTAAATTTAACTTTTGAAGCATCAGTACCGGTATAAGCAGCCAGAAAAGAATTAATAAGCACATCCTGAGAATAAGGACCATAACCACCGGCATAACCTAATGAATCGCCTTTAGAAAGTGGGTTTTTTGCACCCAGACGGTGAGATATTGGTTGACGATCAGCTTCAAATTTCAGGAAGGTTGTTGTCAGGCCGCTGATACCACCAACCTGCTTTTCAAAAGCTGAGGCAATGGTGATTGTTGAGATACTATAAGTACCGCTGGTTATTGGATTCTGACTCACATATGACTGGCCTGTTGAATCAAACTTAAAAGTCTCCTGATGAGAGTATAAAAAATCTTTTGTGGCCGTAAAGTCAAGACGAAGATCTTTCAATGGTTCAAGGCCTATCTGTCCATTTATATTCTCACGATAGGTTCTGACAAACTGGGCCTGAAGATATTTGTATCGGGTGATCCAGTTATTTGCTGCGGCCTTTGCCCTGATATCTTTCTGACTGCCAAATATAAATCCGTATCCCGGAGCATTATTGCCGAGAGCATCACCAAGTAATGTTGGAACTGGTAAAAATCCTGGCAAATAGATTCCCTGAGCCTTGGTAAACGTACCATGTATGGTTTTAACACTTGTGATCAGGTTTCCAAAAGCTCTCAAAAAGGGGTTTACATACCTGATATGTTTTCCCAATGTATCACTTGGTTTATGAATAATAATTGCAGGAGCAGTAATCCGGCTCAGCCACTTAAATTTCCGATACAGGATCGTCAGGTCAAAAGAAGGATCCATTTCAAACTGACGCTGGTTTTGTATTGAATTGCCGAGCTTTGCAGTATCACTTTTTAAAACTGCAAGCGATGCCGATCTCCACTCATAAAATGCAGAATACTTAAGCCCAAGAGTAATAAAGTCAAGGTATCTCAGTTTATTGATCGGCACCATATAAGAAACCGAAGCTGTCTGGGTATAATCAGTTGTGCGACCCATACGCAGGAAGTTTCTGCGGGTAGAATCACGGGTGAGGGCAGTCGATGCACCACTAGGCTCATCAACAGTTGAATAATTTGTTGCCTGGAAATCAATATGCATTGATTTAGTCAGATCCCAGTGAAGGCCATAATTGCGGGTGATATAAAATGTTCGGTTATAGGCTGTTGGGGCCTGAAAAAATCCATTCCCCTGATTGGCTCTGAGCGTATTTGCTGCCGTGAATCGGTCAATATCCATTCTGAAACTATAGGCTGATGGCAGTGGACTCAGGTTAAGATCATGTAAAAATACCAGCCATTTCGATTTGAACATCTTTTTAAAGGGCTGAAAAGGTTTATTATTTGCCTGGAAATTATAGTCAATGATACCCTTATAGGTTTTTGCAAAATAATTTTGAATCAGGTAATTTCGCTGCGTATTTTCATTAAAAGAGTAACTGAGACTAAAATTTTCAATATCCCAGAAATGTGGTTTCAGGGCAGGGTTTGTACGCATTTTACGCACATTACTAAAATTAATACTGCGCCTGGTGTCAACCTCAATGGCTGCATTTACCAAAGAGTCGCGCTGATGCCTGTTGGTATAAGAATTGGCCTCATCTTTCAATTTGACATCCGGATTATTGGGGTCGAATTCAGGACTGATCCTGTCATGTGAATAATAAAGGAACATCGGTAAATTGAGTCCTAGTTTTGCAGGAAAGAATTTACTTAGATCAACATTCGTTGCAATATCATAACTGGTCTCATTGAATTTATTCAATTCATTGATTCTTGACTCAAGGGTTCCAAATCCAGCACTTGAATGAAAACCTGTGGCCGTTACATTTGCCAGGTCAGCCAGCTTCAGATTCATTCTTGCTGTCGCTGCCCAGCCTCCTCCTTCATCAAAATCAGTAAATCTCAATTCATCAAACCAGACCTGTCCACTTTTTGGCATACCATCATCAAACTGGTTGCCAGTATGAAATGGATTTCTTACCCCCATCATTCCAACCCTGATATTACTCAGATCTGGATTTCCTAAAAGTCTGACTGTATTTTTAATATTTGCAGGATCTACGTATTCAAAAACTGTCGTCACTGGCCATGGCACACCTGCAACCAGGGCCTTGTTTCGGGCAAGCTTGGCGTTTTTGAGTGTTTGTAACACAACATCAAAATTATTGGTAGAAGGCCAGATCTTTTCCTGGTTGGTTCCTGTATTATCAGGTGTAACGGTCAGCGGAATATCGTACTCGTAATAATTCTGAATAAAGTCTGATCCCAGACGTATTACTGCGTGTACATCACCATCACGCAGACTTCCAGCATTAAGGCTTGAATTTCCCTGAGCCGCTTCAAGGTGTATGAATAACTTTATTTTCTTATACCTGCGTGAATCTACCCCACCAAATATTTTGTAGGTATACCTTGAAAATCCATCACCCAAACTATTAAAATTGAAAGCAAGAGACTGCTCATTTAATTTTAGATTCTGCTGATAAGAATTCAGGTTTTGCTCTTGTTGAATACCTGGTGGTATTACATATTGAATGCCATTGGGGCGGCTGGTTGAATTTTCTTCTATACTTACTGTCGTCACATTTGTTGATGACTGGTCAATTGTTCCTGGCGGAACAGCCGGATCCTTTATGATATTTAAAGCGGCATTTGCCTCATTGAATTTGCGCCATTCACCCCTTAGCAATTGCAGGCGTCCAAAACGAAGCACGGTTGTATCCTGAAAACCAGTCATGAACATCCTGATAAAACGTATGGTCTTAAAATCTTCAATCCCACCAAAATTTGCAATCGGATTGCGGATCGGAACTTTAATCTGATACCATTTTACTGATGGTGCAATCTTACCATTGGCAAGCTGTACATTTTTATTTTCCTGAATGGCTACTATATTATTATGCCCGATCTGCATTGAATCAGCATTAATGGCTACCCGATATTCATAATAGCTTTCATCAGTACTCATATTATTATCCCTGTTGATATCTTCCTGATCAGGTAATGATGTACTGGCCGAACTGGTTAGCCCGGTTGTAATCCGGGAGTTACCTTCCATCCCGTTGAAACGCTGATAGCGTTGAAGAATTCCTGCATTTTGCTGATCAAGATCAGTACCATTATAATAGTGAAAGTTATCACTCGACGGATCGGCATCTATTGAGCTGATTGCTGCTGGATTTGTAATTTTGTTGCCGATTCCACTAAGAAAATTTTTGAAGAAGATACGCTCATTCTGATCACTCAAACCATCAAGACCCACATCCTGATTCGGTCTGGCATTCGGGTCATTATCAAAACTTTGAGTAACTGGCTGATTTCTTGAAACTGCACCCCAGGCTGTGGTATCAACCCCCGTTGAATCAGTCGTTTGAAGTGCAGTGGCATTAATACCAGGTATCCCCGTACCATCGGCGGGTAATGCATTTTCCAAACTTTTACGACCATCTTTTAGAATATCTTCAGAAATACTTCCCAGATCAAAATATAACGAGCCTCCTTTTGATGTTGGATTGGCAAGAAATGGATCCATGACCCACATTTCAATGTATTCAACATTTAATGACTCGAAATCTGTCGTTTGAAGGCCTCTGACAATACCACCCCAGCGATTTTTAGGATTCAATAACTTTCCATCAGTACCGACATTAGAAATATCGTAATTATAAGGTCCCCTTAAAGTTGGGTAATAGGCAAGATCAAGCGTATTGGTAATCGAAGGCTGCCCATCAATAATAGGTTTGGCCGGGAAAATTTCCTGTTCATTAACCTGACGAACCCGATGATTCGACAATTCGGCCCGGTTATTCTGAATATTACCAGGAGTAAGATTACTATTTGTACTGTAAAATATAGGGTCTATATTGTAGAATGAAAGCAATGCCCTGTTATAGCCATATGAGAGGTTATCGATCAGGCCCGATTCAGGAAATAATTGAGGTGTACCAGAAATATACCAGCCTGTTGAACTTCGGAGATCAATAATGGAACTGGTATTTTCAAAGTCATCTATGTAAGATACACCCTTATCGCCAGCAAAATCAAGTGCTTTATTATGTCCTGGAACCAATTGGGCAAATTCACCATTGAAGCTATAACTCGATAATGCCTTGCTTTGTTGAATGAAGGGAAGTTTATTGACTATTTTTGTTAGCCATTTCGATGTACCCCTGTATGAACCATCTAGACCCCATATCGTATTATTGATTGACTCATCTCCAAGATTAACTTTCTGGGTAAGGGGTTTTTCAGAAAGATTCATGATGGTACCACCCAGGCGAAAATCATTATTTACTATATAGTCAAGTCTGGTACCTACTAGCGAGCGCTGCTGTATGCCAAAAAGCGAATTATCTTCAACATTAATCTGTATCGGAATACCTGCACTCAGAAGACTCTGATTAATAATGGTAACCCTGCCCAGATTATAGTCTACCGTAAAATCCTGACCTTCTACCAACGGAATATTTCCGGCCGTTACTTTTACCGAACCCTGTGGAACATTAATTGAGTTTAAGCTAAACTGGTTACTATTGGTACTCTGGTAAGTACCTTTTAAAAAATAACGGTTTAAGCTCGGAAACTGCTGGGCCTGAAATTTAGTTGAATCATATAATTGCTGATAAACATATTTCTTGATTAGCCCTGTTTCTGAAGGGGAGAAACGGGCAGCAAGGTCAGAACCAAAAGGTTCGAGAACCGGAAAAATGATCAGCCCGTTATTCGCATCTATTGTAATACCCTGGATAAAGTCAAACTGACCATCGGGCACACGGTCTTGCTGGGCATTTATATTATCAAGATCAAGTAACTGAAGCCAGCGCTTAGAGGTAGTAAGTGCTCCTTCTGTCATTACCTGTTCTTCAACCCCACTTTTTTCATCTAGCCGGGTGATATTCAGTACAAAATTCGTTGGATTAACCTGGTAGGTACCCAGGGAATAAATATTTTTCATCTGTAGTTTCCAAACTGGCAGATTGACCTTCGTAACAGCATTTTTTAATAATTTGGTATAAAGCACTTTTGGTTTGCCATTATCAACTGCAATATCAGTTGAAAGATCACCGACCTGATATTGAATACCGTTTACGGTATACTGATAGGCAACTGTTAGTATTTCATCTGCATTTAAGGCCTGGTTAATAGAAATATAGCCCAGAGTTTGATTCAGTGTGTATTCTGTAGGGTCAAGTTTACGAGCATACTGAAGCTTTCCAAAGTTATCAGTGCCTCCGCTAGCCTGAAAAAATGAATAAAGACTGGTGCTATTGGTAAATCTTGAATCTACCGGTATTACGTCAAGCAGATTATTCGATGGCTGCGTTTTAAAGACAGCATTCCGGGTACTATTGGGAAACGGAGAAGTATAAGATGGAATATTAGCAGCAACAGCTGGATTATATGGATGACTCTCACCCAGATCCATAAATCCAATGACATCTCTGGCATTTGTATTAACACCGGTAGTTCTATTGGTTACCCAAACATCAAGACGGGTTATAACTATTGAAGAATTGACAATAGGCAGGCCATTTAATGCTCTGTTATAATTATTTCTAAAAAACTGGGCTAGAAAATAATGCCGGTTCGCATCATAATTATCGGCAGTCAGCTTGAAATCATTTTGCTGGGTGCCGTTATTAATATTTATCTGCTTACGCTGGCTTTTCTGCTGTGAGAAAATACTGGTTATGCCCAAACGACCAAACTGTAGCTGTGTTTTTATTCCAAATAAATTTTGTGTTCCAGTAATGAGCTGTGTATTGAGGGGCATACTTACATTACCCAGCTCAATTTTCCGGATAATTTCATCAGGTTTGCCTGTATATTCAAGTTTAATCTGATTTTCAAAATCAAACTGAGACTCTGTATTGTAGTTGGTCAGGATTTTTAGCTTATCACCGATCTGACCTGTAACATTAACCTGTAATCGCTCCTGAAAATCAAAACTACCCTGCCGGCGTTGACGCTGTGTAAACAAGGGGTTATCATTTCTATTAAACCTGTAGGCAAACGTAAGCTCAGCTTCACCCTGAGGCCTGATGTCAATGGTGTTACCCCCAAAAATCTGCTCAAATAATTTACTGTCTACTGTAAGTTTCGGTATCAGGCCTCTGTTTTGGGCAATGGCTGAATGCCCTGTTTTTTGTCTCCAGTACTCCCTTTTACTTTCGTTTAGCTGATACTTTGAATATTCGTCAAAGTTCATATAAACTGGTATGGCATAGGGTTTGCCGCCAACAGTTTCAGTCAGCACATACATACCTGAAGCTGAGTCAAATTCAACTTTCCTGATAATGTTTAACGGGTTTTTCAGGTCAAGGGGTGTGTAGGCTGGGGGAATTGCAGTTAATCTCTTTTTCAGCGGGTAGCGTAATCTGCTGGTATCTGTATCGCTTCTCATCCTCTTTAATCGAAAGTGATAATCTGCTACAATTGGATTTCGGGTTTCAGGTTGCTTCAAAATTATACTTTTAAAACCTGAGCCCGGCTTGTCAAGATGGCGCAAAATGATAGCTGGCTTTGCAGATAAAGCCAGAATTACGAATAAATTTAACCCAAGAAATAAAATAAGGTAAAGTTTTCTCATTTATTTCAATAAGACTTATAGTTGTTTTAGCGCTAGTTTAATAATTACATCAACAGCTAACGCATGGCCACCGGGTAGGTTAACTACTTTTTCAATTGCCTTTTCGGCATGTGTTTTAATAAAACCAAGGGTAACTAAGGCTATTAACGCTTCTTCACGTGCTGTATTGTTTGTTTTTACTGAAAACAATGCATCTGAACCACCCTTCAACAACTTATCTTGAAGCTCAAGTATGATTCGCTGTGCCGATTTTGTACCGATCCCTTTAATTTTCTGCATCTGCGGAACGTCACCATTAACAATGGCCTGTTGAATTTCATCAGGATTCATTGAAGATAAAATCATACGGCCAATAGAGGGTCCAATTCCGGATACTGATACCAGATGTTGAAAAAGACTTCGCTCTGATTCACCTGCAAAACCATATAAGGTATGCGCATCTTCTTTAATATGAAGGATGGTATAAATCCGAACCAGAACTTCCCCGACTTCTGGCAAGGCTGAAAATGTAAAGAGTGAAATATGTATATGGTAACCTATTCCCCCGGTTTCTACAATAACATAGGTTGGTTGTTTTCTGGTTAGTTTACCCTCAATATATGCTATCATTCTTACTAAACTTAAATGCTCCTATTGCCAAACGCCTTATCTCTCAATTCTATGCTTTAAACAGGGCCTTGCTTTGGGCATCAACAACAGCAATTGTAACCATATTTACAATTTCCCGAACCGAACTATCAAGCTGTAAAATATGTACTGATTTATTAAGACCCAGAAGTATAGGACCGACAGCCTCAGAATCACCTATCTCCTGTAATATTTTATATGCTGCATTTCCTGCCTCAAGGTTTGGGAAAATAAGGGTATTGGCTGGCTCACCAACAAGATTCGAAAATGGATAATTATTTTTGAGAAGTTCAGCGTTCATGGCAAAATTACCCTGTACTTCTCCGTCAACTACCATGGTCGGATACTTTTTATGAAGTATTGTAACTGCATCTCTGATCTTATTTGGAGATTCACCTTCATTTGACCCGAAATTCGAATAGGAGATCAATGCAATCCGGGGCTTAATATTCAGGTTACGCACAGACCGTTCAACCAGTACGGTAAGGTCTACCAGATCCTGAGTTGAAGGGTTAATATTAACAGTAGTATCAGCAAAGAATACAGGTCCTTTGCTAGTTAACATCAGGTACATACCAGCAACTTTAGGGGTACCCTTTTCTGTACCTATAATTTGTAAGGCTGGCAAGATGGTACTCTTATAATTCTTGGTAAGCCCTGAGATCAACGCATCACCTTCGCCCAGTTCAATCATCATTGAACCAAAATAGTTACGGTCACGCATCTGCTTTTGGGCTTCAACCAATGTCATACCCTTTCTTTGACGCTTCTTGTAAAGAATTTCACCATATAATTCCATTTTACCCTTGCACTGCAGGTGATCTACTATCTGCATATTTGAAATATCAATAGAATTGGCTGTGGCTATTTCTTTAATTTTTGCCTCATTACCCAGTAAAATTGGAATGGCAATATTATCATCACGAACTATTTGTGCCGCTTTTAATATTTTATAATTATCGGCTTCAGCAAAAACAACTCTTTTGGCAGAGCTCTTGGCTTTATTTATGATCGACCTCATCAGTTTATCATCGAGGCCAAGCCGCTTCTGAAGCTCATCTTTATAAGCCTCCCAGTCAAGAATCTTTTTTCTTGCTACTCCAGACTCGATCGCAGCTTTAGCGACAGCTGGTGCAACTGTAGTTATCAGACGATAATCAATGGGTTTGGGGATAATATATTCACGGCCAAATACAATATCATTTTTATTATAGGCCAGATTAACTGATGCAGGTACAGGTAACTTTGCGAGTTCGGCAATTGCCTTAACCGCTGCCAGTTTCATAGCCTCGTTGATCTGTGTAGCTCGGCTGTCAAGGGCTCCTCTGAAAATATAGGGGAATCCTAAAACGTTATTAACCTGATTCGGAAAATCAGACCTGCCTGTAGCCATGATAATGTCAGGACGGGTATTTATTGCAAGCGTATAATCAATTTCAGGATCGGGATTCGCCATTGCAAATACAATTGGGTTTGCCGCCATTGATAATAACATGTCAACGGTCATAACATTGGCCACAGACAGTCCGATAAACACATCTGCATCTTTTACACCTTCTTCCAGGGTATTTATATCACGGCTGGTAACAAACTGGGCTTTAATCTTATCAAGTTTAACTCGGTCTGATCTGATGATTCCAGAACGATCGCACATGACAATATTCTCAGGTTTTGCCCCTAAAGCAATATATATTTTCGTACAGGAAACTGCAGCAGCTCCAGCCCCGTTAACAATAAAACGTACATCTTCAATCTTTTTGTTTTGTATTTCCAGCGCATTTAAAAGTGCTGCTCCAGAAATTATGGCTGTACCATGCTGGTCATCATGCATGACAGGTATTGACATCTCCTCTTTTAAACGGCGCTCAATTTCAAAACACTCTGGAGCCTTTATATCTTCAAGGTTTACACCACCAAAAGTTGGCTCCAGCGCTTTTACGATTCGAACGAATTCATCAACATCTTTTACATCAAGCTCAATGTCAAATACATCAATATCTGCAAATATTTTAAATAATAACCCTTTGCCCTCCATTACAGGCTTTGATGCCTGGGCACCTATATCACCTAAACCCAGTACTGCAGTTCCATTGCTGATAACAGCAACGAGATTGCCCTTTGCTGTATATTTATAGGCGTCTTCAGGGTTATCGGCAATACGGAGGCAGGGTTCAGCAACACCCGGAGAATAGGCTAGAGAAAGATCCCGTTGAGTACTATATGGTTTGGTTGGGACAACTTCAATTTTGCCCGGTCTTCCTTGCGAATGGTAATCAAGAGCTTCTTGTTTCTTATCTGACGAACTCATATTTACGTATTGGTAGAAAACCAAATCTAAATAAAAATGCCGCTCCATAAACAGGAACGGCATATTATTTAGATGTTTATTTAATACTCAAACCTTAAGTGTCTGACCAGCCCTCAGGCTGCTTAGATGCCCCCGATTGGCATTTCGCAAGATAGTAAGTGAAATATTAAACCTTTTTGCGATAATAGAAAGCGTATCACCCCTGCGCACCTTGTAATAATTCGCCATATTTTTTCTCGAATGTCTTGAGTGTCTGGTAATAGTTGTGCCTGATTGTGAATAATGACTGGTTTTAATTTTAATATGCTGACCCTTGTCAATTGACAAATGATGAAGTTGATTCCAGACCCGTAGATCTTGTACAGTTACATCATAATGCAAAGCTATCATTGCAAGAGTTTCTCCCCTTCTTACTTTATGAACTATCGTGCTATGCACAGAATGCTGTATCTCAGTTGTAGAGTAACCCACCTGGGTCATATTTAGATTATCAGGCTGATCATTTAATTTATCACGCATGGCAAGAAACATTTTCTTCTTGTCACGGGGCATTATAATAGCAAGCTGGTCATCGGCTGTTCCGGTTACAATGCCCCTTCTATACTGTGGGTTAAGCTTTCTTAAATCATCAGGATTTATATTTAATACTGTGGCAATAGTATTCAGGGCTAGTTTATTGTTAACCAGAACAGAATCATTTTGAACCGGGAATATAGGTTTTTGAGCACGCAGACCATGATGCCTGGCATAGCTGAAGATATACGTTGCGGCAATAAATGCAGGTACATAGCTTCGGGTTTCTTTGGGTAAAAAGCGTTTGATTGTCCAGAAATCATGGGCTCCACCAGACCGTTTGATAGCGCGGTCTACATTGCCTGTACCGCAATTATATGAGGCAATCACAAGTAGCCAATCACCGTAACGTTCATAACTGTCTTTAAAGTAGCGTGCTGCTGCCAGACTTGCCTTAACAGGGTCAAGTCTTTCATCAAGATATGAATTGATTTGAAGGCCATATCCCTTACCGGTAGTATACATAAACTGCCACAAACCGCTGGCTCCGACTCTAGACAGGGCAAATGGGTTTAGCTGAGACTCAATGATGGGTAAATATTTCAATTGTTCGGGAACACCTTCTGTCTTTAATGCCTTCTCGAAAATCGGGAAATAGTAAGAACCCTCTCCTAATAACCTTTCAACTAAAGCTCTTCTATGATAGGCATACAAATTGATATACGATTGAACAAATTCATTATAACTTAACGGGATTTCTTTCTGTAGTGTATCAAGCCGTTTGTGATAAAGTTCATTTTCAAAAACGCTCAGCTCATTAACTGGCATTGGAATATCTTCTGCGAGAACCAGGGAAGTGTCATTTAATGAAATTATCGTTTTTGTAACAGCAGAGCTTATAGTATCAGCTTGATTAATTCCAAACAAAGACCTGAGGCTTTTTGCCAAAATAGCAGGAACATGTAAAGCTGCAGATAGGATTTTTTTAGTTTTGGCTGTATCCGTGAAAGATCGGTTGCTGGCAAAAGCTGTAGAGGTAAATACAGTAAACAGGATTAAGGAAATAACTTTCTTCATCTACATCAATTTAGTTTAAGACAGATTTTCTTGTCTTTATTTAGTATTGCTATAAGGTGATAAGAACGGTAAAAGTTACCACTAAGTATAAGTAAGTAACACGTCTCATACAAGAATAATAAATCCAACTGGAAATACATACTTTTTAACGAAGTATGTAACCAGATTGTTTCAGTTGAAATGCCTTAAGCATCAACCGTTTGAAAATCCATTTCGGTTAGCCTGGCAGCAAAAGAAAGGAGATTTTCTTCATCAAATTTCTTCCCCATCAATTGCATTCCGACGGCCATTGAGTTAGGATGACGAAAAAGCGGAACTGAAATGGCAGGGATACCCGCAAGGGAAGCTTGAACATTAAATATATCGGCCAGGTACATTACGATAGGATCTTCAATTTTTTCACCAATTCCAAAAGCTGTCGTAGGGGTCGAAGGAGTAATGATAAAATCGTACTTATCAAGAATTTGGTTTGTCGCTTCTTGTATAAGCCTTCTGACTTTCTGGGCTTTCCCATAATAGGCATCATAATAACCTGCACATAAGACGAAAGTGCCCAGCATGATTCTTCTTTTAACTTCTGGGCCAAACCCCTCTGAACGGCTTTTCTTATAGGTGCTTTCTAAATCATGCGCATTCGGGCTTCTATAGCCAAAATGAACACCATCATAGCGAGAAAGATTTGAAGATGCCTCGGCAGTTGTTAAAACGTAATAAGCAGGTACCAGATATTCAAGGTAGGGAAAATGAACTGCTTCTACTGTGTGACCTTCCTGTCTTAGCTGGTTTATTAGTTCAAGGGTCTTTCCCTTGATAAAAGGATCAAGGCCCGAACTTTCAAGATATTCACTGATATAGGCAATACGACGCAGCTTAGCTGAAGATTCAGTGCTGCTTTTATAATTACCCACCGGGTGAGCAGATGAGGTTGCGTCTTTGTCGTCTTGTCCGGCTAGTACATCTAGAATAAGGGCTGAATCTGAAACACTATGAGAAAGCGTACCAACCTGGTCAAAAGAAGAACCAAAAGCCACGATACCATAACGTGATATACGGCCATAAGTTGGCTTGAGCCCAACAACCCCGCAAAATGAAGCAGGTTGCCTGACACTTCCCCCAGTATCTGTACCTAATGCGGCAAGACAAAGGTCTGCCTGAACTGCTACAGCAGAACCTCCAGACGAACCTCCTGAAACTTTTGAAATATCGTCGAAGTTTTTAACTGGTCCGTAAAATGATGTTTCATTTGAACCGCCCATCGCAAATTCATCACAATTCAACCTGCCTATAATAATTGCGTCTTCTTTTAAGAGTCGCTCTACAACAGTTGAATTAAATAATGAAATAAAACCATCCAAAATTTTAGACGATGCACTCATGGCATGGCCTTTATAAGCTATATTATCTTTGATGCCTATGACCATACCGGCAAGCTTTCCGGCTGTACCAGCTTTCATCCTAGCATCGACTTCAATAGCCCTCAATCTAACTTCATCAGTAAACACCTCTACAAAAGCATTGAGATGTCGTAGCTTTTCAATGCGCTCAAGATAGGTATCAACGAGTTGTGGAATAGTAATTTTCCCCGCCGAATGATCAGCTTTTACTTCTGAAAGAGTTAAATAAGATCTCAAAAAATCTGCTTTAATGTGAACTTCAATAAATTACAATTTAGTTTCAGGGGCTTTATCAACAGGCTTAACTTCGTCAGCATTTGACGCATCTTTAAACTCTCTGATTCCTTTTCCAAGTCCTTTTGCAAGTTCGGGAATTTTTTTACCTCCGAATAATAAAAGAAGTGCAAACAATATCAGCAGCATTTCTGGGCCACCAAGGCCGAACATACCTAAAATCATCATGATCATACAATTAAAGTTAAATTGGTATAATTAAACGTGTAAACTATTCACTAATTAAATCGAAGCGGCTATTTAGGCCCAAATTTTATTTTTCAGAAGAAGTATTACCTGAATGATCTATTTTAGCTTGGTCAGTAAGCGCATCAGCAATTTCAGGCTTTGACGTTAGTATGGCAGCATTTGCCGAATACGGTATCGATTCACTACTGGCCGGGGTGATCAAGGGTCTGTTGCCTGTTAAATCAGCAGCATGACTGCTAGTAATAATGGCAGGTATTGCCTCAACTACTGCACCTGTTAACGGATGATTATGTTCATCAACCAGTATAGCTTCAGAAATATTGTCTTGTGAAGAATGGGTTGACGGTTCTACAACAGGACTAAGTGTGGTATAAGGCTGGTTGTGAGCGTCTACAATATTTAACCCATTGGTAATATTGGCATGCTCTTCCTGTAATTTGGTCATTGAATCTTGAAGATCATCTTTGACACCATTAGCCGCATCTTTAAAATCCCTTATTCCTTTTCCAAGACCCCTTGCGAGCTCAGGAAGCTTCTGACCTCCAAACATAAGTAGGGCTGCAACCATGATGAGCATCATTTCAGGTCCGCCAATGTCTAAAAACAAAATTTGAAAATGAAGCATATGATTTTAGTCTTTAAAGTGTTATCAGGTGCAGATTACTAAACGACAGTTTAAAAATAAAGTTCTCCCAGGCGTAAATTAAATACTAACCCTTGACTGTACAGCAAAGATACGATATAAAAGATTCAACGGATTTTATCGTAAAAAATTAGTTCGCAAGCCAGGATGTAGGATTCATTGGGGTTTTGCCTTTCCAAACCTGGAACATACAACTTGGGCCTTGTTCTTCATCAGCAGCGACTACCCCAACAGGGTCTTTGGTGCTAACCTTTTGCCCACGCTTTACTTCAACTGACTTAAGATTGCCATAAACGGTGAAATATTCTCCATGTCTGATTAGAACAGCATACAGACCATCGAGTGGTACAATCTCAGAAACTTCACCGCTAAATACCGCTCTTACAGTAGCATTACCGACTGTTTCAAATACGATACCTACAGAATTAATCTTCACTCTGGGCAATAATGGATCTTCATGAATCCCAAACGGGTCTATAATTCGTCCTCTACGTTCAACTGGCCATGGTAATGACCCACGATTATCGGCAAACTGGTTTGAAAGCCTGGCAGCTTCGGGTGTAAGTACCAGATTGGCCGAGCTATTCGTACTTTTTGGCAATGCAGAATGCGTAGTTGCCGTTGCATTGGCAGCTTCTCTGGCTCTGGCTTCTTGCTCAGCCCTGCGCCGGGCTTCTTCAATTTCTCTTCTTATGGCCGATTGAATAGCATTATTCAGACGCCTTAAATCGCGCTGGTGACGTGCTAGTTGAGCCTCTAGCTTTTTACTTTGTTTTTGTAACTGACTATAAACATGGGCCTGCTGACCCTTCTCTACGTCAAGCTGTTTTTTTTCTTTTTGCTGTTCACCAAGTAATTGATCCTTATCGTCTTTGTTTTTATCAAGAACCTGAATTTTGCCGTGAATTTTCTCCTGTGTACTGGTAATTGTCTGTACCTGTTCACGTCTGTATTGTGAAAACTGTTCAAGGTATTTCAAGCGGTTATACGCCTGGTTAAATGAGCTGGCGGCAAAAATAAACATCAGTTTGTTATATGCACTCTGGTTACGATAAGCATAACGGATCATACCAGCATATTCAATTTTTAATTTATCTTCCTCTTTCTGTAAAGAACTTATATTATGCTTATTATCTGAGATCTCATAGCTCAGGTTCTTAACCTGAGTATTGATGGTTTCAATTAGTTTTTGCCGGGTTTCGACCTGGCTACCCAAGGTTCTCAATTGCTTCATTGTGACATCCTTATTTTCCTGAGTCTCAGTAAGTACCTTATTTGTGTTTTCAATTTCCCGTTGAAGAGCTTGTTTCTTTTTTAATAACTCGGTTTTTGACTGAGCATAAAGATTTGAGGTGATAAGAACTACCACTAGTACAATCAAGGTAATTTTAGGATTTAACACGCTCATTTTATTGCGTTGGCGGGTTAAAAGGAAATTCAAGGTTTTCGTTAAGTTCAACTTTTTTGTACGACAGACTAAGATTCATATCATTCGTTTTAACCTTAGATGAAATAGCAATTGACTGCGGAATAGTTTTATTCCCAACGACAAAAAAATTGCTGTAGTTTACATGAAGATGTTGATTCTGGCTTACATTAGACAGATCAACATCAATGGGCTTATAGACCTGGTTAAAATTTAACTGCACAGCAATTGAGTCTTTTTGTCCGCTTAACTGATACCCCATCGCTTCTAGCACCTTGTAACTGTCTTCCTGAGAGATAAAACTTCCTGGCTTATTACCTGTCAGAATGGCTTGTAGCGTTTTAAAATCAAAACGTTGTCCTGCGTATTTCCTGACGAAATCAAATCCTTTACGTGTATAAATACCTTGAAGTATATTTAAAACTTTTATACTGTCAGGCGTAATATAGGCCTGGGCTACAGGTAAAAAACTGGCATTAATATATGCCCAGATAATCTGATCTTTTTTGATCCTGATATTAATAGTTGCCGCATGTTTCGACCCATTAATGGCAATTTCAATTTTTCCTTTTGCACTGAATGTCTTGTACTCAAGATCAGCCGAATCAGACTTAATAAAGAAGTTTCTTTTTATCAGATCTGCAGGAGCCGTAACAGGAATGACAACTTGTTGCTTAACCAAAACTTTCTTGGATTTGCAGGAAGTAATCCCTAACAGGGCAATTATCAATAACAGGTATTTACTCATATATTTTTCTGTTAGCAATCTTTCTGCTCAAATTTAAATCCTTTGAGCCAAAAGCACGGGCTTTTTTCCAACTTTCTACTGCCTCTGCTGTTTTACCCATTTTGTAGAGTATATCTCCATAATGATCGTAAATGGTCGCATTATTTCCAGCATTATTATTTAGCGCCTTCTCTATTACCAGCAAGGCCTTATCATATTCTTGCTGACTATAAAATATCCAGGCCAGAGTATCTTCATAATTGATATTTCCTGGTTCAAGAGTATTTGCTCTGACAGACATAGCTTCAGCACGGTCAAGGCGCTTTTTGCGAACGCAGAGATAGTAGGCATAATTATTTAATGTGCCCGCATCGTCTGGTCTTTTATTCAGGCTTTTATCATATGAATCATCTGATAATGTATTTTCACCAGCACCATGATATGCATCACCCAGCACCTGATAAAGCTGGGCTTCAAGATCAGCCTGGCCTTCAGCCAGTGTTAATCCTGTTTTTAAGCTTTCAATAGCGGCCCTGAATTTCAATTCCTGATTAAGTGCAATTCCCTGATACCAGTATAATATAACCTGGTTTGGAAAATAGCTTATAGCTTCAGCGGTATGCTTTACAGCATCATGATAAACACGCAGGTTAAAATCTGAGATTATCAGATTTGTCCATAAACTAAAGTTTGACTTATTTTTTTCAATCAGAGACTGTACGGCATCACGTCCTTCACGGGTAGTTTCAGGATTATGTGCCAGGAAGCCCGCATAAATAGCCTGAGCCTGTGAATCTTCTGGATTGTTGCGGCTCACTATACGGGCAAGCTCCAAACCCTCGTGTTGATCAGATGCCTGGGTATTCACATAATTATCAATAATCAGCCGTTTCTTTTGTTCGGTATCAACATCATCTGACGCAAAAGCATTTTTCAATGCAGTAAATGTTGCCTCTTTATTTCCAATAGCCCGATAATAATCTGAAAGTGCTAGCTGAGCATACCCATTTGCTGAATCAATCCGGATAGCTTTTTGCAATGATTTAAAAACAAGGTCATTCTGATTCTGGGTTCTATAAATTTCAGCCAAAAGAAGATAATATCGCGGGTCTTGTGGATTATCATTGATCAGTTGCTGCATACTTTGAATTGCTTTGGCAGACTGGTTCATTTTCAGAAAAATTTTCTGTTTTTGAAATTCAATGTCTTCAGTTAAACCATCTCTTTTTTCAATAAGATCTAACGTAGAAATTGCACCTTCATTATCACCTGCACTTACAAGTGAATTCGCCCTGGCTATATAATAATTCACCTTGTCTGGCTCAATTTCAATCATATGCCCGTATACCTCAGCAAGTCTTACAAAATCAGCTTTCTGATCATACAGTGTAGCCTGAAGATTGAGATACCAGATTTGATGAGGTTTAAGTAAAACGGCCCTGTTAATATTTATAAGAGCTTCTGGAAAAACCTGGGCATTGAAACGGGCCAACGCAAGTTCATAATATGCTGCATCATTGTTAACATCATATTTGAGGCATTCATTAAAATTTTCTACAGCTCCAGTTATGTTCCCACTAATTTTATTTCCAATACCTTTAAGGAAATAAAACTTTGCATTCATGCTATCTGCAGCCGTAATTGATTCATTACGGGTGTTATACAGATCTGCTCTGGGCTTAATTCTTTTGACACCTGTTTTCCCATTCTGAGATTGCTGAGCATATAAAATCTGAGACGATATAAACCCGGCTATAAATAATATAATAAAAAAAGTATTGCCTTTGGTCATGAAATTATCCTTCTTAAATATCATCAATTCCTGGGCCTGTTAAAAACAGACTATCATCAGGAGATTCAATATATCCACCGTTCGTATTTAGAATAGGTACTATATACGAATTATCTGCCCAATAGTTTAACGGCTATAAACTTACTTCTTGCCAGTATGACCATATCCTGCTGAACCACGAACTGTCTCTGAAAGTACTTCTACCAGATCAAAGCCAATATGCTCATAACGGGCAATAACCATCTGGGCGATGCGGTCACCTGTAGAAACTTTAAAGGGCTCATGGGAGAAATTTATTAATAAAACCTTTAGTTCACCCCTATAGTCAGGATCTATTGTACCCGGACTATTCAGTATGCTTATACCATGTTTAAAGGCAAGACCACTTCTTGGACGAATCTGTGCTTCAACCCCCTGTGGTAATTCAAGATAAATACCTGTAGGAATCAAAACCCGCTCAAGGGGTTTTACGATTACATCTTCTTGTAAAAATGCCCGTAAATCAAGACCTGCTGCCATCTCAGTTTCATAAGCAGGTAATACGTTTGAAGACTTATTAATAATTTTAATTGTCATATTGCGGGTATTAATGTTTTCTCTAGCAGTAAATTTTCGGGTTGAATTTATTCTCACGAATACTCAGGAAAATTATAAACCAACTGTATGCTTTACTTAAACTTTTGCCGGAAATAATTTTTTCAAATTAGCTTTCTCGAACCATGCTATGAGCCCGACAAAAGATAAGAAAATCAGATTTCCGATATAAACATTTCTCTTAAAAACTATAAACGATAGAAAAACCAATAAAACAGCCGTCCCTATCAAGATTAGGTTTTTTCTCAAATTATAGGGAATTGGATAATGCTTTTGCCCCCAGACGTATGAACAAACCATCATTACAAAATAAGCCGACATTGTAGTATATGCAGAACCCATATAGCCCATAAGTGGTATCAAAATAGGGTTCATGATAATTGTAATCAGAGCTCCGATACCTGAAATATAGAATGCGTAACGGGTTTGATCTGAGAGCTTATACCAGATTGACAGATTCATATAGATCCCCAGGCATACATAACCCATTAAAATTACAGGCACGATCTTCAGACCTGACCAGTATGATCTGTTATTAATAAAATATTTCAGCCATTCAATATTGCACACTATACCAAGAAAAATAATTGCCACGATTATGATAAAATAGTCCATGATAACCGCGTAGGTCTTCCTGGCATCAGGCTCAGAGGCATGGTTAAAAAAGAATGGTTCGGCACCTAGTCTGAATCCCTGTATAAACAGATTCAAAAATACCGCAAGTTTATAACAGGCCCCGTAAATACCAAGCTGTATCAGGTTCTGCCCCCCGGTTTGAGGCAATAGGGCTTTAAGATATATTTTATCAAGATTCTCATTTATGGTAAAAGAGATGTTAGCCACAAGTACTGGCCAGCTATAACCCAGCATATTTTTTAGGAGGGTGAAGTTAAACTTAAACCTGAAAGAGGATAATTCTGGTAAAAGCAATATAAAGGTGAAAATACTCGCTATCAGATTAGAAATAAAAATATATCCTATCCAGTTTGCCTTAAAATATGGCAGTATAAACTGACCAAAGGATGAATTCAGATTCGCTAGTCTTGGTAATACAAAGATAAAGAGCAGGTTGAAAATAATATAAATTAGAATATTGGTGCATTTCAAAAATGCATAACGCACAGATTTGCCTTCTGCCCTGAGCTTGGCAAAAGGGATTACACAAATATTATCAAGTAGGATGATTCCTAGAAAAAGTTGCACATAGGCCTGGTAATCGACTTTAACCTGTGTGACATTATGCTGCAGAAAACCAAGTACAAAATGTATGTTCAGGGCCCCCAGCACGATGAATAAGCTTGAAGTGGCTAATAAAGTCAGAAATGAATCATTATAAACTTCAGGATTATTCTTTTCCTTATTCAGGTATCTGAAATAAGTAGTCTCCATTCCAAAAGTAAGTATTGCTGAAATTAAAGAGGTCCATGAATATAGCTCTGTAAGAACCCCGTACTGATCAGCAGAAAAATGCCTGACATAAACTGGGGTAAGAAAAAAACTGAGTGTTCTGGCAGCAATCGTACTGAAGCCGTAAATGGCGGTCTGACCGGCAAATTTTCTTAAGATTGACAATAGCTGGACATATAAATCTGTAATATAG
This sequence comes from bacterium, assembly GCA_031363945.1. Lineage (GTDB taxonomy): Bacteria > Bacteroidota > Bacteroidia > Sphingobacteriales > Sphingobacteriaceae > JANLVJ01. Next base: position 70,700 of record JANLVJ010000033.1, on the reverse strand, counting down.
AAATTTAAGAAATAAATCGGGACACAGATTACCTGATGACTTCAAAGTTTTTATACGCCTTCTTTTCTGCTTCATCGACTTCTATTGATTCAACAATAGCATATTCAGGCCCTTCCTGGCACCATTCAAGAAATTGCTCCATCATCTGGTCATCGCCCTCAGCCTCAACTGAAATTGTGCCATCTTTCTCATTATGAATCGTGCCCCGAATTTTCAACTGGTCTGCGACGGCCTTTGTTGAAGCCTTAAAATCTACCCCTTGTACCCTGCCTTTAATTTTAATATGAAGATATTTCATGACTCGTATTAAATATAGGCCAAAGGTAATCATGAATGAGAGGAAGGCAAACTTTTATTGAGCTTTGATTACTGACTACCGCCGGCTATCAGGTTTCATTGCTTATTGACCAAGATGCGAGTTGTGTTTTGGCAAAGAGAAACTCATTCCAGATTCTACCAAGAATCTCAGCTGCAGGCAAAATCTCCTGTATCAAAACTGCTATTTGCCCTATTTCAAGTTCACCTTCTTCAAGGTCACCTTCGAACATTCCTCTTTTTGCACGACCCCTTGAGAGCAGTATTAATAGTTCTTCTGCTGATGCACCACTCGCTTCAGCCAGTTGAACTGACTGAAAAAACTTATTCTTCACCAATCTCACAGGAGCAAGTTTTTTTAAGGAAAGCATGGTATCACCTTCTTTGAGATGTAAAAGAAGCTCTTTAAAGTGCTGATGGGCAGAACTTTCAATTGAGGCAACAAACCTTGAACCAATCTGCACCCCTTCAGCTCCAAGTGCAATCACAGACAGCATGCCTCTGCCATCACCTATACCCCCGGCAGCAATAAGTGGAATTTGAATTTGGTCTTTTACTGCTGGTATTAAACAAAGGGTAGTTGTTTCTTCCCGGCCATTATGCCCGCCCGCCTCAAAGCCTTCAGCAACAATGGCATCAACACCTGCAGTTTGGGCCTTTAAGGCAAACTTTACCCCGGGTACTACATGTACCACCGTTATCCCATGGTCTTTGAGCAAGCCAGTATATTTTGCCGGATTGCCAGCAGATGTAAATACAATAGCAACCTTTTCTTCTATAATTACTTGTATGATTTCATCGGCCCTGGCATACATGATTGGCACATTGACACCAAAAGGCTTATTTGTTGCCAATCTGCACTGTTGAATATGTTCACGAAGTAATTCAGCACTCATAGAGCCAGCACCCAATAACCCCAGACCACCAGCATTGCTGACAGCAGCAGCCAGTTTATAACCGCTGCACCAAACCATGCCAGCCTGTATAATAGGGTATTGGATCTTAAAAAGTTGCGTGATGCGGTTCATTTATCGGGTATCGTAAGTTTGGCTTTTAGCTCAGCCTAAAGCCTGGCAGTTAAACTAGTCGTTTAGATTTTGACTCAGGTTTTAACATGAAATCTTCACCTAAATTTATTATTTGAACTATTCCAGGTTTTTTACCCGGGCTTATGGTTCCCAGATCAGTCCACCCAAAAAATTCTGCAGCATTTTTACACCCCCAGGTTAATAGCGTTTTGAGTGATATTTTAGGAAATGCATGTTGTATCAGATACATCTCATGCAATAAATCTAATCTGTCATTTGAAGCAAGACTATCAGTGCCAATTAAAATCGGCCAGCCGCTTTCTTTTAATAAGAGAACATCTGGGAGTCTGTTTTCAATAAAAAGATTTGCTGCAGGACAAAGGCAAAAAGCATAGTTATCACCCTTACTGATGGCGGCAAGATCAGTTGCTGAGGTAAACGTATTGTGAACAAGCAGTTTTCGCTGATGCCCTAACCATTCAGCATAAGCAGGTAATGAATTTTTTCCGGGTGGTTTGAAAGCTGAAATATCAATTCCGAATGTTTTGTAGAGTCGTTGAAAATCTCCTGTTCCCTGTTGGTAAAATTCATTTTCAGCCTCACATTCCTGATTATGAATACTAATAATACCCGGCTCACTTAATGAGATCGCCCTGAATAAAGCTTCAGATACTGAATACGGTGCATGCGGATTTATGCTACCCTGGCTGAGTTGACGGGCACTAGCAGAGACCTCCGGTTGATTTTTGTTACCCTTATTTGACTGGGTAGAAAATGAAGTCAGTATTGCATCAGAAAGCCAATTTGAGGTTTCTTGTTTCAAAAGCTGTTCGTTTAAAAGCTGCTCTTTTAACAGCTGGGCAGCTGAAAGAATTTTACTTGAATTTGACGAATTAAAGCCAAAACACTCAAAAAATGTATGATACCTGATACGGCCCTTCGCCTTTAAGCCAAAAGTACTGTCAGTATTTGATATATCTCCCATACCGACAATTCCCTGATCAAATAAATGATCTTCAGCTTCGTGAAATGCATGCTGGATTTCTTCAGGATCTGCATTTCTAAATTTCTGTACTCCCAGAATAAAGTCAACCAGCCCGGTATGACGTTCGATCTTTCCCTTAAGATGTGAGAGTTCAAGATGTCCGTGGGAATTAATAAGACCTGGGCACAGAATACCATCAAAAAATTCTATGTCTGCTACACAGGTTCTGTCTTTCAGTACTTCCAGTACAATACCCTGTTCATCTAAAATTACAACACCTTCTTTTATTGGTTCGTCATCTAGTGTAAATAGGTAATTAGCAGAGAGCTTTCTCACAGTAATTCAGTAGGTAAGCGTATGATTTCGTACTTTTGCAATATACCACGTTTGAGTTTATGTTATCCCTTAAGCTGCAATGATCTTACGATGATACTAAAAAGCGCTGAAAAATTAAAAGACATCAGGCAACTCGATCAGGGAAAGCTAATCGAAGAGCTAAAAGCAATGGCTGAACCGGCTTTCCGTGGCAAGCAGATCTATGAATGGCTTTGGAAAAAATCAGCCCGGAATTTTGATGAGATGACCAATCTTTCTTTTTCACTGCGTGAAAAACTAAAAGAAAAATTTGAAATCAGGTACCTAAAACAGGGGCAGCAGCAAAAGTCTGATGACCGAACCATTAAAAATACGTTCATTCTGGCCGATGGTAATTTAATAGAAGGTGTACTTATTCCTACTTCTGAGCGAATGACAGCTTGTGTTTCATCACAGGTTGGCTGTAGCCTTAGCTGTAAATTTTGTGCAACCGGTTATATGGAACGCATGAGAAATCTCAATGCCGATGAAATAGTTGATCAGGTAGTGCTGATCGACAAGCAGGCACGCGACAATTACAATATACCCCTGAGCAATATTGTCTTTATGGGTATGGGTGAACCCTTGCTTAATTACGCCAATGTGATGAAGGCCATACACTATATCACCTCTGAAGAAGGATTACATTTTGCGGCTAAACGCATAACCGTCTCTACAGCTGGAATAGCTAAAATGATCATGCGTCTGGGTGATGAAGAAGTACGTTTTAATCTTGCACTTTCGCTGCATGCAGCTAACGATACCAAGCGTAATGAGATCATGCCGATAAATGAGCAGAATTCATTACTGGCTCTTCAGGAAGCCTTAAAGTATTTTTATTCCAAAACAAAGAACCCTATAACATTTGAATATATCGTTTTTGATAAATTTAATGATGAGTTAAGTGATGCAGCAGAATTAGCTGAATTTTGTCGTCATGTACCTTGCAAAGTAAATCTAATAGAATATAATCCGATTGAAAATGCAGATTATCGCAATGCACGCGAAGAAAAAGTAAATCAGTTCGCTGAATTTTTGCGTAAGCGGGGCATTATCACCAATATCCGCAGAAGCAGGGGTAAAGATATTGATGCCGCCTGTGGGCAGCTTGCAATTAAACAAACTACAGCATAATTGTCGTGTCACTGACAAACTATCTTTATGAGTTAGGTAATAGCCTGGTTCATTTATTTTTCCCCCCGGCCTGTGCCAGTTGCAACAAACCATTATTGTATGAAGAAGATTCGGTTTGTCTGCACTGCCTTTTGAGCCTGCCATATACCAATTTTCACCAATATGATGATAATGCACTGGCAAGACAATTCTGGGGGCTTGACAAAATTGAAGCTGCGGCTGCCTGTTTTTATTTTAATAAAAACAGTAAAGTGCAAAACCTATTACACCAGGTAAAATATCAACGAAATAAAAATGCAGCTGTATTTCTTGGACGTATGTATGGCAATCAGTTAAAAACAAGTTCGTTTAGTACCTGTGATTTCATTATTCCAATACCACTTCATCCGGTTAAACTTAAAAAGAGAGGCTATAACCAAAGTGAGTTATTTGCCGCCGGACTGGCTGAAACAATGGGCATACCCCTGTTAAATAATGTGTTAATACGCGTAAAACAAGGCGAAAGCCAAACATTTAAATCAAGAAAAGATCGTTTTAATATGTTGAAGGGTGTTTTTGAAATCACTTATGTTCCAGCTTGTAAGTCAGGAATAATCCCACACCTATTACTGGTAGATGATGTCATAACAAGCGGTGCAACCCTGGAGACTTGCGCAAATTTGTTCTTATCGAAAAACTTCAACGTGAGCCTCTTATCGATTGCTTATGCTAAAAGTGAATTATAATATACCTTTATAGTGAAGAAAGAATTACACCGCTACTGAATTATGCCATTTAAATATAGCAAGGTCACCTTTTTCCAACTTTTATTGCCCGTATTGTTCATCCTTATTTTTTCATGCCGGAAAGTAAATATACTGTCATCAGACCATGGGCTTAAATTGAGAATTTCAAGCCCGCAAATCTCTTTTGATACTGTATTTACGCGTATTAATTCTACACTCAGAACTGTCAGTCTGCATAACGATAATCAGGAGGCAGTCGAAATTTCATCAATAAGGCTCAAAGGAAATCTTGCTGGAAATTCGTTTTACAGCTTTAGCGCTGGCGGTAAACCAGGGCCCCTGGCAAGGAATCTAAAACTCTCAGGAGGAGATTCAATAACGCTCTATATTAAGGTGCAAATACCTGCTAATGAGCTGATAACGCCTTTTATTGAACAAGATTCAATTTTGATCACTACCAATGGGAATAATCAGGGAATAGCCTTAAAAAGCTATGGACAAAATGTTCGCTTTATAAATGATACTCTTATTAGTAGCGATACCCATTGGAATGCTATTTACCCATATGTCATTAACCATACGCTCACGGTGGCAAATGGGGCAACACTTAGAATTGATGCTGGAAGCCGAATCTATTTTCATGGCTTAACAGGGCTAAATATCAACGGTAGCCTCATTGTAAATGGTGAGGTCAAATTTCCGGTCATATTCAATTCAGACCGGTTAGAAAGTATCTATAATTCTGTGACAGGTCAATGGCGGGGAATCTTAATCGAGCCCGACGGTAATACAAACCTTATTAATTACTCCCAGATTATGAATGCCGAGACAGGAATTGCAATTTTATCTGCTCAGCCTACCATAAGTCTGCAAGCTACTATAAGCAATACGCAAATAGATAATATGAGTGTTGACGGCATCTATTGCCAGAATACTGCAGTTAAACTTCTTAATAATGTAGTTTCATATTGCCAGAACAGTTTGCTTGAGGTGACAGGTGATTCTTATGTTCAGGCTAAACAAAATACCTTCTATAACTCTAACCAATTATACTTACATACTGTTCCTTCAGTTTCATTGATACTGTCGGGGTCAGCAGATTCTATCCTGTTTCTGAATAATATTATTTATGGAACCCTTACCGATGAGCTCTTTATAAGTGGTGCCCGAAAGGTAACCCTGAGAGGGAATCTGCTTTCGTCAAATATGGGTACCTCGTACCCACTTAACACCTATAATGCCGACCCCTTGTTTAGATTGCCATCTGAAAATGATTTACACCTGCAAAGCACTAAAAGCCCAGCAACATCAAAAGGAGTAAGCCTGGTGAATGATCCTGATTTTGGAATACTTGCTAAAGACTTTGATGGGGTTGCCAGAAAGGCCCCACCAACTATTGGGGCTTATGAGGTAAATTAAGCTGCTACTTTTACTAATTTTCTTTAGCAATAGCTTGCTTATATTTGTAATAGCCTATAACATTATCAGGCCTCTACTTTAACCCCTTTCCAAAAAGCAACATATCCTTTTATCTGCTTGGCGGCATCCTTTGGTTCTGGATAGAACCATGCTGCATCTGTATTCGTCTTACCGTCAACTGAAATAGAATAGTATGAGGCAGAACCTTTCCATGGGCAAGATGAATGCGTTGAAGACGGCTTGAACAACTCTTTCTTCAATGATTCTGAAGGAAAGTAATGGTTATTCTCAACAACAATTGTTTTATCACTTTCTGCTATAACCTGGTTATTCCACGTAGCTTTCATTTATTTTATCTTTAATGCTTAAACAGGCAGGCATTGATTAAGTTTGAATATTGATTGCCAAAACCACAATAAGTTTACGATTTGCAATACTCTTCTTACATCTGAAAGTCTAAATTCGCAACTTCCGAATTAACAGTTATTATAAATTTGACCATCCCGAAAATGAAAGGAATTATTTTAGCCGGAGGATCTGGCACCAGGCTTCATCCTCTGACACTTGCAATGAGCAAGCAAATGATGCCTGTCTATGACAAACCGATGATCTACTACCCTTTGTCAACCCTTATGATGGCAGGTATCAATGAAATTCTAATCATATCAACTCCACATGATTTACCAAATTTTGAGCGTCTTCTTGGCAATGGGGCTCAACTCGGGTGTAAATTTTCATATGTCGTACAGGAACAACCAAACGGGCTGGCACAAGCATTTGTCTTGGGAGAGGAATTTATAGGTAAAGACAACGTTGCTCTCATTTTAGGCGATAATATTTTTCATGGTGATGGTCTTGCAAAACTACTTCAGGAATGTTCAAATCCGGAAGGAGGGGTTGTATTTGCCTATCATGTTTCTGATCCTGAAAGATATGGCGTAATCGAATTTAACAAAGAGCTGAAAGCAATTTCAATTGAAGAGAAACCTAACGCCCCAAAATCAAGTTACGCAGTCCCTGGGTTATATTTTTATGATAATTCAGTCGTTGAAATAGCAAAAAACATAAAAATGTCACATCGGGGTGAATATGAAATTACCGACGTAAATAAAGCGTATTTGCAACAAGGTCGATTGAAGGTTGGAATTTTAAGCAGAGGCACTGCCTGGCTGGATACTGGTACTTTTACCTCATTAATGCAGGCAGGACAATTTGTTCAGGTCATCGAGGAGCGGCAAGGCCAGAAAATTGGGTGTATTGAAGAATTAGCTTACAGAATGAGATTTATTGACGTAATCCAGTTAAAAAAGATTGCTGAACCATTGAAAAAAAGTGGTTATGGGCAGTATCTGCTACAGATAGCAGCTGAGGAAATTAATAAATAAACTAATGATGTCTAATTAAATATTTGTTTGACTAATAATTATATCAAATTGAAAGTTGCATTAATTACCGGAATCACAGGTCAAGATGGCGCATATCTTGCTGAATTATTATTAAAGAAAGGTTATTTTGTTCATGGCCTGAAACGGAGAAGCTCCTTATTTAATACCGACCGTATTGATCATCTGTATAGTGATCCACATGATAAAGGAATTAAATTTAAGCTACATTTTGGCGATCTGACAGACTCAACCAACCTGATCAGAATTATCCAGGAAGTACAACCCGATGAGATTTACAATCTTGCGGCTCAAAGCCATGTTAAAGTGAGTTTTGACACACCTGAATACACAGCGAATGCTGATGGTATTGGAACCTTGAGAATTTTGGAGGCAGTAAGACTTTTAAAACTTACAGAGAAGACAAGAATTTATCAGGCATCTACATCTGAACTATATGGACTTGTTCAACAGGTTCCACAATCAGAAACTACTCCATTTTATCCTAGATCACCCTATGGAGTAGCGAAGCTATATGCTTACTGGATGACAGTAAATTATAGAGAGGCTTATAATATGTATGCTTGCAATGGAATACTGTTTAATCATGAAAGTCCTGTACGTGGTGAAACTTTTGTTACCCGCAAAATCACACGGGCCGCAGCTAAAATTGCGCTAGGGCTTCAAGACACATTATATCTCGGTAACCTTGACGCTAAAAGAGACTGGGGGCATGCCAAAGACTACGTTGAGGCGATGTACCTCATGCTTCAGCAAGATATTGCTGAAGATTTTGTAATAGCAACCGGTGTTACAACAGAAGTAAGGGAATTTATCAGAATGGCATTTGAAGAGTTAGGAATCGATGTTGAATTTAGCGGAAAAGGTGTAGATGAAAAAGGAGTGATTATTGATCTGAGAGAAGACAGATTGTCAGAACTTAAAATTGACAAACAAAAATTGAGTCTTGGATCGACTATTGTAAAAGTTGATCCTCGCTATTTCAGACCTACCGAAGTTGAACTATTAATTGGTGACCCTACTAAGGCAAACACGAAACTTAATTGGAAACCTAAATTTACTGTTCAGGATCTGGTTAAAGATATGGTTCATTCTGATCTCAAACTTATGCGCAAGAATAAGTATCTGGCTGATGGTGGTTTTACTATCATGAACTATTTTGAATAATTTGTAATTAAATTGTGACATTTTTCTAGAATGAAATATCTCTTTACTTTTTTGTTTCTAATATTTACGTGGAGCTTTTTAAACTCCAGCTGCGTTGCTGCTCAAAATATGAACTCCCGTGATCTTAGTACCATAAATTCAGATGAGTTATCTGAAAGCCAGGTAAGAGAGCTTGGCCAACAAATGCAAGTCACTGGGATTTCAGACGAACAATTCAGTCAATCCGCTATTTCAAGAGGCATGGACCCGCAGGAAGTTCAAAAACTAGTCAATAGGATTAACTCATTACAAAACCCTTCTGATCAGAATTCTTCCTCAAAGACGACCTCACGCAACAATAATAAAAATCAGGATAAAAGATACCAGCAGAATTTTCCGATTGACAGTGTTAAAAATTCTTTGGCTACGCCTCTGGATAATTTGAGACCTAAAATATTTGGTGCAGATTTGTTTCGTAATACACGTATGACATTTGAGCCCAATCTTCGTTTGGAAACGCTCCCAAACTATATCCTGGGGCCAGACGACCAATTGCTGATAAGCGTAAATGGTAAATCTGTTATAGATTGGAAGCTTAATATTAATCCAGAGGGACATATTCAGATTCCAAGAGTTGGCAATTTAAATGTTGGTGGCCGAACTATTGAACAAGCTTTACTTGATATAAAAAAGAAACTTGCTGCCAATCACTACGCAATTGGAAATGGAACTTATGTTCAGGTCAGTTTAAGTAATATAAGAAGTATTAAGGTAGTACTTGTTGGAGAAATAGTACGCCCAAGTAGGTATATACAAGTTTATTTTCTGGGAAAATTATCCTTCGGCAAAAGCAGGCTGCAAAATAAGTGTACCTAAGAAAAAAGAAAGCTAAGTGCTGGTGAAGTAGTTGGAATCACCACTGGCATAGACTCATTCGGTGCAATTATTCTAACAATTATGAACCTTCTTCATCTATAATAATTAGAACATAATTGAACATTGACTAATCACCATACCTTAAAAGGATAGACACTACATCAGCAATCATGGATAATGAAGACCAAGAGGTTTCAATTAAGGACCTTAAAAGTAAAGTGCAGCAGTTTTATACTTATTTAAAGGCCAAATGGATAATAATTCTTTTGGTGTCTATACTTGGCGGAGTATTGGGTTTAGCTTATGCAAAATATAAAAAGCCAAGATACTTCGTCATTTTAAATTTTGTAATTGAAGATGCGCAATCTAGCGGCAAGGGAGGAGCGGCAGGACTAGCAAGTCAATTTGGTTTTGATTTTGGAAATACTGAAAGTGGTGCATTTTCTGATGATAACTTAATAGAATTGCTGAAAACAAGAGCACTTGCTGAAAAAACATTACTTCCAAATGTCAGCATTTTTGGTAAAGTAGAGACACTAGCTGAATTATATATAAATTTTAATAACTATAAAAATAAATGGAAACCCAGTGAGGGCCTTAATAATGTAGTATTTGAGGTAAATTCATTAAGAAATAATTTTTCATTAATACAAGACAGTTTATTGGTTGAGTTTTACAGAGAAATAATTAAGAATAATTTAATAGTTGATAAATCTGAAAAGAAACTGAGTATAATTTCAATCATTGTTACTACAAAACATGAATTATTTTCAAAAGTATTTTCTGAAAAACTTTTAGAAAATGTCTCTAAGTTTTATATCGAAACTAAAAAAGAAGAAGAGAATGTAAATATTTTACAAGGTCAAACTGATTCTATTAAAAAGCAATTAAATACTGGAATTGCAGGTGTGTCATCTTCGATGGATTTAAATCCAAATGCTAACCCTGCTTTAAAAATTTTACGAGCTCCATCTTAACGCCGGCAGATAGACTTACAGGCAAATGTTGCTATTCTTAATGAACTTATTAAAAATCTAGAATTTTCAAAAATAACATTACGTAAGGAAACTCCTTTGGTTCAGGTAATAGTTTAACCAATATTACCACTGGATATTCTTAAAATAGGTGCGATTAAAGGAATAATGATTAGGTGTGCTGTTGGAGCCTTCATTTCCATTTTAATTATTACAGGACGACTTATTTATTGGAAAGTAATGGAGGTCGATAAATAAACAGGTTATACGTTCTCATCGATAATAATTACCGACTAATAAACACCAATTGCAAAAGACAGTAATTATGTTAAAATAGAATCAAATTGAAACTTATCCCGTTAAAAAGTATAAAATTCTTTTCTGCTGACGAGAGATCTCAAAGGCAACTTAAGAATATCTACATCTCATTTATATACAAAAGCGTAGCTATAGGCTGCACCTTTTTAACTGTTCCTCTTACGCTTCATTATCTTGACGTAAGCACTTACGGGATTTGGCTAACAATCACATCAATTGTTGGATGGATTGGTTTTTTCGATGGTGGTTTGGGCAATGGATTAAAAAATAAATTGTCTGAAGCTGTGTCAAACCAACAAATGTCCAAGGCCCGGTCTTATGTAACAAGCGCCTATATAGGTATTATTGGTATTGTAATTTGTATTGTAGTAATTTTTATGATTGTAAGTTCATTTATAAACTGGACTGCTGTTTTAAAATCACCTGTACTATTAACCGGAGAAATAAAGACAACAGTATACATTGTCTTTATACTATTCGGGATCAGGCTTATAGTTGACCTGATGAGCGTCATTCTTTCAGCACATCAACTTGTCGGTGTAGTTGCTCTGATTAATATGATTATAAACCTGTTCATTTTAGCAGGTACATTCATAATCACAAAAATAGTTCATTCAAATAAATTAGTATACCTGGGAAGTTTCATTTCAGTTGTTCCTGTCATCATATTAATAATGACCAGTATATTTTTCTTTAAGAAAGAGTATAAACACCTAGCCCCTACGATAAAGAGTTTCGATTTAGGCATCCTAAAAGAAATTGTATCACTGGGAATGACCTTTTTTGTAATCCAAATTGCAGCATTGATCATATTCTCTAGCGACAACCTGATAATTACACAATTATTTGGACCTGGGGAAGTTGCCTCCTATAATATTTGCTATAAATATTTTGGTATTCTAACATTAGGATGGTCTATGATTATTACTCCGTATTGGGTTGCTTTTAACGAGGCGTTCGTAAAAAAGGATTTCAAGTGGCTACGAAAAACTATCAGATTTCTACTTAAAGCCTGGTTACTATTACTTATTGGTGTTATTATATTTATTGCATTTTCAACAAAAGCATATAGTATATGGGTTGGTAAAGGAATAATTATTCCTTTACAGTTATCACTATATATGGGGCTGTTTATAGTTTTGTCGACTAACCTGAATATCTGTGCATACTTTTTAAACGGAATTGGAAAAATCAAACTCCAGTTTTACGCAAGTATATTTTCAGGTCTTTCGAATATACCGTTGACGATTTACTTCGCTAAGAATTTACAAATGGGTATTTCTGGTGTTATTTTAGGTACTTCCTTATCTATTATTTTAGGAGGTATTCTTATGTGGATACAAACCTATAAAGTAATAAGGCAAGAGGATGATGGAATTTGGAGTAAGTGAAAATTTCAAAATGTTTTAATAAAACTAGTGCATGAACATGATCGGTGCAGTAATAGTGCTTTTTCATCCAAAAATTGAACAATTCATTGTTAATTTAAAAGTAATAGCTGCTACTGGAATTGATGTAGTATTAATTGACGCGAACAAACGGTAATTACGCGGTCGAACTTTCGGTAATTAAGGTATAGAACTTTTGAGTTCAAGAATCTATAATTTTACCATAATGTACCGTGATTAATTAGGATTCAAAGAAGGTTTCTTGATTTTTTATCAGGTGGCTTTCTCCCGATTGATTAACTATTTCACAAGGTGGATAAACATTTAATCAAATTGCACTATTATAAGTAACAACTATCATGTCGCAACCGTTAAGACAATTCAAAGAAGCATAATGCAATTGCAGAAAACATTTACCTGCTTACGAGGGCAATTTTATGCTATTAATTTTTCTAGTTTTATATTTAACTAATTATCATCATTCTTAGGCATTTATTCAATGATTAACCTAAAAAATCCCTTAAATGAACAACTTTAAATATCCAGTATATAAGCCATCACTGAATGGTAAAGAAAAAGAATATGTCCTTGACTGTATAGAATCAACCTGGATTTCGTCTAAGGGAAAATATATCGCAAAGTTTGAAGACTCATTCGCTAAATATATAGATGTTCCATTTGCGACAACCGTATCTAACGGCACTGTAGCTCTGCATCTGGCACTGTTAACCTTGGGTGTAGGAGTCGGAGATGAAGTGATTGTGCCAACCTTAACTTACATTGCTTCAGTGAACGCAATAAGCTATACTGGAGCGACACCAGTATTTGTAGATTCTTATCATGAATCGTGGCAAATGGATGTGGCTGATGTACAAAAGAAAATAGGTCCAAAAACAAAAGCAATAATGGCAGTTCATTTATATGGACAGTCTTGCGATATGGAAGGACTGTCAACACTAGCAAAAGAAAACGGAATATTTTTAGTTGAAGATTGCGCGGAAGCAATTGGGACGCGTTTTAAAGACAAGCATGTAGGTACGTTCGGTGACATTTCAACATTTAGTTTTTTTGGAAATAAAACAATAACAACAGGTGAAGGGGGTATGGTAGTAACCAATGATCCAACTCTTTATGATAGAGCATTACACTTTAAAGGGCAGGGTCTGGCAAAATACAGGGAGTACTGGCACGATGTGATTGGGTACAATTACCGAATGACTAATATTTGTGCAGCCATCGGTCTGGCACAAATAGAGAGAATTGAAAGCATCTTGAAAAAGAAAAAAGAAATAGCTGAATGGTACGTTAAGCACTTAGAAAATACAGAATATACATTCCAGTCTGATGACTTAAATACTTTAAATTCACACTGGATTTGTTCTGTACTAACGCCTAAATTTACCGAGCGTGATCACATACGAGAATTTTTAAAAGAACAGGGAATCGAAACAAGGCCTGTTTTTTATCCTGTACATACAATGCCGATGTATTCAACGAAATACGAAACTCATAGAGTGGCTGAAGATATAGCAAGACGTGGAATTAGTTTGCCGAGTTATCCTGAGCTTGAGGAAAGTGACGTACGTTTTATTTGCGATATGATTAAGGAATATTCAAGTAAGAATTAAAAAAGATTTAACCGTAGATTTAAAAGTAAACATGCTCATTTATAATGTAATACCAAGTAATTTACCGTAGATAGGGCCATATGAAGATAGGAATTCTTACAGAAAAGTTTTCAGTTTGGCCGGGAGGTATTGAATTTGTAAAATATGTAACTGTTGGTCTCAGGGAGAATAAAAATAATGAGCTTACGCTATTAATATTTGATGAAAATTCATTTGAACAAAAACTTAAAAGAATTGTCAAAAATATTATCCGTTTTGTTTTTAGAAATAAATACCCTAAAGAATTCTTAATAAAAAATAATGCCCAGCGATTAACTTCGGCTTTAAATATTGAATCATTTATTTTGTACAACAATAAACGCCAGCTGGAAAAAATTATAAATCAGAATTTTGATATAGTATTGCCTAGTTTTAATAATTTAAATTCTAAAATAAAAGTCCCGGTTCTTAATTATATTTTTGATTTTCAACATAAATATCTGAGTGGAAATTTCTCTAAAAAAGAAGTAACAGTTCGGGACAAGCATTTTAAGTCGATTATTTTAAACAACTCTCCGATAATTGTTAATGCAGAAGATGTAAAAAAAGATATCTTTAAGTTTTTTGGAAGAGAGAAAGATGTATTAGTAATACCGTTCTCGCCCATCCAATACGAAAGAAATAATGATAAAATAATTAATCCCCAGGAAATATTAGATAAATATAGGCTTACTGGGAGAAATTATTTCATCATTTGTAACCAGTTCTGGCAACATAAAGGCCATCTGACAGCTTTAAAGGCAGTAAAAGACGCAAGAGACACGTTCAATATTAAGTTAAAGGTTGTGTTAACAGGAAGATTTCCTGATGAAAAAACTCTTAAATACTGCAAGGAAATATCAGATTATATTAAGGAATGCCATATAGAAGATAACATAATTTTTACCGGATTTATTGATAAAGCTGAGCAAATTATTCTTTTGAGCAATGCAGAGGCATTGCTTCAACCAACAGAATTTGAAGGTGGGCCAGGAGGCTTTTCAGTTTATGAAGCGTTAAGTCTTAGAGTAAAATGCATAGTCTCAAATATTGCAGTAAACACTGAAATTTCAGATGATCTGGTAACATTTTTCGAAAAATCTGACGTCAGAGACTTGACAAATAAGCTTATAAATTCACACAATAAACCTAGTAAGTTTCAATCTTTAGAAGAGATTGAATCTCAATCATCCCGTAATGTTAAAAAGCTTGAGCATTTTTGGGATCAAATCATAACTAAATATTGCGTTTAGAAATCATAAAATAATTACTGCCTGAAAATGTCTTTAGTTTTCTTTTAAAGAAATCAAATTGCTTATAAGGAATTATGTTCATTTTATTTTCTTACTTTCATTTGAGAAACTAAGAAATATTTTATAAAATAATATGAACGTTATGACTAGCAAGATAACAGGTGGGCCAGTTGAAAAAATTTTTGAGGCAACAGTGCTAGGTAAACATTTTGTGTCCTATTATAAATGTAAACAAACAGGTTTTATTCAAACTGAAGATCCATATTGGTTGCCCGAAGCATATCTTAATCCCATTTCTCCCTCAGACGTAGGTATTATATCTAGAAACCTGACAATTTCACAGGAACTATCTGTGATGCTCAATAAGGAGTTTAAAAAGGGTTCTCAATTTTTAGATTATGGTGGCGGTTATGGCATTTTAGTACGTCTAATGAGAGACAAGGGCTTTAATTTTTATCTTCAGGATAAATATTGTGTTAACCTTTTCGCTAAGTATTTTGAGGAAGAATCTGTTTCGAATGACTTTTTCGATGCAGTTACCGCTTTCGAAGTGTTTGAGCATGTTGAGTTCCCTCTTAATGAAGTAGAGGAAATGTTTAAAAAGTCAGATTCAATAATTTTTACCACGAATCTGATACCCCAAATAAAAATCAACAATGAAAATGACTGGTGGTACTTTAATCCTATAGCTGGACAACATATTTCTTTTTACACTAATAAATCATTTGAATATATTGCTTCAAAATTTAACTGTCAATATTTTACAAATAATGACAACTTTCATGTTTTGACAAAAAATAAGTTTAAAAAAAATCCATTTTCTCAAAAAAAACAAATTCAGTACAGAATTAGAAAGAAATTAAGCGTCATGATAAGCGATTTAATTTTCTCTGACGGGTCTTCGGCATCAAGGAAAAGTCTATTACCAGAAGATTTTGATTTTGCAATAAAACAGCTTACCAATAATGGTAACTGAAAAAAACGAAACTTTGTAATCATGCGAGTAATTTTCCAGGATTGCCTACATAAGTGACCCCATCGGGAACATCTCTTAGAATTACACAACCTGCGCCTATTGTTACATTATTTCCGATTTTTACTCCTTGCCTTACAACTGAATTAGCGCCAATTAGGGAATTATCACCAATCTTAACATTTCCAGTTAGAACTGCGCCTGGTGCAATATGTACAAAATTGCCGATTACACATTCATGTTCAATGACACAACTAGTATTGATAATAGTGCAATTTCCAATCTTTACTAACGGTTGAATCACAGCACCTGCCATAATTACATTGCCCTCACCAATTTGAAGCCCAAAACCTATGTCTGAATTTGGATGAATCACATTGATAGTTAAAAATAGTTGCTGTGTTAAAATATTATAAATTTTATTTCTAAGTAGATTCTCACCTACACAAATGAAAAACCTTGTGTCAGCTAAGTTTAGGTATTTATATGCTCGGCTCTCATCCCCTAAATAAGATAAGCCACACGGATTTAAAGATTTCTCATCAGGTTCCATATATCCATGAATATAGATTTTGGACTTCATCAAAACGTCTATAATAACATAAGCATGGCCGGAATATCCAATTAACACAATTTTTAGTTTAGGCGAATATGTGTTCATTTAAGAATTTTAACTATTTCTAAATAATTGTTATAATCTGTAACCTTAGATATTTAAACCCGTAATAATACCTGAGAGCGTTAATTTAGATTAAGCAGGGTTCAAACTCCCAAATTTGACCCTGCTTCTTTTTTGTCCTAGTTCTCATTAAAAAGCGGCAAAACTCCCATAAACTTTTCAATTTCGTGTTTGATTTCGTTGAGATGTGGGCCTTCTACTCCCTTTGATATCACAATATCAATCAAATCAACTATCTTTTCCATATCAGCCTCTTTTAAACCCCTGGTAGTAATAGCAGAAGTACCAATACGAATACCTGAAGTTATAAACGGCGATTTATCGTCATAAGGAACCATATTTTTATTTAAAGTAATTCCTGCAAGACCAAGAAGCCCTTCAGCTACCTTTCCACTTATCTCTTTATTTCGCAGATCCATCAAAAACATGTGGTTGTCTGTGCCTCCAGAAATGATTTTATACTCTTTTTTAACAAAAAGTGAAGCCATGACACGGGCATTTTTTTGCACCTGACCAATATATGTGCGAAACTCCTGACTCAGGGCTTCTTTAAAAGCAACTGCCTTAGCAGCAATAACGTGCTCAAGTGGACCACCCTGAGTACCAGGGAATACACTTGAATCTAATAATTCTGACATCAGTTTAATTCTTCCCTTAGCCGCGACCAGGCCAAAAGGATTTTCAAAATCCTGACCCATCATTATGATACCCCCTCTTGGGCCTCTTAATGTTTTATGAGTGGTACTGGTTACTATATGGCAATGAGGCAATGGGTCATTCAAGAACTTACTTGCAATGAAGCCCGAAGGATGAGCAATATCTGCCCAAACTAATGCACCAACTTCATCAGCAACTTTTCTTATGCGGGCATAGTCCCAATCGCGGGAATATGCAGAAGCACCACAAATAATAAGTTTTGGTTTTTCGGTTCTGGCTTTTTCTTCCAGCTCTTCGTAATTAATTAAACCATCCTCCTTTTTGACAGTATAAAAATAGGCGTCATAAAGTTTGCCTGATAAATTTGCAGGTGATCCATGAGTCAGATGACCACCATGAGCCAGGTCAAGACCCAGAATTTTATCACCTGGTTTTAGAATTGCCTGTTGTACTGCGATATTCGCATTTGCTCCGGAATGAGGCTGAACATTCGCCCAAGTTGCTCCAAATAATTGTTTAAGATTATCAATGGCTAGCTGTTCAACTTTATCAACTACCTCACAGCCACCGTAATATCTTTTACCGGGTAGCCCTTCAGCATATTTGTTAGTTAAAACTGAACCTTGTGCTTCCATTACCTGTGGACTCACGAAGTTTTCTGAAGCTATCAGTTCTATGCCGTTAAGCTGCCTATTCTTTTCGTTTTCAATCAAATCAAAAACCTGGGTATCTCTAATCATGGGTTGTTAATAATACTGTCGCAAGTTAAGAATTACAAAAATTATTTTACGGTAAATCAGGAAAGCTTTGTTACCTGCTGGAAATCCAAAAATTATTAAACCCCAGGCCTACTTCAATTTGAAGTATTTCCTGTTGCAGTAATTCAAGAATTGCCAAGAAATTGTAGACGAGTTCTAATTTATTTCTAGACCGACCCCTTAAGAAAGTAAAGTTAACTGTTTCATTTACCCTGAGTAAACTAAGAATTTCATCCTTTTGTTTCTGAATAGAATACGGATGTTCAACAATGGTATGTGATACTTCGTTATCTTTTTCAATGTTTTTTTTGACGATTCTTGAATATGTTAGCAACAGCTGGAAAAGAGTAAGATGCTCAAGCTCTTCATTTGGCAAGGCGATTTTTCCTGCCCGATTAACGTCAATAAAAAAATTACCTCTGCGGTCTTGCTGAAATCGCTCTTCTTCCAGTAATAAAAGTACTGGGATCGTTTGTTTAAAACGTTTATATTCAATCAGCCTTTCAATTAATTGAAGTCTGGGATCAAGCACATCTCCATCTTCATCTAACTTTGGCCGGGGAAGTAATAACTTCACTTTGATACGCATTAAAGTTGCTGCAACCAATATGAATTCACTTGCAAGCTCAATATTCAAGGCATTCATCTGGTGTATATAGTCAAGAAAATCATCTGTAATTTTAGAAACAGAAATCTCATGGATATCAAGCTCATCGCGTTCAATAAAGAACAACAAGAGATCAAAAGGGCCCTCAAATTGGGTTAATTTTATTTCGTAGTTCAAAAAAATCAGATAATAACCGTCACAAACTGAATACTATATTGTTTATCGACCAAAGGAATATAAAATTTAGGATATTCAAGTAAATTTGCAATCACGTTAGTGGAATAAAAGTAATATGGAAATAAAAGCAGGTGAATTATTAGACCAGATCCAGTTTCCTTCTGACCTGAGAAAACTTGACGAATCTCAACTAACAGAAATCTGCCATCAATTAAGGCAGTACATTATCGATAGTGTATCAGTCAACGGAGGTCACTTCGCTGCAAGTCTGGGTGTTGTAGAACTAACAGTTGCACTTCACTATGCTTTTAATACTCCATATGATCAGCTTGTATGGGATGTTGGTCATCAAGCCTACGGCCATAAGTTACTTACGGGCCGAAGACCTCTATTTCATACTAATCGCCTTTATCAGGGCATCAGTGGCTTCCCAAGGCGGGCAGAAAGTGAATACGATACTTTTGGAGTAGGTCATTCATCTACCTCAATTTCAGCAGCCCTGGGTATGGCCGTTGCCTCAAATTACAACAAGGATTCTTCCAGGCAGCATATTGCCGTTATTGGTGATGGGGCAATGACAGCAGGAATGGCTTTTGAGGGCCTGAATAATGCAGGTGTACAAAACTCAAACCTTCTGGTGGTATTAAACGACAATTGCATGTCGATAGACCCAAATGTAGGAGCATTGAAAGAATATCTCACAGACATTACTTTATCGCCTACATACAACAAAGTACGTGATGAAGTCTGGAACATGCTGTCAGCGATCAGTAAATTTGGGCCCGATGCACGATTTATCGTTAAGAAAATTGAAAAAAGCATCAAAGGCACTGTTTTTGGAAAAAGTAATTTATTTGAATCTCTTAAGTTCAGGTACTTTGGGCCAATTGATGGGCATGATGTAGTAAAACTGACCAGAATGCTGAATGATTTAAAGCAAATTCCTGGCCCAAAGATTTTACATGTACTGACGGTAAAGGGAAAAGGCTTTTCTCTTGCTGAGAAAGACCAGACCATATGGCATGCTCCTGGTCTGTTTGATAAAATAACCGGAGTTATCAAGAAGACTGTTTCTGATAAACCCCAGCCACCTAAATACCAGGATGTTTTTGGTTATACCCTGGTAGAACTAGCTGAAATGAACTCAAAAATCATGGGTGTTACCCCGGCTATGCCTTCAGGTAGCTCTTTAAATATCATGATGAAAGCCATGCCTGACCGGGCCTTTGATGTAGGCATAGCTGAGCAACATGCTGTAACGTTTTCAGCAGGTCTGGCAACCCAGGGAATGATTCCTTTCTGCAATATCTATTCATCCTTTATGCAGCGGGCCTATGACCAGGTTATACATGATGTAGCGATACAAAATTTACCAGTGGTATTCTGCCTTGACCGTGCAGGTTTTGCAGGTGCTGATGGAGCAACCCACCACGGTGCTTATGATATTGCCTATATGCGCTGTATTCCCAATCTTATTGTTACTTCACCCATGAATGAAGAAGAGCTAAGAAATCTGATGTATACGGCTCAGCTCGATCATAAAGGGCCTTTCGTGATACGCTATCCAAGGGGAAATGGAGTAATGGTTGACTGGAAGAAACCCTTCAAAGAAATTCAATTAGGTACCGGCCGCAAGGTTTGTGACGGTGATGAAATCGCAATTTTAAGCCTGGGACATATTGGTAATAGCGTTACCAAAGCTATTGAAATCTTGAACCAGGAAGGAATCTCCCCTGCCCATTATGATATGCGCTTCGTCAAACCAATTGACAAAGAACTCATGCACGAAGTTTGTTCTAAATTCAAACATGTCATAACAATTGAAGATGGTTGTATTATGGGAGGAATGGGAACTGCAGTTTTAGAGTTCATCGCTGACCATGATTACCAGATTTCTGTTAAAAGACTTGGTATACCAGATGAGGTTATCGAACAGGGCGAACAAATTGAATTACAGGCTCAGTGCGGCTTTGATATTATGGGAATCTGTGAAAGTGTGAGAAAACTTGCAGGTGTAGCGAATGCAAAGCTAATGGCCAGCTAGTCTAACCTTTTCTTAAACATTTATTATATTCCTATTATTTCTAGTTTACCGAAATCACTGAGGTAAACTTTCATCAGGGTCAAGTAAAAAATTTAAAAGTCGTAATAGAAATTTCTGAATGAAGCTTTGATGCCGAAATTAAAATAATTAGACGTTTGTTTTGCCAATTGATTGTTTAATGTTCTGTTTGTATAACCAAATTCAAGACGAAGATTGTTCTTGTAATTAAGCATATAGGAGGCTCTTAGATCTGCGAAAAAGAAATTTGACCTTACTCCACTCCCAATAAAGAATCCTTCATTTGCAGTCCGTATTGTGTAGGGTTTGAATAAATCGCCCCCAGTACTCTGTCCGGGATTAGCAGGGTTATCCAAACCGATTAACGCAAAATTTAACTGCGATCTAAGTTCAAAACGTTTATAGGAATAATTCCCAATGAAAATAAACTCTCTGAAGTTTGTTCCCAGTGGGTCTCCAAGCGGTTGCCCATAATGAGAATAGCTAATTAACGGATTAAGTGCGGTATAAGTAAACGGCCTGATAGTATTCAATTCAGCCAGTAAGTTTAATTTAGCCACTTTCAGGAAATTAAAAGCCCTGATTCCAAGCTGAAACCCCTGTTTATTTGCCCAGTATCCAGGATCACCAAAAACTTTGCTAGCTGTAAACTCATTGATGACCAATTGACCGTAGACCAGATACCTTCCTGCCAATTTATAACTACCTGTAAAACCCAACAGCGATTTATCAGGATTACCTATAGAAAATTCAACTGGTCTAAGAAAAATAATTGGATTTATGAAATTAAGATCAAAACCACGGGGCCTGATCATGGTGTTTTCAAAAATGCCGAAAGTGAAATTTTTATTTATACTCCAGTCAAGGTATTGAAATACAGAATATTTTTTAGGGAAGGCCGTTGAGTCAGTAAAGTGAAACCCATTCAGATACTGCATCTGAGTCCAGATATTCATATACTTAAAAGGGCCAACAGTAGTTATGATCTTTGCATATGGATAACTAAAAGTATTATCCGAAAGAAGCAAAGATCGGTAGCCATCCCCTATAAAATTTTTTCCATGTCCTAATTCAAAAGTAAAATACTTACCGGGGACGTATGAAACATATCCATCAGCAGCTGAAAAATCAAAAGCAGTTTTACCAAAAGAACGAATATACCCCTGACCTGGAACTACGGTTGATCGATTTATAAAGTCTGTAAGATACGATGGAAACTTACCTTGATTTTCATAAAAGCTCGTATGAAAATAAATTTCCTTGCCAATTCTTCCTCCTAATTGAAAACCTCTGGTGTTTAACCAGGTAGACGATTTTGCAATTTCTTTACCCACCTGAAAATCAGGCATAAAATCAAAGTAAAGTGCATAATCTTTTTTATAAAATTGAACAAGGTGTTCGTTAAATAATTTGCGAAATATAAAATTACTTTTTTTCGGTCTATAGCTTATTGCTTGAACAGAATCAAAAGCAGCTTGGGCTATAGTATCCTGCAAACTAAAACCCTTAATCGAAGTGTGAATCCGATGATGAGTTGAATAAAGGGTATCTATGATTTTATTGTAGTAATTAAAATCATAAGGGACCGGAAACGACTGAGCAAAACCAACACAAGGAAGAAAAATTAAAATGCAAAATAAAATTCTAATTTCTTTTATCATAATCGTCGGACTTATACACTTAAATGGATTAAGCCAGGAAAAGCTGACTTTGTTCTAATTAAGTATTAATTATGACGGAAAGTGGAATTTCCGTTCAAAATCATACTTGATTTTTTTTCACGAAACTCCTGGCATTTTTAATTCAAATTTCACGTATTCATCCTATGGATGTAATTTCCTACCTTTTTGCTAGTTGGCAAAAGTTCAGGAAATTATATTTAATGTCCGCAAAGTAACCAATTATCAATGCCGGAACAATCAGTACCTTAAATTTAACCAAAGAATAATTTCTACCATATCAGCTTTAATTCCGATCGAAAATAAAATAATTGTGGAGGAAATAATATAGTTTATTTGTGATGCTGAATCAAACTGAATGAGAAATTAGATTTTAGGAAATTGTTTTACAAATGCTGTTGCTACCTGTCCTCGCAAGAAAAAACCTGTTGATTGACTACTACATAATATAGGCAGAATACTATAAATTTGAATAATTGACAGTAATCAATGATGCAATATTAGTACGGGTGTTTGATCATTGTCTATTAAATTCCTTTAAGGTGGGGCTTTCCAATTGGCATTAATATTTAAATATATGTTGGATTTTCTGTTTCAAACTTTGAAACTAAAGACTGTTCTGTTATTATTAATTCCTGTCATAGTATCAGGAAATTATGCTTTTGGCCAAGAGTTTAACTTGGAGTTTGTTTCATCAGACCTTCAACATATAAATCACCTTACAATCAACAGTGTAAAGAGAGTATACCATCAGAAAGCTTGGTTGAACGAAACAGTTAACGCAGAAATACGTGTTAAGAGCAATGAAAAGGCGAATAAAATAATGCTTCGCTTCACAGATTTCTTCAGCAAACAAGGAGTAATTGATCATAAGTGTATACAGATCAGGGTATTTAAAAAAATAATATCTGAAAACTCAATAGGAAAATGCGGTAATGATAAAAAAAAGTATGTTCCTGTATTGGTAGCTGATCTTCTTGAAAAGTCAAACACTTTAGGATTAAAAAATAACGATGGCGCTTTTTACCTGTCAATAAAAGTTCCCAAAAATATAAAGCCAGGAAACTACCGTTCAACAATTCAATTGATAGTTAAGAACAAAATATTATCTCCGAAATTAATATGGATTATAGAAGTCCTTCCAAGAAAACTTCCTGACTTAGCTAAGTCAGATTTTTATTTAAATATCTGGCAAAATCCATATGCCGTTTCTAATTATTATCATGTCAAACCTTGGTCTGCCTTACATTTTAAATTATTAAAACCTGTAATGAAGCTACTTGAAGACGCAGGTCAAAAATGTATAACAGCCAGTTTTTTCTGGAATACGTTTAATGTACAATCAGAAGGCTTGAAAAATGCGATGATAATTACTAGAAGATCTTGTACTGGGACATGGGGCTATGACTATTCTCATTTTGATGCCTGGATTCAGTTTATGTTAAATCTAGGAATTAAGCATAAAATAGTTCTCTTTGGACTTGACCCCTGGTATCCAAACTATTGGTATTGGGATAATAATATGCAACAGGAAGTAAAAAAGTCAGATTTACCAGGTACACGAGCTTATATATCGTTCTGGACTCCATTCCTAACTTCATTTAGTGAACATATGAAGAAAAAAGGATGGTTTGGACGAGTTGCATTAGGAATAGACGAGAGGCCAGAAAAAAACATTATTCAGGACATAGCCTTTATTAAGAGTATAGATTCTGGGTTTAAAATCGAACTTTCTGGCTTGTACAGTCAAGGCATCGAAAAATTAGTAGATGACTATGCAGTTAATTCTAATCAGTCAGTTCCAGCTTCAATCTTGCAAGAAAGAAAGGAAGCACATAAGATATCAACTTATTATACTTCATGTTGGGAAGAAAAGCCCAACACCCTACTTTTTAATCAACCCGGCGATGCCTGGTTTTTAACTGTTCATTCACTTGCAATCGGTATGGATGGGTATTCGAGGTATTCCTATAATAATTGGTCAAAAAATATTTTGATTGATGCAAGAAATGATGAATTGCCACCCGGCGATACATTTTTTATTTATCCAGGGCCACAAAGTTCTATTCGATTTGAAAAATTAAAGGAAGGAATAGTATTTACAATAAAATGGAAAATTTTAATGAATGAAGCAAAAAGCAGGTCTAATCTAAAAATGCAGAATTCACTTGTTAAGCTATTGCTAGATTTCAGGGAATTTAAAAGCCCCGGAGATTCCTTAATTGCAACTTCAATTTCAACATTAAACAATTACTGATCCACAATTCCATTTTCTTTATGCAGAAAGCCTTTAAATACTAAAGAAATTTGAGATCACAAACTTATTTTGAACTTAGTATATTTTGGAAGTAGTTTTCATATTGGTCAATTATTAACCCCCAGTTATAAATTGATTTAATACGTTCAGTTGCCAATGATTTATATTTACTTTTTGACGAATTTTCAGCTGCTATAATCAAAATAATATCTTCTACAGATGAAAAATAAACCCCAGTATCAAGTAAAACGGTCAGATTGAAATTATTTGCGTGGGCTGCCACCATACATCCTGCAGCCATTGCTTCTAACAGAGACGGATTAGTTCCACCTACAGAATGTCCGTGAAAATAAATAGCAGAAAAATGTCTTAAACTGTCGAGGACATGTTTATCATAAACCCCGCCAAGAAATCGTATCTCTGTGCCTTTGTACTTTTCCTTAAGAAACTTCCCATATTTAGTATTAGCATTTCCAACGACAACAAACTCTAATGAAGAATGGGAGAGTAAATACCCATTTAATATTAATTCGATATTATTTTCAGGTTCTAATCTGGCAACAAGAATAAAATAAGAATTAACCTGAACTTCATATTCAATCAGACAATCTTCATCAAATAGTGTGATTACTTCAGCACCATATGCCAAAAATTTAGTCTGCTTATTATACTCGGTTAGATAAAAGTTTTGTATTTCTTCATTATCGCTAATGAGATAACTGGAATAGGCAACACATAATTTTTCAAGATAATGAATTAGCCTTTTTGTGAAAAAATTCCACTTTGACCTCTTCCACTCGATTCCATCCATATTCGTCACAATCAGCGAATGTGAATCACTAACGTGTAATAATTTATAGGAAAGAGCCACCGTCGCATATCCAGCTTCATAAATTATGTCAAATTCATGTAACAAGGCATCCTTTAAACATTGGTGATCATATATGAAATTAGCCATTGATCCCAGTACATGTTCTGGTGAAAATATTTTTCGAATTTTTACACCTTGAAACTCGAGACCTGAATATGGATGAAAATGTGGGGCATAAACAGTTACCTGATGACCACGTTCAACCAGGCCCACAGAAATAAATTGAGCAAATTGTTCGAAACCACCATAATTGTTTGGAATACCACGCGTACCTAAAATAGCTATATTCAAAACAGAAAAAGTATTAGTTATAATAAGATATTAAAGGTATTAAAAAAGTTTAAGATGAAACATTTAGATCACCCCATCATACAATTAAGTACTTTTACTTTAAATTAAGCTACATAGAAATACCTTCGATGATTTCTGCCAAAACACCAGTTTTAACGATAGTCACAATTACAAAAAATAGTGAAAAAACCATTATTGACTGTATTAACAGCGTTATTAGTCAAAAAAATGAAAATATTGAATACATAATAATTGATGGTAAATCAACAGATAAGACGATTGAACTGATTAAACAAAAAGAACTTTTTGTTGATAAATTTATCAGTGAATCTGACGCTGGCATTAGCGATGCTTTTAATAAAGGAGTCAGATTGGCCAAGGGCAGATATATTGCTTTTTTAAATTCAGATGATTATTATTTACCAAACGTACTTGAGAAAGTTATAGAAGCGATTATTTCAAATGAGAAAAAATATGGGCCTGATAGTGAAAATATCTATCATGGAAAACTTGAAATGAGGAGGAAGAAAATGAAGGAAATTCTTTTCCCAAAGCCACTGAAAAACTTTAAATATTACCTTCCGGTACTTCATCCGACAACATTCGTTCCTTTAAAACTATTAAAAACTTTCCCTTTTGAAATAAAATATAAAATTGCAATGGACTATGATGTATTGAGTAAAATCTACGCATCAGCCTATGAATTTACTTACCTCCCCATCATAATCACTAGTATGGGTGACGAGGGAATCAGTCATAAAAGCATGATAAAAGGCTATCAGGAAGTTATGGAAATTTCTAGAGTAAACCTGAAGATTAGTAAACTCGAATCATTTATGGCTTTTTCCTATAAGACGCTCTTTACAAAACTAAAATTTTTCCTTCACTCATTAAAAAAATAAACATTCAAAAATTTAGTTTAGCTTTTTATAAATTGAGAATTTCAAGGCCTGAACTAGAACATTATTGCTTCAAAATAATGGCGGATATTCTTTTTATATATATCTATGGTAAATTTTTCAAGATAAGAGGACCTGGCATTTTTCTGCATATCTGAATAATCATCAAAATTCAGTATAAGCTCAGACAATATAATTTTGAGGCTTTGGACATCTGCCGGATTAAATAAAATTCCAGTTAACCCCTGATCAATTGATTCAGTTGAACCACCTCTGTCAGATGCTACTACAATCTTAGCCGCTGAAAGCCCTTCTAAAATAACAGTAGGAAAGGGATCCTGCATGATTGAAGGAACTAATACTACATCAGTTTCATTCAGATAAGTAGATATATCTGGTACAAAATTTATAACTTCAATATGCATTCCACTAGATAGCCTTAATTTATCGACCAGGTCTAACCAGTTGTGGTAAGCAGGATCTTGCAATGAAAGTGGTGAACCTATAAATCTAAATATGGCTTTTGAAGCACAGTAAGGTGGTAATAAGGCTATGGCACCAAGAAGTAACCACTGACCTTTCTCCTGTTTAATACGCCCAAAAAGTGTTAGAATTACCTTGGCATTTTCGATTCGCTCATGTCTGATTAACATATCATCTATTCCATTCCAGATCGTACTGACCTTCATCCCATACTTTCCGCCACAATAAGCATTTTGCATGTTGGTAGAAACCTGTTTTGAAACTCCTATGATGCTGTCTGAGTAGCGTAAGGCCAAGCGATTTATAAAATGTGTAAAAGTATCTTCATTAGATAGTATTTCATGAACGTGTACAACTACCCTGAAGCCAAAAAGTTTAAAAATTAAAATAAGCGGTGTACACGACAACGTATTTATAAATATCAGATCAAAGATTTTAAAGAATTTATAATTACATAAAATATGGATGATAAATCTGATCGTGTTAAAAACTAATTCAAACACCCCACCCAAACTTCGCATCTGTCGGTGTATAAGAGGAAAAAAATTGAAAATTGAAATTTGAATTGCTGGATTATTTACCCTTATATAATCGGTTAGCGGGCCTTTGACTGGCAGGTATAATGTAATGTTATATTCATCAATCAGGCTTTTAACTGTATTTGAAAGGATCCTGTTAGCGCCATAAAGGTCACTACTACCGTTAAAAATCAAGATACTTTTGGAACTGTAATTCTTCATACAACTGCCTGTCTAGAAATAAAAATCACTGTTCCCATTGAGATATAAAATGAAGTTGCCATAAACTCCTGTGTAAAGTAGGGCTGTATGGCTATGTAAAATAGAACAAGAAAAAATAAATACCAGTTTTTAAGCAATCCCAGCTTTATTAAAAAAATAAACGCGATAAAAAGATAAAATACTAAGCCAAGAAATCCATATGTATGCAAAATCATTGCATATCCGTTTTCAATATCGTTTCGAAAATCCCATTTTACTGTTTGTAGGATAACTGCCGGAATCTGATTATTCCCCTTACCAAAAATATAGACCAGTAATGAGTGACTGTTCCAAAATGACTTGTTAAATCCGTCAAGCAGCTCAGATCTCGATGTCAGCGTATCCACGTTTAAAAAAAAAGTTAAAAAAAATTGCAGATAGGTCAGAATAGCTATACCTGCAACAATAGCAAGGATGACAAATATCTTTCGTTCCTTAAAGAAAAGTATGATAAGAAAGCCCAAAAAACTTGTTCTGTTGAATGTTAATAAAAGGCATAATAACACGAAGAAATAACAGAATCTATCTGTTAAAGTCAGCCTTTGGCTAGCCTTTCTGAAGTAATAAATTATAATCCAAGTTAAACACAAACTCCCGAATACCTGAATAGTAGGGGTAAACCCTTTAATTACATGTATATAAGGAAGCCCTTTCATTGACATATCTTCCACAAACTGCATGTCACCGGTAAAATAAGAAAACAGGTACAGTATAAACGCAATGAAAAAATGGGAGATTAATGCATAATAGATTAAATCAATAAGCCAGGGACGTCTTGCGACTACAAAGCAGAAAATACAGCCAATAATTGGAAAAAAAATTATAAGACTAGAATTATCAACGAGGTTAATTAAAAAAGACAGAAAGGCAATTATGAATAATGTGAACGTTAAATCGAGTTCATACCGTCTGAAGAAAAAAACTGTAGCCTCATGCCAGAAAATTAAACCAATTAGAACAATCGTAAATAATTTATCAATTGGTAGGGAAGTCAGCTTGTTAGCAGTTATAAGAAAAAGTACAAGGGCGTAAAGAATTGCTATTCCTGTTTTACTGTTTTTACTAGTTGCTGTGTAAGATTCAGTGTTCATTTCCATTGCTCATCCCTGATATGAATTTACTTTAGTTATGATTTACTACCTGTTTTTCTGGCCAAAAAAAATAATGATATCAGAAAACCTATGAGTAACCCGACTAATGCAGTGACAGCTTTTCTAAGTACACTTTTTTCTAAAGGAAATCTTGGCGAGTCTATTATCTGAAATAATGGGGTTTCCTTTAATAGAGTAAGTTTAGCCATTTCGAGATTTTTTACCAATTCAATGTATGTTGAAGTCTGAATTTGCAAATCAATTTTATCTCTTTGCAGTGAAACCTGACCAACCTGCCTTGCAGTATTCATATTTAAAAGGTAACCACTGGAAATTGCAGATTTTGTTAATGATGAATAGAGTAATCTTTTAACCGAATCTGTCTGCTTTTGAAGTGACAATACGTTCGATGAGGCCCTTTCGGTTTTTGTTCTTACGTAATAGTCACCAACGTTTTTCATTAATGTTTCAAGGAAAAGCTTTGCAAAAATTTCATTCTTTGAGCTAAAACTTGCAAGTCGAATAGTTACGTTATTATCGATTTTGGCTTCTAGAAGATCCCTTCTAACAATATTAGATTCAATGAAAGTAAGTACACTATCTCTGAACCGTTTATTCTTACTAGAAGTAAACCCGAACTTTTTATGATCTGGGGTAATAATAGAAATATTGTTTGACAGTAAATACAGATCACCTAGAAGCGCTATATGCCCATTAATAGTAACTGGCATTAACAGGGTTTTATCAATGATCAAATTTGACTTTATTAATTCAATAATGTTTTCACTTTTAAACAGATCAGAACTTCCTTCTGGCATACTTATTCCAAATTGTGAGGCAATACCTGCATAAGACGAGAGAGCACTGGACTTTTCAGCTTCCTGGACAACAAATTTGATCCTGGCAGTATATACAGGCTTACTCAGATAGCCTGAAAGATAACCAGCAAGACCGCCCAAAAGTGAAAATAGACCGAGCCAGAGGAAATTTTTCCTGATTATCCTAAATATAAATCTGACGCTTTTGCCAAGGGAGACGAGAGTCACATCATTTTCTGTAGATAAAGTATTCATTTTTTGTGTTATCTACTTATTTTTTAAATACTGTCAATAGTAAAACGACAAGCGTAGTAATACTTGAGCCAATCCCGAATAACTCCGCGACAGATACTTTTCTGACAACACCTCTGTCTGGGACAATAATCTGTGCTCCTGGTAATATAGATGGATAGTTATTAAAAAAAAGAAACCTACTGGTCCCTTTAACCGAACCATTTGCGTATAAAATATAAGTACGCCTTTTAGCAGCATTTGAACTGAAGCCTCCTGCCGAATTAATATATTGAACTAATGACAGGCTTTTATCAAACCTGACCCTGACAGGATATAAAACATCACCGCTGATTCTAACAGTTTCCAGGCGTTGGGGTATTTTTACTGTATCACCATCAACTAAAACCAGATCAAATTTTGATCCTGGATTTAAAAGTATTTTTTTAAGATTTATACCAACTGGCAGAGCCTGGCGCTGATTCGTTGAATCTTGTTGAAATATTTGCCTGGCTATCTGAGCTGAGTCTTTTGGGTTTGTTCTTAACCGGATTAATAATTGTCTTCTTTTATCACGTTCAACTTTACTGTTTGAATTCTGACGAATTAAAGTAGCCCCTTCCGTAAAAGCCTGAGGGGTAAGGCCACCCGACTCTTTTATTAGATCTGAAATACGCTGGCTTTTAGCCTGTATTGCATACCTGCCATTGTATAAAACCTCTCCTAAAACATTGACGTATTGTGGCACACTGTAACCCGGTAATATCCGGATAATGACATCATCAAAAGGCTCAAGCACAAAATCGTTATGTTCTTTAAGTGACCCAAGCCCTGATAGTAAATCTATTCTGAATACCCTGCTAATTACAGCATTTTTTGAAAAAGGATCTGAGTCTTTAATTCTTCTTGTTATTTCAATTCTTTTTTCTGAAGCCGCATCAGTCAGGCCACCAGCCTGAAGAATAAGATCCTGAAGGTGCATATTAATTGCCCATGGCACAGTATCTGGTCTTATGACTTCACCTCCGATCGTCACTGTATATTTTTCCTGCAGTTGTGATCTTGAATAGATGACAATACTATCTTCACGATGCAGAAAAATATCCCGTTCAGTTCCTGCTAGTAATCTAGAAACGTCAAAGTTGATAATTTCAGGAGTCAGCTTGTCGCTTAACCTGAAAATCGTAGCCCTGGCTGTAAATGCATCTTCTTTCAAACCATCAGCTTTCCTTATTAGCTTTCCTAAGGTTAATGAACTATCTAAAGCATAGACTCCAGGTCTAAAGATAGATCCGGTGATCTGAATCCGATTAGCATACCTGTTAATTATAGGTTCGATGAGATAAAGGTCACCCCGATGGGCATTATAAGAAGCAAAGTTGGAGTCACTAACATCATAGACCGTCTTTTCCCGGGTGTCATTCTGTATTACTTTAATTCGGTGTGTGTACGCTTTATCTGAAAACCCACCAGCATATTGTAAGATTTTTGACAACTTTTCACCTTGAATAATCTCGAAAATACCCGGCTTTTTAACCTCACCCCTGAATTCAACCCTATTATTATAAGGACTCACTTTAATAACATCCTGGTCACGCAAACTGCTATTGTCTTGTTGAATGCCGTCAACTAAAAACTTATAAATATCAATTATTTTTATTACCTGATTATTTCTAATAAGCTCAATATTGCGGAAAGATCCATTTTTATTTGGTCCTCCACTTGAGTATAGTGCATTAAAGACAGTAGCCAGTGAGGGCAGGGTGTATGTACCTGGCATTTTTACTTCGCCGACTATAAAAACTTTAATGCTTCGGATATTTCCAAGATTTACATTTACAAAAGTAGACGGATGAGCGCCGCCAATACCTGGGTACAATGTTTTGAGACTTGCAGAAATTTTCTTTCTCGCCTGCTCTATCAAAAGGCCATTTACAAAAATAGGGCCTAGATTAGGGATTCTTATTGTGCCTTCCGGACTGACAGTAATTTTGTAGCTAGCCTCTGAGAAACCGTAAATATCAACCAGTAACTCATCATCAATACCAATTACATAGTTGATGGGTGTGGCAAGTCGTA
Source organism: bacterium (assembly GCA_031363945.1). Taxonomy (GTDB): domain Bacteria; phylum Bacteroidota; class Bacteroidia; order Sphingobacteriales; family Sphingobacteriaceae; genus JANLVJ01. Next base: position 38,345 of record JANLVJ010000033.1, on the reverse strand, counting down.
AATTGGGCTCAAATGTTAGATTTTGATTGTTAAAAAGATCTTCTCCAAAGATTTTCGTGCGAATACGATCAAAAACGAGGTCATAATTCGGTTTCGATAATGCAGTTGTATCATTGAAATTTTTATTCACTCTGCTTGATTCATTTCCCGAGTATCCCCGATTAGTGTTTTTATCCCTAGCAGTAAATTTTCCTGGAGTATTCATATCACCAGAGGGCAGTTTGTTAATTCTACCATCGAGCTTCTGAATTTGATCCTGGGGCATGCCTCGCTGAGCAGCCTGTTGTTCCATCTGGCTCTGATTGATACCAGCCGTTTGAGCTCTCTGAACCATTGTCCGAATCTGATCATCACTTAACTCATCAACATTAATAGATGAAAGATCCTGAGCGCTGATGCCTGATTGTGCCAAAACTAATTTAGGAAAACCAAGCCCGCTATAAAGCAGTAAGATTAAAATGATATTCCTATAAATTCCTTTCATTTTATATAATTTACATTTGACGAGTAAATATTTTAGCTGATTATTCAAAATAATTATGAACCTTATAGCCACCGTCAGTCAGGTATTTATCTTTTTGCATCTGAGCCAGATCAGCTAACGCCATTTCCCTTATTAAAGCGTCTAAATCATATTTAGGAATCCAACCTAGCTTTGTATTTGCTTTGTGAGGATCTCCAACTAATAAGTCAACTTCTGTTGGACGATAATATCGTGGATCAACTTTTACAACAATGGCTCCAAGCTTAAGAGTAGTGGTCATAATCCCCAAACTTTCAAGCTTTTGTATGTCGATTGCTTTTAAAAAACCCGTTTCTTCTTCAGCCTCACTTGTAAATTCTATCGTTAAGCCCAGCTCAATGAATGTTCTTCTGACAAATTCCCGTACCGAAGTAGTTATTCCTGTGGCAATTACAAAATCTTCTGCTTCTGTTTGCTGAAGCATCAGATACATAGCTTCAACATAATCTTTGGCATGACCCCAATCACGTTTAGCATCCATATTACCAAGGTACATAGTGTCCTGTAACCCTAAAACAATTTTTGCTGCAGCCCTGGTTATTTTTCTTGTCACAAATGTCTCACCCCTGACAGGGCTTTCGTGATTAAACAAAATACCATTACAAGCGAACATACCGTAAGCTTCTCTGTAATTGACGGTTATCCAATATCCATATAGCTTTGCTACTGCATAGGGTGATCTTGGGTAAAAAGGGGTATTTTCAGATTGGGGAACTTGTTGCACCAACCCATAAAGTTCAGAAGTTGATGCCTGATAAAACTTTGTTTTCTTTCCAAGGCCCAAAAGCTTGATGGCCTCCAAAATACGAAGGGTACCTATACCATCTGCATTTGCAGTATATTCAGGAGTATCAAAACTCACCTTGACATGACTCTGAGCTGCAAGATTATATATTTCATCAGGTTGAATTTCCTGAATTACTCTAATAATATTCGTTGAATCGGTTAAATCTCCAAAGTGCAGTTTGAAGTTTATATTTTTTTCATGGGGGTCATTATACAAATGATCTATACGGTCGGTATTAAATAAGGAGCTTCTACGTTTTAACCCATGAACTTCATAGCCCTTTTTCAATAAAAATTCAGCAAGATAAGCTCCATCCTGTCCTGTAATACCGGTGATTAATGCTTTTTTCAATATTGTCTTCTCTATGGTTTAAACTATTTGTTTTACCTTAAAATTATTCATTCAATAATTGGAGGAGAAATTCGCCATGGCCGCTTTTCTTGAGTGGTTCCGCTATTTTATTGCGTTACTTTGCTCCTATTTAATTCAACCTAAAAGAGTCTTCCTTGATACAACCAATTTTTTGACCCTGCCGTTCTTCGATTACCTGCATATATTGACCAGCCTGTATTAAGGAAAAAAAAGTACCAGTATCAAGCCAGGCTGTGCCCCTGCTTAAAGTGGAAGCTTTTAGTTTACTAATGCTCAGATAATACTGGTTTACATCTGTAATTTCAAATTCTCCTATTACCGAAGTCTTAATCGTTTTAGCAATACTGACTACTGAATTATCACAAAAATACATGTCAGGAACTACGTAATTTGATTTCGGTATATTAGGCTTTTCTTCTATAGAAATAGCCCTATTATTTTTATAAAATTCAACCATCCCATAGCGTTCTGGATCTGAAACATGGTAAACAAATACTATCCCTCCATCTTGGTCTGACGATTGTTGCAGTAAATTTGATAATCCATCTCCATAAAAAATATTATCTCCAAGAATCAGGGCAACCTTATCACTTCTAATAAAAGATTTTCCAATAACAAATGCCTGTGCAAGTCCATTAGGTGTTTCCTGTACTGCACAAGTAAAGCGAAAGCCGAAATTTTCGCCATTTCCAAGAAGTCTTACAAAATGAGGTAAATCATGAGGTGACAAAATTATAAGTAAATCTCTAATGCCTGACATCAATAACGTTGACAACGGATAATAAAGTAGCGGTTCGTCAAAACCAGTCATCATTTGCTTGCTCATTGCCAATGTTAGTGGATGAAGACGTGTTCCTGAACTTTCTGCTAATATTATTCCTTTCATTTTAGTATCAATAGTTTAAAAATAGATTAATAATAAATAAGTCCCAAGAATTAAATAATCCCAAAGAAGGCTATTTCTTATGAAGCTTGCCGTAACAAATTCATACTAATTTATCAACCAGTAACAGTCCGGTTAAAGATAAAGCCTTATAATATTAGATTCTTCAACAAAAGGTAAAAAGTTTAGAATGAAAGAACTAACATAAAATCCTTTTTTGACTTTGTGTATGACACTTACACTGGAAAATCAAAATCAAGTTAAATTATTCCAGCTTTATTAGACAACTGATAATTGAAACGATAACATATAAGAAAGAGCTTTATTCGAAATTTGCCACCGGCATAAATTTAATTAAGACCATTTAATATTCTATTTTTTGCCTTCATAATGAAATTCATATCTCTCATGCTATTAAAGACAGATTGTCAAAAACAATGAGTTGGAAAAGATGAATAAGCTGATAGCTTATGTGCATGACTAGAAATAATGTCCATATTCTTTGATTAAAGAATAGATCATCACAGTTTTACTTTAGCCAAATACTTAGCCGTTAATAATTATGCTAGTTAAAGTTAAGTTGATATTAAAATCATTCTTTAATTCAGGGCACAAAAGAACAATTTTAGCCAAAAAGAATATTTTCATTTTATTTGGACTTAAAGCAATAAGTATTCTGATAACCCTTATTCTAGTTCCTTTAACCATTAGATTTGTGAATAAAAATCGATGAGGGATATGGCTCACACTAAGCTTATTGATCGGATGGGTCAGTTTTTTTGATGTTGGATTAGGAAATGATTTAAAAAACAAACTTGCTGAATCAAATGCCCTATATGAGAAGGAAAGTTCTAGAATATATGTGAGTACTACGTATGCCATCCTGATAGTAATATCCATTTTTTTGTTCCTGACATATTATGCGATTCATTACTTTATTAACTGGAACGAAGTATTAAATACGATTGAAATATCATCATCCGAATTAAGTGTTATTTCATTGATGATTTTCAGACTTCTTTGCCTACAATTTGTTTTACAGACAATAAATACAATTCTAACTGCATTTCATAAAGTTGTATGGGTATCAGTAATTAATTTAATAAGCCAGATTGGTTCTCTAATAGTTATATTGATATTACTCAAAAATACTGAAAATTCACTACTAATATTAGTATTAATTTTGGCGGGAATCCCAATTTTGTTCAACTAGTTTCTGGAATATTTTTATTTTCTGCGCGCTTCAGGGAAATTTCTCCCAGGTTCAACCTCATTCAATTAAAATATACAAAAGAGCTTTTGAGTCTGGGTGAAATATTTTTCTTTATAAAAATCGGGGGTATTTTACTTTTTCAAACTGATAATATTATTATTATACGATTATTTGGTCCAGAGAAGGTAACTACATTCAATATAGCTTACAAGTTATTCTCTGTGATCATAATGGGGTTTGCTATTATTATGACTCCATTTTGGAGTGCATTTACCGACGCATACGCAAAACAAGATTTTGAATGGATAAAGTCAGTATTTTAAAAAATTTATAGATACTGGATTATTACAGCGATGTTTATAGCTTTTCTCATGATATTATCTCCAATAATATTTAAGATTTGGTTGGGCAATACAATAAGTGTTCCTTTCTCATTATCATTTTCTATGGGTTTGTATGTTATCGGAACTTGTTGGATGATGATTCACTGCTACCTGTTAAATTGAATCGGCAAAATTAAAATACAATTATACCTTTATATTAAGCACGATTTTTAAAATACTACTCGCTATTTATTTGGGAAAACATTTTGGGTTAATTAACATAAACTATTCATATATTATAGTGTTGCTAATTATGGGAATAATTATATTTATCTAGTGCAGAAGAATTTAGAATGGTCCATTCAAGCTTCTAACGCAACAAGCAACTCTGTAAATTTTTCTTTAGGGGTATCCCAATTCAATGTTGCCCTGGGACGTTGGTTTAACATATGTTGAACGTTTTTAATATTTTTTCTGGTAAGCGTATTGAAGTCTGTACCTTTTTTAAAAAAGCCCCTGATCAGCATATTAGTATTCTCATTCGTTCCCCGCTGCCACGGACTGTAAGGGTCGCAAAAATAGACTTGCATTTTAGTTTCCTTGGTGAAGAGCTGGTGCTGGCTCATTTCTTTGCCTCTGTCGTAAGTCATGCACAGGCGCATTTGTTTAGGTAAGGTCTTGAGCTCTTTAGCAAAAGCTTTTCTTACGGACAGTGCATCCTTTGCCTTTAAGGGGACCAGGATCACTGTTAGGGTAGTGCGCTCAACCAGGGTACCTATGGCGCTTGCGTAGTCTTTTCCCATGATCAGTTCACCTTCCCAGTGTCCCGGGATAATACGGTCGGCTACCTCGGCAGGCCTTTCGTGAATGGAAATCATGTTGGGTATCGGCCCCCGTTTTTCAGTCACCCCTTTGCGGTTCTGGCGAAGCTTTTTCTCCTACCTGAGGTGACTGATAAGCTCCTTGCGAAGCTCTCCTTTGGGAAGCATATACAGGTAGGTATATGTAGCTTGATGGCTCACATTCATCGCTTGATTGGATGGAAACTGCTTTTTAAGGGTATTACTGATCTGCATAGGGGACCATTTTAACCGTAGTTTCTTGTGAATAAAGTTAACAAGTTCTTTTTTACAAGCAATCTTAGTTCCCCAACGCTTACGGGTACGTAAACGAAGAGCATCCTCTTGAGCATCTTTTGCACTATACGCATCATTTTAACGAAGATAGAAAGCGGTTTCTCTACTAATGGTGCTGATATTCCTGTTTATCTCACCTGCAATGGCACGGTAAGTCTTTCCAAGAACCAATGAAACCATGATAAATTCTCTTTCTGCACCACTTAATCTGCAATATTTTAACATAGGTCAACAAGCTATAAATTTTTATCTTGTTGCATTCGACTTTTGATCCGAAGAATAATAAAGCCTTCGGAATTTGGAATGGCTGACATAAAAAGGCCTGAAGATTGAAATTTTACTTTTAAAACCTTAGGACTTTAAACCACAACAACTAAAAGTAATATCATTTAATCAAAAATCTGGTATTTGATTTTATTAAACCCAGATAATATTAACAATTATCTGACCTGAAAGTACCAGTGACTGTCTTAAGTCTTAGCTTTGATAGTGATAGGACTCTGACGGATTACCTTTAAACAACAAAGCCAGCAAGAGCTGGCTTTGTTCTGTTAAGATTGATATTTACAAAGGATGGTTGAACTTCTTTTTAAATTCATGACTAAAAATATTCTTTTTTGCCAAACTCACAACGTTATCGAGTTCCATGACTTCTTCTTCGTTTCCTGAATTTAATTCAGTTCTAGTATGCAGATTGGCGAAATGCCATGATATTACGTTTAGCGTCAGGGCCAGAATACTTATAAACATAAATAGTTCTAGCGTTCCAATATCCTGTAGAAGGTAGACTATTGCAATAAAAAATAAATTTATAGCGGCTAGCACTCCACTTGACTGTATATGGGATAGCTTAAAATCGATTAACCGATGATGAATATGATTTCTGTCTGCGTTAAAAGGTGAAACCCCTTTTATTAATCTAAGTGTAAACACCCTGAGTGTATCAAATATTGGCACTATTAAAAGTCCGCAAACCATTGCAGGAGCTGACCTGAATACGGGTTGTGCATTTGTAATCGCATTGAATTTATTAAACTCAACAAATTTAATTGATAAAATTGCTATCAAAAAACCTAGCATCAGAGAGCCTGTATCGCCCATAAAAATCTTTGCAGGAGACTTGTTAAAATATAAAAACCCCGTTAGACTACCGCCAATACAAATTGAGAGGTACATTAAACCTTGCTGGTGTAATGCGTAGAAGGCAAAAGTAAAGGAAATAGAAACAATTAATCCAATAATACCTGAGAGGCAATCAATACCATCAATCAGGTTAAATGCATTGACGACCAATAGTATTACCAGTATCGAAACCAGTATACTGAGTGGTACAGAAATATCACCTATACCAAAAAATCCGTACAAACTTGTCAGCCTGATATCAGCAAAATAACAAATAATACCTGCAGCAACTATCTGGGCAATGAATTTTATAAGGGGACTTAAACCAACTAAATCATCCTTCAAACCAAGTACAAACAATATTACTGTTGAAGCGATTATATAATTTATATGAGGTATTAAATTAAATGGAATTAATAGGCAAATTGTTAACAAAATTGAAATAAAGATGCCTATTCCACCCAAATTCGGTGTCTTGTAAATATGAATCTTACGATCCTCCGAGGGTTCATCAAATAAGTGTTTAAGTTTTGCAATTTTAATTACTGGAGGTATAGCCAGAAGGGTCATAATCATCGCACTGAAAAAGATGAGTATAGTAACGAGCGTCATAGTGATGGGGTGAAAGTCTAAAAGTAAGATTATATTTTATCAATATGTATTTGTACGACCAAATGAAACTAAAGTTTAAGTAAATTTTACTTTTTATTTACTAAAAGTTCATAATAAACTTAATCGTTCAACTCTTACCAATTAAATTTGATATGAAAGTACAATTTTTTGATGCCATTATTATTGGAACAGGTCAGGCAGGATCTCCACTGGCCAGTTTTCTTGCCGCCAGAAACCGGAAGGTAGCAATCATTGAAAAAGCATTCATAGGTGGTACATGCGTCAATTATGGATGCACGCCTACAAAAACAATGATCGCTTCGGCCAGAGTAGCCTATTTGAATAAGCGGGGAGCCTACTTTGGGGTAAATCACCCAGATTCTGCTATAGATCTTTCCGCTATAGTTAAAAGAAAAAATCAGGTAGTTCTTGACTCCCGAAAGAGTTCGGAAAAGCGATTAAGTTCTGATCCATTCATCACTTTATTTTACGGTACTGCTTCGTTTGAATCAAGTGAAGTAGTATGTGTCGTCAATGACAAGAATGAGATTCAATTTCTTACTTCAAAAATAATAGTCATTAATACAGGAGCAAAAAATCAAATCCCCGATTTACCTGGAATTGAAAATGTACCATATCTAGATTCAACTTCTATAATGGATCTTGACGCAATACCCAAACAGCTGATCATACTCGGTGGCAGTTATATTGCTCTCGAATTTGGCCAGCTTTTTAATCGACTTGGATCTAACGTAACGATTATAGAAAGGCATGATCATATTCTCCAGCGTGAAGATAAAGATGTTGCCCAGGAGATGAAAAATATTCTGGAAAAGGAAGGAATTAGCTTCAAATTAAATTCTCAAATTAAATCTGTCGGCAGTAATGCAGATAAGTCTGTTTCTGCACTATTCATCAAAGACGGAAAAGATGTAGTACTAACTGGTACACATTTAATGACCGCCCTGGGCCGTGCCCCGGAATTAAAAGAGCTGAAACTCGAGAATGCCGGGATAACCAAAACTGAAAAAGGGTATATCCAGGTCGATGAGTTTTTAGAAACTTCCGCTAAAGGTATCTTCGCCCTGGGCGATGTGAATGGAGGCCCAGCTTTCACACATATAGCCTATGATGATTTCAGGATATTAAGCAATAACTTGTTTGAACCTGTAAAAAAGAGTACGAAAAACAGGGTAGTCCCTTACTGCGTATTTACAGACCCTGAGCTTGGCAGAACTGGAATTACAGAAAAAGAAGCGATTGAAAAAAAATTGAATTATAAAATTGCCAGATTACCAATGAGCTCTGTTGCCAGAGCAATTGAATCTGGTGAAACAGCAGGATTTATGAAGGCAATTGTTGATGCAGATACAGATGAAATTCTTGGTGCTTCTGTGCTTGGGGTTTACGGTGGTGAGATCTCAAGTGTTTTAAACCTGGCAATTCTCGGAAAATTAAAATATACCTTACTTAGAGACGGGGTTTTCGCTCATCCTACTTTTAGTGAATCATTAAACAACTTGTTTGCCACCTTCCAGGAGAAAACTAATCAGGTATAATTACCCACTATTTATTCAACTATTCACAAATGATTAATTTCAAACAGATTTATAAATCGTACAGGGGGAGGTTTGCGGTCGATAACTTAAGTCTTAAAATTGAGGAAGGTGAATTATTTGTGCTGTTGGGTGAAAGTGGTTCAGGCAAGACTACCTCACTAAAAATGGTCAACCGTCTCATTAAACCAGATGCCGGCCAGGTTCTTTTAAATAATATTGATATTTCTGAAATAGATGCTACCCAGTTAAGAAAGGGTATAGGATATGTAATGCAATTTTACGGGTTATTCCCCCATTATACAGTAAAAGAAAACATCGCAATTGTACCAGTTCTACTTAATTGGGATAAAGAAAAAATTAACAGACGGTCAGCTGAACTAATGGCAGTTTTCGGTCTGGATCCAATAAGATACTTGCATAGATTTCCTGCAGAATTAAGTGGTGGGCAACAACAGCGGATTGGTATGATCAGAGCTTTAATGGCTTCACCCCCAGTTTTATTAATGGATGAACCCTTGGGTGCGTTAGACCCGGTTACCCGAAATTCAATACGCAATGAATTTAAAACACTGGAAGAACTAAAAAATAAAACCATATTAATGGTTACTCATGATATACAGGAAGCATTTATATTGGCTGATCGCATTGGGCTGATGTTTGAGGGGCGACTCATTCAGGTTGGTAAACCTATAGACTTTTTGTTGCATCCAGCTTCAAAAATAGTATCTGACTTTTTTAAAGACCAGCATTTTAGCTTAATGCTCGAATGTATAACATTTGCCGACCTGCTTCCTGAACTGAAATCGATAAGAGAGTTTAGGAGTATACCTTTGTCTACAAAACACTTCATTGAACTTCAAGACAGCGCAAGAAAATTATTGGAAATATTCACCATCAATTCTGATGATTTTCAACATATTGAGTGGAAATCAGTTTTAGGTGCTGAGTTCCTGATTTTAAATAAAGAACTGTTCATGAATTCTTATTTCAGGTATCTAAAAAAACGAACATTGACTTTTACTAACGTCAGTTCGTGAATATGCCCTCCGTGTTTGAGTATATGTTTACTGAAAGGGCAAGACTTTTCGAACAATTAATACAACATGCAAGCCTTACATTTCTATCGGTAGTGCTGGCAGCAATGATAGCCATTCCATTAGGGATTTTTATTTCTCAGTTCAAAAAATGGTCTGGTCCGATTCTTGGTTTTAGTGGAATTCTTCAAACTATACCCTCATTAGCGCTCTTAGGCATTTTGATCCCTATAATGGGAATTGGTTATGCTCCTGCACTATTTTCATTATTTCTCTATGCCATCATGCCCATTCTTAGAAATACATATACTGGCATAAATGGGATTGACGAGCAATTACGGGAAGCCGCCAGAGCAATGGGTATGTCAAGAACACAAAGCTTGATAAAAGTTGAAATTCCTCTAGCTATGCCAGTCATTATAGCTGGTCTGAGAACAGCCACAGTTATAAATGTTGGAGTCGCCACACTGGCAGCTTATATAGGCGCTGGTGGACTGGGTGAATTTATATTTGGTGGAATTTCATTAAATAATCCAACAATGATGCTTGCTGGTGCAATACCTGCTGCAGTACTTGCTTTAGTACTTGATGCTGTATTTTCATTAATCCAGCACTTATCGGCTTCGGCCTTAAAAAAACTTTTTAGGTGGGCGCCAGTATTATTAATCATCCCATTAGCATATCTAAGTAATGGATTAATTCAACGAAATACTACTCATACAGGCCATTTTTCATATAAGAAGAATAGTTTTTTAGCTGGATTTACTCCTGAATTTATCGGGCGTAGTGACGGTTATCCAGGACTTCTTCGACTTTATAATCTCAAATTAAAACATGTAGTAATCAATGATGCAATAATGTATCAGGCGGTATACGAAAAGAAACTCAATATTATTAGCGGCTATTCAACAGATGGTAGACTAAAAACCTATAAGCTGAAAGTTTTAAGAGATGACAGGCATGTTTTTCCGCCCTATTTTGCAGCCCCTGTTATAAGGCAGGTTGTCATTAAGGCGAATCCTGAAATCAAATTAGTTTTAAACCAGCTTAAAGGTAAAATTACAGATTCATTGATGACAGAAATGAATTATAAGGTAGACTATCAGAAGCAATCTCCTGAAAAGGTTGCGGCTGACTTTCTAAAATCAATAGGACTTTACCATGCCCCACTTACAGTATCAGGACCAACGATTACGATAGGCGCTAAAATCTTTGGAGAACAGCAGATTCTGGTAAATATTTACAGTATGCTTATCAGGGGCTATACCAGTTGTGATACCCGCCTTAAGCTGAATCTTGGGGGTACTGAAATTGTCTTTTCAGCCTTAAAAAATGGATCCATCGATCTTTATCCTGAATATACAGGAACAGGTTTACTGGTCATTTTAAAGCCCGATTTGAAAACCAGCGAGTTGCTTTTCGCAGATCAGGAAAAATTATACAGGTATGTGCAGTCTGAATTCCGAAAAAAATACCAGCTTGAATGGCTTGAACCCCATGGATTTAATAATTCGTACGCATTGATGATGCGTAAATCTCAGGCTGATTCAATGTCAGTGAATAAAATATCAGATTTAAAAAGATTCTCAGAAACAGAGTAAACCGCTGATTCTACTGGCCGGCAGCTTTCAATCACGTTCTTCACGGATAGTGATATTTCAAGCCTTTGTTGTCTTGACTGATCCTGTTTTCAGGTTATATTAAAGATAGGAAAGACTGATTTTATCAGTATTAAATTAAATTTTACAGCAATTTTATCAAGAAATCAGGAACAAGCCTGTGTTTTGGTAGTTGAATAAGAAAATTCAAATTCGGGCTGATTCTTTATCCGGATATACTATTTAAGTGTTAGGGGTAATTTCGACAGTAGAATATTGATCACCGCCAATTGTTTCAATCTGACAACAGGTAAGAAATAATTTATGAACAGCAATAGAAATCTCAAGTCTACGTTGACGTTTTATGATCGTTCTTTTTTTATGATGGGCAGGAATCTTTTCAAGCGGTTTTAGAAGCATGGGTACTGGCAATAAATAATCACCGTTAGGTAATTTGACCGATTCCTGTGTGTCCCAGTAATCATCGTAAGAATGGCTAAATGTTTCAAGCATTTCCTCTTTCTGATTTGATAGTTGGTTTCCCGTGCCTACTCCAATCATAGATTTTATACCCAACGCTAAAGCCAGACCTTCAGTTGCCGCCAGAACCAAAGCAATAATCTTATTATCATTAAATTCTTTAGCAGTTTTCCTGGATTCAGGCAACATGCCTGGTTGACCTTGTTTTCTGGCAATGTAAATAACCCATTCATCTTCCTGTACGAGAGACTTCACAAATGAAAATGAAAGTGTGTAGATTTTTTTTTCACCAACATTAAAAATAAGTGCAAATGAACCTTCATAATCATATTCCTGAGTTTTAATCAAACGAATACTATAAATGTCAAACCTCCAGCATTCAAGCCCTATGGTAAATATCTGGTTAATGATTAAACCTGAAAGATTTTTTTTTATAAAAGTATAGTTCTCAAGGAGTATAGGTAATGCCTGTTCAAACGAAAATGATCGGGAAAGATAACTTGAGAGGGCCCCAAGTTTTATTTTGAAACGATGCGATTCCGAAAGTGGAAAATTTCTCACTAACTGATCTAACCTCCGCATTTCCTCGAAATGAAGAATATAAAAAATCAAACGCTTTAAATTTAGCCTGAAAGATTGCCAGAACCTTCGCTGCCTGATTTGAACCGAAACATAATCAAAGAGTATACTAAGCTTTGACTCAATTAGCGGATTACTAACCTTACTCATTCTCACTGGTTAAACGACACTAATAAATAAATTAACTAAACGCTATTGTATAATAATAGTTGCAAAATAGGGCTCAAATTCCGATTTGCTCTTCTAATTCTCCGTACCATTCTTCCCCATACTTTCGTACCAGGGCAGTCTTTAAAAACTTGTAAAGGGGCACTTTAAATTCGTCTCCAAGTGTACAGGCTGCTGAACAAATATCCCAGCGATCATAGTTCAGGATATCGAACTCTGGATACTGCGTTATTCTGATCGGATAAAGATGGCAGGAGATAGGCTTTTGAAAATCAATAACCCCATCTTTCCAGGCATGTTCAATACCGCATTTAGCGACTCGCCCATCAAAAATTGTAAATGCACATTCTTTATCACCTTCGACGCAGGTAGTAGTATAATCTCCTTCTTCATCTAATACCCACGTGCCATTAGCTTCAATTGCAGCAATACCCTTTTCAGACAAATATGATTTAATCTGAGGATAAATTTCATCGAGTATTTCACGCTCCCGATTTTCAAGTGGAGCTCCTGCTTCACCTTTGACACAACAAGCACCTTTACAGGCTTCCAGGTTGCAGACAAAGTTTTTTTCAGCTATATCATCTGAGAGTAATGTATTTTGAACTGTTATCATGGTTATGCGTTATAGCCGGGCATCAACCAGATGCCTCGGAAAAAATGACTTAATATCAAAAACAACTGCAAGCTCACTTTTACAAAGAGCAAGATCCATTTCAAGAAATTCTTCATGACCGACAGCAAGAATTATGGCCTCATATCTTGATTTAATTGAAGATAGCATGCGAATACCATATTCTTTCTGAACTTCTTCAGCGTTAACATTCGGATCATATACATCAACAGTTATCCCAAAATCACTGAGTTCTTTATAAATATCGATGACTCTTGAATTACGAATATCACTACAATTCTCTTTAAAGGTGATACCAAGTACCAATGCTTTTGCACCTTCAATCAGCTGCCCTTTACGGATCATCATTTTGACAACTTTTGAGGCGATAAAGGTTCCCATATTTTCATTTATACGTCGGCCTGATAAGATAACTTGTGGCAGGTACCCCAGACTTTCAGCCTTATGTGTCAGATAGTATGGATCAACGCCTATGCAATGCCCACCCACAAGCCCAGGTTGGAAGTTGAGGAAGTTCCACTTTGTAGCAGCAGCTTCCAGTACATCACCTGTGTCAATATTCATACGGTCAAAAATAAGTGCCAGTTCATTGATGAAAGAAATATTTACATCCCGCTGTGCATTTTCAATAACTTTCGAGGCTTCCGCAACTTTAATAGAAGGTGCCAGATGGGTTCCAGCAGTGATAATTGAATTATACAGTTCCTGAATACAGGCTGAGGCCCTTAAATTACTACCGCTTACCACTTTTTTGATTGAAGTAAGTGTATGAATCTTATCACCTGGATTTATACGTTCAGGTGAATAACCAATAGAGAAATCAATATTTACTTTAAGGCCACTGTTTTTCTCAAGTACAGGCAAACAATCTTCTTCAGTACAGCCAGGGTAAACGGTAGACTCATATATGACAGTATCACCCTTTTTTAAAACAGTTCCTATCAGTGCAGAGCATGATAAAAGACTCGAAAGATCAGGTTTTTTGAAGTTATCAACAGGTGTAGGTACCGTAACTATATAATAATTGCAATCTGCTATATCTATACTATCATTACTAAAATTCAAACTGATGTTTAGCTGCAGTTCTTTGGCTGAATATTGACCGGTCTTATCAAAACCTTTTTTTAACGCATCAACCCTGGCATGATCAATATCAAAACCGGTAACCTGATATTTTTTACTGAACTCGAGCGCAAGCGGTAAGCCAACATAACCCAAACCAAGAATACCTATTCGTTTATTCATCTCATTCAATACGTAAAAAGCCGCAAATATACGTAAACTTAATCTTCGCCCTTGAGTACAGTATTGAGGTTAGAATACCCTTTCAAATCCATTATGATCGTACCAACCAGGATCTCAGCTTTAGCTCTTATCGGCACTCTGTTGGCATCAGCTGTGATCCAAAGGTACATTTTGCTATCTTTTCGAAAGATGCGGCCAGCCTTAACTGAAGGGCTGAATTTAAAACAGGAAAAGGTTCCCATAGGAGTTGAGATCTCTTCTTTACCCTCATAGGTAATTTTAAGTCTGGCAACTTCCCCTTCAAGGTAATAATCGATATCTATTACATCCCCTTGACTTACACTACTGAGATCAAGAGAACGTGCAAAATAGAAAGCTGATACAATATCGCGGGTATCGGGTTTTATCGGAATTAAACCCTTAGGTGACTTAACCTCTTTTTTCTCAAAGTCGAATTCAGCTGCTCCGCTTCTTTTATAACTATTTTCACGAATATTCTCTTTGTACGTATAGGGGAGAAAAGTCTTGGGGTCTATAAATGAGTCATATCTATTCCGAACTTTATAAAAGATATCAAAAGTGCCTGAAGTCTGACCAGTTGCTGTGAAATGTATGGCTTTTTTACCATTGTAATCCATATCAGTACTGAGGACACTTAGATTAGCCTCACCACATTTAAAAATACCGTATTTGATAGCATACTGTAAAACTTCACCCTGCTTAAAAAAAGGCTTTAAAAAGCGCGGGCTTTTCTGTGCCAGAAGGAGTGAACAATTAAGAATTAAAAGGATACTGGTAAATAGAACATGAAGTTTGAATTGCTGGATGATAGAATAAATCAATTTATACTTCCTGCTTAACACGTATACCATGGTGATTTGCTATTTTTAAAAGGTTGCAAAAAAAGGGCCGCCTTACAAGAGCAGCCCATTTTGGAACATACCAAACGTTTAATCAACCTTCAAAAACAAGGTGAATCAGGCGTTTTTAAATATCGGTACTGTTGAACACGGTTCTCCAAACATCAGACTTTTAACGATAGGTTTGAAAAGAACTGCAATCTCAAGATATACTGAATTGGGTACAGGAATACTGCCACACCCTTTAACGACCACTCGTTTATCTCTAAACTTATCCAGGTTCAAGGCGTGTAGTTTATCATGGTAGGCTAACTGCAGAACAGCATCAGGGCTACCATAAGCAATAATTTTTGCAAATGCCTGCAGGTACGAACCTACCAACATATAGGCCCAGGTTGGTATTATCGCATCAGCTGAACAATGAACTGCAACCATAGCACCTGTATATTGTTTCCAGTTATGGGCTTTTAAAAAAGCTCTGAAATCTTTTTCTTTCAGGATAAGTTCCTGAAACAGATTGTCTTTCAGATCAAATGATAAAATACCTGTAGGTTCAAGCAACATTGCCGGATCAAAGGTAACCAGGCCACTTTCAGCAACCCGGTTTATGAGCAGATCATTTGTTTGCATACGGTTTTATTTAAAAAAACTTTGAGCGGTTGTCTTGAATATTTGCAGCGTTTTTGAGTGCTTCAATTGCTGATCCAGCCGCCTGTGATTTAAATGTAGAACGAATACGTTCATTTCCTGTTTTACCAGCTGTGATATTCAATCGATGAATTGCAACTACTTCAAAAGCATAAACACCGCGATCGCCTATGACTGGCTTCCCGATTTTGTTAAGTGCACTACCAAATGCAGCACCTACTAGTTTAGGTTCCTCAATATTCTGTCCAATAGCTCCATTTTCAAAAGATAGGCTGTCGGTAGTAACCGCAGTAAGTCCTAATTTCTGAGCAAGACCATCTAAATTTGGTACAGATTTTTGAGCATCGCTCAACTGCGTGCTTAGCAAATCACCCTTACGTGCTTTTAACGCATCTGCTGAAACTAACCTTTTCACCTGCTCAAAAGGGATAGCTCCTTTTTTACGGGTTGAAACCAATCTGGCGACTACAAAATTATTTCCCAGATCAAAAACTTCTGATAGGTCACCTGGTTTTTTACCAAACGCCCATTGTACAACCTTTCTGGCATTATCCAAGCCTTGTAATGACTGATCATTGCCCTTAATGTCTTCTGCAGAATGAACTATCGTACCAATTTTTCTGGCCTGAACTGCTAGTGTCTGTGGGTCTTTCGCATCAAGAGAACCTAGAAATGAGGTAGCTTTTGAATAACTATTCTGTACCGTCTTGGAAGACGGGCTGAAAGAACGGTCGATTTGTGCCACTTGCATTGCTTTGGAAATATTTTTCTGATCTTCAATTTCAACAATATGTACCCCATATTGAGTAGTAACAATAGAGGTCTGACCTTTTTTACCGTTAAAGATGAAATCTTCGAAAGGTTTAACAAGACTGCCCAATGCTATGAATCCAAGTTCACCACCTTTAACGGCTGAACCCTTATCAGCAGAAAATTTCGATGCAAGTTCTGCAAAACTTGCACCCTTGGCCAGCAAACTTTTTATACTGTCAGCACGCTTGGTCAGGGACTGAATATTTTCATTTCCCTGTGGGGCCAGTAAGATATGTCTTGACCTGACTGAATCAGGCATATCTTTAATAGCAAGTAGTTTGGCCGCTTTAAATGAGCCATTTTCAAAGTAAGGACCATAGACTGTTCCGACAGATGCATTTTTCAGGTTACTATCAAGTTTTGCTGATAGCTGACCTTTCTTAAAAAAACGTACAGGCAATTTGCTATCAGAATTCAGGCTTACAAATAAAGAATCGCTTTTAGTGGTTTTAAAATCAGCAATAGCCTTATCAATATCCTTCTTAGCATTTGATGAATCTTCAGCACTGGGTTTTGCAGCCAGCGTTACAAAATCAATACTCACCGTATTCTCTTTACTCTGGTACTTGTAAATATTATCATTATAATACGTATTCAGGTCATTATCTGTCAAGGCAGCTTTATTGTCTGCAATTCTTGAATAATCCAGGAGGGCATATTTAATGCCAACTTTCTCGGGTAAAGAATAGGCTGTATTTATTTCTAAGCTGGTGACATATACACCTCCCTGAATCAGGGTAACATACTTTTGAAGGGCATGAGTATCACTGATCTCCTTTTCAAGATCTAACCAGCGTTTTTTAGTATCGGCATTGCGATCAAGGTTGCGAAGAAAATTACGAACACTTGACGGATCAAATGTTCCTGTCTTTGGATCGGTGAATGCCTGTTTAACCCGGGCATCCGGATTTCTTCCAAGTATCAGATCTGATAGTTCAGCTGAACTGGTTTGAAGCCCGGCCTTATTGATCTGGGTGGTTAGAATCATCTGAGTAACGACCTGATTCCAGGTCTGCTCATTGACATAGCCCATCATCTGAGGTGGCAGGCTTGACTGTCCATACTGTTGTTTAGCCTGCTCTACCTGTAACTGAAGCTTGGTATTAAATTCTGCCTCAGAAATTTTTTCGCCACCAACAATACCGATGGTTGTACCATTATCCCTGAATAATGACCCTCCCATTCGGGAAGCATCACTGACAAGAAACGCTACAATAGAAAGCCCGATCAAACCTATCATTAATAATCCTGCGCGTTCCCGCAAAAAAGTCATCACACCCATAATCTAATTTTGTTTCAAAGCTGACGAAATTACAAATCTTTTATACAGCGACAAGGCATTATCTTCATTTCGGGAGCGAATCATTTTTCATTTGTATCTGCCCCCTAAACTTATGCCAGTGTACGATACTGAAATTCTCGTCAGCATCCATACCATCCCCTTCATATACCCCGTCACTTTTTTGATATTTAACGTATTTTTCAGTGTAAATTTTCTTTTTATTCTCATCCCAGAAAAGCTGCTCGGTATTAAGCTTCTCCCCAATTTTATTGACTACCCTAACATCATTTTCTACCATGACCCGGTGTTCGTTTTCATAACGAATACCGTAGTTGGCATCAAGATGGCTTTCAACCTTGCCGGTAATAGCACTGTAAAAGTCTATATGCAAGCCTTTTGGTAGTTCCTGATAGGGCTTATCAGTTTCATATTGCATGATAACCGGACTAGTAAGCACAGCCTTAACCCTTGCACTATCGCTAAAAGTAATTGATACATTTCGGCTAACCTGTACAGGTTTTGCCGCAACCTTAGCAGAAATTGCATTGATTTTACTGAGGTCATCATTACCGCATGCCTCGATAAAAATAGTAAGTAGTAATAAACATGTCAGGGCATAAAGCCTACACATAAAAGTTGTATTCATCCAGGAAGACTCGGTTCGGTTGTTGACTATTGGTATCTCTTACGGTAAAACCATAACTGGTTCAGTACATAACCAACATGTATATTCAGGTAATTTTCTTTGACCAGGTTGCTGGCAATCGTGCCACGCTGTCCGTATTCAAAACCTAAATTCAGTTTTGAACTGATCTGGCTGGGATTATATCCCCCACCGGCCCTTATGGGCAAACCAAAACCCAATGTAACGGCATACTGATTAATCAGTGTTCCATTTAAATTCAGATACGTCTGGCCGAAATTGCCACCAATTCTATAATCAACCAGCGCCAGATAACTTGAAACAGAGGTAAGATCAGGGGTATACTGAACACCTAAAGCTACCTGGTAGCTATTTGTAAAATGCTGGCCTATCCCCTGATATTGAAATTCAGACCATTTTCCAAGTTTATAATCAGTTGTTACCAATAACCTGTCTCTGAAATGGTAGGCAATTCCAAAGTTATGAGTAGTTGGCAAGACAGTATTAGATTTACCGTTGTTTATTGTACTTACTGTATCAATGATTATCTCATTATCTTTTGAACTGCTTGAATAACGCTGAGTGTAGCTTCTGTTGCGGGTAATAATGTTTGTTTTATAGTTTCCGCTATAGGCCAGTGTAAAACGTGAATCTTTACCGATATTAAACTGATACTGTATTCCATATCCAAATAGAAAACCTCCTAATGAAGTTTTTCCGCTGATCCGGCTATTATAGATTGTGTCGCTGGCTGTTCCCCTTGAATTGACAAATTCTAATGATTGTATCTGTGCCAGATTACCAAATACATAACCTGCGTTAAACCCTATCGAAAGACCCTTGATAATTTCATAACCTGTACCGATATAACCCTGGGTCAAACCACCTTCACCCGAATAAATCGCGTTCTCAGGACCAAGAATATTATCTTTCTGAGTAAGACTTTGAGAATATCCCATATTACTATATGGCAATAAACCCACGCTCAAACCCCATTTATTGGTCAGTGGAAATGCAAGCCCTAGATAACCATATTGTGCATTAATATTAAACTGCTTGTCATTCTGGCTCTGTAACTGGGTAAGATTCATACGCAGACCTGATTCAAGCGTTGTGAGTTTGATGGCTGAATAGGATGCAGGGTTGAAAAAGTTTATAGAATTATATTCCCGTAAACCTGTGGCGGCTCCGCCCAGGGCTCTGGTTTGTCCGAAATATGTCGGCTGAACATCACCAATTCCAAATCGTGAATAAGGCGAATTAATATTGGCCTGTGAAAAAGCAAACTTTGCAAAAACTAAAAGTATGAGTACTAGACAGGTTCTGATCCGCAAACTATGCATTGTTAAAAGTTAAAATTTGATTCAGGCCAATTAAAACGAGATCTGGTTGTAATTCCAAATGGTCGGCAAAGATGCTATTTTTCAGCTGAGTAACAAATGTTTTTGAATCGCCACCGCACATGCAAATACTTAAATTTTCTCCATATAAATTCCGGTAGGCATTAATTACTTCCTTTATTTCAAATAAAGTGTTGAGTTGAACCCCAGACCGAATGGCTGAAACAGTATCAGTACCAATTAATTCGGGTAAATTTTCGTCCAGTTCTACTAACGGTAGCCTGGAGGTAAAAGTATGGAGAGCCATATACCGCATATTTAAACCCGGTGAAATTGACCCACCAAGGTATTCTCCTTTATGATTTAAAAATTCATACGTAATGGCCGTGCCGGCATTAATAATCAGCACATCTTTACCTAGGTATAGGCTCAGCGCACCTGCTACAGCGGCAATCCGATCTGAACCCAGACTCAGAGGGCTCTGGTATAAATTTACAAAAGGCAACGCCATATAATGATCGAGCAGATATACACTCGACTGTCCTTTAAGCCAAGTCATAAATTCTGCCTTCAGCTTTATGACTGATGAAATTATTACTTTAATAGGTACAGATGCGAAAGACTGAGTATCCCTGACATTGGTTAAAGGTGAATAATTTAAATCCTGGTTACCAGAAGTATTCGGATGTGACGAAATACTATTTTGTTTGATAAAGAGAGCCAATCGATGCCGCTCATCACCTTCTTCAAGTGCAGCATGACTAAATTTTGTGACTGAAACTAATCGGTTTCCAATAAAAAATCCCACTTTCAGGCGGGTATTTCCAAGGTCAATGGCAATCATTGGCATTTAGACTTTCGAGAGAGAAAGAATTGATTCAAAAATCGGTAATCCATTTTTATTACCCAGAATTTCCATAGCTGCACGCTCAGGATGTGGCATCATACCAAATACATTACGGCCAATATTACAAATACCTGCTATATTTTGAATACTTCCATTTGGGTTGCTCTCATGGCTAACGATTCCATTTTCATCGCAGTACCTGAACAGTACCTGATCATTTTCATTCAGGTCTTCCAAGACCTCTTTGGCAGCAAAATAATTACCTTCTCCGTGTGCTACCGGAATCTTTATGACTGAATCAACTGAAATTTCTGATGTTAACAGTGAGTTTTTAGTTTCGGCCTTTATAAAAATATTTCTGCACTCAAATTTACGTTTTTCATTATGGAGTAATACTCCTGGCAATAAACCTGCTTCTGTGAGTATTTGAAACCCGTTGCAAATACCAAGAACATTACCGCCTTTATTTGCAAAATCAATGACCGATTTCATAATCGGTGAAAACTTTGCTATTGCTCCTGAACGCAGGTAATCTCCAAAAGAAAATCCTCCTGGCAAGACTATAAAGTCACAATTCTGCAGGTCATGATCTTTATGCCATAAACGCTGAACTTCCTGACCAACAACAGCTTCAAGAACGTGAATTATATCTTCATCACAATTTGAACCCGGAAAAATAACAACACCAAATTTACTCATGTGAAATAGATCAGCTTTTAACTCAATGGATCTGAAAGAACAATGTTGCCCCCAGCCAAATAATAAACAGGCCTTCGTACATCCATTTTTTTTCTGCAAATATAAAGAAATAGCTTGAGTAAACTGAGAGAGGCACTGCCCAGACAAGAAAATGAAGCAGAGTATACCTTGGTTTCGCCGAAATATACTGCCCCGAATATTGAATAAGGAATGGTTGCAGATAGAATCCTGCACCAGAAAGAACAATCAGGAAAAATAAAAACTGTATAGACTTACGTACCTGGACTCCATTTTTATGGTAGTTGGCTCTGTAGTAACTTACCGATAATACCAGAATCACCAGTAAGGGCAAAAGATTGAATACCGTTAACAATGGAATATCCAACCTTGCCCTGAACTGCATGTCAAAAGGTTGAAAAATACGGATGAACCCATCCAGATTATCGGTGTAGAAATAATAAACAGCAATGAAAAAATAAAGAATCAGGAACCCAAACAGACCAGATAACCAGCTTCTCCAGGAAAATGGTAGAAATACAGATAATCCTATCCATACCAGGGGTAGCAGTACAATAAAAGGAAAATAGACGAAGGTACCTGCGGCAATAATAAGGCCCAGATCAAAAGCTCGAGCAATAGGCTTATCGGTTTTATACATGGCAAAAATTCGCTCAAGCAATAGCAGAACAACAAAGTTGACAATCAGTACAGGCTGAATGCTGAGGAATTCAATAAACATGCTACTGATCATGATATAGATCAGGGCAGGTATCATTGTTGGCTTACTGAAAATAGTATACCGGTGTAAGATCTGATCGAGTATCAGCGCCTGTACATAAACTATTAGCCCCCCTATCGCCAGATTTACAAGATGGTTTGATAGAAAATCAAATCTCAACGGTAAAAAAGTTCGCATATAGGGTTCAAACATCAGAACCTCTTCAGTATGAACAGAATGAAATGCAGGTATTAACCTTAGTATGTAAGTTAAAATCAGCAGGTAGATATATGTAAAATTCTGATGGTTACGAAATGCCGAAATGAACATAGTATAAAATTAGGCGTTTTTCCCATATTTGAGAATGAGCTTTGAGACAATCTCTGCTGTCTGATCGGGAAAATCAACTTTCAGCGGAGCTTGATTATAAACCCAATTTTTTAGAATTTCATCAAATCCAGTTCCTATAACAGGTATTACAGGAATACCCATCAAACGCATGGCTTCTACATTACATTGCTGCTCCCATTGCCCAGTCATCGGGATAGCCAGAATTTTTTTACCTAAAAATAATGCTTCTGCCGGACCTTCAAACCCTCCTCCGGTTAAAAGTCCTTCACAGCCTATCACACTTTTATTATAAGCAAGATTTTCAATTGGCCTGATATGCACATTACCATGCCGTTTCTCGGTATGTGTATGCTTTGAAAAAACTTCCCAGTTTACATGTGGTAATTTTTGTAACCAGGGTAATAAGAAACTGTCTGCATACGCAGGAAGATAGACCGTATAATGCCCATTGTTTACCGGGCCAAAAGCTCTTATCTCTGAGCGGATTACTGGAGTATGAATAAAAGTATCATAGGCCTTAAAATGGAAACCTATGGCTGCAGTTGCCGGAGCATATTGTGTCAGAATTAGTTCTGAGGGAATTGATATTCCGGCTGGACGGGGGGTAAGTTTTGACAGAAACGAGCTTTGGTGGCTCAGGGCAATGCATTGTTTTTGCCTGAGTTTACAGGCCCAGGCTGTTACTGGTTCAAAATCATTAATGATAAGATCGTAATCGTCAAGTGGAAAATACCTGATATCATGATAAAGTTGTCTTAGATCGAGGGTCTTATAGGTAAGCCATTTATCTACCCCTCCTCTTTTTCCAAATATAAAACTCAGTCCATGGAAGCGAAACATAATAGGGAAACCCAATTGAACATCAGCCTGGGTACCGGAAACGGCAATATGAAGATCTCCATATTGCTGAAGATGGGGAATGATTTCACGTGCCCGGCTAAGGTGTCCATTACCTGTACCCTGAACTGCCAACAAGATTCTCATACAGGTGATTAATATTAATTTTTGAATTCAGATCTTCATTATCCTCTGTTGAATGTTCTTCTTCTGATTGCACAAAGTCTGCCGCATTATAACTAAAAATCTTCCATTTTCCTGCATTGTATTCTAGTGCTGTCAGGTTTTCAATCCAGTCTCCAGAATTTAAATAGGTAACCGTTCCCTTTTCAGTTTTAATTTCTTTGATTAACGGTTGGTGAATATGACCACAAATTACATATTGATAACCTTTTTCTGCTGCAAGTAACGCTGCGGTACATTCAAAGTCATTCATGAATTTGACTGCGTTTTTAAATCCCGATTTAACTTTTTTAGAAAAACTCATTTTTTCACGTCCTGCAAGACCAAGTAGAAAATTGACAAAACTATTCAGGAGTATCAAAAAGTCATAACCAGCAGCACCCAGTTTAGCCAACCACTTAGAATGCTGCATGGTAATATCAAATATGTCGCCGTGAAAAACCCAGACTTTTTTTTCTCCCAGCGGAAGAATTAATTTGTTCAGCAGTTTAAATGACCCAATATTGATATCAGCAAACTTGCGAAGCATTTCATCATGGTTACCTGTGAGATAATAAACGGGGATACCCTCTGTGATATATTTCATGATGCGTCTTATGACTTTAAGATGAGCTTCCGGGAAGTACGATTTACTGAATTGCCAGATATCGATAATATCACCATTTAATATAACCATCCCTGGTTTGATACTTTTCAGGTATCTGAGCAGCTCTATTGCATGACAACCATAGGTACCCAGATGTACATCTGAGATGACCAGTACTTCAACAATGCGCTTAGACATAACAGAATTTTTACGAAACTAGCAGACTACTGTTACCTTTTCATTAATTAAATGTTAATAACGAGCGCTTATTCATGTTTTCATTTAGCGAATAGACGCTGATTTTAAATCATACTTTTTAAGAACCATGTTCCCTGCAGGAACGTATATAAAGCAGAATCTTTATGATTCTTAATGGTTAGGTTAGTGGGGGAGGAGGTGCCTTGCACCTCCTTTTTTTATATCTTTAGCGATGCTTTTTCAGCTTACTTCTCACTACAAGCCTACAGGCGATCAACCTGAGGCAATCAGGCAACTTGTTGACGGGGTGAACCGCGGCGATAATTATCAAACCTTACTGGGTGTAACTGGCTCAGGTAAAACTTTTAGTATTGCTAATGTGATACAACAGACCCAGAAACCAACACTCATTTTAAGTCATAATAAAACGCTAGCGGCCCAGTTATACGGAGAGTTCAAGCAGTTTTTCCCAGATAACGCCGTTAATTATTTCGTTTCTTACTACGATTATTTTCAACCAGAGGCTTTCATTCCCTCATCCAATACCTATATAGAAAAAGATCTTAAGATCAATGATGAGATTGAAAAACTAAGGTTACGGTCTTCATCAGCCCTAATGAGCGGAAGGAGGGATGTAATTATCGTATCTTCTGTTTCCTGCATCTATGGTATGGGAAACCCTGAAGATTTTGCGGCCAGTGTTTTTAAAATAGCCGTAGGTACCAAAATCAGCAGGAATGCCTTTTTACACCGTTTGGTAGAAATACTTTATTCCCGTTCAACATTAGAGTTTAAACGTGGAACATTCAGGGTACAGGGCGATACCATTGATGTGCATTTGGCTTATGCAGATTTTGCCTACCGCATCTCATTTTTTGGTGATGAAATTGAAGAGCTGTCATCAATTGATGTTGGATCAGGCAAGACAATTGAAAAAATGGATCAGATGGCAATTTATCCTGCTAATTTATATGTTACCCCAAGAGACAGACAACTGGGGGCCATCTGGCAGATTCAGGCTGAACTTGAAACCCGAAAAGCTCAATTCATTACAGACCAGCGCTATCTGGAGGCAAAACGTCTTGAAGAAAGAGTGAATTACGATCTTGAAATGATGCGTGAGCTGGGCTATTGTTCTGGTATAGAAAATTACTCCCGGTTCTTTGATGGGCGCGAACCTGGTGCCAGGCCGTTTTGCCTGCTTGATTACTTTCCTGATGATTACCTGATGGTG
Organism: bacterium; assembly: GCA_031363945.1. GTDB lineage: Bacteria > Bacteroidota > Bacteroidia > Sphingobacteriales > Sphingobacteriaceae > JANLVJ01. The sequence continues at coordinate 12,838 of JANLVJ010000033.1, read as the reverse complement.
ATCGATGAAAGCCATGTTTCGATACCTCAGATCAGGGCAATGTATGGTGGAGACCGGTCAAGAAAACTTTCACTTGTTGAATATGGATTCAGGTTACCCGCAGCACTTGATAATCGTCCCCTGAATTTCAATGAATTTGAAAGCCTGGCACCTCAAACAATATATGTCAGTGCTACTCCAGGAGATTATGAACTGGTCAAATCTGAAGGAATTGTTGTTCAGCAGGTTATCAGGCCAACTGGCTTACTTGATCCGCTGATTGAGATCAGGCCTGTTAAAAATCAGGTAGATGATTTACTTGAACAGATCGACCATACTATTAAATTAGGTGACCGAATACTGGTTACTACATTGACCAAGCGTATGGCTGAAGAGCTTAGCAAATACATGGATCGTCTGGGAATTAAATGCCGTTATATACATTCAGAAGTTAAAACGATGGAGCGGGTTGAAATTCTGCGTGGACTACGTCTGGGAGAATTTGATGTGCTGATCGGAATTAACCTGCTGCGCGAGGGTCTTGATTTACCTGAAGTATCACTGGTTGCAATTCTTGATGCAGATAAAGAGGGATTTCTTAGATCTGAAAGGTCTTTAATTCAAACTATTGGCAGGGCTGCAAGGAATGACCACGGTAGGGTTATCATGTATGCTGATTCTATTACTGAGTCAATGCGTAAAACTATTGAGGAGACAGACCGAAGGAGAATCATACAGATTGCATATAATAAATTGCATGGCATAACCCCAGTCACCATTAATAAAAACAGGCAGGAAATTATTGAACAGACCTCTGTTATGGACTTTAAAGACGGTGTTCAGCAAGCCTATATTGAGCCTGATCAGTCGAGCATCGCAGCAGATCCGATCGTACAATTTATGAGCAAATCAGATCTTAAAAAAACGATTGAAGAAACACGGAAAACAATGCTTGTTGCGGCCAAGGATATGGACTTTTTGCTGGCTGCAAAACTTCGGGATGAAATGTTCGTGCTTGAGAACATTCTCAAAGACAAATAATTCAAAATATTTAGCCGCTGATAAACGTTATATTCTTTTCTTTGTTGTTCTATTATTACCCGGATTATTGCTTTACCAAAATCCATAAAAAACCAGTTTTATATGGGCCAGTTTCTCGAAGATCTTATATTGTTTGCCATATTCTTCTATATCGCTAAAAAGGTGTTGCGAATAGTATATACTTTTATTACCGGCAACACCGTAGGCAGGGGTAATCAGGGGGGGCAGGGCAGTGCTGCATCCGGCAGCAGTGAAAAGCGGAGACCTGAAGGCAGCATAAACATTAAATTTTCTCCTGAGAAAAAGAAAAGTACAGTTTCTGACAATGAAGGTACTTTTATTGATTACGAAGACATCAAACCTAAGTAATACCCAAAATAAATCCGATTATTGTTTTCTTGATTCTGATAAAGAAGAAAACTGTATGCTTAAAGAAGATTCTCTGTCATCAATAACCGAATCATATGCTGATTCATATACTATATACGATCAACAGTGGAGGCTTGAGGGCGGAAGAAATAAAGCAGCCAATATCGTATCTCTTTGTGCTTCTCTTAAAGTTAAATCACTTCTCGATATAGGTTCAGGTGATGGAGCAGTATTGGAATGGTTATCAAAAGAAAATTTTGTTCCTGAAATTTATGCAGTAGAAATTGCTGATTCAGCTATTGAAAGGCTTATTGCAAGAAAACTTCCTCACTTAAAAGAAGTCAAAAAATTTGATGGCTACCATATACCTTTTGCCGACAAAGCATTTGAACTCAGTACCTGCAGTCATGTTCTTGAGCATGTTGAGCACCCAAGATTAGTACTGAGAGAAATTGCACGCGTATCGGAATACCAGTTTTTTGAGATCCCCATTGATTTCAGTTTTTTTGTAGATAAAAGAACTGCACATTTTCTGGCTTACGGTCATATAAATGTCTTCACACCATCTCTTTTTAAGTTCCTGCTGAAATCCGAGGGTTTTGAAATAATTAAAGAAGATTTCAGATTTTACTCAAATGAGATCATCAAGATGACTCATGCAAGCAAGAAAAAACAGCTTATCAGCCGCATTAAAAACGGGTTGATCAGGGCTATTCCATTTCTTAAAAAGATTAAACCGAATGTTTATGTCGTGCTTTGTAAGAAATCGACAACGACCCTGCCGATTTTTCATTAATTACTTTCTGCTTCAATATTGATTTTATTTAAAGCTAAACTCTATTTTAGCGTAGAATAGAACTGTCACATTTACATTAGCAATCGATACACCAAAGAACTGAAATGAAACAAATCAATACCTGGTTCAAGCATAACCTTCCCCATATACTAGCTGTTGCATTTTTTATTGTGATTTCTTACATCTACTGTAGTCCCCTTTTGCAAGGTAAGGTTCCATCACAATCAGATGTTGTGCAGGCAAAAGGAATGCAAAAAGAGGTAAATCAGTACCGTACTAAAGACGGGCATACTCCTTTATGGACAAATGTTATGTTTGGCGGTATGCCAACATATGAAATCGGTGGAAATCTCTATACTTCTAATATCGGAGGCTATGTGATAAGATTTTTTACCATCCTGTTTCCAAGTCCGGTATTTTTGATCATGATTTATTTACTGGGAGCCTATCTCCTGTTTTCAGTTCTGAAATTTGACCCCTGGCTGGCTGTAGCTGCCTCACTGGCGATTACATTTTCTACCTATAATTTCGTCCTCATCGACGCAGGTCATAATAATCAAGCCCTGGCAATTGCGTTTTTTACCCCCGTAGTTGCTGGAATTTTGCTAACATATCGCAAAAGCTATTATTGGGGAGCCTTTTTAACAGCTTTCTTTTTATCCGTTGAACTTCGTTCAGGGCATCCACAAATGACCTATTACCTGGGCCTGATGATGGCGATACTTGTTCTGGCCAAGCTTATTGATGCTATTCTTAAGAAAACACTCAAACCTTTTTTTATTGCATCTGCCTATCTGGCAATTGCTTTATTTGTTGCCTTGCTGACCAATATTACTTCGATCTGGGTAAATAAAGAATTCGTTCAGGAAACCAACAGAGGTAAAACTGAACTTACTCTGAATAAAGCTGAGCCAAGAAATGGTTTGAGTAAAGAATATGCTTACTCCTGGAGCCAGGGCATTGGAGAGTGCATGACGTTTCTTGTACCCAACGCATACGGAGGTGCATCAGATGGTTACCAGCTCGGCCCAGATTCTGAAACAGCCAAAGCCCTGGCAGCAAATAATGCGCCCCAGGATTACCTGTCTGGTATTCCAACCTACTGGGGTGGTAAGCCTTTTACATCAGGACCTACTTATTTTGGTGTTGGTATCTTATTTCTATTTCTACTGGGTCTGCTAATTGTCAGAGGTCCACTTAAATGGTGGCTGCTTGCCGTTACAATCTTCAGTATACTTTTGAGTCTGGGTAAGAACTTCCAGGAGTTCTCTGACCTGTTTTTCGACCATTTTCCACTTTATAATAAGTTTCGTTCTGTTGAGTCAATCCTGGTCATTGCAGGGTTGGCTATTCCGCTTTTGGCCTTTATAACAATCAGGCAGATTTCAGAAAGGCCCAAAGGAGATATCAATTCTCTTAATAGCTTGAAAATCGCATTTTATCTGCTTGGTGGTGTGCTTATTTTTAGCATGATTTTCAGGTCGGCATTCTTTTCTTTCTCTGGAGCATCTGATGCTAATTTTCCGGTATGGCTAAAGGCAGCCATCATTACCGATCGAAGTAACTTATTCTGGAAAGACGCTTTAAAATCATTGATCATTGTCGGTCTGACCACTGGTTCAATCTGGTTGCTGATTGAACGCAAAATCAAGATTGCCCATGTATATATACTCATCAGCATTATCACTTTGGTTGACTTATGGTGGGTAGACAAACGTTTTATGAATGATAATAAGTTTGTTTCAAAGCTAGAACAACGTGATAATTTTCAGCCCAGACCGGTCGATGAACAGATCATGAAAGATTCAACGCTTGATTACCGCGTTTTTGATCAGACAATTGATCCGTTTAATAATGCAACGGGTTCTAACTGGTATAATACGGTAGGTGGCTATAATGCTGCCAAGTTGAAACGTTATCAGGAACTTATTGATAACCAGCTATCAAAAGGGAATATTCATGTATTCAATATGTTGAATACCAAATATTTTATAGTTGCCGATTCAGCTAAAAGGCCTGTTGTTCAACTAAATCAGGGAGCTCTTGGTAATGCCTGGTTTGTAAGTTCAGTTCAGTTTGTAGCTACTGCTGACGAAGAAATGAACTCATTAACGGGTTTTGACCCAAAAGAAGAGGCTATTATTGACCATCGGTTTCAGCCAATGATCAACCTGTTAAAGATGAATTTTGATCCAAATGCAACTATCACTTTGACATCATATAATCCAGAGCATATGGTTTATGCATATAATTCTGCAACCTCAGAATTGGCTATTTTCTCTGAGATTTATTATGATAAAGGCTGGCATGCACTTGTTGATGGTAAACCAGCTCCTTATTTCAGGGCTGACTATGTATTAAGGGGAATGCAGCTACCAGCCGGAATTCATAAGATTGAATTTATTTTTCATCCTGATTCATACTATACAGGTGAAAAAATCTCATTGGCTGGTTCAGCCCTGCTGGTGTTCGCATTTTTGGGTCTTATCTGGTTTGAATTTAAAGAACGGGGTTTAGCTCCAAAGCTTGCTGAGGTTAATCTAAATGAGCCGCTTACGCCTGCCGATCGTATTAAAACAGTTTCAGCCACACCTGCCTCAATTATTCCAGCTCCTACTAATATGGTACCGCCACGAACTTCTGGTAGTGCACAGCAGAAAACTGGAAGCTCAGATGAAAAAACAGGCAAAAGAAAACGGTAGAAACAAAAAAAGTTTAAACTGGCTATCCATATAAATGGACTGAAGCCCTAAAGTTAATATTAAACAGCATGAGCCCTATAAAATCCCTGACTTATGCTGTTTAATTATATGTGTTCCGATCCAAATAACGCTGGTAGAAATCAGGCATATTCGGGCAGGCTATTTTTTTTCAGATTTAAGATCCCTAGCATCAAGTAGTTTCTGATATACCTCAATATATTGGTCTGCAACAAGATTCTTTTCAAAATTATATAATACCTTTTTACGTGCTTCTTTACGAAGCCTGGGGCTATATTCAAGATCGGTAATAATCCAGGCTATTCCTTTAGCAAGACTTTCTGCAGATTTATAAAATGCCAGGTATCCATTTTGCTTATGATCAATCAGATCAGGCAGGCCTCCAGTATTAAAGGCCACAACAGGAACACCAATAGAAAGCATCTCCATCACAGTATTTGGCAGATTATCTTCTAAAGAGGGTAAGACGAAAAGATCACTTGCCTGCCCATAAGCAATAATCTCTGCTGGATCTGATAAATACCCGGTATAAGTCGTAGGATAAGGTAAGTCAGGCAATTCTGTCTTGCCAAATTTACCAATCAAAACAACTCTGATTGTTTTATCACGCATGTCTTTATTCTTTTTTAGAAAGGCTAAAGCATCTAGAAAATAGGAAAAGCCCTTTCTTGGTTCACTGAGTTTAAATGCGGATAAGGTGATTATGACTTCTTCTGGCTTGAAACCCAGCTTGATTTTTGCCAGCTTTATCCCTGAAGGTTTAAAAAAATCAGTATCTATTGGATTAGGGATGGTGAGTATATTGTTTGATTCTAATAATTTACTTTTGGCTGCAACCGATTCGAGCCAGTGGCTACAGGTAATAATTACAGGTTTTAAAACTCTCAACATGAGTTGTTTATTTTTCCAGTTGATAGCAGAAAGATCTTTTAAACCTGGTTTGGCAAGCATATAGCAATTGCCACAATACTGTTCATAATTTCTACAATCAGCACTGTAGTGGCACCCCCCAGTTAAAAGCCACATATCATGCATGGTTAATACTACTGGCTTTCCAAGTTTGCTCAATTCATGCAAATCATAAATTGACAAGAAACCCTGATTTATCCAGTGGATATGAATTATATCAGCTGTAAGTAAACTGGGGTGATTGCTGATATTCTGCCCATAACGAGCAGATGAAAAGAGAAATATATTTTCTTTTTTCAGCCCTTGGTGGCGTGCAGAAAAAATATCTGCAGCAGACCGGGCGAGCGTTTTAAATTTTTGTATTTTTTGGCTGAATGTAAGATTCCCTGTATTTTCATAGGCACTCATAAGGGAAGCTGAACCCGGGTTCACTTCATTCAACGCTTCGACAAGTCTGCTGGCAGCAATACCAGCACCACCGGTATGCCCAAAAGTATTTAAATGAATGATTTTCATTGCCTAATCAAGTCTTCTGCTAATAATATAGTACCCTGTGAACCGCACGATAATTATCAGGTGGAAGAACAAAGTAGAACCCAGGCCATAATACTTTTTCATTACAGAAAACCGCTCTTTCCAGGAAAGCCAGGTATTTTGTCTTGAAAGACCACCTGTTAGATATTTAGAGATGATTAACCCTGTATTTACAATCGTGTCGGCTTTCTTTAAACAGGCAATACACCAGTCGATATCAGCACTAATCGTCAGATCAGTACGATAAGGTAATGTAATTACTCTTGCAGGAATAAAAGCCTGGTGGCTTACCAGCATACCCATTTTAAAGCTGCGCCAATCTAAACTTACTGGTGGCTTATGCCTGCGTTCACCCTGAATCTGTCCAGCTTCATCGATGAGCAGAACACTACCGTAATAGAGATCAGGTCGGATACTACCTGTATAAGCAGCCGTCTTAAATAGTTCTTCAACAATGGTATTTGATGAGAGCTCATCACCTGCATTCAGGAAGAGAATATAATCACCTGTTGCTCTGTCAAGCCCTTTATTCATTGCATCGTAAATACCATTGTCTGGTTCAGACTGCAAGTGACTAAAGTTAGATTTTTGCTGAACTAATTGTTCAAATGTACCATCTGTAGATGCTCCATCAATAATTATAAATTCAATACGGTCATAGCTTTGATCCAGGACGCTGGTAATTGTCTTACCTATTAGGTTACAGGCGTTATATACTACCGTAATTATTGTTAGAACAGGCTTGGAATCATTCATTTTGCTAGTATTTAAACCTGGGACGCAGATGATAGATTTTTAAGTTTTATCAGAATTGTATTACAAACCCGATTAACGTCTTCAGATATATGAAAGTAGATTACAGCAGTAACAAAGACGAGTGAAATCAATGAACTCCTGACAGTCAGATCTACAATCAGATTACCCATTTTGGGTAAATAACTAAAGCCCAAAAAAGTACAAACACTGATTATTAATAATATCAAATGCTTGCTATGAAACGGTTGAAGATTGAATCTTATTTTAAGATATAACCAGTTACAGAAATTCATAAATGTGTAGGCAAGGAATAAAGATAGCCCTGCACCAAAAGCTCCCAGCGGTTTGATGTAGTAAACGTCTTTTGGCGATCCTATGCCCGGCACAAAAATAAAGTTAAAGAAACCGCATAAAAGCATACTGATTACTACGATAAAAGTACTGACCCTGAACTTATGTGAGACAGTAATTATGTATGTATTCAAGCCTCCTGTTAAATCAACCAGGGTGGCCAGAGCCAGCATATAAAATGCTGGAAACTGATTCCGGTATTCTTGTTTTTTTAAAATATGTAATAGGTTTTCCTTGTTAAGCACAATGCCAATAAATAACAGGCAACCAAATAACATTTGCACAATAGATGTTTTGCGGTAAATGTCGCTTATGGTTTTCATGTCTTTATTTACCCATGAATCTGCAACCAGCTGGTAGGCAACCCTGTTTATCGCTTGAGACGGAATTAAAATAAAGGATACGATACTCAGGTAAATCGTATAGGTACCCACAACCGAAGTTCCAGTAAAATGAAGAAGAATCTGGCTATCCATTTTTTGCAGAAAGACAAAAGTTGATCCACCTAATAGCGTGTACAATCCATATCTCAGCAGTTCAATATTTCTCTTACCAGGAATTGCTATCTTAAAGGTAAAGCTGAATTCTTTACTGAATATCAATTGCAAAAGTATGAGCAGGCATATTAATCCATTTATTGAAACATATAGCAACAGGAAACCAGCAAAATTTATAAAATGAAAATAGTAAGCAAGCACTCCTATAGATGTTGTGAGCTTTAACAAGAAACTATTTAGAAAAGAAGAAAGTAAGCTCTTATAAATAGCTCTTGAGATGGTATCAAGAATTGCATAGATTAATGTGAAACCAGCCAGTGGGATAACCAGATAAATAAACCTAATAAACTCCGGTGATTTTGCATAGAAATTATTGACTGGTAATTTAAACAGCAAGAAGATCGATGTACTGATTAAAAAACCAATACTACTTATGATCAATACCCATGTAAGAAAGCCCTGATGTGTTTTATTCTCAGTTCTGAATTCAGGAAAAAACCTCGAAATTATGGTAGGAATACCCAGCTGTGAAATTTGAGCATAAATGACCGATAATGAAATAATTGCTCCTAAAATTCCAATTTCTGAAGTCTTCATTAAAGCCGGATATAGAAAGAGCGTGTTGATCGCTCCAACTATAGCACCAGCGTAGGAAATTATGGTAAACAGAAAACCCTGACGTTGAATAATTCCCATGAACGTTTAATTATTGGGTTTTAATGGCTATCCGACCAGTGTAATCAATTCTGTTCAATAAGATTTTTATTTTATGATTTTCCATATATTCATCAACAGCCTTACGTGCTCCTTCCCAATGGCCGTAATCATCAATTATTAATACGCCACCAGTAACCAGTAAAGGAAATAAATGAACCAGTTCATGGCGTGTTGACTCATAAAAATCTGTGTCAAGCCTTAATAGTGCTATCTGCCCGGGTAGGGTTCCTGGAATTGAATCTTCAACCTTTCCCTTTACAAACTGTACTTTTTCCATGGGATAGCCTGTTGATTTAATATTTTCCTGCACTTCTTCCAAAGTTGAAAAGCACCAGATCGATCCCTGATCCATACGGTCTGAGGTTTGCATTAATTCAGCTGCACTCTGACCGGTGTAAGCCTTATCTGCCTCGGTAGGGGCAGACATCCCTTCAAAGGTGTCAAATAAAAACACAAGTCTTGCAGTATCATTACTAGCTAGAAGTGTTATCAGAGCTGACATGGTACTTCCACCTTTCCAAACGCCACATTCAACAATTGCGCCTTCAATCTTATTTTTCGTCAGGTATTGTATGGCCTGATGCAATGATGCAATTCGTTCGGGGCTTGTCATTGTAAATGGTCTCACACGCTGAATCAACTCCTTCACAGGTTCGTCAAGATCAAGGGGAACACCTTTGGCTTTTGGATTGTACCTGATTTTTATCAAATCAAAACCAAATTTATTTATCAATTTTCTGATTAATTTTTTCATCAATTTTATTTATTAAGGAAAGATGTATGTTTTTTTGCTACTTCGTTCAATATTGCTGCGAGTTTAGCGATCTGCGTCTGCATATGATAATTTTCCTCTATATGTCTGCGGCCGGCAGAACCCATCTTATCACACAATACCGGATCAGCAGCCAATCTACACATATACCTGGCCATCCCATCAATATCGTGTTCCTTTACCAGCAGACCTGTGCACTGGTGAAGTACGGCTTCTGGTATGCCAGCATGATAGGTACTGACAACTGGTAAACAGCTGGCAGATGCCTCCAGGATGCTATTGGGAGTACCTTCACTATCACCCCCTTGAGCAATAACGCTATGCTGTACAAAAACTCTTGACGTTCGCATAAGTTCAGCAACCTGCACAGGGGTCTGCACTCCCAAAAACTCAACATTGCTGCTTATTCCCAGAAATTCAGCTCTGGTTTTAGCTTCTGTCCATAAAGGACCTATACCGGCCATTTTTAACCTCGCATCAGGAAACTGTTCAAGTACTTTTGCAAATGCCGATAAGGTTGACAAAGGAGATTTCTTTTCAGCAAATCGTGCAACTGATAAAAAAATTAGGGGGTTTTCAGAAGGTTTATTTTGAGTAAAAAGACTGGTATCTACTCCATAGGGTAGAAGTACTATCTTCTCAGGGGCTGCTCCAAGTTCGATCAACCTAAATTGCATGGGTTTTGACACGGCAATAATTTTACTTGCAAAAGTAAATGCCTTTATATACAGTGTTGCATATTCATCTGTGACACTTTTCACATGCGCGTCAAAACCATGAAAATGGATGACCATTGGCACATTTGCCAGTTCGCAGGATTCCCTAATAAGAGCTCCTGTTAACCCGTATTCAGCCAATACTACTCCAATTTTATTTTCACCAAGATACTTTGCAAAGGCTTTGGTACGCACTTTAATCTCTTTCTGATGAAAGATCCGCTTGCGAACCAGGTATTCGATCAGGCCTGAGCGGGTTCGGATAAGGTAGGTTTTCTGGTGCCCAAATAATGGAAAAAACCCACCATAAACAACTTTTTTAATTCCTGGCAAAAAATTAACCTGGGAATCAATAAAGGTCTCTGAATAATTAATTCCGTTTGGCTTGGAAATACATATGTTCAGCCCTTCTGCTATATAAGACATGCCAGTTTAATAGTAGTTTTAAGTATTGTTAAGGTTTATTTATAATAAACTTGGTGACTTCTTTTTTGCTATTATGATATACAGCGAAGCATCACGGTCTCTTTGCTCCTGAGAATTGACTTTGTCAAAAATCGCAATGAGCCCTTGCATAAAAAATGAAAAAACCGGCCTGATGAATTTGGGCATCTTAAAAATTAACCCATCTTGAAATAATTGAAGACCGCTAGCTGCAAGTCCCATTATACCGTGAAACTTGAGTATTTCAAAACCTTCTGCTTCAATGATTTTACGCAGTCCAGCACTCGTCCAGCGCCAGTAATCATTTGGCGTAGGATGATAGAACCAATACCCATGGGTTGAAATCAACAGTCGCCCATTGGGTTTAAGTAGACGATATGCTTCTTTCAAGTATCCTGAGGGTGAATCTACATGCTCAAGCACCTGATTTGAAAGTATAATATCTCCTGCGCCATCAGGCAATGTTGTTTTACTGTCAAAACCAATGGTATAATCCGCTTTCGAATTCATCTCCAGATCAATGCCAAGATAAGAAGCTACTTTTAGCTGAATCACTTCTTTATATGGCATGTCTCCACAGCCGAAATCTAACAGAATCTTATCAGCCGCCCCGGCTGTCAACTCATCAATGAAACTTAATGTCTGATTTTTAAGTTTAGTAAGGTGTACATATCTTGGTGAATAACGTTTGGGATACAGTCTGTAATTAGCTTCCATATTCAATTGTTAGGTTCAGCGACTTTGAGCAAATATTCATTTTTCGTTACGAAGTTAAACGCGTTTACATATTCTTTGATTACCGTGTGAATATTTACTTCGTTCTCAATGATTAGGTATGAGCGCTTACCAAACAGTTCTACGTGATCTGGATTACTGAGTAGTTTTCTGATCTTTAAAGCTAGGCTGTTTGCATCATCGCTTTTAAAATAGTAGCCATTAAAATCGTCCCGGACCAGCCTCTTCTCAGTTCCATCAGCTTCAGAACAGATAACCGGTTTCCCAAAGCACATGGCATCGTTGATCGAAAGACCACCCATACCCGCCAGCACATAAATGGAAGATTCGTGCAAGTATCGACCTAGAATTGCGGGTTCATAAATTCCTCCTAAAAACTTAACGCTGTCGTTCAGCCCAAGAATACTAGCTTGAATTTTTAGATTTTCTTCTTCAGGGCCAAAACCTGCAACCAATAATTCTAGTTCCGGAAACTCAGGCTTCAGCAATGCCATTGCCTGAAGAATGAGGTCAACTCGCTTCCATTTAACAAGGCGACCTACATGAATCAGCCTGTATCGATTAGGTGGCAAAAGAAGCACTTCATTCTTTATGCGCTCATAGGTACCCAGCAGCAGATCAGTGTCTGGAGAATTTGCTGAAACAAAAATCTTTTCCTGATTTATCCCATAACTTCCAATGATTGCTCTTGAATCATCGGTATAGTAAATATGTGCATCAGCCAGCTTTAGATAGATTTTACGTACCCTGGTGAGAAACATAAAAATGATTAAGCCAAATAGCGAATTCTTTTGTTGGGCCATTCCTTCCTGCCGGTTCTGATTCTGACGGTAATACGAGATTGTTTTTCCGAAGGCAGGAGTATTAAAAGGAATATCGCGGTGAATTATTTTTATGCCCTTCTTTTTAAGCCTTCGTACCATGGCCAGATTAAAGGCCAGGAACATCATATAGGGCCAGCCAAGCAGAATTGCCGTTGCACCTGTTGCATAAACAGTTTGCTCAAAATTCCGAAAGAATGACTTCCCGTACCAGGTTTTATATTCTTCAAGTTCAATGATTTTAAAATTAGCTCCATTCTTATCAACCTGCACTCCGGCTCCCAGGGTAGAACCCCTGCCAGCTGGAATTATTTCAATGACTTCTAGCCCATTAACTTCATTGAGCTTGTTTAAAATAAACTTGAAATAGGCTGGTAGTCCTCCCTGAACAAAAAGTACTTTCAGCATCATTATTTTTTCAGATTACAAAAATCAAGCACCGTTTTACCTTCAAGATTCAATGTTTTGAACTGCTTGTGGGCAACCAGGAATACATGCAAGTCTGCCGAATCCAGCGCCTGATTTAAATCGACCAGCTTCATCGTGGCATGTGACTTAACATGAGGCTCTACAGCCAGAACAGAATGACCTGCTTTTAATGCAGTATAGACATGAATAGCAGGAGATTCACGCAGGTCATCAATATCTGGCTTAAAAGACAATCCATAAACGGCAATGACC
>JANLVJ010000017.1:0-3345 GCA_031363945.1 bacterium | reverse complement strand
CTCGTTGGTTCAGGCTCAACAGCCATTAATACAACGATTAGTACATTTCGTTGGGTAAAACTTTCAGGTCCTGGAAATGTAACCTGGGGAAATTTTACAAACGCTAATACAAATGTGGGGGGACTTGTCCCTGGGAAATATATTTTTGAACTAGTTGTAGCAGATAATGTGGGTCGTCGGGATTCATCAAAAATGAATTTAACTGTCAGTTCTTCTACAACTGTTGCTACTCTGACAGCCAACGCAGGACCTGACCCGCTCATAACACTACCTGTGAATAACGGTATGCTGGATGGCTCGGCATCGAGAGCAACAAATACCACTATCAGTAGTTACAGATGGAAAGAATTAACCGGGCCAATTGGTCTTATATGTGGAAATACAACTACTGTGAATACAAATATTGGTGGGCTGGTACATGGGAAATATGTATTTGAACTTATTGTAGCAGATAATGCAGGTTATCGGGATTCATCAACCATGACTCTTATTGTTAATATAGCGCAATCTATTCCTGTTATTATTTCTAACGCAGGTACAAACCAAACCATTACCCTGCCAATTGATACTGCCCGCCTGAACGGCTCAGGATCAAATGCCAGTAATACTGTCATTTCAGCCTATCGCTGGAAAGAGCTTTCTGGCCCGCCAAATTTAACATGGCAAAATACCACTACTCAAAATACCCGTGTGGGTAATCTTACAGCAGGTATTTACCTTTTTGAATTAATCGTCAATGATGATAACGGACATAGAGATTCATCACTGGTAACTGTAAATGTTCTTAATCCTATCATTGTGGTTATGAATAAACCCATTATAGCCCATGCAGGTGTTAATCAGGTCATTAACTTACCCTCTAACAGTGCTATTCTTGATGGTTCAGGATCTACAGGTGGTACAGATCTTAGGTATACCTGGAAAGAAATTTCAGGACCGACAAATGCCCTGATTGTTAATCCACAATTTGCCAGCACTACAGTTAGTGGTTTAATATCGGGAACCTATAAATTTGAAATAATATTACAAAATTCAAGCGGGATTAAAGATTCAGCCAGTATAATTATAATTGTTAACGGTGCGACCATAAATAGTTTCCTGCTTTTTCCAAATCCAGTAGTTTCAACTGCTACTATCAAGGCGAGTTTCCCTGAAACAGGGATTGCAACAATTGGAATCTTTTCAACCGGAGGAGTTCGTGTTTTTAAACAACAGATAAATAAACCAGACACTTTTATGTCAGCAAGCATTAATTTATCATCTTTAAGCCCTGGTGTTTATATTTTGAGAATGGACACAGGGACAAATGTAAAAGTAGTACGTTTCATAAAAAAATAATTTTATCAGCGATAAATTTATAAAAAATCAGCCCTATGTTAAATCAGGGCGAGTAATTAGATCAGGTACAGTCAATTCACATGAGACAAATCTAACTTTAAAGTGGATTTCAATCACTGTTGTCATTCTATTTTTTATGTTCTTATACCTTAAAATTCTAGTTCTATAACTATAGTCTAGTCATTTTTCAAAATTACAGGTCTATCGAAAATAAGTAGCCTGATGATCAGAGCGCTCAAAATTGACATGTAAATATCCGTATAAAGTGATTCTTCCTGAGAAAACAAACTCAGCACGATTGAAAAAAATACGGCTACCAGTGAAATTAGATATGCTTTTATTTCGGGATCTCTGCCTGAAAAATACCCATTTAACCCTGCAAGCAAAGGAATAAATAATTTAAGCATATAAACTATTAACCCCAGGTAACCAAGCTCAAGAGCTCTGCTCAGTAATTCGCTATCTGGTGGAAATCCTGCGATGGGTCCTCCAGGATTATATTGTTTACCTTTTTCACCAACTGTTGAAATCCCTGCCCCAATAGGATGTGCCTGAATAAAAGGCTGGATTTGCTTTCGATGTACATTCCTGATATTCATTGATGGGTCATCAGATCCAAGAAATACCGTTCTCAACCGATGGATTGTATAATTATGAATGGGGGCAAAAAGAATAAAAAGCAACATTATTAATCCGAAGACAATTACATAAATAGATTCTTTGCGGTTTAGTGTCATGATACAAAAAATAAAAAACCCTGCAGGAATCATAATATAAGCCGTTCGTGTCCCTGAAAACAGCATTCCTAAAATCATAATGAGGCAACAACTGAAATAAAGAAGTCGTTTTTGTTTTGCTGCTGGGTTACTGAGCTGGCTCAGAAAAAAAACTGCACTAAAACCCATAAAAATCCCAAAGGACGTAGGATCAGGAAATATTGAAAACTTACGAAAATGACCGTCAACATAAATTCTAAGAAGGTTTTCCTGACTCATATAAATGAAAATTTTCTCTCCAGGTAAAAACCCAAAAACTTCCTGAATACAGCCATAAACAGCACAAGAGGTACCAAGAATCAACCAAAATTTTATAAATCGCCGTACAATTTTTAAATCTTTAAAAATTTCAAGGCTGATATAAAAAAGTAGAAATATGGAGAGTTGACGCCTGAATTCCATCACCCACCCCAGTAAAGCCGGATGATCTGGATTCGCAATTTCCAGGATAAAAAAACCAAAATAGGCTATAAAAGCAAATGAAGTCGGACTGCTGTAAGATGCCCAGCCGATAAATTTATTTCTTACCTTAAAGATTAGCAAAGAGATGGTCGTAAGCCATACAGAAGAGTCAATTAATAAACCGGGTTTGATGGTATAAGCGTGCAATAGAATGAACAGGATGAACGAATGGAAAAAAGAAAAAATGATAGCGAAATAAAACCCAAATTCAGGTTCAAGAATTATAAAAAAAAGTAAAAACAAACCCAGTATTAAGGAAGGAAAAATAATAGCAAGCGGAAAATTATAAGAAGCAATCAGCCAGCTGAGAAAGATTGACAGCACACTCAGAACCAGACAGCCTAATGCTGAATTCATTTTTCTAACAATCAGTTGTTCCTTTAAAAAGGTAGCTATATTCATTCAGGGTCGTTCAAGCTTGTTAAACTTACGTGGTATCGTCAAAATTTCCAATCAAATTATTGTTAAATAAAGAAATTAAATAATTTAGTACATTCAACGATTATTATTCTTATCTCATCGACTGTAATTTTAGTATGAACGAATTTAAGCAACCTGACAATTCAAGCTTTCTAAATTTACATTTCATATATCCCTTGAATTTATGAAGCCCTTTTTTTATTTAATATGCACTTTCATGCTGGTTTCTACGCTCGCAAAAGCACAAGATGTTCAGTATAATCAGGTCATACCCGGAGACACTACTAAAAAGAAAAATATTATTGAGAGGCTGGTTTTTTTAGCTTGGCAAAACAATCCTGACAACCAT
>JANLVJ010000013.1:0-235832 GCA_031363945.1 bacterium | reverse complement strand
TGGATATTCTGATCAAGGTGACCCCCTTCTGGTGATACTGACCCCCCTTGTGGGTCTTGGTTCAGAGAATCTGATTGCCTGTCAATTTTACCGTTTTTTTCTTAGACTTTCACCGGTTAATTCTATTCGATATGAAGTGTGTACTAATCTATCAAGGATTGCATCAGCAACCATTCCTTCTCCAATGACATCGTACCAGTTTGCTACCGGTAGCTGGCTGGCAATGACGGTTGCACGTTTTGCGTGGCGATCCTCAATGATCTCCATCAGATCCATACGCTGCTGCTGTTCAAGTCGGGTAAGTCCAAAGTCATCCAGGATCAGCAAATCGCATTTGGAGATCATTTCCATAAACTTATAAATGCTCCCATCCAGCCTATTCATTTTCGTACGTAGCAATAACTTTTGCAGGCTGTAATAGCCAA
The DNA here is from genome assembly GCA_031363945.1 of bacterium. Taxonomy (GTDB): domain Bacteria; phylum Bacteroidota; class Bacteroidia; order Sphingobacteriales; family Sphingobacteriaceae; genus JANLVJ01. The sequence goes on along the minus strand of JANLVJ010000013.1, from coordinate 235,407 downwards.
CCCTGTATCCCTGAGCGCAGGCCTGATGTCCCAGTGCAGATATTAGAAACGATTTGCCAGCACCTGAAGCCCCAGATACCAGAATAGCCTCCCCTTTGTCAATGTAGGTGCCTGTAGCAAGCTCTGTAATGACAGAACGATCCATTCCCCGGGCGCTTTCCATCGTTAGTTCTTCGATGGAGGCCTGGTAGCGGAAGTGGGCATTTTTCTGCAACCGGTCAAAGCGCTTACCGGTACGCTGCTCCTGTTCTGCTTGTAGCAGAAGTTCCAGGCCTTCGGCCAGGGTTAACTCATGATGCCTGCGTGTTTCAAGCAGTGCCTGCCAGCTTCGGCACATACCGTGCAGGCGTAATTCTTTTAATTGTGTTTCGATCTGCATAAGATTAAGTAGTTAAGGTTAATTGAGTGTAGTAGTCTTTGCCTCTAATATTTGCGTGTATCGGTAAAGGCACTTCGACGGGCGCCTGGGCAGGATAATCAGCCATATTATTTTCCAGGATCCGCTGTATGAACTTGTAGGAAAGCATGCCATTCTCTACTGCAATCCGGCATGCTCTTTCGAAGGTTTCAGGGGGAGAACTTCGCTGCAAGCGCAGCAGTCCGTCGCACGTTCTGTACAGGGTTTCCGGATACCGGTTTTGTTGAAAGATGAGCTCGACCAGCGCCTGTAACCCCGCTGACTTCTCCTTTGCCCGTTCCAGGTAATATTCGGGACTTCGGGCAAGATAGAACTGGTTCTGTGAACTCAGATGCATAGGGATGGTGGTGTAACCTCCTGTTTTATAGCTTCTGATGTGAAGGGCAATTTGCTTCCCATCGGCGTAGATATAAACCATAGTGCGGGTATAGATCACTTTGACCTGGCTACCGGTAAACGTATATGGAACACTGTAATAATGTTTCATCAGGGAGAAGTGTCCACTGTGCGCCACCTTGGACGTGGTGTAAGACTTTAGTTCAAACTGCTGGGTAGGTAACGGTCTGAGCAGGTGCTTCTCCAGAGCCAGAAAGCGTTCTTGACGGCAGTAATCCCTGGACTGCATGCGTGTCTGATTGTGCTCTTTGATTTTTTCGGCAATGGCCGTGTTCAGGGAAGGTAAGTCAAAGAACTGTTGATTGCGGAGCTTGGCATACACGCGCGTATAGATCATCCTGACCTGATTTTCTACCAGGCTTTTATCGCGGGGCTTGAGCGGCCGGGCAGGGACAACGGTCATTCCATAATGATTGGCAAAGTCTTCCAGACTCCGGTTAATATCCGGCTCATAGCGACTTGCTTTAATCACTGCAGACTTCAGGTTATCGGGCACAAGCACCTGGGGTGCGCCCCCAAGTGCCTTCAGACAGCAGGAAAGTGCGTATAGGAAGTCAGGGATTTTCTGGCTGGGAACGGCTAGGGCAAAGGCATAGTCAGAAAAAGGTAAACAGGCAACAAAGATCTGGCACTGAATAATTTCACCCGTTTGGATATCTATGTAAGACATCTGTTTTCCGGCAAAGTCTACACATAATTTTTCCCCTGGCTGAAAGGTTAACAGGGAAGTGGATTTGCTGGCAACCAGTTGCTGGTCCAGGTGAAAGCAGTAGTGTGAATACGAATATCCTTTGGGATAAACCTGTATGTATTCTTCCCAAAGCAGCTTTTTAGTCACACCGACACGCTTGAGTTCTGTAGCAATATAGCCCAGGTTACCGACCAGATCGGTATACCGTTCATCTTTGTAAGCTGCCGTGCCGGCATGGAATTCAGCTTCCAGCACAGGATCCTCCAGCTCCAGAAGTTGTGCTGAATTAAGTGTGCCGGAGGCAAGTTTATTCAGGTAGGATTTAACCGTGTTTTTACTGATGCTCAGGGTACGAGCAATTGCCTTGATGGAGTGGCCGCTTAAATGCAGGCGAATTAGTTGTTTGATCTGACTCATAGGTCTGGGTTTTCCGGCCATCAATAATCTTCGTTAGGTTAAGAAGATCATCAATAAAACCAAAACCCGTGCATAGATATCGACAGTTTCCAGACGAGCTACCCGTGGGGTCAACATAGTCCAGAATCATCATCCAAAATAAAAATGGATGGGGTCAGTATAGTCCAGAATCCTAACTCCTGAATTAAATCAGAGGGTCAACATAGTCCAGAATAATCTTTTTAGCACATAAAGGGGGGTCAGTATCCGCCAGATTGGCGTGCGTTTAAGAGCTGTAAAGCGCCTTCCGAAAATTTAAATTTTCAGAATTACCAGGGTCAACATAGTCCAGAATATCCAAGCGGACTTTGTGGTTTTTAAACTATGCCAGTTTTAGCCGCTCCCTCAAAATTTTCATGTCCGAACTCACCTTTTTCTTTTTCACTTTTGAGTAGATCTGCGTTGTGCGGATACTGGAATGTCCAAGCATTTTAGATACACTTTCCATTGGTACGCCGTTCCCCAAAGTGACTGTTGTTGCGAATGTATGCCTGGCTATATGATAGGTTAAAGCAAAATTCAGATTAGCTTTTTTGCTTATTACTTTTAGATAACGGTTAGTGGCTTGATTTGAAAACAATGGGAATACTGTTCCGGTATATGATGCCATAGGATGGCCTTTGTACTTCATTATTAATTCAATGGCTTCCGGTAAAAGTAATACGTAAAATTTCTTCCCTGAAAAATTGGCTGTTTTCTGCCTTACCATCTCTATCCACTTTTCGCCTTCAATATCGGTTACCAAATGATCATAGCTTAATTGGGATACATCTGAAAAAGCTAACCCGGTGTAACAACTGAAAATAAAAGTATCCCGCACAATTTGGTGCCCATCTCTTTCCAGTTCCAAATTTTTGATGGTTTCCAGTTCCTCAAATTCCAAACACTGCCTGTCTTTGTTAATGATATGGCGTTCAAAGCGGAGAAAGGGTCTTTGACGATCCAGTCATTTTTCAAAGCAATGTTTATCATTTTTCTGAGCCGCTCGATATGCTTCATAACGGTATTATTACCGCATGGCCTTTGTCCGGGATTGGGTTCACGCTGTCTAAGGTAAATCTCGAAATCAATAATAAACTTGTAATCCAGTTGGGATAGGTACATATCCTTACGCCTTTTCTTATTCATCAAAAATTCTTTGATATAGCGTTCGGTGCTGAAATAGTTTTTCATAGTACCGGGTTCAAGCAGTTTTTTGATTTCGGTATTGTGATAATTCATCAGCCATAAAAGAGTTGTATTCTCTTCATCTATGCCCTCAATTTTCGCTTTAATGGCATCTGCGCTTAAAAGTTCCTTATCATAGCGTAAAACATCGTATGCAGCATTGATTTCATTGCCCATCTGCCGGATTTTCTCGCGAATATCTTTAGTTTCCTGATCGCTCCCTTCAAGCTTTTGCAATTCATGATTCCAGGAGCTAATTTTTATTCGACGCTTTAAAGAAATGTCTACAAACTTCCTGTTAACAGTAACCCGCACGTAAAGCGGCGCGTTTCCCTTACTTGCCTTGTCTTTTTTAAGAAAAAAGTTGTGGCTGAATGAATTTGTTGTTTTTATACGATTTGTTTCCTTTTAAACTCATTTGATATAATTTTCCGTCAAGTACAAATTGATGACTTGTTCAAAACGGATTAAACACTTACAAATAGTTTACAGGCAAATCAATAGTAACTGCCCGTAAAACGCATCGGTCAATTCTACGAATAAAAAACAGGGTGCAGAATAGGGCATAAGAACTTTGGTATTCATTGGGGTTCTTTGGTATGAAATTTTTTAAAATAAATGAAAAAACCCTCTAAATTAATAAATTTAGAGGGTTTTTGACTCAGTTTGGTATCGCTGGTGTCGGGGTGGCAGGATTCGAACCTACGACCTCCTGGTCCCAAACCAGGCGCGATACCGGGCTACGCTACACCCCGAATTTCAATTTCATCTGCAATGTTGTAAACATTTTCTCTTGCTGGGAATTGCAAATGTAGCAAAATGAACCAATGCAGCAAATATAATATTCATTATTGTTTGAAATACTGCTCGCTGAAACGGTTTAATAACTATTCACAAACCTAAATAATTGCTTTTCAGCATTTAAGAATGTGAATAAACTCAATTAATAATTGAGAAAAGGTACTGACCTGATCTTTGACGTGCCTGAATAATACCAAAGAATAAAGTGTCAGGATTATAAAATTCTCTGCCCAAAAGCCGTCAGGGTTAAATATTGAAAGCCTAAGACGTGCTGATAAATACATCATTACTGCCGCAAGTATTACAGGGGCGAAGATTGAAGTTCTACAGAAACACCGGTTTTCATGAAATACTCCATGTAAACAAGGTGGTGTCCTGGTAATTTGCGACGGGTAAAACTATGCATCATAGGCATTGAAGACGAAAGACCTATTCCGACATTGCCAAACATAAAACCTGTTCCCAAGCCAATAGCCAGGCCTCCTAATATAGATGAATTTGATGGGTCAGGGCCATTATATGCCTTATAATAATAGTGACCGTTTTTCTTTATTAATGGATAAAATGATCCAGGTAGATACTTGTTATAAGAATTCAGGTAGATGGTTTTTCCATCTGAAAATGCCCATATCATTCCAGTAGCGTAATCTATATTTCCAGCCGCAGGTGCCATTTTATCTTTTCCAGTTAAGAAATATGTTACCAGAGAATCTTTACTTCTGTCTACGTAGACTTTCAACGATATTTTAAAATTTAAGATTGAGCCTGCAGATAAATTTTTATACAACGCATCCGAAGCATAATAGGTACCTGCCTGAGTAATATGTATAACTGAGGTCGAATCTCCTTCACTAACTTTAATAGTTAAACCAGTACCACTAACCACGTTTACAGTCTGGGTATCGGAAGGCAAAACCTGAGACCTTGCATGAAAAGGAAAGAACAAAAAAAGAGTATAAACACAAAACACTCCTTTAAAAGCGATCGTTCGAAAAGGGTTTTTTAAACGCATGATTAATTTAATTGATAAAATCTTTATTAAACGCTTCCATTGTCATGAATATGCGATTTATCCTGCAATATAATTTAGCATGCTGAATCCAATAATTGCAAGCACCAGCAGGCAGATGCCAACATACAAGTAGTCTTTTTCTAGTAAAAATCCCAATGCTGAAAATAAGACTCTGGCGATTGGGGTAGCAATCAGCACAATTAGGCCCAACTGCATAATATCACGACCGTGAAAGCTTAGTGCTGCAGGCACAAGCTTTGAAATGTCTGCATAACGAGCTGATTCATCATGAAAAACTTTATAGTCAGCTAAAGAATAACCATGCCGCGACAGGTAAATTAGCCCACCAAAAAGTACAATACCGCTTGATAACAGAACCCCTATTCGTAGAATGTACCCGATCAGGGATTGAATAGAAGAATCAGTCAACTTTGAAAATAAATTTTTCATATGTTTCCCTTCAAGCCGTTATAGATCATTTCAATAGCCATAAACAGAATTATAAAATTAAAAACGAGCTTTATCCATTTACCTCCAGTTCTAATCAGCACATGAGACCCAATAAATGCGCCTGCCAGAACACCGAGCACTACTGGCATTGAGAGACCTGCATCAATATAACCTCGCTGAAAATACACTACTGCAGACGCAGAGGCTGTTACCCCGATCATGAAATTACTGGTGGTTGTAGAAACCTTAAACGGAATTTTCATAATAAGATCCATAGCCAAAACCTTTAATGCTCCAGATCCGATTCCAAGTAAACCTGAAAGAACTCCCGCAAAACCCATCATTACGAATCCGCCGGCAACGTTGCTTACATTATAAGATATGATTCCTTCTTTCGTTGGATATTGGCTATTTAATTTAAGTGCTATAGCAAGTTTACTTTCATGACCAGGATAGGCAGGTTCTACGTGCCTGCGCATCGACATGATTGATGAAAATACGAGAATAAAACCAAAAATGATAGCTACAAGATGGGTTGGGGTATAAATAGCAAGAATAGCACCAGCAACTGCACCGCATGTTGTTGCTATTTCAAGGAACATCCCAAGTCGCATATTGGTGATACCTTCTCTCACATAGGCTACAGCAGCACCCGAGGAAGTCGCTATTGATGCAATTAGCGAACAGCCTATCGCATACCTGATATCAACATGAAATACCAGGGTAAGTAAAGGGGTAAGTATAACACCACCACCAAGGCCGGTTAGCGATCCTAAAAACCCAGCCAGCATTGAGCCTGCAAGCAGGAGGAATGAGAAAATAAGAATTGACATATAAAATTGCTGACTGACAATCTCGTGATTAAAATTGGCAACTAAAGTATTTGCCTTGTTGAATAAAGAAATCCCGAAAAGATCGTATTTGTAAAGTATGTATTACAATTACGTGGCAAATGAAATTGGAATAATAATTGTTTTTCAAAAAAACATTGGACCCTAAAAGCCTGAAAATGTTTTGGGGATAATCGTAAAAAACATATTGCTGGCACAAGGTTAAACGAAACTTGGCCTCAATAAATTAACCAATTAATTTAACCTAAACAGATTATTGATTATGAGTTATTTACTGTATGTTATCGCCGTCGTATTATTGATTGGCTGGGCTGTAGGCTTCTTTGCTTATCATGTAAGTGGAATTATCCACATTTTACTAGTTCTCGCCGTTATCGCAATTATCTGGAGGTTACTGACTGGCAGAACAGCAATCTGATTTAAATTCAGCGGTCTTAAATTTTAATTCCGCTGGCTTAAATCTACTTAACAGTTATTAATTTAGATTCTATCAATCTGTTTACGTTAACAGGGGCTCTTAATTTCTTTTTCTTACTATTCTTTCTATTCCAAATAATTTTTAATTTTACCTTGTGTTTGTGAAAAGCCATAGCATAAGTTGCGTTTTTGATACTTTTTCATTTTTTAAAAATCAGAAATGCAGGTCTTATGTTATTACGATGATGCTCTCCGGTTTGCTTCTATAATCGTATAATAGGCTGATAGCTAAAAACTCATATTCAGGCATCAGCACGATAAACTAAAATTGTGACCTAAGGCGTTGGTTTTTGGGTTTGTTTAATTAATGTTTTTTCACTAAGAGTGGCAGAATTTTTACGGATTGATGACCGGGTTGATGGTGTATCGATAAATTCGTCTTATGATTTTTCAGTAAATGATATTGCCTGGTTTTTCAGGACAACGTCTGAGGGAATCGCCATTTTAGAGCCTGTAAGAAATGAGTCCGGGATAATTGAAGATTTCTCCTGGGTTTTCACTAATTCAGTTACTACAAGAATATTTGACCGTGAGCTAGTGGGAAATTCCTTTCTAACTACTTTCCACCTATCAAATACTGACGTAAAATTTAAATTTCTTTTAAAAGTTCTCGAAGAAGGCGTCTCAGAGGAGGGAATCTTCAACTACAATCAAGAAAATGCAAGTCTCTGGCTTAATGTTAATACTGTCAAATTACGTGATTCATTAATGCTGTCATTCAGAGATATTTCTAATGAAATTTCTCTGACGGAAAGTGAAGAAAGGTACCGATTTATGGTCGAGTCTATTCCCCATTTAATCTGGACAGCTGATTCCAGCGGTAAAATAGACTTCAAAAGTAAACAATGGGCCGATTTCACTGGCTTGGTAAATTCTGAAACTAAAGGTTACGGCTGGTTTGAATATGTTCACCCTTTAGATATTGACAAAACCCTGACAGAATGGAATAATGCAATTGAAAATAAGACTGTATTTAAAGTTGAGCATCGGATTCTAAATTCAAATGGAGAATACCGCTGGTTCAAAAGTAATTCAAAACCCATGTTTGATATTGCTGGCAACCTTTATAAATGGATGGGCTCATCGACTGATATTCATGAAGAGATGATTCATCTTGAAGAATTGACCTTAATAAGCAGAGAACTTGAGGAAAAAAACGATACACTCGAACGGATAAATAATGATCTTGACACGTTTGTATATACCGCATCACATGATCTGACTGCCCCTATTAATAATATTGAGGGCCTGACAAGCTTAATTCGCTTTGAGCTGTCGGCCTGTCTGGATGACAGGCAGCTTGAATATCTCGACCTGATGACTCAGTCGATAAACAATCTTCATGGAAATATAAGAGATCTCACGGAAATTATTTCAATAAAGCAGGATACAGGCAGAGAAAAGGAGGCAATATTTTTTACCGATATATTGAAAAATATAGAGGAAGATCTTTTTCCCGTTATTTCTGTTTTAAAGGCTGAGATAAATACTGATTTCAAGGTTAAAAGCATGCTTTATGCCCGTAAGAACATTCGGACTATTTTATTCAACCTGATAAGCAATGCATTGAAATACAGATCGCCCGACCGGCCAACGATTATCCATATCAGTACCAGTAAGACCAATAATACGATTGTTTTAGAAGTGTCAGATAATGGAACAGGTATATCTGAGGATCAAATGCCAGAGATGTTTGGGATTTTCAAACGCTTTCACAAAGACATTCACGGACATGGAGTTGGTCTTTACATGATAAAAAGAATTATTGAAAATAATGGCGGCCATATAGAAGTAAAAAGCGAAATAAATAAGGGCACCGTATTTCAAGTTCATTTTACCCTATCTCATTAATTTAAGCAAACCTGTACTATGTTAAAAATTTACTTCCTGCCGGTATTCCTTCTGGTTTTATTTATGTCATGTTCGCCAGGAAAAAACCCCGACAATAAGTCTGTTAAAGAAATGAAGGAATCAAATAGTCTACTAATAGAAAGCAGCCTGGACTTTCATGCACCTGCGTTTGACAAGATCAAGAACTCAGATTATGCCCCCGCCTTTAGTGAAGGTATTCAAATTCAACTAGCTGAAATAAGTAAAATAGCAGATAATAAAAGCGAGGCTACCTTTGAAAATACGCTTGTTGCACTGGAAAAAAGCGGACGGCTCCTTAAGCGGGTCAGCCTCGTTTTTGGTTTGCTGACAAGTGCAAATACAAACCCTGAACTACAAAAGCTTCAGGAAGACATAGCCCCCAAATTATCTGCCGTAAATGATGCCATATACCTGAATACAAACTTTTATCAAAGGGTAGAAAAAATTTATCTCAACCGTGCCCAACTTAACCTCGATGCTGAATCAAAGCGCCTTGTTGAATACTATTACCAGCAATTTCAACTGGCAGGAGCAAAACTGTCTGACGATGGTAAAGAAAAGATGAAAAAATTAAATGCAGAAGAAGCTTCATTAAGTGCACGTTTCACTAACAAACTTCTGGCTGCATCAAAAAAGTCAGCTCTGACTGTAAGCGATCAGCATGAACTATCGGGGCTTGGACAAAGTACTATAGAAGCTGCTGCACAAAAAACGGGAACTGATACCTCAGTTCATCATTGGTCTATTCCTTTACAGAATACTACCCAGCAGCCTGCCTTGCAATCATTAATATCGCGGACAACCAGACAAAAACTCTTTGAACTTTCAGTGACCAGAGCTGAGAAGTCTGATGCAAATGATACCCGTGAAACAATTGCCAGAATTGCCCAGCTAAGAGCATTAAAAGCCGAACTTCTGGGGTTTAAATCTTTCGCAGCCTGGAAACTTCAAGACCAGATGGTAGAAACACCTGAAAACGTTCTTAATTTTTTGGGTAGATTGATTCCTGCTGCAACTGCGAAGGCCACTAGAGAAGCCGCAGAAATACAGAAATTAATAGACACCCAAAAAGGAGGTTTTCAACTTCAGCCCTATGACTGGAATTATTATGCTGATCAGGTAAGAAAGGCAAAGTATGACCTGGATGAATCTGAGATAAGGCCTTATTTTGAATTAAATAAGGTTTTACAAGACGGCGTCTTTTTTGCAGCAAACCAGCTTTATGGTTTAACCTTCAAAGAACGAAAAGATTTGCCCGTATACCAGAGTGATGTCAGGGTTTTTGATGTTATTGATAGAGATGGAAGTAAACTGGGGCTATTTTACTGCGATTATTTTAAGCGTGATAATAAATCAGGCGGTGCTTGGATGAGTAATCTGGTGAATCAGTCTAAGCTCCTGGGAAATAAACCTGTCATTTATAATGTATGTAATTTTACCAAACCCGCACCTGGAAAACCTGCCCTGATCAGCCACTCAGATGTGACGACAATGTTTCATGAGTTTGGTCATGGTTTGCATGGTCTGTTCGCAAACCAGCAGTATGAAACCTTGTCTGGTTCGGCAGTAGCCAGAGATTTTGTTGAATTTCCTTCACAATTTAATGAGCATTGGGCATCAGACCCAAAGATTTTTGGTCGTTATGCTGTTCACTATCAGACAGGAAGGCCTATGCCAGCAGCCTTGATTGAAAAAATGAAAAAAGCCGCAACATTTAATCAGGGATACGCTCTAACCGAAGCATTGGCTGCGGCCAGCCTTGATATGCAATGGCATTCAATAGGTGTTGAAAAAACATTAAAAAATGTGGACTCTTTTGAAAACCAGGCCCTGGAAAAAACCAAGGTCAACCTCAGCCAGGTACCACCACGTTACCGGTCGAGTTATTTTTTGCATATCTGGGGTAATGGGTATGCTGCAGGATATTATGCCTATTCCTGGACAGAGATGCTCGATGATGATGCATTCTCCTGGTTTAAAGAACATGGTGGCTTGAGCCGTGCAAACGGAGACCGTTTCAGAACCATGATTCTTTCAAAAGGAAACACCGAAAATCTGGCAACGATTTTTCTGAATTTCAGGGGTCATGCTCCTGATATCAGGCCGATGCTGGAAAATAGAGGTCTTCTCGAAAAATAATTGAATATTGAGCCTGATACTAGCATAAATAAAAGGCAGTTAATTGCTGAACTGCCTTTTAGTTATGCTCTTTTGGTTTATAACCATTGATGGAACCGGTTAATAAACCAGTTTTTAATCAACTGGGTTAGAAGACAATATGACACCAATACACCAAATAAAATCGGGAAGTATTCTAAAGGTAACCCTTGCAATTTAAGTGATGATGCAAACGGGGAGAATGGAATAGCTATACCAATAATCATAATCAGTGAGGTTAAAGCAACGACTGGTGCTGTTGCCCAGCTTTGTATAAACGGGATTTTCCGCGTTCTGATCATATGAACGATTAAGGTTTGTGACAATAACCCTTCAATAAACCAGCCACTTTGAAAAAGGCTCTGGTGTTCTGGTGAATTAGCCTTAAAGAAATAGAACATGACAAAGAACGTTACATAATCAAATATTGAACTTATAGGGCCTATAAAGATCATAAAACGACTGATGCCACCGGCATCCCATTTCTGGGGTTTCTCAATAAAGTCTTCATCCATACTATCCCAGGGAATAGACGTCTGTGAAATATCGTAAAGCAGATTTTGAACAAGAATCTGAATTGGAAGCATTGGTAAGAACGGAAGAAAGGCACTAGCTCCCAGCATACTGAACATATTGCCGAAATTACTACTGGCCGTCATTTTGATATACTTGATAATATTACCAAAAGTGCGGCGCCCATATATTACGCCCTTTCGTAATACCATAAGGTCTTTCTCAAGGAGTATAATATCTGCACTTTCTTTTGCAATATCTACTGCTGTATCAACTGATATACCCACATCGGCATCGCGAAGTGCTGCTGCATCATTGATACCATCACCCATAAAGCCGACAGTATGACCTTTTGCCTGTAATAATTTAATGATACGTGCCTTTTGGATAGGGCTTAGCTTTGCAAAAATACTCGTTTCATCAAGCTTACCAGTAAGGTCTTCATCACTAAGTAATTCGATTTCATTGCCGCGCAGTACATGGTTGATAGGAATACCTACATCCCTGCAGATTTTTTTAGTTACAATATCATTGTCGCCAGTCAGCACTTTAATAGCAACACCTAGCTTATGCAGACCTTCAATAGCTGGTTTTGCAGAAGGCTTCGCCGGGTCAAGAAAGCCTATAAAGCCGGTTAAGACCATGCTTGCCTCATCAGCTACTGTATAGGTCAATGGACGCTCATCATATTGTTTAATGGCTACAAGCAAAACCCTTAAACCTTCTTCATTCAATTTGCGTGAAGTATTGAGAACAACTTTACGCATAGCATCATCCATCAATACAATCTTGTCATTCTCGATATGTAACTGCTTGTCATCACCCGGGTCAAAAGCATAAGCACATTGTTCAAGTATTTCTTCAACAGCCCCTTTACAGATAAGTAAATGTTTACCTGTTTTTTCTTCCAGGATAACGCTCATCCGGCGGCGCTGGAAGTCAAACGGAATTTCGTCAATCTTTTTAAACGACTCCTCAGCATTCACACAGCTATGAATTTCAGCATGCTCAAGAACAGCAACATCAAGCAAATTTTTAAGCCCCGTTTGGTGAAAACTATTTAAATATGCCCATTTCATTACCTCATCATCTGCATCACCAAAAACATTAAGGTGACGTTCGAGTACAATTTTATCCATGGTGAGTGTACCAGTTTTATCAGTACACAATACGTCCATAGCACCGATATTTTGAATAGCATTCAGACGCTTTACAATCACCTTACGCTTGCTCATACTTTTAGCCCCTTTCGCAAGATTTGCTGTGACGATCATTGGCAGCATTTCAGGCGTAAGACCAACAGCTACGGAAATGGCAAAAAGCAAGGCTTCAAACCAACTTCCTTTCGTAAATCCATTGATCAGGAAAACAAGTGGTACCATCACAAGCATAAATCGTATCAGTAGCCAGCTAACTTTATTAACTCCTTTATCAAAGCTGGTTTCATTGCGTTTGCCAGTTATAGCTTTACCAATTGTTCCAAAATAAGTCAGATTACCGGTAGTAACAATGATGGCCATGGCAGTGCCACTAACAACATTTGTACCCATAAAGCAAATATTGTCAAGCTCAAGAGGTGACTTTGAATCTACATCGGCAATACTATGTTCCCTTTTTTCAATGGGCAATGATTCTCCGGTCAGCATGGCCTGGCTTACAAATAAATCTTTAGACTGAATAATTCTGCAGTCGGCGGGAATCATATCACCCGCACTGAGAAAAACAATATCTCCAGGTACAAGTTCAACGATATTAATTTCTTCCTTGGGCTGCCCTTTACGTAAAACAGTTGCAGTGGTTGTAACCATGCTCTTCAGCGCTTCTGCAGCACGGTTACTGCTGAATTCTTGCCAAAACCTGAGTAGTGAACTCAGGATAACCATCACCAATACGACAGTTACTGTTTTATAATCATGTTCACCAGGAGCGGCGATGACAACATCTGTGACGAAAGAAACAATTGCCAGTATCAGAAGAACAACAATAAACGGATTAACAAATGCCTGAAATAATTGTACATACCAGGCTGGTGCTTTTTGATGCTGAATTTCATTAAGTCCGAATTTTCGTTTTTTTTCTTCAACATTTGCCTTGCTTAGACCATTCTCATTGCTTTCCAACATGGCATAAAACAGGCTGCAATCTGCACCTCTAGAGATATTACGAAGCTTGGTAACGGCGACATCATTAAAACCAGAAACGAATGATTTAACTGCTGTCTTAGGGGGGCTTAGTGTTTCTATCATTTTAAACTAAAATTATTTTTCAGTACCTTAAACCAAAAAGATTATTTGATAAACATTAACAGTTACTGTTTTAAAGCTCTGTTTTATGGCCGATAATTTCCCAGCTAACTTTCATTACATCTTGTTCAATGGTTAGTCGGCTCGCCATTTTTTCCATGAGATAATCTTGCTGACCTGCAGTGATTATTTCTGCAATAATCACTGCATTTACCGGGTTTTCATCTTCTGCACTTGTAAGTGACCTGAGCATAAGTTTATCATCATTGCCCAGATGCTGCATCATGAGAACCCGTAAGTGATTTTCTATTTTTTCTCTACATTTAATCGTAATCACGTATTCGGTTTGCTCAGCTACATTTTTAGGAAAAAATGTAATTTTGCTTAGTTGTGTGCCAACTGGCCTCAAGATAACATGTGTTAAAACGACAAAAAAAGCCGTAACTGAAGCCTCTCCTATCAACCCAAATCCTACAAGTGAGCCTACAGCGGCAGAACACCAGATGGTTGCAGCTGTATTCAATCCCTGTACATTGATGCCGTCTTTCATAATAACTCCCGCACCTAGAAAACCGATTCCACTAATTATGTAGGATGCTACCCGTCCACTTGCGTCACCTCCAATATGTATAGACATAAGCACGTAGGCAGTTGAACCCAATGCAACCAGAGTATTCGTACGAAGACCAGCACTTTTCTGACGCCATTGTCTTTCAACACCAATGGCGGCACCAAGGCAAAGACCGATTACCAGACGTAATGAGAATTCATAAATATTCATAAAATGTATATCCCGATCAGGCAGTGTACACTGAGAATTTTTTACTTTTGGTCACATGGTAAAAATAAAAAATTATGCCCGCGAAAAGGGTTAGAAATTCTTTAGAATTAGCTTAAAATCATATTAGAAAGAATCAATAGCCTGAAATGCCAGATCTATACCTAACAGATGTAACTCTGCCCTTTCTATTAATAGAAAAACTAGTATTCGAAATGAAACCGAAATGAAAAAACATGTACAGGACCACGCAATGGATTATAAGCCGGGCTATTAACGAATTGATAATCGGGGGTGATATATAAGACCTTTTTAAACCTGGCCGCGTAAAAGACTTCGATAATTTTCTCCATCGAATATTTTGGGAGTTTTCCATCACCAATCAGATAATCGAGACCACCTGCTGCCAGATAGCTTTTGTGTATTGGTGCCAGGCCATTGAGTAATCCTGACAATCCTACAACGTCCTGAGGGCGGCCCCATGTTCTTCCGGTCAATTTCAGCCCCAGACTATAAGACCTGTCAATTGGTGTAAATGCCCAGGTTACTGCATGCCCATCACTCCAGCTAGCTCTGGCACCTAGACTTAAATCATTTATTAAAACCTGTTCAAGGTTTACTCCCCCACCCCATTTAATACCCCGGTACCCCGTTCCTTTATTGACAGGGAGAGTATCATGCAGTGAAATACTGCGTATCAGATCTGCATAATAGGGTCCATTATATTTACTATCGAAGAAAATAAATTTGATTTTACCAGATTTATCACCAATCTCAAACTTTCGCTCAACCTGAAAAGTAAACGAATGGGCCTTTAATACGTTTAAATCCTGATGGGGGCCATTACCGGTAGTTGGCATAGTTGAGGCTGCAAATATCAGGGACCATTTGGGACTGGAATAGGCACCCGAAACTCCCAGTGTATATCCTCTCGTATCAGCAGGATAATCCCATGCTCCCATACCCATTAATGCCCAGTTCATAAAATCGCTTCTAGGATCATGACTAACAATATTATCATCAAAAATATCAAGTAATGAATATTTACCAACTCTGAAAGTAAGACGTTCAACGGGTACATAACCGGCTAGTTGATTTACATCATCTTCCTGATATACAGATTCACCAGACAAGGGAATAATCTGTTGAAGATACGCTCTGCCTACGAAAGGTATCGGAGCCACATTGCCAACTTTATATGTTTCTCCATTTGGAAAACCTGCAATACCAGTTACAGCACTAAAACCCCTGCCACCAGAAATTTCAGGATTAAAATAAGCAGACGCATTCTTCCATAAACGTATTCCAAAAAAAATTGTAGAAGTTAAAGAAGTAGCTTGTTCAAATCTATTATCAAGCGTAGACCCCCCACTTGCACCAAATACTCCGTTAAAAGCAGCTTTGAAAGCCAGGTGTTTTTGATGTAAAACAGTAGCCTGAAAGTGAAAGGTCGTAACTTCTATAGATTTATCTTCACGTTTAACTGAATCTTTTATAGAATTTCTATTCTCTTTTTTTAAAGTATCCTGAACTAAATTGCCTTTTGCCTGTGTCTGCGAGTATAAGATATTACCATTAAAAAGAGATATTATGAGAAAGGTGGGTAAGCATAATTTCATACACATCATTTAAAAATACTAATTAGAAGATAGTAGAATACTGAAAATGGCATAATGATATTCGCTGCCAGTAAAAGTACTATGCTTACAAAAATAGATGAAACTTACATTCTCTACGTTAGAGAATCTTTAGAATAACCTTAGAGATGCTTTAGAAAAATGGTTGCGTAAAATAACCTGCAAGATTATGATTAAACATGGCGCAGTTCGACTGTAAATAAGGTACCTTTTCCAATCTGGGAATTGACGGTAATTGACCCCTGGTGCAGATCGATAATTTTCTGGGTGAGCGATAAGCCAATACCATTGCCACCAACAAATTTTTTATCTCCACCTCTGAAAAACGGATTAAATATTTTTGTTAATTCTTCTTCAATAATGCCAATTCCATTATCCTGAAATCTTAAGATTGTTTTTTCTTTCAGGTAGGTAATAGCCACAGATGCTTCATGTTCTTCAGAAAATTTACACCCATTATCAATTAGATTCATAAAAGCAACTTTTAACAGATACTCATTTCCAAGAACTGATATAAAATCATCGTCTTCGATTTCCTGTTCAAAAATTATATTAATCTTAAATTCAGGATGGTTCCTTAGTAAATCATTTCTGGCATCGAGTATTACTTCATCTAATCTCAATTCCTTAAATGAAATTTCAGTGTGATCGTAATTTGCTTTCGCCAGATCGAGCAGACTCTGAAAAAGCCGTACAAGCTTTCGGGCATCATCAATAGCCCGGTTTATAGAACTTTTATACGATTCTGTACTTCTCTCTTTTTCAACAGCTACTTGTAATTCAGTTAACATGGCTGTAAGTGGCGTTCTTAACTCATGAGAAATATTAGACACAAATTCTTTCTGGGCATCAAATGATTTCTCAAGCCGATTAAGCATTGCATTGAATGTTATCGCAAGCTCAGAAATTTCATCTTTCCCATTGCCCTCTTTAATACGCAGATCAAGATTTGTAGCTGTAATTTCTTCAACTCTGTCAACAAGTGCTGAAACTGGCTGCAGTGCTTTGCTGGCAAAAATATAACCTGCTATATAAATGAAAAAGCAAGCAATTATAAATGCTATTGATAAAGTAAATTTGAAATTACGCAGTTTTATATATCCTGCATTATCTCTGGCTTCAGCAATGATAATATAATTGGTCTGATGATGCCTGTAAATTATGCCAATAACCTGTATACCCTCCCGGTTGAACCTGATATTTCTGGCTAATAAAATTTTACCTAAAAGCTGATTCGTACTTGCAGATATGTTCTTTTCTTTCAGATCACTATAAAGCAAATGTGCTGTGGTATCATAAATAGCAACCTGTTCGTGAAATTGACTGGTATCGGCATGTTGATAAATTAGCTGCATAACGGCTGGCGCAACACTGGCATCTAGATACAGATTGGCCTTTGTTATTGCAGTATGTTGCAATAAATTATAATATTCTTCTTCCCTGTTTGACGAAAACGAAAAGTAGATAATCAACGCAAAAAGCAATAATAGCCCAGCCATAATACTGGTAAAAAGTATCGTCAGCTTATTACGTATGGTCATTTCTCTTCTGTAAAAATAAAACCAAGACCTGGTTTGGTATGAATGAGTTTTGTACTAAAATCCTTATCTATTTTTTTTCGCAGATAATTAATATATACATCGATAAAGTTTGTTCCAGTATCAAAATGTGTTTGCCAAACCTGACTCGCAATCTCAGCCCGGGATAAAACCCGTTCACTATTTTGCATCATATACTCAAGAAGTTTCAGCTCCTTAGGCGTTAAACTTATGGTTTTCCCTGATCGGCTAACCATTTTTGTCAGATTATTTAATTCCAGGTCAGCATAAACAAGAGAGGTATTTAGATTAGGGCGTTTACCAATCTTTCGATTCATGACCGCCCTGATTCTCACAAGCAATTCCCTGAAATCAAACGGTTTAACCAGATAGTCATCAGCACCAGCATCGAAGCCTTCAATCTTATCATCAGTTGTACCTAAAGCAGTCAGCAAAATTATTGGTAGATCTGGTTTGACCAGTCTTATTTCTTTACATAAATCGATCCCATTTAATTTGGGTAAAATTATATCTGCAATGATCAGATCATAATCATGTTGAAGGGCAAGTTTTTTACCCGAAAGCCCGTCATAGGCAATAGTTGCTATATTTCCATTTTCTTCAAGACCACGCTTGACAAGTTCGGCAATTCGTTCTTCATCTTCTATTATCAAAATGTTCATAGCATTGATTAGGTGTTATGCTGCCCCGGGATAAAAAGCAGCCATGTATCTTCAATCAGTATTGGTGCTAACATTAATGCCTCTGCATATAAAGCTTATAACAGCAATACACACAGAGGCAAATATATCTGTAGAATAATAAAGTCATTAAATTTAATTCATAATCATATCATGCGGGTCAATCACATATTTGGTGGCAACTCCTTTATCGAAATTAGCGTATTTACGTTGATCATCTATAAGTTTGATTCACACTAAAAATTATATGGTATCGGATTTTGCGCATAATAAGAAGATGGCTAAAGTAGTCAAGCGAAAATTTAAAGATCATTCACACCTGCGGTGGCGACTTCATGATCCTGTTCTACTGATGCACCTGAAACACCAATTGCTCCAATGATCTTGCCACTTGCATTTTTAATTGGAATTCCTCCGGGAAAAGTTATAAGCCCTCCATTTGAATGTTCGATATTGTATAACGGACCACCTGGCTGTGAAAGTGTACCGATTACACCTGTATTCATATCAAAATAACGCGCTGTTTTCGCTTTTTTAATTGAAATATCAAGAGAGCCTAACCAGGCATTGTCCATTCTATGAAAGCAAACCAGATTGGCACCTTCGTCAACAATTGCAATATTTACTGCAACTCCAATTTCACTTGCTTTTGCTTTCGCAGCATGCGATAATTTTTCTGCTTGATCTAATGAAATGCTCATATATTTATTTTTGAGCGTCAAAGATAGTGCAGTTTATTAGATTTTGGCCTGGTAATATCAGTAAAGTTTTTGTACCTAGCTTACAGCATCAATATAGGACTTTTGAGATTAAAAAAATTAAAAAAGAAACTTTTACAATTCAATCTTGTTACGCCAAATTATACAATTTATTAATGAATAGTTTCAAAGAATTTGCTTTTAAAAAATTGGGATATTTGGAATTCAACGGAGATTTTAACACCCAGTTTAAGAGGCAAAAAACTGACATCTTTATTAAAATTGCCTACGTCAGATCAGGTGGAATAGTAAAAATTGACTTCGAGGAATTCATGCTTGAAAAAGATGCCTTTTTCTTTATTAACCCCGGCCAGTTTTTTGAGATCAATAAAGACTGCTCAGGATTGATGGTATATTATAATCGTGATTTTTATTGCATAGAGATACATGATAAGGAGGTAGCCTGTGATGGTATTCTTTTCCACAATATTTATGAAATACCCGTTATACTGCTAACCCCTGAAGACTCACTCAATTTATGCAGTCTGATGCAGCAGACCGCCACAGAAATTTTAATTGGAGACTATGGAACCGAAGAAATGCTACGGATAATTCTTAAACAGCTGATCATAAAATGCACCAGAATCTGGAAGAAAGAACATGGCATGTCAACTGAGCACGCAAGACCAGAAATTGAGTTTCTACGATTATTCAGTCAGCTGATAGATACTAATTATACCAGATTTCATGCCGTTGCTGACTATGCTGATTTATTAAACATTACGGCGAAAGCGCTCAATAAGCGCATTAGCCAGTATAATAGGATATCACCTAATAACCTTATAAAAAACAGAATCATTTTAGAAGCTAAACGCTTGCTTGCCCATACCCAACTGAACGTAAAAGAAATTGGCTATAAGCTTGGGTATAATGATAGTTCATATTTCATTCGTTTTTTTACCACCCATACAGCAGTTTCCCCTCATAAATTCAGACTTCAATACCAGCAGTCTTATCTAGGAAAGTAATAAGAAACAGAAAAGAGAAAAATATCCTGTAATTAGTGACATCCATGCATTGCAGGGCAATCAAAACACAGATACTTTTGTGAAATCAATAAATCTTAAAAAAATGTATATGATTTTACAGCATATCTCAACAAAAGCAGCTACGGTCTTATTGACCCTGGCAATTAGTAGTTCTGTTTTGGCCCAGACGACTGATCCATCACAAGACCCGCATATTGACAGCCATGTGCGCGCATTTTTAAAAGTGTTAAATTCAGGAAAAGGCAAGCCAATAGAACAGTTATCGCCTAAAGATGCAAGAGCTGTATTAACAGGAGCACAGAAATCAGTTAAGGTTGATTTATCTGGTATTTCGGTAAGTGAAAAAACGATTACTCAAGATGGCATTACTGTAAAAATTACCCTGGTTAGACCAGCGAGTTCAAAAGGTGCACTTCCTGCATTTATGTTTTTTCATGGTGGAGGATGGGTTCTTGGCGATTTTCCAACACATGAACGCATGATTCGGGATCTGGTTGTAGAATCAGGTGCGGTGGGTGTTTATGTTGGTTATACGCCTTCACCAGAAGCAAAATATCCTGTTGCTATAAATCAGGCCTATGCTGCAACTAAATGGATTTCTACGCATGGTAACGAAGTGGGAATTGATGGTAGCAGACTTGCAGTTGCCGGAAACAGCGCTGGCGGTAACATGGCAACTGTTGTTGCCCTGATGGCCAAAGACAAAAAGGGTCCGAAACTTAGGCTACAAGTATTATTCTGGCCTATAACAGACGATAATTTTACCGATGGTAGTTATACCCAGTTTGGAACAGGTCGCTTTTTATCAAAAAAAATGATGGTTTGGTTCTGGGATAACTACACTAAAAAGGCTAACGAACGCAAAGAAATTTACGCTACCCCATTAAATGCAAGTCTTAGTCAGCTAAGTGGATTACCTCCAGCACTGGTTCAAACTGCTGAAAATGACATATTGCGTGATGAGGGTGAAGCTTACGCCCGTAAACTTGACCAGGCTGGTGTTAAAGTTACGGCCACAAGATACAATGGTATGATTCATGACTGGGGTTTACTTAACCCGCTAAGTCAGGTTCCTGCAACAAAATCAGCTTTGCTTCAGGCTGGTGCTGAATTAAGGAAAGCACTGAAATAGAACAAATTAATATTAATTATACATTTTAAATAATATCAGTATGAAACGTAATGCAACCGCCGTTTGGAACGGTACAATCATGGAAGGAAAGGGTAATATCAGTACCCAGAGCACCACCTTAAACAAAACCCAATATTCATTTAAAAGCCGGTTTGAAGAAGGTGTCGGAACAAATCCTGAAGAGCTTATTGCTGCAGCACATGCTGGTTGCTTTACCATGAAGCTAAGTGCTGATCTTGGAACTGCTGGTTTTACAGCAACAAATCTGGAGACAGTTTCAACCATTACACTTGACAATGGGGTGATAACAACGTCTGATCTTGTACTTAAGGCTACTGTTCCTGGAATTTCAGAAGTAGAATTTCAAAAGATTGCTACTGGTGCAAAAGCAGATTGCCCGGTAAGCAAAGTGCTAAACCTTACAATGACATTACATGCAACTTTAGTTAGCTAAAATAGCAGTTTATCGCTTTTTTTAGATAATGCCATAGGCAAGTTTTAAAATGATACTTAAGAAATGCCCCCAAGCCACAAAAAGCTGGTGGGGGCATTTTCAGGAAATAAGGCTGAGCGCTAATTGTTTCTTAGCCTGGATTATTTCATTTCTATAAATTTCAGAGCTTTTGAATTTAAACAATAACGTTTACCTGTAGGCTGTGGGCCATCATCAAAAACATGGCCCAAATGCAGTCCTGTACTTGCTTCTACAACTTCCTGCCGCTCTTGTTGAAACGAATTATCACGTATTATTTTAATTTTTTTCTCATTAATCGGTTTAAAAAAACTCGGCCATCCCGTACCTGAATCAAACTTTGATACGGAGCTGAATAAAGGTTCTCCCGTGGCAGCACTAATATAGATTCCTTTTTTTTCATTATTCCAGTAAGGGTTATGAAAAGGCAATTCTGTGCCACTATTAACCATAATATCATAGGTGTCTGGTGAAAGTTTTTGCTTCCAGTAACTATCAGGTTTTGCCTCGGGAAAGGTTTTTATATTTCTTGAATATCCATTTGAATTGACGGGGAAATGTGATGAACAAGAAGAAATACACAGGGCTGTAAACAGTAAATATGATAGTGATAGTCTATTCATTAGCGGTTTTCAATTAAAACATTCAAGGCAATATTCTTATTATATAGATAATGTTTTGAAAGAGTTATAAACGATAAATATGAGTAAATTAATCAAAACCGATTACAGTTGCGGTCAGGCTGCTATTCTGATTGAAAAAAAACAAACTGGGATGCTTACCTTTCTAGAAATGCTTGAGCTAAGAATTCATCTGGCTGGGTGTTCTTCTTGCCGCTCATCGGTGCATCAGAATGTTCTCATTCATGGTATGATCCAGGAAATCTTTCATGAATCAAACTTTAAAGAACTTGTTCTTGACGAAGATTTTAGAAGGGATTTGCAAGAACATCTTGATCTGGATGTATTTAAACAATAATTCTGAATTATCCAGCTCAAGCCTGGACCTTTTTAGGATCAGCCGCGCAAGGTTGGCCCAAAGAATTGCGGTTGCGAATTACAAATCGATTTTCATAAATCAGGACTACAGTTTTATTAACACCAGTTTTAAGAATGCTTCCGATCTGAATAATAAAAATAGTTTTTGAATTGCCCCCTTAATCTAGAGTCAGTGTGCCTGAAAGCGTTTTTGCAACATCGAAATCATTAACCACTGATTTAAACACAATAGCACAATGAGAAACACATAAAGTTTTTCCATATAGATCGTTGGTACCAGATTAGATTAAACTGCTACATAATTAAATGTATCGATTGCCTGTATAGTCTCTGATTTAGACTCTGCCCCAGTATAAATTATTTCATTTTCAAAGTTAACAAGAGGAAAATCTATCGTTACTGTTCCACGACTTAACCAGATAGCTTCTGCAATGGTATCTACACCAATTGCGATAACCATTGTGCCGCTCATAATAGCAAATGTTGACGTTGCAGCCAATGGTGGCACACTCTGCCCCTAAGAGATATGAGTAAATACACAACAGAAAAACACCAAAAAAACAATAAATAGTGGGGTATTTTGATTTCTGAAGATGCTTAAATTTGGTTATCTGTTGCATATCGATTTATCTTATCTGGAAAAGTTTTCAACTAAAATTTATCGTTTTTAATCTTTGGTTAAAACTTGCCTAATTTATTCAACTTTATTATTGACCTGTGCAATAACTGCAATAGATTTAAAATATTTAAAATTCTGTAATTAAGCTTTTGAAAAAAAGTGAAGATGAATTGCTCTTAGAGAGTGGTATTTTACAATACAGTTGTTTACACAGGTAAAAGCATTGCCCGAAGAGACCGGGTCTTTCTCAAATACAAGAATTAAATTGAAGTTATCGGTTGAAGACAAATATGCTAGAATTCACTATCCTTTGACCAGGTATTTTTTAGAAATCCCAGCCAGTTACCTGACAATATATGGTGCACATCGCTTTCCTGGTACCCTCTATTGACAAGAAGAATTTGAAGAGAATTTAAACCGGCAATATTCTCAAGATCATATGGGCACTGCTCACGCCCAAAAGCTCCGTCAAGGTCAGAACCAATAGCGGCATGCAACGAATTTCCAGCAAGCTGGCAGATATGATCAATATGGTTAACCAATATATCAAGATTACAATTCATGGCTTTTGCATACGATTTTCCGCGCACCCAGCCTGGTACCATCATCCATGCATCAAGGGCTGTACCAATAACAGCTCCCCTTTCAATCAGCGTCAAAATCTGATCATCACTAAATTGACGGTTGTGGTTTACCAGAGCCCTGCAATTTGTGTGGCTCGCCCAAATAGCACCTTTAAAATAATCAAGCGCATCCCAGAAGCTATCATCACAGAGATGGCTAACATCGAGAATTATATTCAGTCTCTCCATTTCTCTTAAAAGATCACGGCCCATAGGTCTGAGATTACCACTCGAATCAGTTCCATTGGCATATCTGCCTGGCCCGTAATGAGCTGGACCAACAGCCCTTAATCCGTAATTATAGGCCTTTTCAAGATGACTAATAGTAATAAGAGAATCAGCTCCTTCAAGACTGAGAATATAGCCGACAGGTTTAAGTTTAGCATCCCTGTCATCATCCCAGTTAGTAATATGGGCCTCAAGTGAGGAAAGGCTATTAATTTGCACCATTTCACCGGCAGCCTCCATGGCCTGGTACCAGGCTAGCTGACCTTGTGTCTGGGCCCATGCCTGTTCAGGAGAATTCCATCCTGGAAGTAGATTACCTGAAGCAACATAACGGGCGATCTGGGTTGCAACGACCAGTCCTATATTACCTTTACGCAACTCTGGCAAGGATACAAGTGCATTACCCCGGTCAGGTTTATCGGTCATTCCTGCTTCACGCCCATTTATTTGCCTGACTGGTAATCGTAAATCACGGTTCCATTCGAGGGCATTCATACTTAAGTCTAGATGGGCGTCAACAATGAGCATAATCAGCTTTATCAGATGGTAATTTTTCTATCACGGGCAATCGTAATCCATTCACCCAACTTCACCCTGTTATCAATTGTAGTAACCCGTTCATAAAGGGCAACTGTAGGGCAGATATGCCAAGGCAAACCATAAAAAACATCACCGACCATATATGTATGGTCTGACTGTGCCTGCATCACCAGATGTTCTTCACTTTGAGAAACGAATTTAAGCTCAGGAGCATTTAAAAAAAACACGCGTTTACTTAATTCATTTTCAGCACCAACTGACTTATGCCCCAGATCAAGACAGATCTTAGCTTCACCAATTACTGAAATAACACGGCAAAGAACCAAAGCCGCAGGAATAAAGTTATTTTCATTCAACAAATATTCGTATCCCTGATCAAAGTAGATAAAGGTACCGGGGCTACATTCAATTTCAGGGGTTCTAGCATGTACTGTAAAGGTAGGCGTACCCCCGGCCACAATTATGGGTCTGGCAAATCCTTCGGCAGATAACTGAAGCTGGATTTTTTCAATCTCAGTAAACCATGCATGGCAACGTTTTAACCTGATATTAAATTCTTTATCTATGATATGACCATCATAACAATGAAGTCCCTTAGTAATTATTCCAGGGAGAGAGTTACAAAATTTATAGAGGGCTATAATCTCTTTAACAGAAATGCCAGTTCTATTCATACCAACGTTTACATCAATATAAACTGCTATGGTAAGTTCATAACGTGCAGAAAAAAGTGCAATCTCTGAAGCCGAGTCTTTATTATCAACCAGACATGCAAACGAAGTAGCAGGATATTTTCTGATAATAGTTAAAAACCGCTTGAGTTTTGGCCCTGATGGCTGGTATGCGAAAATCACATCTTTAGCCTTACATATTCCTAGCATTTCTGCCTCAGCGATAGTTGAGCATTTAAATTTATTTATCCCAGCCTCCATTGTCAATAAGACAACCTCCTGACATTTATGCGTTTTCACATGAGGTCTTAACCTGACAGGATCATCAATCAGTGACTTTAGAACGGACAGGTTTGACTTCACACGTTCAGGATAAACTAGTAATGCCGGGCTGTCTATATCGTCTGTATCGTCAATTTGAAACCAGGAAGTAGATTCTATCAAGGTGATTTGCTTTAAATTAATTCAAATTTAAACTTTAAAATAATTCAAACATGGCCTCTATTTCAACCGGAATATTATCTGGGAGAGACCCAAAACCAACAGCACTGCGAACCCCTACCCCGTTATCTGCCCCCCAGATAGCGGCAAATAACTCTGAGCAGCCATTTATAATATAAGGGTGCTTCTCAAATGACGAAATGCAATTTACCATACCCAGGACTTTGATTACGCGTTTAATTTTATTCAGACTACCAATATTGGCCAAAATTGTGGCCAGTAAAGAAAGTCCTACCTGACGTGCTGCAAGTTTCCCAGCTTCAAGATCGATTGAATCTCCAATACGACCAATAATCAAACTTTTATCAGCCCTGAACGGACCATGTCCTGAAAGGTAAAGATATTTGCCATCTATCAGACAAGGTTTATACACCCCTAAAGGTGAGGGGGCAGGAGGAAGAACTAAATTCAGTGCCGCAAAATTAACATCTGGAGTACTCATGTTTTCTCAAATTTAATTAACCCCTGAATCTACAAAATAAACTCATGAGGGCTAAATTTTAGCGATACATGTTGCAACATTAAATTTACTGGTTTAATTGTTAACTACAAACCCGTATCGTACATTTGCAATCTCGAAATAAGTATTTACAATAAGATGGAATCACTAGCTGGTAAAAACGCAATTATTACAGGCGCAGGTAAGGGAATAGGGAAAGCAATTGCCAAAGCACTGGCAGCCGAAGGTGTTAATGTTGGTCTCGTTGCCCGATCAGAAAAAGACTTACAGGAAGTTGCCTCAGAAGTTGGCAAACTAGGGATAAAAGCATTCTATGCAACGGCTGATGTAGCAGACAAATCACAGATTGAGATAGCCATCAGTATCCTGAAGAATAAGTTAGGACCTATCGATATATTGATTAATAATGCAGGCACTGGTATTTTTGCAAAATTTTTGGAAATGGAATCCGAAGTCTGGGAAAATATTGTAAAGGTTAATTTATTTGGGGTATACTATGCGACAAGGGCCATCTTACCCGAAATGATTGAACGCAAAACCGGTGATATCATCAATATATCTTCAACAGCAGGTAAAACAGGAAATGCTGTAACCAGTGCTTATAGTGCTTCAAAATTTGCTGTTTTTGGTCTGACAGAAAGCTTGATGCAGGAGGTGCGTAAACATAATATAAGGGTAACGGCAATGACGCCTAGTACCGTTGTCACTGAACTTGCTCAAAGTGCTAATCTCATCACGGGCGACCCTGAAAGAATAATGCACCCCGAAGACCTTGCAGAGTTGATAATTGCCCAATTAAAGCTAAATCGTAGAGTATTTATCAAAGAAAGTAGTATCTGGTCAACTAATCCCTGATTTGAGAGATTTATTTTTATTCTGCCAGTATCCAGATTGTGTGTATATCGTGTGCAGTAACCCAGACATAATTGCCAGCTATTCTTACTGCTCCACTGCCGCATAAGGGTAAATATGTGTGAATAATCTTGTCTGTCAAGGCATCAATGACCAGTAAGGGGTACCCATTTTTTGACCTGATCCAGACCTTACCCCGAGCGGCATCTATATCACCTCCAGTACCCGCTACCTGGGCTAAAATTGTGGCAACTACCCTATTTGTCAGGACATCAATATGACTTACCGTGCCATTTTGCTGGTTTAATGTAAAAACTCCCTTATCACCAGCAACTAAAAAATGAGGGTAGGCATCAACCTCAATTGTGGAAACAACACTATTTGTCTTTGGATCAATACGCTGAACTGAACCCCTGGCATTTGAATTTGAAACCCAAACTGAATTAGCTCCATATACTGCACAATAAGAATGTGGTAGTACTTTAATAGTCGCGATCAGATTGCCTGTACGGGGGTTGATGCGAGAAAGAATTCCACTACTATCTGAAAGAATCCAGATAGATTTAGCCCCATAAGCCAGACTTATTTCACCTGATAAATCAGCAATATTGCTCGGTATTATCTTTTTAATTACAGCCGTTCGTGTATTTATTTTATAAATAGACCGTGTTTTACAACTGGCTACGTAGATAAAAGCACCTGCAACAACTGGTGCCCCGCACGGACCAGGTATATCAACACTCAGAACCGGCACAGAACTATTTATGCTAAGCTTTTGAATCTTATTTATATTTGTTACCCAAACGTCATTTCCGTCTGCAGTCAGAAAATCAGGATAGCCATCGAGCCTGATCGTTACTAATGCTTTTTCAGATAAAACAGACTTCTCAATGACCCGTTTTACCTGTGCAAATGTGGTAAAAGCTACCAGGAAAAAAAATATAAAGGTTGCTGTTCTGAGCATTGAAATTTTTTTTAAAGCAACATTTTTAGGCTTGAATTAACAAATCAGTTTGATTTAGTTTACCATATTTTTCTTTGCAACGCACATAATTGTAGGTGCGCTTTCAGCAGCACCCGGATTTCTACCAGAGAGCAGATTAACCAGACGGTTCTTGAATGAAGTTTTACCAAGCTGACCCATAAATATTTCGGCACCAAGATCATGCTTATAAGGAAAAATTTTTACAGTAAAGCCTAAAAGCTCAAGCACTTATTCAAATAGATTCAGGCTAACCTCATCCTCTGGTTTATGATGCGTCTCACAGGCTAGTCGCCAGAATTGCTGGTCTTCTGACTTATGAAATCAGCCAGCACTGCTGTATAACCTTGCTCTGCGGCCCTGATTAATGAACCTGGTGCGATAATTAATCCCAATCAGTATATCAGGTTTATCACTGAAATTCGCAAATACATTTTCCGGCTCGCAACCAATGTCAATCACTGTTTTATGGGCCCAATTTCCTGCGGCAGTCAGTAATCTATTTTTAAAAGTTTCTTCACGGTAGTAATACGTGAGGTATTCGGCAGCCCATTCTTTTTAATTAAAATAATAAGAGTTTACTTTGAAGCTTTCAGGAATACGAGAGACCGAAAATTCATACTACTCGGCGTTTTCAAAAAATATTGATTCTGGCTTTAGTAATGAAGGGATATCTTTTTTCATATGAGCGTCGAAAAAGAACTAGTTTCAAAGCAGGGCAGAAAAGTCCATAGTGCCCAAATCAGTTTAATTAAAATAAAACACCCGGAGTTTTAATGCGTGAAGGGTAGGTTAATAGACTATAAGTCAAAGAAATTAATAAAAGTAATTATTGTAAGCATACTTCAACCAAGAGGTAAATCTGATCAAGTTAAAATGATACTTCAGAATGACATACAATGTTCTTTAAAAACTATTACCCCAATGGTTCTGTCAAAAGAACTCAGGGAACCAGATTTAAATGATTTTGTCACCCGGCGGGTGTACGATACTGTACCTGTATCAATTACTTATGAACTTATATTGTATAGTAAAACGCTGAAGCCGGTCATAGATTCATTACGAAACTGGGGCTGTAAACATAGGGAGCGGATTGTAAAAACCCGTAAACTTGAACATGCACAAGAAGTTTAATTAAATTTTCAAGCGTAAATAAATAATGTTAACCAGACTTATCACACTTATCACCAGCTGGGCACTGGTTACATTTTATTTTTTTCAAGCCATCAAAACTGTCTTTCCTGAGCCTACCATATGGTTACTATACTGGACATTTGAATGCATCTTATTTGCCTTTGTTCTCTATATTGTACTCACCGTAAAACAGTCAGTTAATACTTCAGGTGCAGTATTTGGTATATTTACGCTTATGTTAATCTCGTTTATACCGAAACTGATTGCTATACCTGTGTTACTAGTGGAAGATATCATCCGGATAATTTCTTTTACAGTACGTTCAATTACACATTCAGGCACATCACAACATGCTGTAATTTATCTGGCTAGTCGCAATCTTATAATCAGCAAATTAAGCCTGACTATTGCATTAATCCCGTTTGCGAGTTTGATCTGGGGTATTTTAAACGGTAAATATAATTACAGGGTTCACCAGGTGAGTATAAAATTTGCCGATCTGCCCAACCAGTTTAATGGTTTTACGATCACCCAGTTATCTGATATTCATTCAGGCAGTCTGATTGATAAACTGGCGGTTGAAAAAGGAATAAATCTGGCGAATGCACAGCATAGTGATTTGCTCTTATTTACAGGTGATCTGGTAAATAACAGTGCTGGTGAAATGGATAAATGGAAGGCTAGTTTTTCACGTTTAGAGGCTCCGTATGGAAAATATTCGGTATTGGGTAATCATGACTATGGAGATTACATTCAATGGGAAACTGAACAAGCTAAAGCAACAAATCTTGATCAGGTGAAAGCCGTAAACGCAGAAATCGGATTTAGGTTACTTCTGAATGAACACGTACAAATTAAAAAAAATGGACAGCATCTTATTCTTATCGGAGTCGAAAACTGGGGTAAGGGCAGATTTGCCAAACATGGTGATTTGGCTAAAGCGACTGAAAATATTGAGGCTGGTGAATTTATTATTCTGATGTCTCATGACCCCTCTCATTGGGAGGCTGAAATTCTAAAATTCCCAAAACATATTCACTTAACTCTTGCAGGCCATACCCATGGTATGCAATTTGGTATCGAGTTGCCGTTTTTTAAATGGAGCCCGATAAAATACGTTTATCCTCAGTGGGCAGGGCTTTATGAAGAAGCAGGAAAGTTTATCAATGTCAACCGGGGCTTTGGATTTCTGGGTTATCCAGGAAGATTTGGTATTCTTCCTGAAATTACGGTAATCACACTTTTGAAAGCCTGATACTGCAATCGGCTCAAAATGAAGTTGTCAATACGTTTTAATAGCAATCCATATATAAATGCTTATATAAGATATGTCTTTAAACCTTGCTCAAGTAATTGACACTTAGAAAATAAATTGAGGTATTTGTATATCTTAGGTACTCAAACATTGCCTGCCGGCATCGTTTTTTCAGCTGATATTTATGAATAAACCTTCTTATCTTTTGCAGCACCGCAGGCTTTTTATCTAATATGTCAAGAACTCAGCATTATGAAAAAAAACCAAACGATTTTTAGGACGCGACAGTTTACTGTTTTAAATAAAAGTAAATAGCCTGTCTACGATAAATTATTTCCTGACTAAAGACAGCTATTTTTCCCTTTTACCAATAATTATTTGTTCAATTCTCTATATAATACTCTCCGAATTTTGAAATAGATATTCGGTACCAAGTGGAGTCTGGTTTACAGGATTAAACCATTATTCATCTAACTGGCCTTCATCAGCAGCCCATGGGCTTTTAAAAATCAGCATAAATAAAGACCAGTGCATAAATTGATATTTTTGTCAGCTGATTTTCAATTCTTTCACCTTTTAATTACAAGGAACTCAGGTCAGGTATAAAAACCTCTCCTTTACTCAAAAGCCTGGCAGTCCGCATTACACCGGAACGGCTGATGATTATTTTGCCGTCTGAATTAAAGTCATAGTCTAAGGTTACAGTTAGTTCGCCTGACGGATGCTCGATTGATAGCAAGTTGAGTTTATTATCAGGGAACATTATTACATTTTGAACAACGGTACCCCTGACAACACAGGCAGAAGCAACCGAGATCGCAGCCAGCACGCCAATCGCTTCATGGCAAACATGCGGTATAAACATCCGCGTGTTTATCAGTCCGGTCGATTGAGGAGCGGAAACAAGACACATCTTGGGTATAGTCTTTGTTTTAACATCTCCGAGGTTCATCAAGGGCCCAATTATTAGCCGAATGTCTTCGAGTTGTTTTTTTAAAGCTTCGTTCCCGTCTAAAAGAGCCTGAGATTCGTACCCCGTCATCCCTAATTCATTGGCTGTCAAGATTACTACTGGCATCCCATTGTCGATACAAGTTAATTTTATCCCGTTTATTTCGTCTACCAGTTTCCCGGTTGGAAATAGTGCCCCGCAGGTAGAACCTTCGATGTCCAAATAATTACAGAGTATCGGCGCAGCAGTTCCAGGTACGCCATCTACGCGCGTGTTACCAGCATAAGTAACCCGAGAATTTGGCGTCTCCACCACAATTTCGCAAATACCACCGGTGTTCAGCATATTTACACGGGCACTGGTAAGGCCATCCTGAGCAGTTATTATACCACACTCAATGGCAAAAGGGACTACACCTGCCAAGATATTACCGCAATTTTGAGCTGAAGAAACTTTGCCCTTACCGACTTCAACCTGCAAAAAAAGATAATCAAGGTCTGCTCCCTGTAATTTCGACGGACTAACAACAGCCACCTTGCTGGTTAAAGAATTTGCTCCTCCCAGGCCGTCAATCTGCCGTGGGTCGCCAACTCCTAAACCTTCCATAGCAGCTATTACAATCCTATCACGCAATGCCGGACTATCCGGAAGGTTCCGGGCTTCAAAATAGAGCCCTTTGGAGCTACCTCCCCTTAGTTGCATATAAGGTATAGCAGTTTGCATTTTTCTTAATTTAATTATCGGCTAATTTTTGAAGGTTTTCTTTTGTTGCTGCGCTCATTACCGGGTTTAAACCTTTGTTAGTTAACATTTCTACCACAGCATCCATTTCATGTATTCGTCTCAAGGCGTGGGTCCGGCTACCTTCTACAAACCGATCAACCAGTTCATCC
This sequence comes from bacterium, assembly GCA_031363945.1. Classification (GTDB taxonomy): domain Bacteria; phylum Bacteroidota; class Bacteroidia; order Sphingobacteriales; family Sphingobacteriaceae; genus JANLVJ01. The sequence continues at coordinate 203,190 of JANLVJ010000013.1, read as the reverse complement.
TGTCCGCCGATTATAGAACAGATCTGTTCCCTGATATACTTTTCCTGATCGAATGATTTCCCTGCATCCATTGCTTCGCAAATAACAGCTGCAATTCCTTTGTAAACAATAGATCGTAATAATTTTAATAATGCGGCATGTCCAACATCGCCATCAACAGGTATAATTGAAAGGCCAAACGGCTGCATAATACTGGCTAATGAAATGGCACCAGGTCCGGCGGTTATCATAGGGGTAAAAATTCCTTTGGGTGGCACAGGAGCCATAATTGCCACATCGGCAAATTTTACGCCGGTAGCTTTTAAATTTTCGTAAATAGTCCGCTTTGTATCCGGAGAAGAGGTATTTAATTCTGCATATATTTTTTTTTCGCTTAATGCAGGTAGTACCTCTGCGGCTACATCTGCTGAAACGGAAGTAAGGTTAACACTGAAAATAATTTCTGAATTCTGTGCTGCTTCGAGGTTGCTTTTTGCGAAATGAACAGAATTATGCAAATGGTGTTTTGGATTTGGATCCCAGCCAAATACGTTGAAACCAATTTTTGCCAGGTCATTTGCAAAATGACTCCCTGCCTCGCCTAAACCCAGAACTGCTATATTCATCTCAATATTAAAATCCAAATTTTTTGTCCCAGCCATAAATCTGTAATGAAGTTTTACCTTCAAGCAGTTCCTTGCGTACATTGGCCTCTTTCTCTTCCCTAGCCATCGCTTTTTCAATTGTTTCCAAAGCTTTTTCCTGAGGAACTACTACTACGCCATCGCGGTCACCTACAATAATATCTCCGGGTTTTATAATCACGTTTCCCAATGTAATTGGTTCGTTCAGGGTACCATCGCCATGTTTCCCAGTACCTTTTATGCAAAGGCCCCTACTGAAAACTGGAAAGCCCATAGCTTCAATATCGTCTGAATCTCTGACACAACCATCGATTACCAAACCAGCTATTCCCCGGGTTTTGGCTCCCAGGCTCATGAGATCACCCCAATAACCAGCTTCATAATAACCCGAACAGTCAACAACCAAAACATCACCAGGATTAGCATAGGCGTAAGCGCGGTGCAGGATGGTATTGTCGCATGGAATTGTTTTTACTGTGTATGCTGTTCCGCAAACTTTCATTTTGGGGCTAATCGGCTTAATGCCATAAGGTAGGTCGTAGTATTTCCCCATTGCTTCATGCAAAGTTGCAGACGAGAATTTACCTATAGCTGTAATTATTTCTGGTGTTACCGTCATTGTTTAGTTTTCCTTTTTATAAAATGTTGTTTAACACCCTCGGTACCATGCTTTGATGCGCCTCTGCAAACATTATCTCTTGTGTTCCGGCTATTCTCCGCGCATGGTTACCCCTGCGCGATGCAAGTTCTGTATAGTATGATTTTAAATAATTTTGAGCGCCCATACAATCCATTGCCTTAATTTTTTTATCCATTACCGATGAAATATCAACAAATGTGTCCGGAACAAAAGATGATAACTCCGGTTGATGAGGTTCAAACGAATACCAGGCCGGCGGAATAATATTTTTGAACGCGCTGGCTACGCCGGCCCCGGCCGCTAACAACCGCGCACGCTGAACGGCAACATAGGCCAATGGATGATCCGGGTTAAACGGGTCCTTTTCAGTATGCGTTAATATTACACCGGGTTCAAAATCACGTATCACTGCGGTAAGCTGCATAATACGTTCATCTGTCAGTATCATCGGGTAATCACCCCAATCAAAACTTTCAAATGTGGCCCCCAAGATTTCAGCGGCCTTTAATGCCTGTTCGTGTCTTATTTTTTTCACATCTTCTTCGCTTCGATTTGGGTTCTCTTTCCAAAGTTCGCCGGATTCACCTCTTTCACCATACGACAAAGCCAACACCCGGGCTTGGCCACCCTGCTCAACAAACTTGGCAACTGTGCCTGCTGACCGCCATACAAAATCAGCAGAGTGTGCACCAACTACTAATAACTTCTTACTCATAAAAATATAACGTTAATACCTTTTTAATTAAACATCTTCAATAAAGGGTGTGCCTCTTAAATGGAAGCTTTCTACTGTTTGAAGGCCCCAAGCCTGTCCTTTTGCTCTTTCCTCCTTCGACCAAACAACGGTTTCATAATCAGGATCTAAAATCAGCCTGGCCGTTGCATTAGCAATTTCAATTCTGTTACCACCAGGCTCATACAAATAAAGAAAGAAGGTTTGCTGAATGGCATGTTTATGAGGACCGGTTTCTATAAATATGCCATTTTCAAGTGCTATGTCAGCCGCCAGAAGTACTTCTTCCCTACTATTTGCAGCAAACGTTAGGTGATGAAAACGACCTTTTACGCCTGTATGATCTTCCGTTACTGCGAGCTCGTAGCTTTTAGAATTTACTGAAAACCACAATGCCTTGGGACCTTCATCAAATTGTATTATTTCTGTTAAACGACCTCCTAACGTATTTAATTGAAAATCGAGAAAAGCAGGGATGTTCGTTGCTAAAAGGTTTAAATGGTCAATTCTCCTCACATTCATACCCCGGCCTGGAAATTTACTTGCTGTATTTTTAAGGGCTGAGCGGTCATATTCTCCGGCTTTATATTTCACTGTTTCAAAATAAATTTCTACTAAATGATCGTCTGGAGTTTTAAAACGGTACGCGGGACCATGACCAAGGTCGCCATCGATCCAGCCAATACCTAAACCAGATGCTTTTATCGCTTCAACCCTTCTGGCCAAAGCTTCTGGGCTTTGGGCACGCCAGGCGAAATGCCCGATACCTGGATATTTGTTTGCTGTGAGTTTTATGGTATGGTACTCATAATCATCATACGCACGCAGATAAACGGAATCATTTTCACTTCCGCTGATAGACATTCCCATAATATCTCTAAAGAACCGTGTACTTTCCTCAAGTTTGGGCGTGTAAAGTTCAACATGCCCTAAATGTGCAATGTCCCATATTACTTTTTTCATACTTCTTCCGGTAATTCGTTAAAAAATGTTGCAACCGCTCCGGCAAGCAGCGGAATAGAAAATATAAAAAAGGTTGCCGACATATGCATTCCACCTTTAATTAGTATGCCACCGATAACCGGACCGATTATGGCTCCTGCACGGCCTAAGCCAATAGCCCAGCCTACGCCAGTAGCTCTTATTTTTGTAGGATATATCGCTGCTGCCAAGCTATATAAGCCGACAAAACCTCCCTGAATACCAAAACCTATTAGCCCAATCATAATTAATATAGCAACCGGACTTGAAAAATAACCAAATGCAATCATGAATAATGCGGTGAGAAACAGAAAACCAGTTATTGTTTGACGAAGGCCGAATTTAACTGATAAAAATCCCTGTGTAACAATGCCTGCGAACGCACCTAAATTGAATATAGTGCCTGCGTAAATTGCCAGTGATACTGACATGCCGTTAATGGATGCCAGTTTGGGTATCCAGCTTGTAAGAAAATAAAGTGTTGCGAAGCACATAAAAATACCTAACCATAACTTTAAGGTTGCCTGTTTAAGCAGAGGTACCATTAATGACGAAACTGTATTTTTTCGGTTGTCATCGGCAGATAACACAGGCAATTCATTTAAAAGCGGCATACGCATTTTTCTCATTAGCAGATTGATCCGTTTTAACGCATTCGGGGGCTGGGTTCTTAAGAGGAAATCTAACGACTCGCCCAAAAAAAAAATGATAAGTGGTATTGTTATAAGAGTAGCGATGCCTGCCCATTCAAAAATATGCCTCCAGCCATAAGCTGGTAACAAGGATGCGAACGTCAAACCCGATAACACAGCGCCAATTGGATACCCCCCCATCACCAGGCTAACCCATAAAGTTTTTAATTTAGGAGGGGCATATTCAGATGTAAGCGTGGCCGTGCTTGCCAGCATCGCCCCGATTCCAAAACCGCTCAGAATACGAAGCAATAGTAAATGCACCACATTTTGTGACCAGGCCGTTAAAAATATAGTGGCGCCCATCAGCACAACGCTGATTAGTACCATGGAATATCGGCCGATCCTGTCTGCAAAAGGAGCCAGGAACATAGCGCCGATTGCCATTCCTAAAAGCCCAGCACTAAAAACAAAGCCCATTAATTGCGGATTGATCGTCCATTCTTTTGCTATAGAAGGAGCAGTATAGGATATGATCATCACGTTAGTGCCGTCAAGCATATTCATTAAAAAACAAATCGATATAGTGGTCAGCTGCATCAAGGTAGGCTTCGAGGTACTGATAAATTGGAAATTAGCGGTCATTTGTAGATTACTTTAAGTACTTATCTAAAAATTCAAAGACCCTATCCAAGTTTTCCGGTGTTTCAAACTGCGGGCCGCCGTGCCGGGTACCATCCAACAGGGTAAGCGTGACTTTTTTATCTCCAAGAACTTTGATCAATTCCGCTGCGAAATTTATAGATTGTTGAGTTGGAACCAGTTGATCTTCTTTGCCATGCTCAATAAAAAATGGCGGATTCGCAGCATTAATATAAGTTGTCGGGTTGGCTGCTTTGACTAACTCTGGCACCTGCGTGATTTGGCGCCCGAGTATTTTTGATTCTGGTGAGTTGGCTTGACTATGGTCAGGGATTCCTTTGCCGCTCTGCTTAAACTGATTATCCATTTGCAAAAAATTGATCGGGCCAAACCAATCTACAACTGCCTGAACAATACTTGTTTGGTCAGGGTTTCCCAAATTCAAGTCTTCCAGCTGCTTTACCCCTCCGGAGGTAGCTGCGAGCGCTGCCAGGTTGCCACCTGCTGAACCGCCCCAAGTGGCAATTTTCGCCGGGTTTAAATTATATTTTGCTGCGTTAGTCTTAATCCAACGGACTGCCGCTTTAACATCGTTTATATCTTTTGGGAATATAGCTTCGCCGCTCATCCTATAGTTTATAGAGACTACCGCGTAGCCACGTTTTAAGCCGCTTAACATGGGCATCACCTGGATATCTCCTTTATCACCTACCATAAATGCACCGCCGTGTATGGAAACTATTACTGGGAAAGGGCCATTACCTACGTCAGGTAGATAAATATCAAGTTTTTCAGCAGACGAAGCACTGCCGTAGACTAAATCGAGATATTTTCGTTTTATAAAATCCGTTTTAGCGATTGGAATTTGCCCTATCAAAGAATTGATAAATAACAGTTGGGCAATCAGTACAAAAGATATTCTTATAAACATTGGTAAATATTAATTTAGCAGTTTGTTGTCAAGGCTAAATTTCCCGGGACCTGCTATGACAATCAAGACAGACAACCCTAAATAGGTGTACACTAATTCGGCATGTTCCTTCATAAAAGATAATTGGTGAAGGAATATAAATACAACCAGCAGATTAACCATTAAAAATAGCGCTGCCAGCCGGGTACCTAATCCCAAAATTATTAACAGCGTGCAAATCGCGTCGGCTACTAAGGCAAATGAAAGCCCAATTGTTGGCCCAATATGAATTGGGTCTGGAAAATGCAAAACCATTTGTGGGAACCTTGTAAACTTTTCAATTCCGTGTTTTACAAAAATACTGGTACAAAACCATATCCTGATAAACAGCAAGGCTAAATCAGTATTAACGGGCAAAAAACTGAGTTTTAAAATGTTCTTCATTTTATTTTGAATTGCTAATTAAATAAAGCTGTTCGGGTTTAATGTTCTTTAATTAATTCGAGGATATTTCCTTCGGGATCTTTAAAATAAATAGTTTGATTAGCGCCTGTTTTACTTTCAGGTTTTTGCCCAAAGAAAACAACACCCTTTCTTGAGAGAATATCATAAGTCTGATCAAAATTTTCGGGTTCAAACACGAGTTGCCTGATACCCTGTGTCAACATGTGCTTCGGAGCAGGTTCGCTCTGAAAAGCAGGCCGGACTGAGTTTTTCATTTGCAAAAGATCGACTCTAAAGCCAGGGATAGCTACCTGCACCAAATGGCGTTTGTCATTAGTAAAAGTTTTCAATTCTTTAAATCCAAGCGTGTTCACGTACCAATAGGCAAGGGAATCAGCGTTTCTTACGGAAATAGTAGCATGATGTATTTTTAATCCTAAAGGATTTTCTTGTGCGTTTGCAAACTGGTTTAACGAGGTTGCTAGTAAAAATATAGATAAAATTGAAAATAGTGCTTTTCTTTTTTCCATTATTGGAAGATACAGATTATACATTCTTATTTCTTTTCATTGAAGATTAAACTCTTAATTTTTCTTTTCATTGAAGGTTAAACTCTTAATTCTGTGTAAAAAGATGAAGCCCTGAGCTGTAAATGCCCAATAATATAAAGGTTATATTTACTGTCTTTAAGATAACAAAACTAAAATACATCTTGCTTTAAAAGACTACGAATGAAAAAATAGGGTTTTAAGATACAAATCAAACATTTTTACATGCCAAAAAGCATACTTTATTTTAACGGCCTTTATGGTGAATTGAATGCTGACCATGAGTCAGATTATATTTTTTCAGAACTCATAAAGACTCGCAGCCAAACATTTGGTTGGGTGATACGTCCACACGTTCATAACAGGCTCTTCCAGATATTTTGTGTGGAATCGGGGAAAGTCATTTTTCAGGGGAATAATTATGAAAGAGAGCTGATCGGCCCATTTGTCATCGTGATCCCGCCTATGGCATTGCACGGATTAAGTTATAGCCTGGATGTAAAGGGCAGGATATTAACAGTATCAGATACATTTGTAGAAGCTGCCTTCCCGGCACAAACGCATATATCTGCTTCAATAAATAAGCCCATGTTTATTATTGATCTTGGGAAAAAACCAAACGTTAAACAAATTCAGGATCTCGTCTTAAAAATAGACAGAGAAATTTTTTCTGGAAAGTCCGAAAAGCACTTTATGGTAAAAGCATTGCTGTGTCAGTTATTTATACTACTTTACCGAACCTTTGAATCTGCTCCCGGTGCCTTGATCAAGGACAATTCATATATTGAACACTATAAGAAATTCCAGTACTTGGTTAAAACAACAGAAGATGTGAAGACTATATCAAGTTTTGCCAATCACCTAAGTATAACACCGACTCATTTAAACCGTATTTGTAAGTGTATTACTCAAAAAACTGCTATACAATTAGTACATGAACATGCTGTAGGGGAAGCAGAAAAGTATTTGAAGCATACTTCTTTAACCGTTGCTGAAATTGCTTATTTGTTAAAATTCGAGTACCCTAACTATTTTTCGAAATTGTTCAAAAAGTATAAAAAAGTAACTCCTCTTGAATACAGAAACGGCAGCAAGGGTCTGTAAAAAAATTGTAAACCCGGCATGACAGATTTTTTTAGCCGGAATTGATTTTATCACCTCATACTCGGACATTATTGCCGACTAAATGTTATGCTGCACTTGAGCCTAATGAAAAGTGAGGATTTTTAATATGCCTGCGCCCCGGACAAACCTGCGATTACTGCCTATGCTTGCAATGGGTAAAAAAAATTGAAAGCATAGGGTTTTATATCACACTCCGCTTTAATCTTGTTTGGTCCAGACCAGTCGCGTAGTGTCATAACCAAATGACGCGGCTCGCTTAAGGTAACCGTCTTTGACACCTGCCGGCATGATTTTCTCTCTTGATAGCAGCCAGAGATAGTTGAGGTTGTTGCCAGCAACCATGGCAAACTTGTATTCTTCATCAATAGCGATGACATTATAACCCGCATAAAATGGCCCGAAAAAAGAAACCTTCAGCCTACCCTCTTGACCATTACCGGTAAGCTTTGCTTTGCCGATACTTTGCTTCCATTTTTGATCTTTTACATCAAAGCCCTTGTTTTCCACACGTATCGAATTATCGCCAGACTGCGAATAGGTTGCCGTCACGTGGTCAAGTCCTTTTTCAAACCGGAAATCGAGTCTGGCGATTTCATACCACTGTCCTAAATATTTGTCTTTTTGGAAAGGAGTCACGGCTCGTGCGCCTTTCGGAATAGATACGCAGGATGAAAAGCTTAAAGCTGCCGCTGCTAAAGCTGCACCCGCAAGGCCCAGTGCAAGAAATTCTTTTTTGTAGGTCATTATGGTCTTCGATTAAAGCTTAATGTCATGTTAACCACTGATATTCCCGATGGTTTTAATTAATCATTCGGGATTTCTATCGCTCCGGCTCCAATGGCATTTTATTAAATCAGTGAATAATTTAAACGAAACGGGTAAAAAAATTTCAACCAAAATAAAACCCAGATTTAATGTTGGGTCTGCAAAAGATTTCCGGCATAATGAAAACCGAATACCCGCGCTTTTCACCCTTCAGGACTTATTCCGTTCCCTTTTGCCCAGCTGATGGTACCTGAGTGGGCATTCCATTTCGACACTTCATATTTTCGTTTTGTCGAAAGCATATTTGTTTCAACGTCAACTATGATTTTTAAATAAATGAACTGAGATCATTAATTTGATTTTTGGATTGTTTCAAAAAGAAAAGTAACCCAACGCTTTTTTCTACCATAAAACATGATTTAAAAGCTTAACAAATTTACTTTTGTAATTTCTGTAAAACAAGATGTCTATATCGTAAACATCCAATAATACAGATAGTTAAACGGCTTTCATTGCGTCTTTTTTTTTATTTAAAAAGACGCAATGAATGAAACAATGGAGTTATGCGTTTTCATCCAAATTTAGGTAAGATGAAAAATTAAAAAAACCGTCTAATATACAATTTAAGAGCTTTATGACACTTTTGTGTATGTTATCAGCGGAGAGGGAGGGATTCGAACCCCCGGTACCTTTAACAGTACTCCAGTTTTCGAAACTGGTACGTTTAACCGCTCTGACACCTCTCCAATAATTGAGGCCTGAAAAAAGGCCTGAAATAAATGCAAAAACCCGCAGGTTGCGGGTTTGCTTTATTGCGGAGAGAGAGGGAGTCGAACCCTCGATACATGTTTCCACGTATAACGGTTTAGCAAACCGGCCCTTTCGGCCACTCAGGCATCTCTCCGTTTGGTTTTTTCTACGAGATATCCCGTAAAAGGATTGCAAATATAGTAATCCCAATCATAGTGAAGGCATAAATTTTAAACTTGGGTTTCGTTTAACTCAGTCAATTTGTATTCTACTCTAACGTGATAGATGCCCATGAGCATCTCTTTAAAAATGCGGCGTATGGTGGTGATATCCTTTAAAGAAATATCGCTGTTGATTAACTGTTTCTGGTCCAGTTTGTAGTCAATAATCCGGTCAACAAGAATTGAGATACTGTCGGCATCAGGTTCTTTTAATGTTCTGGAGGCAGCCTCAACAGAATCGGCAAGCATTAATACGGCAGATTCTTTTGTAAAGGGTATCGGCCCGGGATATCTGAATACTTTTTCATTCATTTCTCGCTCAGGATAGTTCTTTAAAAACGAGTGATAAAAATAATCAACCCGGGTATTACCATGATGGGTTCTGATAAAATCTACCACACTTTCTGGCAAATTATTTTTTCTTGCCATCTCAATTCCATCAGTTACATGTTTGATAATAATGCGGGCACTATCTTCATAGGTCAGGTTATCATGTGGATTAAAACCAGCCTTATTTTGATTTTCACCAAAATATTCAGGATTTTTCATTTTACCAATATCATGATAAAGGGCGCCGGCCCGGATAAGCAGGCTATTTCCCCCGATTTTATAAACCGCCGCCTCTGCAAGATTTGCCACCTGCATTGAGTGTTGAAAAGTTCCAGGAGCTTTAAATGCCAGATCACGTAAAAGTAGGCTGTTGGTATTGGTGATTTCCATCAAGGACAGATCTGAAGTTATGGCAAATAACTTCTCAAAACCATAAATCAAGGGATATGCGAGTAATGATAAAACTGTGCTGACCACGAAAGGCAGGAAGTCAGCCAACTGAATAGAATTGAAATTGCCTTGGTGAATGACAGATATGCCGACAAAGGCAATAAAATACGTTAATAATAACATGATGGCAGAACTCAAAAACTGTGATCTGCGTGTGAGATTGCGAATACTATAGATTGCTACCATGCCTGCGGTAGTTTGTAGAAAGACAAATTCAAAACCGTTCGGCACAAAAAACCCTGCTATCAGTACTACTAGTAAATGAATATTCAGCGCAACCCGGCTGTCAAATAGTAAACGGACAATGATAGGTACTACACAGTATGGAATATAATACAGGCTTGGGAGTTTTATTCTGATTGACCAGCTCAATACGGCAAGCATAAATACAAATACCAGCTGTAGCAATCCAAGTTTACGGTTATCTTTGAAGATGTCAGGTCTAAAGATGTTCAGGAATGCCATCATTAAACCAATCGCTAATGAGAGCAATAAAAACTGGCCAAAAGTGATAATGCTAATATCACTACGTGTATCAATATTTTCAAGATAAGCCTTGCGTAAAGATTCAAGCTTCAAAAAGGCCTGTTCAGTGACTATATTATCTTTCCCCACTATCAACTCACCTTTTTGTACCATCCCTCTGGCAATCGAAATATTGCTCAGTGCTTCTCTTTCAAGGCTTCGGGTCAGAGTTTCATCAATAATCACATTTGCCTGCAGATGGTTTTCTATCAGGGCAAGCAATAAGTCTCTTCGCAGGCCAGCAATTTTTGACAGTTTTGCCTTAGCGTAAATAACTGCCCTGTCAGGCGTAAACAAACCAGATGTATTGGTATAGGTAGAAACATTATTTTCAACTTCCTGAATATCGTAATCCAGGGCGCCTTTTTGGTATACAGTACTAAGAAAAAGTATACCTTTTTTGTAAATATCAGTAATGATTTGATTACCTGCCAGTTTTGCAATATTAGCTACCTGAGTATTTGATTCTTTCGATGCGTACTGAATATCAAAGTCCTTATTGAATGCCTCTGAGGTTGAAAACTGTACCTTTGGGTCAAATCGGTATACAGGAATAATACTTGACCTGACTTCTTTCTGCTCTTTTTTTATCTGAGCCTCGCTCTTAAGAATGGCAAAGTTGAAAGGAGCGATCAGGTCAGCATGCATCCATAACTTTCCCATATCATATTCAAACTTGAACCTCCCCCCTTTTGGAAGTATCAGCAGAATAAACCCAATCGAACAAAGAGTTAAAAGTGTTCGAAAAAGTACTGAATAACGTCTGCTAATAATTTTCCAGAATCGTGACATGAGCCAAAAATAAGGAAAGGAAAGTCAATATTTACGTTAACAAATTTTATTGAGTTTTCGGCGTTGATATTGACTAAAGCATTTCTTTACTTTGAGGTATGAGAGAAGTAGTTATTATTTCCATTGCACGTACGCCGATCGGATCATTTCTCGGGAGTTTATCTTCAGTATCTGCAACCAAACTTGGAGCCGCCGCAATAAAAGAAGCTATTAGCAGAGCCGGAATAAGCCCTTCGTTGGTAGAGGAAGTATATATGGGTAATGTGCTGTCTGCAGGCCTTGGTCAGGCACCAGCTACACAGGCAGCAACCTTTGCCGGGATTCCTGATACTGTACCATCAACTACAATAAATAAAGTTTGTGCATCGGGTATGAAAGCAATTATGCTTGCAGCCCAGAGTATTGCACTTGGTCAGCGCGAGATCATCATTGCCGGTGGTATGGAAAGTATGAGTAATGTGCCTTACTATATTGACAAAGCAAGAAGCGGGTATCGTCTGGGCCACGGTCAGTTAACTGATGGTATGTTAAAAGACGGGCTTTGGGATGTCTATAATGATTATCATATGGGTAAAGCTGCTGAACTTTGTGCCCGTGAGTGCAATATCAGCCGTGCTGAACAGGATGAATTTGCTATTTCCTCTTACCAGCGTTCACAGAAAGCAATTGAAAACGGCAAATTCAAGCAAGAGCTGGTACCAGTTGAATTCACTATACGCGGCAAAATAAATGTTATTGATACCGATGAAGAGCCTTCACAAGTCAATTTCGATAAAATATCCGGGCTTAAACCCGTTTTTGATAAAGAAGGATCAGTTACGGCCGCCAATGCATCAAGTCTGAATGATGGTGCCTCTGCGGTTGTACTGATGAGTGCTGAAAAAGCAGCAGAACTTGGTCTCAGGCCTCTGGCAAGAATTTTAGGATATGCAGATGCACAGCAGGCTCCAGAATGGTTCACAACCAGCCCGGCAAAAGCAATTCCGCTGGCCTTAAAAATGGCAGGAAAAACACTTGAAGACGTTGATTTTTTTGAAATAAATGAGGCCTTTTCGGTAGTAGCCATTGCTAATAATAACTTACTTAAAATTGATCCTGAAAAGGTAAACATTTACGGTGGGGCCGTTTCATTAGGCCATCCGCTGGGTTCTTCAGGTTCAAGAATTATCGTAACCCTCTGCTCAATATTAAAGCAGGAAGGCGGCAAAATTGGGGTGGCAGGTATCTGTAATGGCGGAGGTGGCGCCTCAGCAATAGTTATTGAAAATCTGGATCTTTAAAATATATCAATGTTAAAAAAGACATTCATTACCGTCATATTACTGCCTATTTCGGCTTTTGTATTGGGCCAGCAGCCTCAGCATACAAGCCAGCCCCAGGATACAAGCAAGCCTCATAAAACTAAACAGCCGCAAAATGCAAACCAGCCGCAATATGAATCTGCAAACAGCCAGTTTAAAGTCTATGAAGACTCACTTAAAAAGCTTGGTAAGCAGATAGTTAATGGTAAGGATGAAACAGACCGTAAGTCAGCTACTTATAAATTCATTCCCTTGCTTGTTCGTGCCTTGAAATTACCCGGATCATTCGATTACCCGTTTGATTCAGTAAAAACCATTCGAATCACCCTTGCACCCGACAATAAGTTTAGAATATTTAACTGGTTCGTTAATATTAATGATGTTGCTTACCGCTTTTATGGAGCAGTTCAGTTGAATACTCCCGGAAAACTCGGGCTCTATCCACTCATAGATTATACAGAAAATATTAGTAAACCAGAAGATACGGTTACCAGTTCTAAAAAATGGTATGGTGCAGAGTACTATGCTATTCTTCCTCCAGATAAAAAGGGTATTTATCTGCTGTTGGGTTGGAAGGGGATAAATGAAAATTTAACATCAAGACTCATAGATGCTCTTCAATTTGAAAATGGCAAACTTGTTTTTGGAGCTCCGGTATTCAGTGTCTCAGGGCAAATAAAAAACCGGATCATTTTCAAATATACCCATCAGGCGTCAATGATGCTGAAATACCTGCCTAAGAAAAACCTCATTGTTTTCGATCACCTTGCTCCTCCTGATCCTAAAATGAAGGGTAAATTCGAATCTTACGGACCAGACTTGAGCTATGATGCGCTTCACTACATTAATGGAGGATGGACACTTGAAGAAAATATCAACCTGGCAAATGAAGAATCATCTAAAGACACCAATTTTATAACCCCTGATAAGGCCCCAGTAATCAAGTAGATAATCAGCAGTTATTTAAAACCAGAGAACCAGGGTCAGCTATTTCAGGCTACCCGCTAGAACCTTTGCCTTGCAATCGATGGGTAATTCCTGAATATTTTCATACTATTGTGACAGGCTTTGCCAGTATATTTAAGAATTCCGTTTTGTGCTACCCCTCACATATAACATAGAAGACTTTTCATACCATTAAAATTTAATCTATGATTGAAACGGTACTTGAAAAAAAGGCTGGATTTCCTGAGGGTATCCCGTATATAATTGCGACTGAAGTAGCTGAACGGTTCAGTTTTTACGGAATGAGTGGCATTTTACCGATTTTTCTGGTTGACCAGTTCTTTAACCCGCATGCTGTAGCCGGCCTGCAAACAGTTGCCGAAGCAAAATCAAACGAACTTACCCATCTGTTTGTAACCCTGGCTTATTTTGTGCCTCTTATTGGGGGCATACTTGCAGACTGGTTCTTTGGAAAATATAAGGTCATCCTTTACGTCGCCTTTCTTTATTGTGCAGGCCACCTGATGCTTGCACTGTTTGATACTCAGCTGAATCTATTTGAGTGTGGAATAATCTTCATTGCTATTGGTGCAGGTGGCATAAAATCAAATGTTTCAGCCATTCTTGGTGATCAGATGACCCGTAATAACGAGCACCTGATGTCTAAGGTATTTGGCTGGTATTACTTTGGAGTAAATACAGGGTCAGTACTGGCAACGATCTCTATTCCTGTTGTATATAAATATTATGGGGCAAAATGGGCCTTTGGCATTCCTGGAGTATTTATGGCCCTGGCCGCCCTGGTCTTTTTTCTCGGCCGCAACCGCTATAAGCAGGTTAGCCCATCAGGAATCAGAAAAGATAATTTTATCGCTGTTTTATTTTTTATGATAAAAGCTTCATTTACCAAGGTAGCTGGTCAGACTATAGTGCAACGTACAGAGAAGCAGTTTTCAAGTGAATCACTTGATGGTTTATTTGCTGTGAAGAGGCTTTTAAGTGTGCTTGTTTTTATTCCAATTTTTTGGGCCATGTGGTATCAAAGTCTGTCAGAATGGGTATTGCAGGCAGGTAAACTCGACCTTCATTTTATGGGTCAGGTTCTGTTACCAGCACAGGTGCAAAGTTTCAATCCATTTTTTATTCTGGCAACCATACCTGCTTTCACCTACGGATTATATCCATTTCTTGAAAAAATAGGCATCAGGTGTACTCCTTTGAGAAAAATTGGAGCCGGCTTATTTTTCTGCCTGTTATCATTCTGCATCATCGCACTTTTACAGGGGCAGATAGACCAGGGCCAGCACCCCACTGTATGGTGGCAGATTATCGCTTATCTGCTTTTGACATTCAGTGAAGTGCTTGTTTCTGTCACATTTCTTGAATACGCCTATACACAGTCACCACCAAAGTTAAAAAGCACGATGACGGCCATCTGGTGGCTTACCCTGGCTGCCGGTAACCTTTTTACGGCACTGGTAAACAGAAGTATATCAAATAAGGGACTCTTTTCTTATTTTACAGGAGCAAGATATTACTGGTTGTTCGTAATTATCATGTCTGTCTTTCTGGTTCTGTATATGTTGATTTCTCCAACTATCAAGGAAAAAACTTATCTTGTCCAAGCCTGATGCAACCAAAATCTCTTAAATTAAAGGTCAGTAAATCACGACGTGTCTGATAGTATTGTTATAATACCCACTTACAACGAAAAAGAAAACATTGAAAAAATTCTTAGAAAAGTTTTTTCATTGTCAACACCTTTCGATGTTCTCATCGTAGATGACGGATCACCTGATGGTACAGGTCAGATTGTAAAGCGTCTTTTTGCTGAATTTCCAAACAGACTGTTTCTTGAAGAACGTGCAAGAAAACTCGGTCTGGGTACAGCGTATATTCATGGATTTAAATGGGCTATTGAAAAACACTATACCTATATCATTGAGATGGATGCTGACTTTTCTCATAATCCGTCAGATCTGATAAAATTAAGAAATGCCTGTGTTGAAGGTGCCGATCTGGCTATTGGTTCAAGGTATATCAAGGGCGTAAATGTAGTAAACTGGCCAATGGGCAGGGTACTCATGTCATATTTTGCCTCTGTTTATGTACGGTTTATCACAGGCATGCAAATTCAGGATACCACCGCTGGATTTAAATGCTTCAGACGAGAAGTACTCGAAGAAATCAATTTTGACAAGATCAAGTTCATAGGTTACGCCTTTCAGATAGAAATGACATTTACTGCATGGAAGCATGGCTTCAAAGTTGTTGAAATTCCAATAATTTTTACTGACAGAAGTGAAGGACTCTCAAAGATGTCAAAGGGTATTTTTAAAGAAGCCGTTATTGGAGTGTTACAAATGAAGCTTTCAAGCCTGTTCCGCAAATATTAATTACTTTTAACCATGCAGAATTCTCACCTTGATGCAAGTGCTGAAGGGTTAAACCCAGCTGACAAAGAAATCGAAAAAGTCTTACGCCCATCAGCGTTTGATGATTTTACAGGTCAGTATAAAATTATAGATAATCTGAAAATTTTTGTAGGTGCAGCAAAACTTCGGGGTGAAGCCTTAGACCATGTTCTTCTTCATGGCCCACCAGGACTTGGTAAGACTACTCTCTCTTATATCATCGCTAATGAAATGGGGGTAAATATCAGAATTACCTCTGGCCCTGTACTTGATAAACCTGGTGATCTTGCTGGTCTGCTCACAAATCTTGAAGAAGGTGATATACTTTTCATTGATGAAATTCACCGGCTCAGCCCTGTAGTAGAAGAGTATTTATACTCAGCTATGGAAGATTATAAAATTGATATCATGCTTGAATCGGGGCCGAATGCCCGTTCAGTTCAGATCTCTTTAAATCCATTTACATTAATTGGTGCAACGACACGTTCAGGTTTGCTTACCGCCCCTCTCAGGGCTAGATTTGGTATAAATTCAAGACTTGAATATTATGATGCCAAGCTTTTGACCGATATTGTTATACGGTCAAGTGGAATCCTTAAAACGAGTATAAGCGATGAGGCTGCCTATGAAATTGCGCGCAGAAGCCGTGGAACTCCTCGTATTGCCAATGCTTTACTGCGCCGGACCCGTGATTTTGCACAGATAAAAGGTGATGGCACAATAGACACCTATATCGCAAAGTTTGCCCTGAATGCATTGAATGTAGATGAGCATGGGCTTGACGAAATGGACAATAAAATCCTTGTTACCATAATAGATAAATTTAAAGGCGGCCCGGTTGGTTTAAAGACAATTGCTACAGCTGTGGGAGAAGATGAGGGCACTATTGAAGAAGTTTATGAGCCTTTTCTTATTCAGGAAGGTTATATGATGCGTACCGCCAGAGGCCGTGAATGCACAGATCTGGCTTATAAACACCTGGGTCGTATCAGAAGTGCTGGTGCCGGTCCTACTCTTTTCTAACCGATGAACAGTACTGCTTATTCAAAAATAATTAAAAAGAAAGCCAATGAAATGGGTTTTCTTTTCTGTGGTATTTCTAAAGCAACCTTCCTTGAAAATGAAGCACCCAGACTTGAGAAATGGTTAAATGAAAACAGGCATGGGAAAATGGGTTATATGGAAAACCATTTTGATAAACGCCTCGATCCAAGACTCCTTGTCGAAGGTGCACGCTCGGTAATTTCACTTGCGCTTAATTATTATACAGACTTAAAGCAGACTGACCCATTAGCCCCGAAACTGTCAATGTATGCTTATGGTAAAGACTATCACCAGGTTATTAAAGAAAAGCTAAGAATACTTCTTGAATTTATTAGGGAGAAGATCGGAGAAGTCGATGGTAGAGCTTTTGTTGATTCTGCTCCGGTGATGGATAAGGCGTGGGCCGAAAGAAGTGGATTGGGTTGGAGGGGAAAGCATACTAATCTGATCAATAAAAAGGCTGGTTCTTACTTTTTTCTTGCTGAGCTTATCGTTGATCTTGATCTTGATGCAGATGAAGCCGTTGCTGATCATTGCGGGAAATGTACACGCTGTATTGACTCCTGCCCTACGGCAGCAATAACCGAGGCTTACATACTTGATGCCAGCAAATGTATTTCTTACCTGACCATTGAATTAAAAGATGAGATTCCTGCTGAATTTTCAGGAATGCTGGATAATAATATGTTCGGTTGTGATATCTGTCAGCATGTTTGCCCCTGGAATAAATTTTCAACCCCGCACAATGAACCTGGATTTGATGCCTCCGAAGGTCTTCTCGAAATGAACAAACATGACTGGGATGAAATTACACAAGAGGTTTTCACTAAAATCTTCACCCATTCAGCCGTTAAAAGAACTAAATATACAGGTCTGAAAAGGAACCTCGAATTCCTGAAAAAGAGCCTTTAAAGTTTCTGATTTATAACACTACAGGTATCACTGGTACCAAACAGTTTATAGCGGTATTTTGCCACAAGCCCATAAAAGAAATCACGAACAGGGCGGGGGATGAGAATTAGGACATATGCAAGACTCCATCCATTTTTTAACTCTTTTAAAATATGTAGTACTGCTGAAGACTTCATAAACATTGTATCTCCACAAACAAAAACTACAGAGCTCAACTCTTTGTCTGAAAGTGAAAATTTATTCAGAAAATGTTTTCCTTCATCTGATTGAAGAGGAATCATTAAGAGTTTATTTTTAGTATCAATTCTTGTTAAGAAAGACATGGTTCCATTACAAAGATTGCAAATACCATCATACAGTATGATCTGCTGGCTGTCTTCTATCGGTTGAACTAACATACTTTAATAAACAATGTCTTGATAACGAATGTTTTAAATTGGATAAATTAATCGAATTCCCTGATGCAGCAAAAAATCCTTTTTATATAAATTAATAACCCGTTTGTGACAGATCGCTTTACTGGCTAGGCAATGAAATCAGATTTCTTCATATTTGCTTTATGGATAGTCATATAATTACCAGCGTATTTCCACATACTCCGACTAAAGAACAATTTGAGCTTTTTTGTTGCCTTGATACGTTTTTGAAAAGCCCGGCAGAACGGTCTGCTTTTATCCTGAAAGGATATGCTGGAACTGGTAAAACCACGGTTTTAGGTGCTGTGATAAAAATTCTTGGTAATTATAAACTAAAATCTGTTTTACTGGCACCTACAGGCAGGGCTGCAAAGGTATTAAGTGCCTATTCAGGAAAACCTGCTCAAACAATTCATAAAAGAATTTACTGGAAACGTGGTAATTATACCGCTGCCAAGTATGAGCTGGCAACCAATATGCATACACAGACCCTTTTTATCATTGACGAAGCTTCCATGGTACCTGGGGTAAATAAAGATCAGGCAGGTATGTCTTCCTCTTTACTAGATGATCTGATTTCATATGTATATAATAAAAAGGGCTGCCGGGTATTGTTTTTAGGTGACACTGCCCAGTTACCTCCTGTAGGCCTAACTGATAGCCCAGCCCTTGTAGCCGGATATCTTGAAGATAATTATAATCTTGATGTTTCTGAATTTGAATTAACCGAAGTTGTCAGGCAGGACGCATTATCTGGTATCCTTGAAAATTCTACTCAGTTAAGAAATTTATTGCTCCAGGATAATTTCATGACACCACAGATTCAAACCAACGGCTTTGACGATATCTTTCGCATAGCCGGAGACCGGCTTGAAGACGAGTTAAATGATGCCTACCAGCAAATAGGTATTGAAGACACCCTGGTTATTTGCAGATCAAATAAATCAGTAAATCTTTTTAACCAGCATATCAGAAGTCGTATTCTGGGTTTCGAAGAAGAAATTAATGCAAATGACTATATAATGGTTGTTCGCAACAATTATTTCTGGCTACCTGCTGAATCTGAACTGGGCTTTCTTGCTAATGGTGACGTTGCACGTATCACAAGAATAAAAAACATTCATGACCAATACGGTTTTCGATTTGCCGATGCAGACCTGGAATTCAGAGATTATGTCAGTAAGCCTGTTATCAGCTGCCGGATTATGCTAGACACGCTTACTCTTGAAAGCCCAAGCTTAGGGTCAGTTGCAAGCAAGCAACTTTACGAACGCATTATGGATGATTATGCAGACGTTAAATCAAAGAAAGAACGTCTCGACAAAGTAAAAGAAAGCCCTTATTATCAAGCCCTGCAAATTAAATTTGCGTATGCTGTCACCTGCCATAAGGCCCAGGGTGGGCAATGGGAAGCTGTTTTTATTGACCAGGGTTATATTAATGCTGAAATGCTGAATAATGAATTTAACCGTTGGTTGTATACAGCCTGTACCCGGGCAGTAAAGAAGTTATACTTACTAAATTTTAATAAAAAATTCTTCAGTGACCAGGAAGAATAACTGATTCTTAAATTTATCAGCAGAGTTTCCGCAAATGGTAAAATGGACTACTTTTGTTTAAAACAATCAGTATGCAGGAAGTAAAAGACAGGTTTCAATTTATTGATGAAGCATTGCATCCAAATGCATTGATTAATCATCACCTTCATCTGCACCTGAGCCCAGCAGGGCTTGCTTATAGTATCTATAATCCGGCTAAGAATAACTTTGCTGCCAGTGCCACCTATCCCAATGTCAACAGTCAGATGCAGATGGATTTGATCTTTTCTAAAGATCAGTGGTTACGTTCATCGTATCAGCTTGTAAAAGTAATGTTCACGAATCACCTGTTCACGTTCATTCCGAACGATATATTTGATGATTATCAGATTCCTCAATACCTGAATTTTAACTTGCTTGATCCTGATTCTTTTTTTCAGGAACGAAATGATATGACTTTGCTCGGGGCACAGAATATTTTTTGCCTGAACAGAGAGCCTAAAATCGTTGTCAACAAATACCATCCCAATAATAAAGTATACCATTCATCAACCCCATTGATTGAAGGGCTGTTGTCATTATATGGCAAGAGCAGTGGGGTTAAGTTCTTCATATTCTCCTGGAATGATAATGACATGGAACTTGTTGTTTTAAAAAATGGCAAACTCATTCTTTACAATTATTTTCAGATTAATTCTAAGGAAGAATTTATTTACTTTCCATTATATGTTTGCCAGCAGCTCAAATTCAAGCGTGACGATGTAGAAGTCATTGCAGGAGGTATTCTTGACAAACATTCTGTACCCCTGGGAATGCTCGCTACCTATTTTAAAAATATAAAATTTTCAGGCCTGCCCGAAGGTTTCAATTATAGCCAGGGTTTTGCTGAAAAAACCGGAAATATGGCCTGGTCAATGATTACCCTGGCATTATGCGAATAATCTCTGGTACAATGCGGGGAGTTCGTCTTACCGCGCCTAAAGACCTGCCAGTACGGCCAACTACAGATATAGCAAAGGAATCACTTTTCAATATTCTGGGTGCGCATTTTGACTGGGCTGAGAGTAGCTGTCTTGATCTTTTTTCTGGAACGGGTAATATTGCACTTGAACTAAGTTCCAGAGCTGGTTACAGCGTTCTTGCTATTGACAGGCATGTAAAATGCTGTCGCTATATTGATAGCATTAAAGACAAGTATAAACTTGACAACCTTGCAGTTTTACAATCAGACGTCTTCAAATACCTTGAAAGCTGTAAAAACCAGTTTGATTTGATTTTTGCTGACCCCCCGTATGATATGCCTAATTTATTCCGCATACCTGAATTAATCTTCAGCCGTAGACTGCTTGAGCCTGCGGGTATGCTGGTTCTTGAGCATTCAGCAATGGTTCAACTTGACCAGGTACCAAATTATCAGAAATCACGTATCTATGGTTCATCGGCATTTAGTTTTTTCCATAATTAATATTCTGTTATGAAGCTTGCTATATTTCCAGGTTCGTTTGATCCTCTTACCAAGGCCCATGTTGATATACTTAATAGAGCCCTGCCCCTATTCGATCATGTAGTAGTCGGTATTGGGCAGAATACCAATAAATCATCGTTACTAACGGTACAGCAGCGGGTAAAGATTATTGAAAAAGTGTATGAGCATGAAACCAGGGTTACCGTGATTGCCTATGATGGACTGACAGTAAACTTCTGTAAAGATCAGGGTGCAGCCTATATGATCAGAGGCATTCGTACAGTTTCTGATTTTGAGTATGAAAAGGCAATTGCCCAGATGAACCATGTGCTCGAGCCTGGGATTGAAAGTATCTTCATATTAAGTAAACCTGGATACTCTGCGATCAGCTCAACAATTGTTCGTGATATTCTAAGATATGGAGGTGATATCAGTAAGTTCGTTCCTAAAGAAGCTATGCAATTTTTGTAAATAAGGGATTAAGTATCCTCTTTGGTTAATTTCAACTGCTTCAGGATATGTTTTAAGATCTTTTCATTTTCTTCTAACTGGGCGATGATAATTTCATTTTGAAGTTCAGCCTTGACATTAATTTCAAAATCAGCCTTCGCTCGTTTTTCAGCATCAGCACCCTGTATATTTTGGCCTACCAGGAGCAAAGGCATAAGTAGAATCTGAATAACATTCGAAATAAATAACCAGAGAACGAATGCCGGAAAAGGGTCAAATCTCGCACTTTTAGGCATTAGGGTATTATAGCCCAGCCAGCAAATTGTCCAGAAAAAAATAAGAAGAAAAAAATTCATGCTGCCTACCCGTCTGGTGATAACCAAGGCAAGTTTGTCAAGAAGTTTAAGTCTGCCTCTTGACTTTTTACTGATCATTTTGCGCAAATTTTCCTCGACTTCTTTTTTTTCAACCTGCAATGAATTACCAGCTTTCATACGTTCAGTATTTGTCGTTTTAATGGTGCTATTCCTTTATCAGTTAATTTTGCATTTATTCCTGACCAGTTTTTTGTTGGGAATCTGAACCTTTTATCTGACCAATTCTATGCCATCATCATCAATCGGGTCTGGGACCAGTGATATTTTGCATGACCTTCTCAATAGAGGCAAACGTATTTCCACGTACTAAGGCAAGATCAGTACTGGCAATAAATCGGGCTTCTGTTATGTCTTCTGACTCCTGTGGGATCAGAACTTGCTCACCCCGGCTCCTCATCCTGAACCAGTGGGTTCGTTTCAAAATAAGTTCCTGATCTTGTAAATAAAAATGATAGGTTGAATCAAGTTCTGTTTTGATCTCACTTATTTTAAGTCCGCATTCTTCCTCGACTTCTCTTAAAGCTGCTTCGTCAGGACGCTCACCGGCATCGATTTTACCCTTTGGCAAATCCCATTTTCCTCGCCTGAAGATAAATAAATAAGCACCAGAGTCGTTCTTTATAAGGCCTCCGGCTGCCTTAATATACCGGATATCCTGTTTTAGTTTTTTCAAATACTTCTTTGGGTCAGGTACCTGAATTTTGAGTGTTGAAGCTTCATTTGATTCAAGAAGAGAACGAATTTTAGCGATGATTTCTATTGTAACATATTTATTATCAAGTTCTTGCCCAGCTATTGATTTTTTCTCTTCACCTTCCTGAATCAGGATAATACTATCCTTAACATAAATTATATACATTTGCGACATGCCCGTAGGATTAGAAACTGAACTAAAAGTTGCAGAATATTTGTTGCAAATAAAAGCAATTAAATTACAACCAAAAAACCCTTTTACCTGGGCTTCAGGTTTGAAGTCACCCATATATTGTGATAATAGAATTACCCTGTCGCACCCAATAATAAGAACTTATATACGCCAGCAACTCGTTCAGTTAATACAGGAAGAGTATGGCAGCACGGCCTTAATAGCAGGTGTAGCAACAGCAGGCATTCCTCAGGGAGTGCTTGTAGCACAAGAACTCGGATTACCTTTCGCCTACGTACGGTCAACTCCAAAAGGACATGGCATGCAAAATATGGTTGAGGGCGAAGTTATTCCAGGACAGAGAACTGTTGTTGTTGAAGACTTGATTTCTACAGGTAAAAGTTCTATACAAGCCATTGAGGCCTTAAGAAAGGCAGAAGTTGAAGTAGTAGGTCTCGTATCAATCTTCAGTTACGGGTTTGAAATTGCAAATAATAATTTTGCTAAAGCCAAATGCCGCTTTTTTAGTCTAAGCAATTATGATCGTTTACTTGAACAGGCAATCGAAGGTGGATATATTACTAAATCAGATCTTCGTCTGTTACAACTTTGGCGTTCAGACCCCGAAAACTGGACAGGAGAAATATAAACGAAATATTGTCGCCATTATGGCAGAAAGGGCTGGTTTTATATGACATAAAAGCGTAATGAATTAAGTTTTTTACGCTTTTTTCTTTTTAATAGCTTTTCAGGTTATTATTATTCAACCAGGTTGATTTAAACAGACCAACATAGCAGGTCTGGCCAAGAAATTGAGACTATAAAGTTGAGGAAAATTCGGTATGAACTTTAACAATTTTACTATAAAGGCGCAGGAAGCTGTAAATAAAGCTCAGGAACTTGCAACTGGTTTCATGCAACAGGCAATAGAGCCCGCACATTTATTAAAAGGTATGCTCATGGTAGATGAGCATGTTGTCATTTACCTTTTAAAAAAAATAGGCATAAATATTAACCAGCTTTCAACAGGTCTTGATCAGCTGATTGCTACCTTCCCGAAGGTCAGCGGAGGCAGTAACGCTTATTTATCTTCAGACTCAAATACCGTTTTACAAAAAGCACAAGGCTATCTGAAAGAATATAAAGATGAGTTTGTTTCTGTTGAACATATTCTGCTGGGAATGCTGGATTTGAAAGATAAAACAGCTGGTCTACTGAAAGACCTTGGGGCCAATGAAAAAGATCTTAAAAAAGCAATTCTCGAATTAAGAGGCGGGGCACACGTCACTGATCAGAATGCAGAAGCCACGTATCAGGCACTAAATAAATATGCTAAAAACCTGAATGAGCTTGCACGTTCAGGTAAACTTGATCCGGTCATTGGCAGGGATGAAGAAATTCGTCGTGTTATTCAGATTCTTTCAAGAAGAAGTAAGAACAATCCAATCCTGATTGGCGAGCCGGGTGTAGGAAAAACAGCTATTGCTGAAGGTATTGCTCACCGCATTATTGATGGTGATGTTCCTGAA
Organism: bacterium; assembly: GCA_031363945.1. Classification (GTDB taxonomy): domain Bacteria; phylum Bacteroidota; class Bacteroidia; order Sphingobacteriales; family Sphingobacteriaceae; genus JANLVJ01. The sequence goes on along the minus strand of JANLVJ010000013.1, from coordinate 178,823 downwards.
AACCTGAAATCAAAAGTTGTTTTTTCACTTGATATGGGTTCACTAATAGCTGGAGCAAAATACAAGGGCGAATTTGAAGAGCGTTTGAAAGCTGTCATTAAAGAAGTCACCGACAGTGATGGTGAAATTGTGCTTTTCATTGATGAAATTCATACCCTTGTCGGAGCCGGGGCCTCAGAAGGTGCTATGGATGCTGCAAATATTCTAAAACCAGCATTGGCAAGGGGTGAATTACGGGCAATAGGCGCCACAACGCTAAATGAATATCAGAAATACCTTGAAAAAGACAAGGCCCTTGAACGCAGGTTTCAGAAAGTCATGATTGATGAGCCTGACAATGCTGATGCAATTTCTATACTTAGAGGCATCAAAGAACGCTATGAAAGTCATCATAAGGTGCGTATCAAAGATGAGGCCATTATTGCCGCAGTAGAATTATCACAACGTTATATATCTGACCGGTTCTTACCTGATAAAGCGATCGATCTTATTGATGAGGCTGCCGCAAAGCTTAGACTTGAAATGGATTCAAAGCCTGAGAAACTTGATGAACTCGAACGCCGGATTATGCAACTTGAGATAGAAAGAGAGGCGATTAAACGTGAAAAAGACGAAAAAAAGCTACAACTTTTAAGTCAGGAGCTTGCCAATCTGGGTACAGAACGTGATAGTCTGAAAGCACGCTGGATACAGGAAAAAGAACTTGTCGAAAATATTCAGTCAAGAAAGCAGGAAATTGAAAACTTCAAAATTGAGGCTGATCAGGCTGAACGTCAGGGTGACTATGGCAAGGTAGCTGAACTACGCTATGGCCGGATCAAAGAAACAGAAAATGCCGTGGATGAGTTCAATAAAAAATTAACGGCATTCACTCAGAATTCAAGAATGCTCAAAGAAGAGGTCACGGCTGAAGATATAGCAGGAGTGGTTTCTCGCTGGACAGGTATCCCTGTTATGCGTATGATTGAAAGCGAAAGACTTAAATTATTAAACCTCGAAGCAGAGCTTCATAAAAGAGTAGCCGGACAAGATGATGCAATTGAGGCTATATCAGATGCTGTAAGAAGAAGCAGGGCGGGTTTGAATGATAAACGCAAACCCATTGGATCTTATATATTTTTAGGAACAACAGGTGTGGGCAAAACTGAGCTGGCGAAAGCCCTGTCAGAGTTTTTGTTTAACGATGAAAACTCACTTACCCGCATTGATATGTCAGAATACCAGGAACGTCATACCGTATCAAGGCTAATTGGTGCCCCTCCTGGCTATGTTGGCTATGATGAAGGTGGACAACTGACCGAAGCTGTCAGAAGAAAACCATACTCAGTCATATTGCTCGATGAGATTGAAAAAGCACATCCTGATGTCTTCAATATACTATTGCAGGTACTTGATGACGGTCGCCTTACTGATAATAAGGGCAGGCTGGTTAACTTCAAAAATACAATCATCATTATGACCTCAAATATTGGCTCCCAGTTAATTCAGGAAAATTTTAGCCAGATGAATGAGACTAACCGGGAAGAAGTGATGGCAAAAACTAAAAATCAGGTCTTTGATCTGTTGAAATCTACCTTGAGGCCTGAGTTTTTGAACCGTATAGATGAGATTATCATGTTTTCACCTCTTAGCAGGCATGAAATCAGGCAGATTGTCGAACTTCAGTTTAATCAGTTGCAATTTACCTTAAAAGATCAGGGTATTACCCTCAATGCTACTGAGCAGGCATTAGACTGGCTCTCTGAGCTTGGTTATGACCCACAATTTGGAGCCCGCCCCTTAAAAAGAGTTATACAAAAGCGTATATTAAATGAGTTATCTAAGGAGATTCTTTCGGGCAAAATCGAAAAAGATGCCAATATCAAACTAGATGTAAATGAAAAAAGCCATCAGTTTATTTTTTCAAATGCTACAGCCGGTTAAATGGAATTTATGACAGCTAATAAATTGCTGCTGACAGAAAAAACTTTAAATTAAATGAATAAATTTAGGACAATTGGTAAATTGAAAAGAATTTCAATAATGCCTGCGCAAAGTAACCTTATCCGTGTATTTCGTATAAAACGGATAATTAGATCGTAGAAAGGTTTTTGGCATAACACTTGAACCTTATAGTATTCTACCATTAAAACACGTGAAACACTTGCCTGACTGACACATTGGCGCAAGAAACATAAACCGATTGTCGGGTTTTTATTACAATACTGTAACCAACTAAATGAGCATATTCGATCCATTTGAACTTAACCCTGGATTCCAGTCAAGCATTATAGCTGACGACACCGAATTCTTTCCGCTCTTAACTTCAGAAGATGAAGAAGAGATGAATAATGAAGTTATACCTGAAATTTTATCAATTCTTCCTCTTCGTAATACAGTTTTGTTTCCTGGAGTAGTCATTCCGATAACGGTTGGCCGGGATAAATCAATTAAGCTGATCAAAGATGCATATAAAGGTTCACGGATAATTGGTGTAGTAGCACAGAAAAATGTTTCTATTGAAGATCCTGAATTCAGTGATCTGAATGAAGTTGGCACAGCAGCTTATATCATCAAAATGCTGCAAATGCCTGATGGGAATACTACGGTAATCATTCAAGGAAAAAAACGGTTTAATCTGGCAGCAGAAATTTCTTCTGAGCCATATATCCAGGCATCAGTTCTTCCATTTGAAGAGGCCAAGCTAAAGAAAGATAAAGAGTTTATTGCCCTTGTTGATTCTTTAAAAGAACTCTCAACTCAAATTATCCAGTTTTCACCCAATATTCCAACTGAGGCAGCAATAGCTATCAAGAATATAGAAAGTCATTCATTTCTGGTGAATTTCATTTCATCAAATATGAATGCTGAGATGGAAGAAAAACAGAAGATGCTTGAAATGGCTGATCTGAAGATACGGGCACAAACTGTACTTGGGTTTCTTACCCGTGACCTGCAAATGCTGGAACTAAAAAACCAGATTCAGTCGAAAGTTCGGATTGATATGGATAAACAACAGCGTGAGTATTTTCTAAATGCCCAATTGAAGACCATTCAGGAAGAATTAGGGGGTGAACCTTCTGATCTTGAAATAAAGAACCTGCGTGATCAGGGGGCAAAAAAGAAATGGTCAAAGGCCGTTAGTGAAACTTTCAATAAAGAACTTGACAAACTGCAGCGTATGAATCCAGCAGCTGCTGAGTACTCTGTGCTGATAAACTATTGCGAGTTATTGATTGAACTGCCTTGGAATGATTTCACAAAAGATAATTTCAACCTGAAACGAGCCGAACGTATTCTTAATAAAGACCATTACGGGCTTGAAAAAGTGAAAGATAGAATACTTGAATACCTGGCAGTATTAAAATTAAAACACAATATGAAGGCCCCGATTTTATGCCTGGTGGGGCCTCCGGGCGTGGGAAAAACTTCACTTGGTAAATCCATTGCCCGCTCTCTAGATCGTAAATATGTACGTATGGCCCTTGGAGGCCTTCGTGATGAAGCAGATATCAGAGGACACCGTAAAACCTATATTGGTGCTATGCCAGGACGAATAATACAGTCTTTAAAAAAGGCAGGTTCTGCTAATCCAGTGTTTGTACTTGATGAAATTGACAAGGTTGGAAATGACAACCGCGGTGATCCTTCATCTGCGCTTTTAGAAGTACTTGATCCTGAACAGAATAGCGCTTTCTATGATCATTATGTAGAACTCGACTTTGATTTATCAAACGTGATGTTTATCGCTACTGCAAACTCACTGGGCAGTATTCATCCAGCCCTGCGTGACAGAATGGAAATCATTGAAGTTAATGGATATACAGTAGAAGAAAAAATAGAAATTGCCAAAACACATCTGATACCTAAACAACGCGAAGCTCATGGTATAACTGCCAGTCAGATCACCATCAAGCCAAAAATTGTTGAGCAGGTGATTGAAGATTACACCCGTGAATCTGGAGTTCGTACGCTTGATAAAACACTTGCCACCCTAATTCGTGGAACAGCCAAGAAGGTTGCCATCGAAGAGATCTATGATCCTGTACTCTCAAAGACCGATGTTGTAAAAATCCTCGGACCACCTCTGTATGATAAAGACATGTATGAGCATAATGAGGTTGCAGGTGTTGTAACAGGGCTGGCGTGGACTTCTGTAGGAGGCGATATTTTATTTATTGAAGTGAGTATTAGCCCTGGTAAAGGCAAACTGACACTAACCGGTAATCTGGGTGATGTGATGAAAGAATCTGCAGTCATTGCCCTTGCCTATCTTAAAGCTCATAGTTCAATTTTAGGATTGAAGGCTGAGGTGTTTGAGCATTGGGATATACATGTACATGTACCCGCGGGAGCAGTTCCAAAAGATGGTCCATCAGCAGGTGTAACCATGCTGACAGCACTAAGTTCAGCTCTGACCCAGCGTAAGGTTCGCTCAAACTTTGCAATGACAGGTGAAATAACCCTGCGTGGTAAAGTACTGCCAGTAGGAGGCATTAAAGAAAAAATACTTGCTGCTAAGAGGGCAAATATCAAAGATATTTTGCTTTGTGAATCTAACCGTAAAGATATTGAGGAAATTAAAGCCTCCTATATTTCAGATATCAAATTTCATTACGTTAAAGAAATGAAAGAAGTAATTGCTTTTGCATTACTAGCTGAAAAAGTAAAAAACGCAATTGATTTAACGAAGTTTCTTGATATTCCTTTGATAAATAATGAACTCGTGGCCTGAGCAGCCCGTTAACTATTAATTTTTCATTGTTAAAAAAAAAGATGCCTCCAATTGAGAACTGCATCTTTTTTTTTGCTTAATACTGAGTAACAGATATATGCAGTTTTTATTGGATTTTTAAAAGATACCAAATAGGTCTTATAAATTTCATTCCTGCCTTAAAACACACGTATCGTGTAGATTCTCATCGTCTGACTGGGAACGATGTTACATGAATTAACTGTTAATCAGCTGATTTAATGATTATAATCATTTTTTCAGCTTTTAATAGTGTGCATATTTAAATTCTTGTTCTGGTTTGCAGCATTAAACAAAATCCCATTATGAACACGCTCAAATTTAATTTCGGACATCCCGTAAAAGGTCATGCAGTATTAATTCAACAGTTCATTAAAAAACCTAATTTCCAAAAATTTAGGGTTGACAGTCATGGTAGTGATTCTCTTGAAATTCCTGTTTCAGGTTGCGCAGATGGTAAATGGAAAATGATTCTTGACTGGGAATATGATAACCGTTTGTTCTCACATATAGAAGAATTTGAAATGAAAAATTCTACAAAAACCACGATTTAACAAATTTTTAAGGCTTATTATTTCACCGGGTTCATAACCTCAGCCAGGAAATTACTTCAAGTACTTATGGAAAACACAGCCTTACTGATAGCAATAATTCAGAATGCAATTGATGGAATAATCACCATAGATGATCATGGTGTAATTGAATTAATGAACCCCTCGGCCAGTAAATTATTCGGATACTTGCCCGAAGAAACTATCGGTAAAAATATCGCTAGTTTAATTCCTGCGTTGAACCGTAATAACCAGGCAGAAGAAGACATGTCTGAAGATGATCAATGGAAAAGTACATTCGTCGGAAGGGTAGCAGAGGTTAATGGCATGAGAAAAGATCATTCTACTTTTCCGCTCAGACTGTGTATCAGTGAAGTCATTTATTTTAACCGAACCATTTTTACGGCATTTACACATGATCTGAGTAAGCAAAAACTGGCTGAAGACCGACTAAGAGAATACGCTGCCCAACTTGAACAGGAAGTACAGGATCGAACCCAGTCATTAAAAGATACAGTTCACGCACTAAGGCAAGCTAAAGAAGACGTGAGCCTATCATTAAAAAAAGAACAGGAACTAGGTTTGCTAAAAAACAGATTTGTGTCTATGGCCTCTCATGAATTCAGAACACCCCTGAGCGCCGTACAATTATCTGCCTCATTAATTGAGAAGTACGCAGATCATTACAATAGCCCAAATATTTCAAAACATGTAACGAAAATTAAAAACGTGGTCGCTAATCTGACAACAATATTAAATGATTTCTTATCACTCGAGAAGCTTGAAGCAGGCAAAGTAGAAGCTACGCTAACAAGCTTCAATATGGTTGAACTTGCTGAAGAACTTACCGAAGAAATGCAGATGGTGGCTAAACAAAATCAACTGATCTTTTATAGTCACCGTGGCAATTCTGAAAAAGTAACACTTGATGCAAATCTTCTGAAAAACTGCATTATCAACCTGATTGCTAATTCGATAAAATATTCAGGAGAAAATACCCAAATTGATTTCAAAACAGAAATAAATGATCAAAACTTCATACTAAGTATTAGCGATAACGGTATTGGCATTCCCGAAAATGATCAGAAACATTTGTTTGAAGCTTTTTTCAGGGCAAAAAATACAGGTAATATTCCTGGAACTGGATTGGGATTGAATATTGTTTCCCAGTATACAAGTCTGATGAAAGGAAAAATAAGATTTTCAAGCATCGTAAATTCAGGAACCTTGTTCACCTTGACATTTCCACATGCCAGGCTGCTCATGCTTGAACATTAGAATCTATACTAATGAATCCGCTTAAATTTCATTAACTGAAGGCCCACGTAGTTTTCGGGTTATTTATTTAATCCTGCTTTTCCTCTACCAGCATTTTTAGGTAGATAATGAATTTGCTGCCTTTGCCAATTTCACTTTCAACACTAATCTGCCCGCCAGCTGCATTTACCATTTTCTTGGCAAGGTAAAGACCTATGCCTTTTCCTTCAATATCTGTTTGTATTCTGCCATACATATCGAAGATTTTAAATTTGTCAGTCTTTGAAATGCCAATGCCATTATCCTGTACCGAAATAATTAGATTATCGTCTTCACGCATGCTTGAAATCGTAATGACAGGTACTTCTGCCCGCTTAAATTTAAGACTGTTCGAAATAATATTATACAAGATACTTCTAAGGTTTTTCTTTGAAAATATGACTTCTTTTACCTGAAGATTTCTATTTATAATTGCCTTTGAATCAACAATTTTATGATTCAGGCTCCATTCAATATTATTAAGAATTTCATCAAGATCAATAGGTTCCATGGTGATCATATTGCTTTCTAACTTGGCAATCGCAGCAATATCGTTGATCAGACCCCTGAATTTTTTGACTGATGAGTTTATAATTGACAGAAATTTATTCAATTCAGGATCAGTCACCTTTATCAGGTTCAAAACATCGATACTTACCTCAATATTTCCCAGTGGTGCCAGTAAATCATGTGAAGCTGTATGAACGAAGTTATCTAGATCAGCGTTAATGCGTAACAGACTCTCATTCTTTTTATCAAGTTCGATCTGAGTATTCTTTAATTCTGTGATATTATTAAAAGTAATGATGGCTCCATTTCGTTTATTGTCAGCTTGATGAATGTAGGGCATAGTCATAATCTGATACCATTCTCCATTAACAGTCTGAATTTCTTTCGTCACCACCGCACCATTAGACAGAACACTTTTAACATCTTGAATGATTGTTTCGAATCTGATATTTGTCGAAATATTACTGAGAGGCCTGCCGAGATCAGATTCAAGTAAGTTGATCTGCTTTACCGTACCAGGAGAAAATTTCATCAGCAGCAAGTCGCTGTCAATAAATAGCTGCCCGTTGACATTACTTCTGAAATAATTATTCAGGTCATCATTTATTTCTAAAAGCTCTTTATTTTTTAATTGGTAATTTATGTTGATCGTGTCTAGTTCTTCATTTACTGATTGCATTTCTTCATTCGTACTCTGCATTTCTTCATTGGCTGAAAGCAGTTCTTCATTAAATGACTGCAGATTCTCATTTGAGGCATCAAGCTGCTCATAAGTAGATTGAAGAGTGCTTTTTACATCTTTAAGCTCTTCTTCAAGGTTAAGGGTATATTGATCGAAATAGTTTTTTTCATGATATACCGCATTTTTTTTAAGCGGGTCATCAAAACTCATAGTATCATCGGTAAAAATCACCATAAAGGTCTTCTCTTCACCCCTGCGGATAAACAGTGGACTAACTGATAAACTCACCAAAATAAGAGAACCATCTCTGTCTAAGGGTATTTTACTGGCAGATGATTCGACATTTGACTTCTTTGTATCCTTGATCAGGTTACTGAAAGCAACAGACAGGTTACGGGGTAGTAATTCAAGTAAGTTTGTATTAAAGTGTTTCTGAACAAGGTATTTCGTCGTATCGCCATATGATTTAACCACATGATATTTTGAATCGATACAAATTACCAGGGCACCTAATTTATTGATAATACCTGCATTAATTACCTCTGTTAACGTGCCATCAGTACCCCTGACTGATTCTTCAGGAGAAGGCAGAATTGGTGAACGATCAATATCAAGTAGTTCAGGTAGAGAAAAAGGGACGAAACTCAAAACGCGCCTGGTTTCAAGGCTTTTATAAATTTTCCATTTTTTATTGACGACTTCCAGGTATTTAATTATTGGCAATGGATTTTCGCTTAAGCCCAGAAAGAGATAACTCCCTCTTTTAAGCCCGAATAATAACATGGCAAAGATTTTTGTTTGCAAGACCAATGACATATAAATCAACACGTTACGACAACTAATCAGGTGCATATTACAATATGGAGGGTTTTTAACCAGATCATGTCTGGCAAAAATTACCATCCGGCGTATTTCAGGTTTAATCCTGAAGTTTTCACCTTCTTTGATAAAATACCGTTCAAGCCGGTATGCGCTTACTTGTTTCCTGATAGTCGGGCCATAGACACCTCTGCCGGCACTGGCAAGAGCAATGCTATCGATATCGGTAGCAAAAAGTTTGACACTAACATCTCTGTACTTATCATTCAGCTGTTCATGAATAAGTATGGCAATTGAATAGGCTTCCTCACCAGTTGCACAACCGGCAACCCAAATTTTCATCTCTTCGTCTGCAGAAAGGTTAACCAGAATATCGGGTATGATCGTTTGCTGCATATAGTCATATGCTTCTTTATCTCTGAAGAATGAGGTGACACTGATCAAAAAATCTTGCGCCAGGGCTTGAACTTCTTCAGGTGTGACCTTCAGGTAATCAAGATAGGCTGACAGTGAGCTAAAATTCTTATAGTCTGCCCGTCTACGGGTTCTTCTAAGAATGGTATTTTGTTTATAATCTGAAAAATCAAGAGGTAGCTTTTCTTTGATCAACTCAAGAATAGCCACAATGGTATGATCATCATCTTTATTATCAGCCAAAACTGAACCATATTTAATATAATCTTCGATAGCATGAGGCATTAATTCTGGCTCAAGTACAAAGTCAACCAAACCCGTTGCAATTGCATGTGAAGGCATGCTACTGAATTCTGTAGTCTCCGGATTTCGGGCTATGACCATACCTCCAGATTTCTTAATAGCCTGTATACCTTTGGTACCATCAGAACCCAGACCAGAAAGAATGATTGCAATGGCTTGGGTATGACTGTTTAAAGCAAGTGAATTAAACAGGGTATCAATTGTCATATTAGGCGTACGACTCTTTTCCTTAATGGTAAGAAATAGTTTATTATCATTTATGGTCATAAACTTATCATTCGGGATCAGGTAAACCTGATTTGAACGAACCTTCATGCCGTTTTCAGCCTCCTTAACTACCAATTTACTATGCTTAGCCAGCAATTCAACCATTCTGCTTTTAAAATCGGCTGATAAGTGTTGTATAATGATATAAGAAACCCCATCAAGAGGAGTATGATCAAAAAAGGTATTAATCTCTTCCATGCCTCCGGCAGATGCGCCTATAGCAATTATATGATGAGGGTCCTGAGAAATCATGTATTGTAGTTATATAATTTAGTCTGAGAGCAGCAACCTTAATAACTGCAATTTTTATAACTTAACTACAAGTTACACTAATTACTAATACGACTTGCAATGTTATTCTGCACTTGGACGCTTATTTAATTTGCACAGCTGATACGTTGCCGGTAAGATCAATTCCAGATTTAAAAAGGTAAGTTTTTTGGAACATATCAAGATCTTCTATAACAATATTGGCAATTTCTTGCAAAGCCTCCTGTGTAAGATATGCTTGATGTGGGGTAATTATAACATTATCTTGCTTTAAAAGCTTACGAAGTAATCTGTCTTTAACTGGATCACGTTCGTGGTCTTCAAAAAATAAACCCTTCTCATATTCATACACATCCAGGCCCAGGTAACCAATTTTACCTGACTGAAGAGCAGGTAGCAATTGAGAAGTATTGATCAGGCCCCCTCTTGAAGTGTTTAGGAGCATAACACCTTCTTTCATCATCGAGATTGCTTTTCGATTGATAAGATGCTTGCTAGAAGCGTTAAGTGGCAGGTGTAAAGAAATGATATCAGACCTATCAAGTAATTCTTCAAAGCTTACCCCGATTGCCAGCTCAAAATCTTTAGGAAAATATAAGTCTGTACCAAGTACCTTACAGCCCAGGCCAGAAAAAATACGGGCAGTTGCCTGACCAATCTGCCCTAGCCCGATTATGCCAACTGTTTTACCTGAAAGATTAAACCCAATCAGCTGATCATTTCTAAAATCAAATTTATGAACTTGTCTGTCAGCCTTCACTAATTGCCTGCTTAAAGCCAGGGCCAGCATTAACGTATGTTCAGCTATCGCCTGAGGTCCATAATCTGAAACATTCAATACTTGTATACTGCTATTTTCGGCTGCCTTAAGATCTATATGATCGGTACCCACAGATCGGGTTATGATCAGTCTTATACCTAGGTCTGACAATAATTCAATAACAGCGGCAGAAACATCATCATTGGTAAAAACGATAACCGCGGTCTTACCTTGGGCATAGTCTACTGTGCGTATACCCAATGAATTTGATATTAGGGTTATATCATGTTTCTTTTGATTGGCTTTTGCCAGAAATTCTTTTTCAAAGGGTTTAATACTATAGGCAACTGCTTTCATCTGAATTAAATTTAACGGTTGCAAAATAATTATGCCTGCACCATAATTAGCTGAGCCTGGTCAATAAGAAAAATGATCTGTATCAGTTTTTCATTTTTGCCAGCCTGTCTAGATCAAGAACGGTTATTGTGCTGGCAATTTTTTCGATAAGACCTTCATCTTTGAAATCTGAAAGTGTTCTGCTGACAGTCTCAGTGGCAATCCCAGCCATTGCAGCTAAATCTTCTCTTGATACTTTTAAGCTGCTGATGCCAGCATTGCTATGAATCAATCTTAAAATAGCTTCTGCCATACGTTTTCGTACCGAATGATAGGCAAGTTGAACCAACTGCTCTTCTTTTTCGCGCACATCATTTGCCAGCAGTTTAATAAACTCTTTTGAAATTTCGGGGTATTGGTCGAGTAATTTTTCAAGCTGCTCTTTTGATATCATACACAGTGAACAGTCTTCCATGGCAATAGCTGTATCGTTATAAGGCCCTGATGCTACCATAGCATGAATACCAAGATACTCATCTGATGAAAAAATACCAGTTAATAATTCCCTGCCATCTTCAGCCATTTTAATTGTTTTAACTTTTCCGCTGATAACAAGAAATAATCCTGTTCCTCTATCACCTTCATAGTAAATTACCTGCCCTTTTTTGAAACTTCTATTTTTTCGTTCGTGAATAATTTTACTTAATTCATCAAGACCACCATGTTTCTGAACAAGCGTCTGTAAACGTACTAGTGATTTACTAAAACTATTTTCCTGGGCTGTCTTTTTTTTTAGCCTGCTATCAATGGCGGTCAGTAGTTCACGATCATCAAAAGGCTTAGTGAGGTAATCATCAGCCCCCATATCCATCCCTTTTCGCATATCTGCCCTCTCAGCTTTAGCAGTCAGAAAAATAAAAGGTATTGATTCAGTTTCTGTATGTTTGTTCAATAGGGTTAAGACCCCATACCCATCAAGTTCGGGCATCATAATATCACAAAGTATGATATCCGGTAAATGAGTTAGAGCCAGCGACACCCCGATTTTTCCATTATTTGCTGCAAAGACCACATAATCAGCCAGCTCTAATATTTCGACCACATTTTCCCTGATATCATTATTATCTTCAATAATGAGCACTTTTTTCTTCATGTTAATGGAAATGAGATTGAGAAAACAGCCCCCTGACTTATACTGCTTTTAAAAATGATCTTACCATTCATCAGCTGGGTATAACGGGCAACTATATTAAGACCAAGACCTGTTCCAGGTATATTACCAGTATTATGAGCCCTGAAAAAAGCTTCAAACAAATGCTCCTGATCTGCTTCAGGTATTCCAATGCCATTATCTCTAACCATGACCGTGCATATGGCGTCAGTTACTTCGGTATTAAAATCAATGAATGTATTTTCGCCTGAATATTTAATAGCATTAGAAATCAAATTAACAATACAGGTCTTAAGCAGGCTGATATCAAGCTTTACCTGACTACTTGTACCTGTATGAAGGTATATAATTGCCTGATGCTCTTTTGCCTGAACCTGCATTTCTTCCGTAATTTCTTCAGACAGTTTTACCAGGTCAAAACTGGTAAAAACAGGTTTTTCCTTTCCTGCTTCAAGTTTTTCAAGTGAAAGAAAATCATTCAAAATTATAGTCAGATTGCTGACTGCATTTTTTATTTTTGAAACATGCTTTGTGATGCTATCACTGTGAAATTCAGCCGCGTATTTATCAATTAATGAAGCCGATAACTGTACCGCACTCAGGGGAGTTCTAAATTCATGTGAGGCAAGAGAAACAAATCTGCTTTTTAACTGCCCGAGTTGTTTTTCTTTCTTTAATGAGAGGTTTACTTTTCGTTTCGCTTGCTGAAGTGCCAGAACTGTATTTTTTAGTGAGAGTGTTCGCTCATGAACTTCCTGCTCAAGTTTTGCAGCATATACCCTTAATGTATTTTCTGCTTCTTTTTCTCTGGTAAGATCATGAATAAATCCGGTATACACTATCCTGCCTAAAAACTGAACTTCGCTTATACCAAGCCTAAACGGAAAAACCGAACCATCTTTTCGAAGACCTTCTATTTCGCGGCCTTTACCGATGACATTGGGTCTTCTTGAATGTGCAAATTCTGAAATATAAGAATTATGCTGCTCTTTATCAGTTGAGGGCATAAGCATTGAAATATTCTGGCCAATCACTTCACTAGCTTCATAATCGAAAAGTTTACACCCTGAAGGATTTATAGATTCTATTAATCCAGCTTCATCAATAGTTATGATGCCGTCGATCGCATATTGAATAATGGCATCCAGTAAGGTAGTATTTTCCATAAGTTAACCATAACAAGAACGTTTTTATTATTCATCTTACATCACCTTTCGCTACTTATGTAATTTATGAATAAGAAATTCAACACTGAGTTTTTTTTATCTTCAGCTTTAACGTTGCATCATTGTAAACCGTACAGTAAATTAAAATTTACTGTTGCAGGAAACTGACTATTTTATCACGTTCAGAAGTGGTAAGTAGAGCCCTGGATTGCATATGCATACCAATGGTTTTCCATTGTGAAGCTGAGAAAGAATTTGGGGAGGGCGTATTATGACAACGCTGGCAATTTTCTGACCACAGCTGAGCTCCGCCTTTTGCCCTGACCACCTTACTTTCTGAACAACTGTATAGTAAGACCGCGAAAATGATAGAGCTGATTATTACTAAGCCCGCCTTTTTATTGATTAAGAATTTCATACGGTCGATTTAAAATTCGGTTGAAAATTGAAGAACCATTCTATTTATTCCCGTCGAGCCCTGTAGACCAGTAATGGCCACATTTGAACTACCTGTAGCATTGATATTTTCATATGTGATTTTCAATACAGTACGCCAGCTTAGCCAGTAATCAACACCATAATCCCGTTCATTATAATTTTGTCCAAAAGTTGAGTTTACTGGTGTCTTATAATTCACATACCTGAAGGCTAGTTCGAGATTTTTAAGAAATTTATTATCAACAAGAAAAGGTCTTACTGAAAGTTGGGCAAATGATGCATTCGTATTATTTAAAAATGAATATGTAGTGGTAGAATCAATTGGGTTGCGGTAATTCTGTCTGTTTACCTTAGACAAGCTGTACTGGCATTTAAAATTTAATTGCACAGGATCGATGTTTTTGACAAAATTGCCATCAACAGCAATCATTGAAATGACTGGCTTATTTGGTGTAAAATTTACCCCGGGATAAGCGAGGCTACCATATAGTCCAGATATCCCAATTTCTAAACTAGAGTTTGAGAAAGGTAAAATAGAAAGCCTTCCGCTAAGTGTCTTATTATTTATAAGGGCATTTATTCCTACACCTTGTATTGTACCATCCGCATTTAACTGAAATCCATTTGATATCGCAAAATCGTACGTCGCCTTCATACTTCCCAGGGGTAAACCACCACCAATTTCAACACCAAAATCTGAACCCGCAGGATTTACGCCGATCGGATCTGATGCAAGTTTATTGATCCAGCCAGCAGCAAAATGTTTACTATAACTACCAAATGGTAATACAATATATCCTCCCCTGACTATTAAATAAGGGCTTACGAAATAGGAGATAGCCGCCCAATTAACACCCAGACTTATTCCATTAAATGAAGGTTCGAATTCTACCAGCAGTTTATCACCATGACGCCAAAGAAACATCGGACTTAATTCATAGCGATTGGCATCTCCAAGACTGTTATATCTGGATGATGACCTTAGGCCTCCAAGTTGTGTGGTTGTTTTTTGATTTACAAAGCCGAACGTTGTCAACCCGGCAACCATAAAATGACTATCACCTTCTTTCATCTCAGCAATTTGCCGGCTGAGTATACTAACCTGCTCTGTTAAAGCGGTATCTTTCACTACCTGAGCTCTAGCGAACTGATTACTAATTGATAAAATGCTGATATAGCATATAGTAAACGGTCTGATAAGTTTCATATGTCTCATTTCTTTTTAAGCGTTCGTATATAAGAAACAAGACCCCAGCGCTGCTGGTCTGAAAGTATGGCTTTATAGGCCGGCATCGGGCTTCTGCCTTCACTAAGTTTATAGAAAATTGCCCCGTCACTCTGACTCTGAAAAACGGACGAAGAATGGTCAGCAGGTTTGGGAACAAGAGATGCTGAGGCAGGACCATTACCTTTTCCTTTTTCACCATGACAGGGAGCGCAGTTATTGATGTAGAGAATTTTTGCAGATGCCAGAGTAGCACTACCTGAGCCTACCGGGTTTTCAATTTTGACAGCAGAAGACGGTACAACCCATTTAGGTTTAGTCTGAGCATTCAAATTACTGCCCGACACTAAAGCCAGCAAACTAATTAAGCTTGTAATTAATCTAGACATGATCATGTTTTTAGGTTTAAAATCTACGCTTTTAACTTTTTCCCGGTTTTGATTTCTGGTATCTTAAACCGTGAATGTTTTTTATAAAAGTAATGCGTATGATGGGCCTGAGAGTGATTTCAATCAGTCAGATATATGACTGTTATCATTAGTTGCAGGTAGTGCTGTAAGAAGAATAAAGAAAAGAAAACTGATGTAAAGTTAGAGAATCAATTTACTTACCAGTCGAGTATAAGAATTCTTCATTTTTTTGACACTTTTCACTAATCTTTCAAGCTCTTCTCTTATTAAAATAAGATCATCTGAAATTGGTAAGATTACCATCTCACTTTTTTTATTCATCAGAAAATCTATTAATTTCAAGTGTTCATTAATTCTTACTTTGATTTTAGGAATATGCTCTTCAAAGAGCATGAGTATGATATTTAATTCCTGTATCTCAATAAGATTTTTACCTCTTAAAATTCGGTTCCACCGTAAAGAAATCATTTTTTTTATCTGCGCGAGCTCATCTTCAATCAGGAACAAATCAGTTTTTGACTGATTTCCGAGCAGGTTTAATTTTTGTAATTCAGATTCATTTTGAATTAGCTGCATAATTTAAAATTTTTAAGGCTACATACGCGGATTAAATACCTGCCGGGAAGAAATGGTTGTCGTTTAAATTGTCATAGCAGCTATTTCATTTTCCAACTCAATAGATTTAGGATAAAGGATATCTGCTTCAGAATGGCGATTTTGAAGCAGATCATTTTCAAAGGCTGCGGTCAGTTTGTATAGTTTGGTTATTGATTCAGGGGCATCTGAAAAAAGAGTGAGCCATTTGTGATTTTAAGAATGGCAATAAAATCTGTACCAGTATGTTCTTTTTCAATTCAATCAATCATCTCATCAAGGGTTTCAAATTTATCAAGAATTATTTTCCGAAGTGAATTTTGGGTTTTAATAGTGTTGTTATATAAGGAATAAATAAAATTTATTCTCTCTGAAAATACTTGCTTAATACAACAATCAAACTGGCAAAACCGTCTTTTATTTGCATCTGCACTGGAAATTTGTTTCCATTTTCTCTGGCTTATTTTCATTATGTTTAAAAATATTCACTGTTTTTTTATATTAAGCGTATGATAGACATTTAGAGTAAAAAATAGCGAAAAATTGAAGGCCAAATGCCTAAAAAAACAAGTGATGTATTAGATTAAATCATCAATTAGATGTGAATTTCCCTTAATTATAAATAGTGGGTCTTTAATCCATGACCAGTAATTGTTACTAATTAGGCTTGGGTTAAATAGGCCCATTTTCTGTTTTCAATTTAAGCCCTGAGTTCATTATGTATCTGACGTAGACTGCTGATTTTTCGAGCTGGCTTAATGAAAATAATCATGAATAAACAGCCATGATTTAAAAAAATCTGTCTGATTTTTTGCCCGATTTTAACAGGAATGCAACCAGTATACACATAATTGAGATTTACCCTGGAAAAACGAGTAATGGAACTGGTATATGCTGGGCCATTTTCTGAGTATTACTACCCCTGAACAAATTTTCCATAAATGTTTTAGACCTGTGTACCATGGCCAGCATGTCAATCTGCCCATGCAGACAAAGCCAGTCAAGACCCAAAATGACCTGCTTATTTCTGATGATTCGATAATAAATATGTGGGTAATTAGCTTTATTACTTAATTCAGTCATAAAATTCTGGATCCAGTGCTGAAATTCTGGTGACTCAAAGTCAGTATCACAAACATAAGTGAGTAAAATTTCAGCTTCTAGTGGCCTTGCAAATTCAATGAGCGCATAAATTGAGGAAAGATCCTGTTCAGGTTTTTTGAAATCAGCGGCAAATGCAATTTTTCGAATACGGTTTGTTTTGGTTTCTGCGGGAACAATTAAAAGTGGAATCCTGGTATGATTGATCAGTTCACGACTATGATTTCCTAAAATAAACTGATTCATTCCACTTGAACCATGCGTACCAATAATAGCAAGAGCTATTTTCTGGCTTTTGACAACCTCTTCAATTATGTCAGAAAGCGTTCCTGAATCATTAATACAGGTTATGGCTGGTTTAAATGTTTCAGAAGTATCACCGAGTTCAAGGCTATTCTTTAACTGTTTTAATTCATGCAAACTACTTTCAATCAGGTTTTCACATTCTTCAACTGACCATACCATAGTACTTGCAATTGGCACCTCTGAAGGTACAACTACTGCATTACAGAGAATAATATCAGCTTTTATGGGCTTAGCCAGCTGATAAGCAAAACTAGCCGCATTACGGGCATTAGATGAAAAATCACTTGCAACCAGAAAAGTTTTCATATACATGCTGTTTTAAATCATGTAAATTTCTGAAGAAAAAAAGTTATTTAAAATGACCTTGATCATTAACTAAAAAAAAATCTTTTCCCTGAGGTTTAGAATGCCCTGCTATTTTTGGATTTTAAGTTCCATTTTTTCAGCAAAATGTGCACAATAGTCCCGTAGGTCTTCAACGATTAATTTTTCTCCTGTGGCTTTTAAAAAAGTATCTCCCATGGTCATCAGGGTTTCATAAAAAAACTGTTTCATTTCATCTACGGGCATATCTTTTGTCCAAAGATCAATTTTCAGCGTATTCTTATACTCATTATCCCAAAGTGAAATTAGCACGGCCTGACAACTTGCCGGTTCATCATTTTTAGAATCGGTTGCCTCCCATAAAATGTATTCAGGCACATCCTGGTTATCAAGATTTACAGTAAATTTTATTTCCGATGTTTTCACGAATGGTTGTACTAAATTTTAAATTAATTAATTGATCTATTACCTGCCTGTTAAAATCACTCCGTAAAAAATCAACTACCGTTTACCTGAACGCTTTGGTAAGCCTGCTTTGAAATTCCCTCCCTTACCCCCTCCAAAATTCTTTATTCCAGGGGCTGTTTTGCCCCATGTTTTTGCGGCGTCTTTTGCATGTTTACCCTTTAATACGGGTGCTGCTGCCTTTGTTTTAAGATTTGCGGCCTGACCCTTTTTTTCATGAAAAGCTCCTTGAAAAGTGGGATCATCTTTTTTACGCTGCAAATCAATTTCCATGGCCAGGGCCTGTTGTTCTGGGTATAAAGTCACTTCAAGTTTTACACCTTCAGGTAAAAGACTTAATGGAATTTTCTGGCGTGTAAGTTTTTCTATGAATTTTAAATAATACTCTTCTGCAGGATTGCAGAAAGTAATAGCCTCACCACTTAAACCAGCACGGCCTGTTCGGCCAATTCTATGAATATATTCTTCAGCAATCAACGGCACATCAAAATTTACCACAAGCCCAATTTCAGCTATATCAATACCTCTTGCAGCCACATCAGTTGCTATCAGGCATGGAACTACCCCGTCACGCATATCATTCATTGATTTTATACGTGTATTCTGGTCTTTATTGCCATGAATAACCCGCACATAATCTTCACTTATCTTTCGACTAAGATATTTAAATACCTGATTTGCAAGCGTTTTAGTTTTACAAAAAACTATTGTTTTTCGCTCCTTACCCTGCTGGTCCAGTAAGAATAAAAGCAGATTTAATTTAGTTTTCAGGTTAGGAACGGGATACATTAACTGTTTTACCGTTTTAGCAGGTGTTGACTGCGGACTACTTTCAATGAGCATGGGAAATTCCATAAAATCATTATAGAGAACTTCAACCCTTGAGGTCATGGTTGCTGAAAACAGTAAACACTGCTTTTTATTTGGCAAGACTTCAAGTAACTGGTGAATGGCTCCGATAAAGCCCATATCCATCATTTTGTCGGCTTCGTCGATCACAAATACCTGCACTTTTTTAAGTACCAGCTCACCTTGTTTATATAGTTCATATAATCTACCTGGGGTGGCAATTAAAATATCTATACCTTGTTGCAAGCCTTCACGTTGAGCTTTAAGACCGCTACCCCCATAAATAGCAAGTATTCTTAGATCTGAGTTCTGGGCCAACATATGAAAGTGTTCTGTTATTTGTAATGCCAGTTCACGTGTTGGGGCAAGAATGAGAGCTCTTGGTTCAGCACCCTGGGCATAGTTAAGCTTTGAAATAATAGGAATGGCAAAAGCAGCTGTTTTACCAGTACCAGTTTGTGCTATACCTACAACCTGCGCTCCGGCAAGAATCGGATTAATCGATCGTTCCTGAATTGGGGTAGGTGTTTCAAAACCTGCAGCTTGGATGGCACTTAATAATTGCTTGTTAAGCGGAAAATCAGTAAATGATGGATTCATGGGCATTAAAATAGTAGTTTTGCTATCAACAAAACCAGGAAATAATTAATGCAAATATGGCTAAAGTATCTTTAGTGCTGTAGTTTTTGAATGAATTGCCGCATCTGACTGAAAAGAATATTACTGATTCTGGAGAATTTAGCATTACTTATGTCTCTTTAAATGTCAGAAAGGCTAACAGACCTTGTTAGAAAATAGTTATGGAGAATTTTATTTTAAGAAATGCGCAGCTTGTAAACGAAGGAACACTTGAATTTGCCGACGTACTTATTAAAAATGGAAGAATAGAACGAATAAGACCCGTATTAAACAGCGGCAGGCTACGGGTAACAGAAATAAACTGCGAAAAACTTCATTTACTTCCAGGTCTTATTGATGATCAGGTTCATTTCAGAGAACCTGGACTGACCTATAAAGGTGATATTTTTCATGAAAGCAGAGCCGCAGCCGCCGGTGGTATAACTTCTTTCATGGAAATGCCTAATACGATTCCAAATGCACTGAGCCAAGAAATTCTGGCTGAAAAATACGAGATTGCTAAAGACACCTCTCTTGTTAATTACTCTTTTTATATGGGGGTAAGTAATAGCAACAGCGAAGAAGTTTTAAAAACTGATTTGAGCCAGGTTTGCGGGGTGAAAATATTTTTGGGATCTTCTACTGGTAATATGCTGGTAGACAATCCTGAAACACTTGAAAAAATCTTTACTGAATCTCAGGGATTGATCGCAGTACACTGCGAAGACGAGCAGACCATTGCCGACAACCTTCAACAGGCAAAAGAAAAATACGGAACCAAGATTCCTGCATGGGAGCATGCCAATATAAGAAGTACCCAGGCATGTTATATTTCATCATCTAAAGCTTTTGAGCTGGCAAAAAAACATAATACGCGCCTTCATATTCTACATATCTCTACGGCAAAGGAGCTTGCACTTTTTGATAAGAATCTGCCTGTTACAGAAAAAAGAATTACCTCGGAAGCCTGTATCCATCATCTCTGGTTTAATCAAAATGACTATGAGCGACTGGGAAACCGGTTAAAATGGAATCCTTCAGTCAAGACTGAAGAAGACAGGAAGGCATTACTATCGGGACTTCTTGATGGCAGTATTGATGTGATTGCAACTGATCACGCCCCTCATTTGCTTGAAGAAAAGGACAGGCCTTACCTTGAATCATCGTCAGGAGGCCCGATGGTACAACATGCATTAGTGGCTTTACTAGAGCTCTTTCACCGGGGTGAGTTTACCCTTGAGGCAATCGTACAAAAGACGGCGCATAATGTTGCTGAATGTTTCAAAATTGCCGAAAGGGGTTATATTCGTGAAGGATACAAAGCTGATCTAGTGCTTGTTGACCTACATAATGCATGGAAAGTCAGTTCAGACAACATTCTTTATAAATGCGCCTGGAGTCCGCTTGACAAGCAGGAGTTTCAATCAAAAATTATTTCAACATTCGTAAATGGAGTGTTAGTTTACACCTGCGGTGAGGTAATTGAAAGATCTGCTGCTGAACGAATAAGTTTTAACAGATAGTGTCAGGTTCATATTTAAAGCAGTTTGAAAAAATCATTCCTTGAATATAATCATTTCAGACACTTAATTCTGCAGTTCAGATACCAGGTCTGGCTGTTCGGCAATTTTAACTTTATTGTAGTGCAATAGTGTTATAAATTTACAAAATAATAATAGAAACACATAAACACTATATATCATGAAAAAAATAGCCGGATTACTTGCAATTATGTTAACAATTGGTGGAAGCGCTTTTGCCAATGGTGTAAAAGGAAAAAATAAGCCATCAACCGATGCAAGCGTAAATGTTTCACTTATTGCTTATGCTAACAATAAAGGTGTCACATTGAAAGCTGCAAATGAGGCAAAAGAAAATGTTTTAATTTCTATCTATGATACAACAGGTGAAACTGTTTTTACTGAAGTACAAACATCAGCCCTTATTACCCGGAACTATAACCTGAACTCTTTACCTAATGGAGTTTATACTGTAACAGTTACATCTGATCATTACACAGTAAGCAGATCATTAGATATCCGTTAATTCTCCTGGGTAGCACCGAGACATATTCAGGAATGATTGATTAAACCGTTTAAGCTTTGCTTTAACGGTTTTTTTTATATTTGGTAAAGGCTGTATTTTTGCCATTCTTATGAGATTTATAATCATTGATAGAGATAACCAGCAGGCAGCTGCACTCTCCCAGCAGTTAACAGCAATCGACAAGGCAAGTGAGGTAATCACTATTATTTCTTCAGTACAGGATGGAGTTCGCTGGTTAATAAACAAACCAGCCTGCGACCTCATATTTATGGATGTCGAATTAAGCGATGGCTCATCTTTTGATATATTCAGAGAAATAAACATTAACATTCCGGTAATATTCACCACTGCTACATCAGATTACGCATTAAAGTCGTTCAAATTAAATTGTATTGATTACCTGATTAAACCGATTGAAAAAAATGGGCTGATTGCAGCCCTGTATAAATTTAAAATCTTAAGAGAACAGTTTGCACCCTTACAATCAGCTGCAGAAAAAGAACCTGTCGCCAAATCTGTATCTCAAGCTGATAAAATCTATAAAAGTAGATTTGTAGTTATCATAGGTGATAAAATAAAATATATACCCAGTACACATATTGCCTGGTTCAAGGCAGAAGGTAATATCGTATACCTGCATACATTCGACAGACATAAATTCATTATCGATCATAGTCTCGAAGAAATTGGAGATTCTCTTGATCAGTGTCAGTTTTTTAGACTCAATAGAACATTCTTATGCCAGGTCTCAGCAATTGTTGAAATAAGAAAGTATTTCAATAGCCGGCTTAAAATCTATCTTAATCCTGAACCTGATGATGATGAGGTATTGGTTAGCCGCAACCGGGTACAGGAATTTTTAACCTGGCTGGGTCGTTAATTCAGGCTGGCAGGTTAGGTAAATCAACACAGCCAGTGAATAGCTAATATGTAAGGTTATATTCGCAATCTAAATTATAATATTTTGAAGTCACCTATCAATACCGGTATTATTGGCTATGGAGCGTCAGGTAAATATTTTCACGCACCTTTTATTTATGCCCACCCAGGCTACAATCTTTGTACGGTTGTTGAAAGAAGCGGTAATGAAGCAGTGAAGACCTATCCTGGTATCAAGACACTTACAACTAGCGATGAATTATTTAACGATCCTGAGATAGAACTTGTAGTAATTACTACTCCAAATGACACGCATTTTGAACTTGCTTATGCTGCCTTGCAGGCCGGAAAACATGTTATAGTTGAAAAACCCTTTACCAGTACTACTTTTGAAGCTTCAGAACTTATACGTATCGGCAGACTGAAAAATAAGCTTGTTACAGTATACCATAGCAGGCGTTTCGAATCTGATTATTTAACTATTAAAGAAATTATCAGAAGTGGAAAAGTTGGTGAGGTGGTTGAGTTTGAAAGTTTTTTCGATCGTTTTCGCCCAAAGCCTAATCCAAAAATATGGAAAGAAACACCCAAACCAGGAATAGGTTTACTCTATGATCTAGGCTCACACCTTGTTGATCAGGCACTTGATCTGTTTGGATTGCCTGTGTCTGTAACTGCCGATATACGCGCATTCAGAGAATCTTCACAGGTAGATGATTATTTCATGATCAGGCTTGATTATACCAGCCATATAACCGTTTTAAAAGCCAGTTCATTTGTCTTAAAAGAAGGCCCTCGCTATCAGCTATATGGTAAAAAAGGTTCTTTCATAAAATATGGCGTTGATGAACAGGAAGAACTTTTGAAACAGGGTCATACGCCTGATGAAACTGACTGGGGTGTTGAAAAAGAAATCAACTGGGGCAGACTTTATACCGCTGAAAATGATCAGGTACGTGAAGAAATTATTCCCTCTGAACACGGCAGCTATATGAATTTTTATGAGAACATTTTTCAGGTGATAAGAAATCAGGCTGAACTTATTATAAAACCCGAACAAATCTATCTTGTTATAAGAATACTTGAATTAGCACTTGAAAGCAGTGCGCAGAAACGAAGTATTCCATTTAATATGCCTCAAAATTTTTAGTTTTTAAGAATTTATTTAAATTGAATTAATGGGTTGAACGCACCAGTTTAATCAGGAAATTTCAAGAAAAATCACCATCAAGATGAACATAAAAACAGAGCTGATAAGTTTCTGCCAGACCTATATTGAAGAGCATATTCTTGCAGCCACCCAGGCAATTGCTGATGCTAGAAAGTCAAGTGCGAATGAGACAAAAAGCAGTGCTGGAGATAAATATGAAACTTCCCGTGAAATGCTTCAGGGTGTCATCGAGCAATATACACACCAATTACAGGAAGCTCAGAAATTGCGTGAAAACCTCCAGATGATAATTCAAAATACCAGTATGACTAAAAAAGCAGGAGCAGGCAGTGTAGTAGAAACTAATTCCGGAAATTTTTTTCTTGCTATTCCTGCAGGGCTCACAGAGATTCAGGGACATAAATATACCATAATCTCTCTTTATTCACCCATTGGAAAGCTACTACTTGAAAAAGGCAAGGGTGATAAACTGACGTTTAACGGTAAGGAATATACGATCACCAAGATCATCAATTAGTATTCTATAACAGATACCGCCTGAATATCAGTATAAGCGCTGTGACATTATTTTGCTTATGTACTTACCAATAATATCAAATTCGAGATTTACAGCATCTCCGGCCTTAAGCCGTTGAAAGTTCGTATGTTCATAGGTATATGGTATAATGGCTACCGAAAAACCTTCTGTTCGTGAGTCTACTACCGTCAGACTTACTCCGTTTATACATATTGAGCCTTTTTCAACCGTTATAGCAGTGTTTGTAATGGCATGTGAAAATTGATAATTCCAGCTTCCACCCTGTTCTATAACTTCTACGCACACAGCTGTCTGATCAACATGGCCTTGTACAATATGCCCATCAAACCGGGCATTTGCCTGCAGACAGCGTTCAAGATTTACCAGATCATAAAGCTTAAACATCCCTACTGTGCTTCTTCTCAGTGTTTCTGCAATGGCAGTAACAGTATGAGATCCATTACCCAATTCAACCACCGTCAGGCAAACCCCGTTATGCGCCACGCTTTGGTCAATCTTTAATTCAGATGAAATCGGTGATTGAATAGTTAAATGTAAATTCTCTTCTTCTTTACGAAGAGAAGTGATAACCCCCAGGGTTTCTATAATTCCAGTAAACATTTTTGCTATTTTAAAATTAAATATTGCTTGACAGCATGTTCCCAGATTGAGTACCCGGCCAGGTTCATATGAAGCTGATCTGAAATAAATAGCTCAGACCTTGGCTGTTTGTTTTTGTCCAGCATCAACGAAAAAACATCTACAAAAATCACCCGTTTTTGAGTAGAAAGGTAATTACGAATTAGCAAATTTGCTGAAATGGCCTTTTTTATAAATTTTATTCTAGAAGGACTAGGTTTCATTCCAATATAAACAATGGGTACATCAGGAAGTTTTTTCTGTATCTGACTGATTAGGTTTCTGATGCCATTGAAAATTGCCTCAGCCGACAGAGTCGAGTCTGGCAAATCGTTTTCTCCTATATATAATACGATCTGACGTGGTTGATATACAGTTATAAGTTCTGAAAGATAAAAAGAAATATCGGCAATGACTGCTCCTCCAATACCTCTGTTTATTACATTATAGTTGCCGAAGGCCATTTGCAGATGTTCCCATTTTCTGATTGATGAGCTACCCACGAAAACTATAGGATGCGCTGGCTGCTTGTACTCGAGGTCGTATTGTTTGAGTACCTGAATCTGATCAGCATAGGCATGGGCTGTTTGAGCGCTGGCGTCAATGTTACAGGCAAGCAGTAAAAAGAGTAAAAATTGTTTCATGAAAATTCAGTTTGATTTAGTAGTTGCTATAATGTCAGACCTTAGCATCTGAAAATATTTGTAAACAATGTCTGGGTATTTGAAAAACAGATTTACGGGTAAAAATTCATTTATAATTTCAATTAATTTTTCTGTTTTTTTTCCAGGCATTCATACAAACTGATGCAGAACTAACTGATTGAACTTGTTCTCTGACTGCATTTAAAAGTCCCGCGCCCAGCAAGGCAGCAATAGAAGCTTCCTCTACTGAGCCTTTATCAGCTGAATCTGTGCTTTCTTTTTCAAGATTGAAATACGTGCTTATAAAGTGTGTGTCAAAATTGCCACTTTTAAAAGCTTCATGATTCATTACAAACAAACCAAATTGCAAGGTAGTTTCTATGCCCGTAACCTGAAACTCACCAATAGCCCGCTTCATACGCTCTATTGCTTCAGGTCTGCTGGCTGCATACACGATTAATTTTGCAAGCATTGGATCATAATAAATGGGTACTTCCATGCCTTCTTCAATCCCGTTATCTACCCTTATTCCTGGCCCTGAGGGAAGCCTGTATGTTTGCAAAATACCTGTATCGGGCATAAAATTATTAAATGGGTTTTCAGCTGAAACCCTGAGTTCTATGGCGTGTCCGGTAATGGTTAACTCTTGCTGTGTAAAAGACAACGATTCACCACGAGCGATTTTTATTTGTTCTTTAACAAGGTCTATGCCTGTAATAAATTCAGTTACAGGATGCTCAACCTGTAATCGGGTATTCATTTCTAGGAAATAGAAATTTTGATGTTCATCAAGGATAAATTCAACCGTACCAGCGCCTGAATATTTACAGGATGATGCTAGTAATACAGCACATTCACCCATTTCCTTTCTTTTTTCAGGGGTCAGAATCGTAGAGGGGGCTTCTTCAATGACCTTTTGATGACGCCTTTGTATAGAACACTCACGCTCAAACAAATAACAGGTATTACCAAAGTTATCAGCTATAATCTGTATTTCGATATGTCTGGGCGATGAGATATAGCGCTCTAAAAATATAGCACCATCACCGAAAGCCGCTGTTGCTTCATTTGCTGCCAGTATAAGCTGTTCTTCCAGATCTGCCAGCTCGTTAACCAGACGCATACCCTTACCTCCACCCCCGGCAGAAGCTTTTATAAGTATGGGAAAACCTATTTCACTGGCCTTCTCTATAGCCTTTGCAATGTCAGTGATGGCATCTTCAGAACCAGGTACCAGGGGAACACCGAGTTCACGTGCAACTCTTTTAGCACCTAGTTTACTACCCATAAGCTCCATTGCCTCAACTCCGGGACCGATGAAAATGAAACCACTTTCAATTACCCGCCCTGCAAAAATTGAATTCTCTGAAAGAAAACCATAACCAGGATGCACCGCATCTACTTTAGCCAGCTTACATATAGTTAGAATTATCTCTATGTTAAGGTATGATGCTGCTGATGCTGCCGGACCAATACAATAAGCCTCATCAGCCATGGTTACATGCATCGCATTACGGTCAGCTGAAGAATAAACAGCTACAGTTGAGATGCCCATTTCTCTGGCGGCCCTTATAATTCTGACGGCAATTTCACCCCTGTTGGCAATTAGTATTTTTTTCATTTTTAAATTTGAGCTAATGCAATGTCTCGTATTTTCAAAAGTACAGAAGTGAAAAAATAAAATTAATGTTTTTGTTGAACCATGACCTGCAAGAAATCAAAATTGCAGTCTGAGCTCAATATTTTTTACTTTTACATCTCATTCGTTATATGGATTCACAACATACAATCATTGCAATTGATGGTTATTCATCTTGCGGGAAAAGTACGCTTGCCCAGTCCCTTGCAAAAAAACTACATTATATATATGTTGATTCTGGTGCAATGTACAGGGCTATTACCCTGTATTTTCTAAGAAATGAAATAAATCTATCTGATCATGCCCATGTGATAGAAGCACTCGATCATGATATTCACATCACCTTTGAGAAAGGCGAAGACCGGCTGGTTGTCTTACTCAACCACGAAGATGTTTCTGATGAAATCAGAAACATGCCAGTTTCAGATAATGTAAGCGCAGTAAGCGCGATTCATCAGGTGCGCACAAAAATGGTTCGGTTACAACAGCGACTTGGGCGCAGTAAAAATATCGTCATGGACGGGCGTGATATTGGGACCACTGTATTTCCGAATGCCCAGATGAAACTTTTCATGACCGCAACCCCAGAGATCAGGGCAATGCGTAGATTTAAAGAACTTGAGCTTAAAGGCTCAACTATAAGCTTTGATGAGATTATAAAAAATATTTCTCAACGTGACTTTACTGATACAACACGTTCAGAAAGCCCGTTAAGAAAAGCAGAAGATGCCATCATGCTAGATAATTCGTATTTAAATCAGGAGCAGCAACTTGAATTTGTACTCGGTGAACTTAAAAAAAATGATCTCCTGCCTGACTTAAAAATCTTGTAATACAAAGAAAATAATACTTAAAGTGTTGATTTTTATCAGGAATAAATTTTTGTATCTTTGCAGTCCCGCATTTGCGGGGAAAAGGAGACCAAAAATTTAATGACTGAAACAAACAAAGAAGAAAACCAAATCCCGGTAACACCTCTGCATGGCAATGAAACCCCAGAACACGCCGGTTCAGACGCACCTACAGAAACTACTATACCTGTAGCAGTTCATACAGAAGTGCCTGCTACAGATACCTCAGCTGCAGAAGCAGCTACTGAGCCCGCTAAATCACCTGTAACTGAAGTTCTAGAAATTGCAGTACCTGAAGTTAAAGCTGCAGCACCTGAAGTTAAAGTTGCAGCACCTGAAGTTAAAGTTGCAGAAACTGAAGTTAAAGTTGCAGCACCTGAAGTTAAAGCTGCAGCACCTGAAGTTAAAAAATCAGCTGTACATGCGATGGCTGATGAGCCAGAAGGAGAACTTTCTATTGAAGAGATTAAGTCTGCAAGCCTGATTCATGAACTTCCGGGAGACTTTGACTGGGATGCAGATGATAAAGCTTTCGGAAATTATAGCGATGCTGAACGCAAAAGACTTGAAAGTCAGTATGAACTAACCCTTAATTCCATTACAAAAAATGAAATTATTACGGGTACTGTCGTATTGATCAATACTAAAGACGTTGTTCTGAACATCGGTTACAAATCTGACGGTCTGGTACCACTTTCTGAATTCAGAGACACTCCTGATTTAAAGATAGGCGATACTGTTGACGTGTTTGTAGAAGACCAGGAAGATAAAAACGGTCAGTTGGTTTTGTCAAGAAAACGTGCGAAGACTCAAAAATCATGGGATGATATTAATAAGGCCCTTGAAATGGATCTTATCATCGAAGGTTATGTTAAGAGTCGTACTAAAGGAGGTCTGATCGTTGACCTTTCTGGTGTTGAAGCCTTCTTGCCAGGATCACAAATCGATATCAAGCCCATCAGGGATTATGATATCTACGTAGGAAAAACAATGGAATTCAAAGTTGTTAAAATCAACCATGAATTTAAAAATGTTGTCGTTTCTCATAAAGTTCTTATCGAAGATGACCTTGAAAACCAGAAAATCGACATTATCTCTAAACTTGAGAAAGGTCAGGTACTGGAAGGAACTGTTAAAAATATTACTGCATTCGGGGTCTTTATTGATCTTGGTGGTGTAGATGGTTTATTACATATTACCGATATTTCCTGGGGCCGCATTGAGCATCCAGAAGAAGTATTAAAACTTGATCAGAAGATTAATGTTGTCGTGCTAGACTTTGATGATGACAAGAAGCGTATTGCTTTAGGTCTGAAACAACTTACTCCTCATCCATGGGAATCTCTTGATACAAATATTCAGATCGGATCACGGGTTAAAGGCCGCGTAGTAACTGTTGCAGATTACGGAGCATTCCTTGAAATCATTCCCGGAGTTGAAGGTCTTATACACGTTTCAGAAATGTCATGGTCACAACATCTGCGTTCACCTCAGGAATTCCTGAAGGTTAGCGATGAAGTTGAGGCTCAGATTCTGACACTTGACCGTGATGAACGTAAAATGTCATTGGGCATCAAACAACTTACCCCAGACCCATGGGTTGACATTGTTAAGAAATATCCTGTTTCCAGCAAGCATCATGCAATCGTTAAGAACATGACCAACTTTGGCGTGTTTGTAGAGATAGAGGAAGGTGTTGATGGTCTTATCCACATCTCTGACCTGTCATGGTCTAAGAAAATCAACCATCCACATGAGTTTACCAAGGTAGGTGAGAAACTGGATGTCGTTGTTCTTGAAGTAGATGCAGATAACCGTCGTTTAAGCCTGGGCCATAAACAGCTTGAAGAAAACCCATGGGATACTTTTGAAACCATCTTTACGCTTGATTCAATACACCAGGGAACAATCATTAAGGTCACAGACAAAGGTGCAGTGGTTGCCCTTCCATACGGTGTTGAAGGATTCGCTCCTAGCAAACATCTTGTTAAGGAAGATGGTAAGATTGCCGGTATGGATGAGACACTTGAGTTCAAGATTATCGAATTCAACAAAGATCAGAAGCGTATTGTAATATCCCATTCAAAGATCTGGGAAGAAGTGAAAGCTGAAGAGAAAGCTGTTGAATTTGATAAGCGTAAGAAAGAGGTAAAAGCAACTCATACAGCTGTGAAGAAAGTGAAAGAATCGGTTGAAAAAACCACTCTTGGCGATCTGAACATACTTTCTGCTCTAAAGACTGAGCTTGAGAATTCTGAGGCCAAAGCATCGAAAGTTAAAACCAAAGAAACTCCAGATAGCGAGTAATTCTTAATTTCTTATTATAAAAACCCCCGTTATGCTGATCTTAACGGGGGTTTTCGTTTAAGGTTAATTTTTATAGGTTATTAGCATGAGAACATATTTTGGCCATTAAAATCAGACCATCTATAACTATCAATATAGTACATTCCTTTCAGCAAAACTATTCTTGATATACCCATTCGGGACTACCTTATTTAACTGAATTTGATTTTAGCCAGACATAGAAGGTATTTGATTCTTAAGCCTGATACCGGATGAACTCGTTATCATAGCGGGCAATCTTTAGCGTATTCATGAAAAGATCTATAAGGTCAAAGTAAATAAATTCTTGAATTTTCGACGGGAAATAATCAATATTAAAAATAGTTCCAGGTATTGTCATTTATTAAATTCTACGTTAATTATCTTTATTTGAACAAATACGATTATACCTGCACGAAGAATTATTTCCCGCTATTTAAGTAGCCTGATTAAAGTAAATTTTCAGTACCAGCCTTAAATTTGCATCCCAAGTCATGGTCTTGTATATTTGGTTGGCACTATGCAAAACATCCCATTACTTAACCAACCGAAGTTTCAGTTAACACTAAACCGGCTATCTTACCAGCTTATCGAAAACCATGATGATTTTCGTGATTCGGTAATTATCGGTCTACAGCCAAGGGGTCTATATTTGTCTCGGCGACTTGTCTCAGAGCTTTCAAGAATATTACCCGGTACAATTATTCAGCACGGAATATTGGACAATACTTTCTACAGAGATGATTTCAGGCATAATGAAATTCTATTAGTGCCAAACAGCACAGAAATAAACTTTATCGTTGAAAAGAAAAAAGTGATTTTGGTTGATGATGTACTTTTCACAGGACGTACTGTCAGGGCTGGTATGGATGCACTTCTAGCTTTCGGCAGACCAGCCAAGGTTGAATTACTGGTACTTGTCGACCGGCGCTTTTCAAGACAGGTACCCATTGAACCAGACTATATAGGCATGCAGGTCGATTCGCGAGCGTCTCAAAAAGTAAAAGTAAACTGGAACGAAAGCGAAGGCGAAGATTCAGTCATATTGATAACAGAAAATAATGAGTGAACTCAGTGTAAATCATTTATTGGGTATTAAAGATTTACAGCCCGCAGATATTGAGCTCATCTTTACTACTGCCGACCAGTTCAAAGAGGTGATCAATCGCCCAATAAAAAAGGTTCCGTCTTTACGCGATATTACGATCGCAAATATATTTTTTGAAAACTCAACCCGAACCCGCCTATCTTTTGAACTTGCCCAGAAAAGGCTTTCAGCTGATACCATAAATTTTGCTGCTTCATCTTCATCTGTTACTAAGGGAGA
Source organism: bacterium (assembly GCA_031363945.1). Lineage (GTDB taxonomy): Bacteria > Bacteroidota > Bacteroidia > Sphingobacteriales > Sphingobacteriaceae > JANLVJ01. Next base: position 147,178 of record JANLVJ010000013.1, on the reverse strand, counting down.
AACATTGATTGATACAGTAAATAATATTCTTGCAATGAAGGTAGATATGGTTGTTATGAGACATCCATTTGCGGGGGCAGCACAATTTCTAGCCAGAAATGTCAAGGCCCAGGTAATTAACGCTGGTGACGGAGCTCATGAACATCCCACACAGGCATTACTTGATGCATTTTCAATTCGTGAAAGGCTTGGTAATGTAGATGGAAAGAAGGTGCTCATTGTTGGTGATGTTCTTCACTCAAGGGTGGCACTCTCAAATATATTCTGTCTGCATAAGCTGGGTGCTGAAGTGATGGTTTGCGGGCCTGGAACGCTGATTCCAAAATACATTCCTGAGTTAGGAGTCAAAGTTGAACATTCGATTTTAAAAGCACTGTCATGGTGCGATGTGGCAATAATGCTACGCATACAGCTCGAACGCCAAGACATCAAATACTTTCCCAGCCTAAGGGAATATACCATGCTTTATGGGTTGACAAAAAAAATGCTCGATTCACTCGATAAGCGAATTACCATCATGCATCCAGGCCCGGTTAATAGGGGAGTTGAAATCAGCTCTGATGTTGCCGATTCTGACCAGTCAATAATTCTTGATCAGGTTGAAAATGGTGTGGCCATCAGAATGGCCGTTCTCTACCTGCTCGCACAGAAACGCTAGACATTTTACCTAAATCCTTTCAGACAAACGTTATTAACATTAGTAAACAGAATATTTAAAGTTTATCAACGTTTGTTAATAAATTAGGGAATTTCAGTTAGGATCAAATAATAAATTTGATTTTGGCTTTTCTTTTACTTGCCACAATAAAATATGAGCTTTGAAAAACCAATCATTTACACGGTGCTGTTGAAACGTAGTATTCTTTGTTTGCAGCTAGTTTGTATTGGGGCATTAATGAGTATACCTGCTAAATTATCTGCTCAGGAAACCGCTGATTTCACAAATCAAACTACCTACCATACAGCAATAAATCTATATGACCATCAGAGTTATGCCATAGCTGCTAAAGTATTCGAACAGGTATATCTACCTGCAAACCGTACCCCTGCTCATGAAGTAAAAGTTGAAGATGAGGACCTTGAAAAAGTTAACTCTCAATTTTATAAGTCGTTAAGCGAAATGAAACTTGGTAATAAAGGAGCTGAGCAACAAACTATTCTTTTGATCAAAAAATACGGTTATGCCCCTATGGCCCATACTGCGTCTCTTCAAATCGGGTTATATCATTTTCAGCAAGGTGATTTTAGCGGTGCAATTGAGCGGTTTAAGCCTGTATCAGAAAATACTTTGCAAAATGATGAATTTGATGATCTAAATTTTAAGTATGGTTACGCCTTATTCAGATTAAATCAATCAGATGAAGCAAGCCTGCATTTTAATAAGGTTTTAAACCACCCTAATATTTACCAGGAAGATGCTATTTATTATACGGCTCATATAGCATATGATAAAAAACAATACGATGAGTCACTTAAAGAATTAAAGAAGCTGAGTCCTAACTCAAAGTACAGTGCAATTTATCCGGTTTATGCAAGCCAGATTTATCTTTTGAGAGGTGATATTGATTCAACAATAAGTATCACAAAACCACTTGTAGCTCATTCTGAAAGTAGGTATCTGCCATTACTCGCAAAAGCACTGGGGTCGGCCTACTTTTTTAAAGAATGGTTTCCTGATGCCGCAAAAGCATTTGATATATTCAAAGCCAGTAAATTCTCTAATCAGGAAACCCATCAGGATATTTATCAGATCGGATATAGTTATTATCAGAATGCTGAATACCCAAAAGCAATAAAAGAGCTATCTCAACTTTATGACCAGCATGACGTATATGCCCAGAATGGTTTATATACGCTCGGGCAATGCTTTCTGAAAACCGGTCAGAAATTAAACGCCCGCAGCGCCTTTCAGTTATCCTCACAATTAAATACAGATCAGGGAATTATCGAAAATTCATTGATTTATTATATCAAACTATCTTACGAGGCCGGCCTTGATCAGGATGCATTAAGCGCTGCTGCTATCTTTGTAAAAAATTACAGCCATTCAGGTGCGATCAGCGAAGTGAAAATCTTGCAAGCAGAGATACTCTCTAACGGTCATAATTTTGCGGATGCGTATGAGACCCTAAAAAGTATACATGATAGAACCTCTCAGGCTGAAGCAACTTTCAAAAAGGTTGCTTATTTCTATGGTATAGAATCATATACTGACGGCAATTTTACCCAGGCCATAAAATTATTTAATGAATCGCTAAGGTCAACAGGAGCTGGCAGTTTTGAATTACTGGCTAAATATTGGAAAGCAGAAAGCGCATACAATCTAAAAGATTATACCCTTAGTATTACTACTTATCAGGATTTTCTGAACAGCAGCGGAGCTGCATCAAGTGCTAATTACAGAGATGTATTTTACGGTGACGGATATGCTTATTTTAAGAAAGAAGATTTTGCACGTTCATTATCAAGTTTTGAAAAATATATACAGCTTGGGCCTAAAGATGAGAGCATGAAAAATGATGCGACTATGAGAATGGCCGATTGTTTATTTATGCAAAAGTCATATGCCAAATCGACCAGTCTGTATACTTCCGTTTTACAGTCAAAAGGTTCAGGTTCTGACTATGCACTCTTTCAGGCTGCAATGTTAGAAGGACTTCAGAAAAACATAACAGGTAAAATCAATACCCTGAACGAATTGCTTCGTACGTATCCTGGTTCAGCCTATGCCGATGATGCTCAGTATGAAATTGCCTATGCACATTTCGTTGGCGGAAATTTAAAATTAGCGCAGCAAGAATTCAGCTCTGTTATCAGCCATTATCCCGAGAGTAGTTACATTCCGAAGGCACTTATGAATATCGGTCTGATCTATTATAATGGTAGTGATGATAAAAATGCACTTCAATATTACCAGCAGGTTGTTTCAAAATACCCCGGTAGCCCAGAGGCAAAAAATTCTCTGGCAGCTATACGCAATATTTTTATTGACCAAGGCAACCCAGACGGTTTTGTGGCCTATGCAGCAAAGTCTGGTATGTCAATTTCTCAAACTGGCGAAGATTCACTTAGTTATCAGGCAGCAAGTGCAAAGTTCTTAAACGGAGATATTGCAGGCAGCATAAGCTCATTTGATAATTACCTGCAAAAATTTCCAATAGGTTATTTTGCTGCTGATGCGCATTTCTACCGTGCCCAAGCCTTGCAACGGCTTAAAAAACCTGGTGAAGCCTTACCTGATTATGAATTTCTGATTAATAAAAGTACCAATTCAGCATTTACAGAAAATGCCTTGGTAAATGCCTCCAGAGAATATCTTGCCCAGCAGAAATGGGATCTGGCACTACCATATCTTAAGCGTCTTGAGCTGTATGGTCAGGATAAGGAAAATTTTGGTGTGGCTACCCTTGGTCTTGCAACATGCTATTTTGAATTAAAACAGGTTGATTCCTGTCTGATCTATACCAGTAAGGTTATTGCCTCGAGTAAATCGTCAGTCTCTGAATTAAGCCATGCAAATTTATTGGCAGGCAAAGCTTACCTGATAAAGTCAGATACAACACAATCATTAAAACCATTGGGATTAGCTGCCAGGGGTAGAAATATTGATGCCGCAGAATCAAGATATTTGCTGGCATTCATTCAATACCAGAGTAAAAACTATAAGGGTTCTAAAAAGATTCTATTTGACATGGTCAAGCAGTTATCAAATTACGATTACTGGGTAGCAAAATCTTTTGTGCTCCTGGCAGATAATTATACTGCTGAAGGTGATCTTTTTCAGGCAAGAAGTACGTTAGTGAGCGTTCTGCAAAATTATAAACCAAATGATGAAGTCAAAAATTCTGCAGAACAAAAACTCAATCAGCTTCAACGGATAAAGAAATAATATGCGCATTCAATCTAAAAACATTTACCAACTGTTTATTATTCCAGCAACTGTTATCGCGCTGGGGATACCTTTGCGTGCACAGCAAAAAACACCAATTACTGAACAGGTCGATGTCATTAGGCAGTATAAGCCTGTATTGGGTGATGCAGTAAAAATCAAAAAAAGCCCATCTTATTTTGATGAAAACATCCAACCTTCAAATTTAAAATATAGTTACAAGAATCTTCGCTTATTAAAAGATACTGCTCGTAATACTATTATAGCCGATAGCTTAAAAGCCATAGATTCGCTTAATTCCCCTTTTTTATACCTGAAGGCAGGCGCTGGCAATTTGAATACGGCTCTTGGAGAAATATATCTCAATAGCAGGCCTAGTAAAAATGGAAGTTACGGTGCCTGGTTCAAGCATCTTAGTCAAAGGGGTAAACTTGAAAACCAGCAATTCTTTCATGAACAGGCCGAAATTTTTGGAAAAAAGATTCTTAAAACGAATTTTATTTCAGGTTCCTTTCTGGCAGAAGAAAGGCAGGTTCACTATTATGGATATGACCATGCTCTTTCAAGTTTTACCAAGTCAGCAACTAAACAAAACCTGATAATTATAGGGGCTATAGCTGAATTTGGGAGTTTGGTTGACTCTACAAATCCCCTATCATACGGGTTGAAAATACACGGCAATAATTTTACTGACCATTATTCAAATAGTGAAAATTTATATGAGGCAAGTGGGTTAGTCGGTTATATTATCGGCCCGTTCTCTTTCAATTTCAGCTCACAGGTAGCTTATAACAAATTAAATTTGCAAAATGGGGGTACATTTAACACCTCCGTTTTTCGTGCTGAACCATATATTACACTACAAAATAAATTATTCAGGTTAAAAGCGGGAATTAATATCGTTAATGAATTTGGAGATAAGAAAAAAGTACTTGTATTTCCTGATGCAAGTCTTGATCTCTTGCTGAGCTATGGTTTCAATTTATTTGGAGGAATCAAAGGGGATGTACTTCAAAACACCTACAGCAATATGACTGAAAAAAATCAGTGGATCAATGGTTATATAAACGTTAATAATATTGGAAGCCCTTTAAGCGGGGCTGCAAATAATTTATTACTGGCCAATACGCGCCAGAATTTTGATTTTTTTGCTGGTATAAAAGGGGCTTTCACACCAGTATTCAATTACCGTGCTCAGGTTGAAACCGGAGTTTACAACAACCTTTATTTTTTTATCAACCAGCCCAATGCCAGGCAGTACTTTTCAACGGTCTATGCCGGTAACGGCACAACTAAAGAAGAGTTTTATGCCGAAGTGAATTACCTTGCAGGAAGTAAATTCAGAATAAATATCAACCTTGATTACCTTGATTTTCGCTTAAAGGGTATAGCTGAAGCCTGGCATACCCCCAAATTAAAATCGGGTATGTGGTTGCAGTTTAATCCCTCATCACATTGGATGATTAATGGTTCGCTCTATTATACCGGAGAGCAGAAAGCTGCAGGTTACACCCCAAATGGTGTTGATTTTGGCCCTACTCAATATACGTTGGTGCTGCCAGCCTTTACCGATATCAGCCTTGGTATTGAATACAGAATTAACAAAAAGATTTCCCTGTTCATAAATGGTTATAATCTTTTAAATACGAAATATCAGAATTACCTGAATTATCCTGTTTTAGGCTTGAATGCCCTTGGTGGAATTTCAATTACACTTTAAAAAAGCCAAAAATAAGAGGAACCCTCAAATTAAAGAATCAAATTTTTAAATTATGCGTATAAACAATTAATAATGTGGTTTTTAAAGAATATATTTAGACAAACGGTAACAATTTAACTTGACTTACGTAAAAGACGGGTCATAAATTATGGATGTAGCATCATATATCAGGGAGTATTTGTTCAAACAGGATTTCCTGGATATTCCCGGACTGGGTACTTTTTTTCTTACAAAAGAACCCTTTAGTATTCAAGACTCAAATCAGGTTATAAAGCCTGGCTCGAAAACGCTAATCTTCAGAGAAAATTCTGGTATCAGTAATGATACCCTTAGCTATTTCATAGCACGCAGAGCTGGAATTTCTGTTGACGAGGCCAGAGAAATGGTTAGAGGTTTTGTGAGTCCTGTACGTCAGCTTTTTTTGAGCAGGGGCAATACTGAAATTCCCGGCCTGGGACAGTTTTCAGTTCCCGATGGTTTTCATTTAGACTTTAGACCCTACCCCTTCAATTTCTCACCAAGCAGTTTTGGTTTAGGAAATGTATCGCTTAATCAATTCGGCGAGCCCCCTGTTCAAGTCGAGGAGCAAAAATCTACTGGAGATATATTATTTAAATTACCTGTTTACCAGCAAGAGACAACTGTAACTAAGGAAAACGATGGGCTACCAGAACAGATCCACGAACAAGTAATTTCGGCAGACGAAGGCAATACAGTAATTCTTGACAAGGATCATCCTTCGCTCGAACATACTGTTGAAACTGAATTCACTTCGATTAGCAGTACAGGGCACTCATATGAGCATACGCTCGAAGATCTTAAACTACCTCCAAATGAAGTAATAAATTCATGGGAAAATTACCCACCCGTATCAGGTAAGTCCGAAGATCAAATGGTAGGCAGTACGGATCATTTTAAAGAAATCAATCCAGTGATTCTACATCAGGAGCCAATCGTACTACCTGATGAAGAGGATGGTCATTTACCTACAGCCGAGGAAATTTACCGCAAATACGGGTTCAAAAAAGAGGAGTATCCTGATAATCAGATGGCAAATCAGGAAAAGTCTGCCCAAACGATAACTAAGGATGATAAACCAGTAGATAATTCTGTGTTGCCTGAAAGCTCATTTTCCGAAATACCTGCATTTAATGCGGGTAATGATGAGGCTATTACTTATCCCGCAACCTTGACATTTTCTCAGGAACCAGTAAATTTTATTAAAGAAATAACGCAAACTGAACATCCTGATAGTCAGACTGAACAGCCACTTTATATCAACAATGAAAAGGTAGAGCCTGAAAAAAAAGATCTCATATATAATCCACTGGCATATGATTCAAATCTGGAAGTAAATAAGTCACTCGAATACGTTCAACCGGAACCGGTTGATCTGGGACCTATTCAAGAATTACCAGGTCATGACCTTACAGGAAGTATAAAGACTGAACAAAGAGAAAATTCATCAATTTATTGGATTCTTGGAAGTATTTTGCTCTTTTGCATGCTTGCCGGATTTGGTTATGTTGAAAGAGAACCTATTTCTCAGGCAATTGATAATTCAGGCCTGTTCGGTCAGACAAATCAAACAAAACCAGTCGTTAAAACAGATAGTTCAAGCGTGGCAACTCAAAGTGCGGCAACAAACCTGAATGACAGCATCAACCATGACCAGACAAAAGGTCGGCCCGAAACAAAAGCAATACCCCAGATTTCAAGAGATACCATCAAATCCAAGTTGTCAGTAAATTCGTCAACACCAGATTCTGTCATGATCACCCTTGAAAATGCGCCTCAATTCTTGCTTGTTGATGCTTCATTTCATCTGCTACAAACAGCCAAACGCCGGCAAAAACAATTACTGGAAGCAGGCAAACATGCTCATATCATTGAAATGGGAACAGGAGTTTTAATGCGGTATAAAGTCAGCCTTGGTGAATTTGACGATAGAACGACCGCTAATGCTGCTTTAGATGCTGAAAAAGCTACCGGACATAACCGTTTACAGATCTTTGAAAATAAATCTAAAAAAAATTAGTTCTTTTGTTTAACCATGGTTTTAGTTACGATGAGCACGCTGATTGCAGATTCAGCATTAAAAATAGCTGATACCCTTAACAGGGTGTCTCAAGCCGCTTTACCGAGTGCAGTACATGAGAAGTTAAGTTTCATTGACTTATTAATGAAGGGTGGTATAATCATGCTCCCGATATTACTGTTACTGGTGATAGGCATTTTTATTTTTATTGAACGGTTTATTACCCTTAGAACCGCCTCTAGAACTGATTCAAATTTATTGAATATCATCAGGCAAAATATTATTGCCGGTAATCTTGAAGCTGCACTCGCCGTTTGCCGCAATATTAATAGCCCGATCAGCCGTATGTTACAAAAAGGCTTGCTTCGAATCGGAAAACCCATAAAAGAAATAGAGGGCGCCATTGAAAATATTGGTAAAATAGAGGTTTCCAAACTTGAAACTAATATTGGTATTCTTGGAATTATTGCAGGTATAGCCCCAATGTTAGGTTTTGTTGGTACAATAGTAGGAGTCATAAAGATTTTTTACGAAATTTCTCTGGCTGATAATATCAGTATTGGAATCGTTGCCGACGGTTTGTATCAGAAAATGATTACCTCAGCATCAGGACTTGTGGTAGGTATTCTGGCCTATGTAGGTCACCATATATTAAACATGATGCTCGATCGCATTATATTAAAAATGGAAACAGAGTCAATCGAATTTATTGATCTGCTTGAAGAGCCTGTTAGGTATTGATTGAATAGCTTACAGTATGAATCTAAGACGACGACATAAAATCTCAGCTGAGGTAAATACCTCTTCTATAAATGACATCATGTTTTTCCTGATGTTATTCTTTTTAATTGCTTCAACAGTCGTTAATCCGAACGTTGTTAAACTGCTTTTACCCAGATCATCAACAGGTCAGGCTGTTTCTAAAAAACAGGTAGCAGTTTCAATCACAAAAGATTTTCAGTATTATCTGGCAAATAAACAGCTCTCAGAAGCCGAATTACAATTGAAACTTGAACAGATGTCAACCACTAATAGTGAAATAACCATTGTTCTACGCGTAGAGAAGTCTGTTGATATACAACATGTGGTCAAAATTATGGACCTTGCAAACAAACTTAAATTTAAAATGGTGTTAGCCACTGATAAGAACTAGGTATGTATGTTGAATCAAATAACGGAAAGGCGTTTTTCTATTCTGTAATTGTTTATATGCTATTAGTAGGTGCTTGTTTTTTTGGCTTCCTTACACTTCCTTATACCCAGAAACAAGTTAATACCGGAGGCATCGAAGTAAACTTCGGCAATAGTAACAAGGGTAAGGGAACTGATTATACAAGTACAGAAAATCCGTCAGTTGCACCAAGGCCGAGCAGACGTGCTACTTCTGAGCCTGTTCATTCTTTAGCTCATAATTCTAGAGAAGTCATAAAAACCGGAAATATTATTACTCAGAATAATGAAGATGCTGCTTCAGTAGATGTAAAAAAGAAAGCAGGCAAATTCTCAAAATCGACAAAAACACCAGATAGGGCTGTAGAAAAAATTAATTCAAATGCCCTCTATAAGGGAGCTGCTACAACCGGTAAAGGTGGTGGAGACGGCAATACTGATGAAGCCGGTAACCAGGGGAAAGCAAACGGTAGTGTTTTATCACATAGCTATACAGGTACGGGAATCGGAGGTGGTGGAATTGCTTTAAATCTTGAAGGAAGAAACTTTATTGCCAGACCAACTCTTAGTGATGATGGGCAGTCTGAAGGAAAAATTACGGTGCAGATTACTGTGAACCGGGATGGAAATATTACCACAGCCAAGGCTGGGGGAAGAGGCACCACAATTCAAAATGCTACTTTATGGAGAAAGTGTGAAGATGCAGCCAAACAGGCCAGACTAAACGCGATCGCTGACGGGCCAGAAATTCAGGCCGGGGTAGTTATCTTTTCCTTTAAACTGCAATAATCAGATTGAACTATACTGAAACACTGGAATATTTATTTGATGCTTTACCCATGTTTCAACGCATAGGAAAGCAGGCTTATAAACCAGATCTTACCCATATAATAGAACTTTGCTCCTATCTGGGAGATCCACAGACTAAATTTCGTTCAGTTCATATTGCTGGTACCAATGGGAAAGGTTCGACCTCCCATATGCTTGCAGCCATACTTCAGCAAAATGGCTATAAGACAGGTCTTTTTACCTCACCTCATTTGAAAGATTTTCGTGAGCGAATCCGGATAGATGGTAAAATGATTCCTAAATCAGTAGTCACCTCATTTATTAAGAAACACTGGGTTAAAATCGATGAAACTCATCCTTCTTTTTTCGAAATGACGGTAGCTCTTGCTTTTGACTGGTTCGCAGAAATGAAGGTTGATATTGCAATTATAGAAACAGGTTTAGGTGGCAGACTCGATTCAACAAATATCATAAGACCTATTTTATCAGTAATTACAAATATTGGTTATGATCATACCAGTATTCTTGGTGATAAGCTGGAGCAGATAGCAGCCGAAAAAGCAGGAATCATTAAAGAAAATATTCCCGTTATAATTGGAGAGTATCAGCCAAAAGTTGCAGGAGTTTTTGAAACTATCGCCGCCAGAAATAGAAGCCCCTTAAAATATGCTTCACAGGAATGGAATCTTACAGAGTGGCAGCCACATCTTCGTAATCAGCGCATGATATTGGTAGATGATCAAAACCACACGGTAAAATTGCAACTCGACTTACCGGGTCATTATCAGGTAAAAAACGCAAAAACAGTTCTATCTGCCATTCATGAATTAAATAAGATGGGCTTTACCATTATCAGACCTGAAATTGCCTTAAAACAGGTCAGAAAATTAACCAATTTAAAAGGACGCTGGTTTATTTTATCAAGGAACCCCCTGACTATTTGTGATACAGGACATAATGCTGAAGGAATTCAGGAAGTTGTTACCCAGCTTTCTTTAACCAGGTATGAAAAATTGCACCTGGTGTTTGGTGTCGTAAATGACAAGGATATAGCACCAATACTTGCTCTTTTACCTACCCATGCCCAGTACTATTTTTGCCATGCAGCAATACCCAGAGCACTTGAGGCAGAAACCCTCCGGATTGAAGCCGCAAAATACCAGCTGGTCGGAAAGGCTTACCAGAGTGTAAAAGAAGCATTAGCCGCTGCAAGACTGGCAGCGACTAATAATGATCTTATATTTATTGGGGGCAGTACCTTCGTGGTTGCCGAAATAATACCGTGAAAATGAATTAACTGAAAGGTCCGTTTACTGTTGTTTTATCTTGAGTGCTGAGTGTATTTCTGGCAATATAATACACTGGAATTCCCAAAAGCACAATTAAGGCACCCCATCTACTGGTTTCCCATTTTACGATCAGTAAATCTGCTGCTATTGCTGAAGCAAGAACGATGTATAAAACCGGAATAAAAGGATATCCCCAAGCCTTGTATGGGCGTATGGTGTCAGGCTGTTTGTATCTCAAAACGATAATGCCTGCAACTGTAAGTACATAAAAAATCAGAACGGCAAAAATTACAAAATCGAGCAATGCACTGTAGCTACCAGAAAGACATAAAAAGCAGGCCCAAACACATTGTATGATTAAGGCAAAAGAAGGAACAGATTGTGCATTCAGTCTGGAAGCACTTTTAAAGAATAGTCTGTCGCAAGCCATTGCATAATAAACCCTGGCTCCAGCCATAATCAACCCATTATTGCAGCCAAAGGTAGAAATCATGATAAGAACAGCCATGACCAGTACCGCACGTTGCCCAAAAATGACTTCGGCAGTAGCAGTTGCCACCCGTTTATCACTTGCAAACATGATACCTCTTCCCAATACATCATGTGCATCGGGATGTCCGTACATGGGTAATACTAATAAGTATGCAACATTGGCCAGTACATAAATAATAGTGACGGTTAAAGTTCCCAGTAGTAAGCTAAGCGGTATATTTCGCTGTGGATCTTTGACTTCACCAGCCGTAAAGGTAATATTGTTCCATGCATCACTTGAAAAAAGTGACCCTACCATGGCTCCTCCAAAAACCAACCAGACAGATGGACCATGCAATAAGTTTTTTACCCATGAATCACCAACCTGCACCATTGAGAACGGTTGCTGCCAGAATACGTGGAAATTTGCAGATAGAGCCTGAACATTTTTACCGATAAATATGCCAGCAAGTATCAGGCCTGCCAATGCGATGATCTTGGTCACTGTAAAAACAAGCTGAACAAATTTTCCCGTTTTCAAACCTCTGCTATTCATACTAGTCAACAGTATGATTGAAGCAACCGCAAGTAACTGGGCTGTTGAGATCTGAATGGGCCCAAGGACTAAAATAATATGATGTGTACTAAACCAGGGGAAAAGTACGCCGCAGTAAATAGCAAATGCAGCAGCGACAGCCGCAATTGTACCAGTTTGGATCACCAGAAACAATGACCAGCCGTATAGAAAACCAATCAGGGGAGAATATGCCTCTCTTAAGTAAACATATTGCCCACCTGCCTTTGGCATCATACCGGCAAGCTCTCCATAACTTAATGCTGCCATTAATGTAATTAACCCGGTTATTACCCAGGTCAAAATCAACCATGCTGGTGACCCCAAACTTCGGGCAATATCAGCAGACACAAGGAAAATTCCAGACCCAATCATTGACCCAACAACGATCATTGTAGAATCAAATAAACCCAATTCTCTTTTTAATGCTACAGGCTTCTGCTCATTCATAAATTGAAATATTTAATTAAACTTGCTCAAATTTTACTAAAATTTGTTTTGTAAAAATAATATTACTGCTAATATGTTTTTTAATATGGAACAGTTTTTGATTTTTTACCTTCCAACTTGTTAATCCTTAAACTTATAAAAACATGAGCAGTCTATTGTACATTATCGCAGTAATTTTAGTCATTGGCTGGGCCATTGGATTTTTTGCTTATTCAGTTGGTAGCGTAATCCATATTTTATTGGTAATTGCCATCATTGCAATCTTAATTAATGTAATCAGAGGTAGAAGTGCATTTTAAAATAGAACAAAAAAATTCCGGTCAAAATTTATTTGAACCGGAGTTTTTTTTGACTAATATTCATAAAAAAGCTTAATCTTGCCTATTACTATCTGAATCTATATCAAGATCAGAATCTTCACTATTCCAATTTTCATCATTATCATCAACAGTACCTTCAAGGTTATCATGATTGGCAATTGATGGATAAACACGGCTAATCATTCCTGAATCATCTTTATTGATAGTTGATCTGTCATCATCATGTTCTTTCTGAATTTCTGGAATATTTTGCTGTAAATGTTCTTTCTCACGGGAACGTTCTATTTCAGGAATTGACCTTTCTGGAATTTCAGGTTTATGCTCTTCAGGTCTTTCAGGTATTGGGTCAAAATCTTTTTTTGGGGTGAGATTTCCTGGAGATTCCGGCTGAAAGCACTTAGAATTCTCAGACTTTTCACGTTCATCTTGCTGTAGTTCAGACTCTGAATGGGTATTTCGAGCAAAAGGATCATATTCATCCAACATATTTTTTTTGGGAAAAATCTCTTTATCATCTTGCTTTGGGTCAAGATGCTCCTGTGTTTTTAATATTGGTTTCATGATTTTTTGAATTTGTATATCATAATAAATTCACCAATATCTATGCCCTGTAACTTTTCAAACATTGTGATATGCCAGTAAATAGAAGCTGATACTTTTTTTCCTCTCTTTGGGGATTTTTTTTTGAAAAATTAAAAAAAAGGAATAACAAAAGTATTTATAGTTAAAGCTAATGCCTAATAAGAATTGGCAACGTTTTTTCTTTAGAGTACATAACTAACAATTAAAAAACCCTTTAAAGTCATGAAACTAAACAGCTTAAATCTTCCTTTTCTAGTCGCAGCAACAGCTGCCATTTCTTTGACTATGACATCTTGTAATACTAAAGGTACTGACAGTAAAGAGTCAGCTGATTCAGCAAATAATGCGAAGGCAAAAACGACTGATTCAGCAAACCATGCACTGGCGAACACAAGCGATTCAGTATCAAAAACAAATAAAAAAGAATTTAAAGATGATGCACATTTTATAGTTGCCGCCTCTGATGGTGGAGCTTATGAAATTGCTGCAGCCAAGCTTGCTTTAAAGCATAGCTCTGATAAAAGAGTCAAAGAATTTGCAGCCCTGATGATTAAAGATCATACAAAATGGGGTGATGAAGTTATGGCTTATGCTAAATCGAAAAATATCACGGTACCTGATTCTTTAAGCAATGATAAAAAAGAGCTTATTAAAAAGCTGGGAGAAAAAGGTAATGATAAATTTGATGTTAAATACATGGACAATATGAAGAAAGACCATAAGAATGATCTTGATGCGTTTACAGAAGCTGAATCAACTACCAAAGATGCAGCCTTAAAAACTACACTCGGTAAGATAATACCTGGAATACAACATCACCTTATGATGGCAACTACCCTTGACTCGATTATTGACAAGGAAAAATAAGTTAAACAGGATACCCGCAAACAGGGAGTGTCAGTAATGATACTCCCTGTTTGGCTTTAAAACCAATTCAGTTCAGGCATCCATAAACTATAAAACTGAGACAGGCTATACGATAAATTTGGCTATTAGAAAATGTAAACCTATTTTTAGTTGCCACAATAAATCAAATAGCTTTTATGGAGTTTTTATACCACAATTTAATTTACATCTCACCCCTACTTGGAATTCTCTGTCTGATTTTCACAATAGTTCAGGGCCGTTGGGTATCAAAGCAAGATGCCGGTGACGAAAACATGCAGCAACTTGCAGGATACATAGCAGAAGGTGCCATGGCATTTTTAAAAGCTGAATGGAAAATTCTCTCCTATTTTGCAGGAATTGCATTCTTATTACTCTTCTACCTGGGCACACAGTCAGTTACTTCAAGTCCGGCAATTGCATTTGCATTTATAATTGGTGCAGTATTTTCAGCTTTTGCCGGTTACATAGGCATGCGCATAGCCACAAAGGCAAATGTTAGAACCACACAAGCTGCAAGAACTTCTCTGGCTAAAGCATTGAAGGTATCATTCACTGGTGGTTCAGTTATGGGAACCGGAGTAGCAGGACTAGCCGTTTTAGGTTTGGGAAGTCTTTTCATTATCCTGTACACGTATTTTGTAAGTAGTAAGGGTGCTACAGCCAATGGGCCTGAAATGCAAAAGGCATTGGAGGTTTTAACGGGATTTTCACTAGGAGCAGAATCTATTGCTTTATTCGCCCGTGTTGGTGGTGGTATCTATACGAAGGCTGCAGATGTAGGGGCAGATCTTGTGGGAAAGGTAGAAGCAGGTATTCCTGAAGATGATGTACGAAACCCCGCAACTATTGCTGATAATGTTGGAGATAATGTGGGCGACGTAGCCGGAATGGGCGCCGATTTGTTTGGCTCATATGTTGCAACAACGCTCGGAACTATGGTTTTGGGTCGTGAAATGGTATCAGCCGATCATTTTGGCGGCATTGCCCCGATCTTACTCCCTATTGTAATTGCAGCCATGGGCCTCCTGTTTTCTATTGCAGGAACAGTGTTTGTTCGCATTGAAAAAGAAACAGACAGTGTGCAGAAGGCGTTAAATCTGGGTAACTGGTCATCAGTGATCTTTACGGCCATAGCAAGTTATTTTCTGGTTACCTGGATGCTACCAGATACACTAAGCCTGAGAGGAGTTAATTTTACAGCATTCAATGTGTATGAGGCAATTCTGGTTGGTCTGGCAGTAGGAACGCTCATGAGCCTGATCACTGAATATTATACGGCCATGGGCAAAAGACCTGTACAAGGTATTATAAGACAGTCATCAACTGGTCATGCGACAAATATCATCGCTGGCCTTGCCGTAGGAATGGAATCAACTGTATTACCTATTCTTGTACTTGCCGCAGGTATTTATGGATCTTATAAATTTGCAGGTTTATATGGTGTCGCCATTGCTGCCGCAGGTATGATGGCTACAACTGCCATGCAATTATCAATTGACGCATTTGGCCCGATTGCCGATAATGCAGGGGGTATTGCTGAAATGAGTGGTCTGCCTAAAGAAGTTCGTCAGCGTACTGATAATCTTGATGCTGTCGGAAATACGACTGCTGCTACAGGCAAGGGCTTTGCCATTGCATCGGCAGCACTTACCTCACTAGCTTTATTTGCAGCCTTTGTGGGTATTGCAGGAATTGATTCTATCAATATTTATCACGCTGATGTGCTGGCCGGATTATTCATAGGCGGTATGATTCCCTATATTTTCTCATCTCTGGCTATAGCAGCTGTTGGTAGAGCGGCCATGGCTATGGTCGAGGAAGTGAGAAGACAGTTTAGAGAAATTCCAGGTATAATGGAATATAAAGCCAAACCAGAATATGAAAAATGTGTGGCTATATCAACCAAGGCATCTTTACGTGAAATGATGCTACCTGGTGCAATCGCACTGATCGTTCCTTTAATAATTGGTTTCTCTTTCGGACCTGAAGTATTGGGTGGGCTTTTGGCAGGTGTAACTGTTTCAGGAGTATTAATGGGTATTTTTCAGTCAAATGCCGGCGGTGCATGGGATAATGCAAAGAAATCTTTTGAAAAAGGGGTAGAAATAAACGGTAAAATGGAATATAAAGGTTCTGATGCCCATAAAGCTTCCGTTACAGGAGATACTGTAGGGGATCCTTTCAAAGATACTTCTGGTCCATCGATGAATATCCTGATTAAATTGATGTCAATTGTTTCATTAGTAATTGCTCCCTATATTGCAGTGCATAAATTGCCTGTAAAACAGTCATCACTACCAGTTAAGCATTCTATGTCATTGGTTTTAACTAAAAATCATAAGGCTACCTCTTCTATCAGCACAAAAAAGGATTAATTAAAATAAACCTGATTTATCAGCAAAAAATTCAACAGGTTGATCCATGGGTAATTTTTTTATTGACAATAATGATTAATTTCGTCACAACCCCACCAAAAAAATTACATCTAACAATTAAATGAAATACAGAAAGTCATTAAGCTCATTATTAAAGGAATCTGAGGCAACTGGTGAAGGAACTTTAAAGCGTACATTAACCAGTTTCAACCTGATCGCTTTAGGGATCGGTGCAATTATCGGAGCTGGCTTGTTCGTTCGTACCGCACAGGCCGCAGGAGAACATGCAGGTCCAGCAGTCACTTTCTCATTTATACTGGCTGCAGTAGGCTGTGCTCTTGCAGGATTATGCTATGCAGAATTTGCTTCCATGATACCTATTGCAGGTAGTGCATATACCTATTCATATGCTACCATGGGTGAAACCGTGGCATGGATTATTGGTTGGGATCTTGTGTTAGAATATGCCCTTGGTGCTGCAACTGTATCAATATCATGGTCAGAATACCTTAATAATCTTCTGGGATATATTCATTTGCGGGTTCCTTATCAATTCAGTCATTCACCATTTGAAACTGATTCTTTAACACATTTGCATGGTATTATTAATATTCCCGCACTATTTATTATAGTTGTACTCAGTCTGCTTCTGATAAGAGGCACCCAGGAGTCTGCTATGGTGAATAATATTATAGTCATCACAAAGGTTTCAATAGTACTGCTGTTTATTGTTTTAGGCTGGCATTATATGAATCCACTGAACCACACCCCATATATTCCAGCCAATGCGCATGAATTTGGTTCATGGAATAAAGACCAGCCAGCAAATGGTGGTTTTGGTCATTATGGAATGACAGGTATCCTGGCTGGTGCAGGAATTGTTTTCTTTGCCTTTATTGGTTTTGATGCTGTTTCTACGGCAGCTCAGGAGGCAAAGAACCCAAAAAAAGACATGCCCATCGGCTTACTCGTTTCACTTGCTGTTTGCACGGTTCTATATATCTTATTTTCTTACGTACTTACCGGATTGGCAAATTACAAAGAGTTTATAACACAAGGTAAAGAGGCATCAGTGGCCTATGCAATACGTACTTATCTGCCATACCAATGGCTAGAACTGTTGGTAACAATTGCGATATTATTTGGATTTTCTTCTGTTATTCTGGTTATGCTGCTAGGGCAGACAAGGGTCTTTTATTCGATGTCTAAAGATGGTCTGGTACCGAAAATCTTTTCAAACCTGCACCCTAAATTTCGCACCCCGTATAGATCAAATTTATTATTCATGCTGTTTGTAGGTTTATTCTCTGCATTCATACCTGGAAATGTTGTTGGTGATATGACAAGCATCGGAACACTGTTTGCTTTTTCACTGGTTAGTCTGGGTATTATTGTAATGCGCAAAACAGATCCTGATGTAGAGCGCCCATTTAAAGTACCTTTTGTACCACTAGTGCCAATACTTGCTATTTTAGTATGTGTTGCCATGATGGTAGGTCTTGGTAAAGAAAATTGGTTACGTTTACTTGTATGGATGGCAATAGGTTTTGTCATCTACTACACCTATTCAGTAAAAAATAGTATAATCAGAAGACGGATTGCTGCTGAAAATACAAGTGGCAGTTAAATTTTAAAATAGGTGCATATTTCTTTGAGCTTTCTGAAACCTGTCAGTTATGTCAGGAAGCAGGAAGCTTTCTTTTTACTGCCAGGCTTGCTTTAAGTTCTTCAAAAAGATTGCTGTCTGTGATTTCAGGAAAATTCAGTTTTTTTATGATTGATTTTTTACCCGACACCTTTGTATGAATAATGCTTAGAAGCTCATTTTTATATTCATTCTTGAATTTCGCCGGATCAAATGGTGATGAATATTGCTCTATCAGGTCAGTAGCCATATCCATTTCCATTTTGGTGAATTTATCCGCAACTGGCAGATCGAGTTCTTCTGTTGAACGAATTTCATCCTGAAAGCGAATTTTGATTAAAAGCATACAATTATCTCCAGCTTGAATGAGAGCCAGGTTTTCAGAACTGCGCATAATAAAACGTGCAACTCCTGCCTTGCCAGTTTTTTTTAATGCATTCAAGAACAGACTATAGGCCTTTGTATTGCCTTTATCTGGTATGATATAATAGGCTGTTTCATAAAAGATGCTGCTGATTTCTGATATTTCGACGAATTCTTCAATTTCTATCAGTTTAGATTTCTTAGGGCTTGCTTGTTCAAAGTCAGTATCATCAAGAATCACATACTCTCGGTCAAGCAAATATCCTTTTACTATTTGGCTCCAGGGTACTTCTTTACCAGTTTTTTCATTTACCCTCTGGTACTTAATCTGAGCATGGTCTGATTTATCAAGCATATCAAAATCAAGGGCATGTGAAATAGTGGCGCTAAATAATTGAACAGGAATATTTACGAGACCAAAACTTAATGAGCCCCTCCACAGACTTTTCATCTTACAGAATTATTCAAGGAAAGTTCGCAAAAAGTATTCCATTAACGATAGATATGTGGCGTTAAGTTTTGTTTAAGTCAAGGACTCATATTAGATCTGGGATATAATATCTATCTGGTAACCGCTGGTAGTTTTGACATTCGAAAATAACAGTATTGTTGTTACAGGTCATCAGAATGCAAGTCAGATAATAAGCAATGGAATGGGGTATGTTCATACAATTGCTAGTAATAATACTGGTCAAGGCAGAGGAAAAAACAGAAGAGTAGAATCTAATTTACATTAGGACCTTAGAATTGTGACAGAAAAAAAATAGAACAAAGATAGGCTTCTTAAAAGACAACCTATTTTGCTTTAAAAATATTACCCTGAGACCTGAATTGATAAATTATCTTTATTCAAGGTTAAAAACTTATAACCCGAACTAGATTTGTACACACATCGAAAAGATTTATCATCATGAAAATACTCTTTGTATTAACCTCACACAGTGAGTTAGGAAATACCGGAAAGAAAACTGGTTTTTGGATTGAGGAATTTGCCGCGCCATATTATTTACTCTTTGACGCCGGTATAGACATAACAATCGCTTCTCCAAAGGGTGGGCAGCCCCCAATCGACCCAAAAAGTGAGGCAGCCGACGCGTCAACCCCTGCCACTGAGCGCTATAATAAAGATATTGCAGTGAAAGAAAAGCTAAGCCATACACATAGGCTTTCTGATGTAAAACAGACTGATTATGACGCAGTTTTTTATCCGGGCGGCCATGGTCCATTATGGGATCTCTCAACTGATGCAACGTCTATCTCACTGATCGAAGATTTTTATTCAAATGGCAAACCTATTGCATTCGTTTGCCATGCACCTGCGGCCTTGGTGAATGTAAAAGCAAAAAACGGTGACCCGCTGGTAAAAGGAAAAAACGTAACAGGGTTCACGAATTCTGAAGAAGACGCAGTACACCTTTCAACAGTAGTTCCTTTTATGCTAGAAAGTGAACTTAAGAAATTAGGTGCTCATTATAGTAAAGGGGCAGACTGGGGTTCTTATGTTCAACAGGACGGACAGTTAATAACAGGCCAAAACCCAGGTTCATCTGAAGCTGCCGCCAAACTGCTTTTGGAAACACTGACACTTAAAAAGTAATTGTGTTAATTTTTAGTTAGAGCCGGAAGAGTTATTTTCCGGCTTTTTTATGTGCTTAAAATTACAATTCAACAAATTTAAATCGTGTAACCAGGAAATTTCAATCAGAAATGTGCATGACACCAAATTGTTAATTATTCAGCCCGTTGAAACAGAATTTTGTTATATTGTTTGTTATCATAAATAATAGGCAGGCATAGAATAAATTTAATGGTACCCGAGAAAAACTTCTTTCACTTCGAATTCAAAGAGATTCTCACAGTTTCGACCGTGTTATTTGCTATTATAGATATCATCGGATCAATTCCCATCATCATACAGCTACGTAATAAAGCCGGGCATATTGAGTCAGAAAAAGCCTCAATAGTAGCTATGGTACTGATGATACTTTTTTTATTTGTTGGTGAGTCAATGTTAAGGGTCATTGGTCTAGACATAAGCTCTTTTGCCATAGCTGGTTCATTCATTATTTTCATACTTGCTGTAGAAATGGTATTGGGAATTAATATTTTTAAAGATGCGATACCTGAAACGGCTTCAATCATTCCACTCGCATTTCCGCTGATCGCAGGTGCTGGCACCATGACAACCATTTTATCGCTGAAAGCGGAATTTCAAACCCAAAATATCATTGTCGGTATATTAATAAATACACTTTTTGTTTACCTGGTTTTAAAAAATACCTATCATCTTGAGCGTATTCTTGGTAGAACCGGTGTGAGCATACTAAGAAAAGCCTTTGGCGTAATTTTACTCGCCATTGCTATCAAGCTATTCAGAAGCAATGCACATTTATAGGATTTTCAGTAATTTCAGCTTTGAAAATTGATTATGGGAAGAGCATACGAATTCAGAAAAGAAAGAAAATTCAAACGCTGGGGCAAGATGGCCAAGGCCTTCACCCGTATTGGTAAAGATATTGTAATGGCTGTCAAGGCAAACGGCCCTGATCCGAGTTCGAATTCAAGATTAAGAGTTGTAATTCAAAATGCCAAGGGTATAAATATGCCCAAAGACCGCATTGATGCCGCAATAAAACGTGCTTCTTCAAAAGATGAAAAGAATTATGAAGAAGTTGTTTATGAAGGGTATGGTGCACATGGTGTAGCAGTGCTGGTAGAAACATCTACTGATAATATAAAACGCACAGTAGCCAATGTACGCAGTATTTTCACCAGAAACGAAGGCAGTCTGGGTACTTCAGGCATGCTGAACTTTGTTTTTGAAAGAAAGGGTGTATTTAGAATCAATGCCGGTGGTATGAGTCTTGAAGAACTTGAACTTGAATTAATTGATTTTGGCGCCGAAGATCTGGAAGAAGATGAAGGCGAAATAATTATCTATACTGCATTCGTTGATTTTGGAGGCATGCAAAAAGCCCTGGAAGAAAAAGGTGTACATGTAATCAGCTCTGATCTCCAGCGTTTTCCGCTATCATACATGGACATAAGCCCGGAACAGGAAGAAGAATTAACCAAGCTGATTGATAAAATGGAAGAAGACGAAGATGTGAACGTGGTTTATACCAATATGCGCATTCGTGAAGAATCTTAACCGTTTTTATAGCTGATTAATTTTACGATTCCAATTCAACTACCAGAGTCTTCATAATTAAAGCCTTTTCATACAAAGTAAAAAAAATCCAGTGTTTTTAACCTGCTGGAATTTAAATTATCTAAATGCTCAGCCCATTACTATAATTTTAGTCTGATACCAATTTTATTCAGACCCGCCGTTATCCAGACGCAGGCCATGGCAAATAAAAATGATTTGACTAAACCCAGAGTTCCTGTCAGAAAGAAAACCGGGATTTTAAGATGACTGGCATATACCAGACTCACCAGCAAATAAGGAATCAGATAACATAATAAGGTATCGGTACCTGCTGGTTTAATAAAACTAAACCAGGAAGCCTTGCCCAGTACATCAGTCAGCCAATAAATTGCAGTAAAAGCGAGCAGGGTTATCGCTGTGCAAAGATATACCCAGGGCAGGCTGGCATCGATCTTAGAAATGATGTAGAAATTATGGCTGTAATAACATAATCCAATTAAGAGGGCAAAAATTGCGATAAACAGGAAAGTCATCCTCACAGGATGTTTTCTTCTAAGCCGCTCAAAGAGAGTTGCAATAATAACTCCCCCCATAATTAACCCCGTAAGTGAGCCACCTATAATTGCTGCGGGAACAAACCAGAAAAAGCCAGTATGACCTATGATTTCTTCTGTATAGAGCAAGCTGATTCCACTAAATAAGGCCCATACTAATATCAGCAGCCATAAACGATCTCTTAAGAATACTGTTATTATTGCTGTTGCCAGATAAGCCCAGCCAATAAGCCCAAGAATTCCCCACCATTGGGCGGCAAAACGATTAATAATACCATTATCACCTCCTCTATAAATAAATGCCAGTAAGCAGAGCAGGACTACCCCTGTTACCCTGGCCCAGATTTTAAGGTGTCTTCCGATTTTCAAGGGATATACATTCCAGATCAGAATGAAAGAAATGCAGCACAGAGGGTTCCAGATATAGTGATCAAATCCTGTTGCCTGGCTGTTTATGGTTTCTCCGTTCACCAAAAATACCCCCATGACAATCAAGGCAAAAGAACGTGATAGAATATGGGCGATTAGCTGCATCAGAGAATCACCTTTTCTCAAACGGTGAGCTATTGCATAGGGTAGAGAGAGGCCTACTAAAAATAAAAATGCTGGAAATACAGTATCAGCAAGTCCAATGCCGTCAACGTCAGCTTTTACATGATCAAGCCATTCTGGAATTTTTCTTAATGAGCCCAGGTCATTAACAAAGATCATCATGACCATTGTTAATGCTCTGAGCACATCGATTGACTCTATACGGTTTATTGATTTAGAAGCTATTGAAACATCAACTAAGTTCAATGTTTCAACGTTCTGATGGGCATCCATAATTACTGGTTCTATTGGCTCTTGTACGTATACGCAACCGATGCTATTAATACCGTATCTGGTAAAGACCTTCTGCCTACACCTTTATTAATTTCGAAATAAACATGGTGTCGGCACCTCTCCCATAACCCTTAAAATATTCTTGTTTTTCAAGAACAAGCTTTCCTGTATCAAGAAGTCGATCAATTAGTTCTTCATTTTCACTGGTAAATACAGAGCAGGTTATATAAATTAACGGAGCACCTGATTTAAGATAATCTATTACCCTACATGCAATTGTAAATTGCATGTCACTGAATCTTCCGATTGTAGAAGATTCAAATGAAGCTAGCATTTCAGGAGTTCTTGCCCAGGTTCCCGATCCGGAACATGGGGCATCGAGTATAATTCCGTCAAACTTCAGATCTGCTACCGGAAGGTTTACCCCATGCACCAAATCAGTCTGAAATATTTTACGGGCACGCTGACCTGCACGTAGAATGCGCTCTCGCAGATTTTCAAGTACACTTTCCCGATAGTCTGAGGCATAAATACGAACATTAGGCTCAATATCAGCCAGAAGTAAAGTTTTACCACCTGCTCCAGCACAGCAATCCCACCAGGAAGACTCTTCAACCGGATTGAAATAGGTTCCACATAATTGGGAAGAGAGATCCTGAACCTCAGTCAGACCAGCACATTCATCGGCCAGGAAGTCAATTCTGGTCTGGTTGGTAAACTGAATACAGTTTGTGCTCACCCTGGTGAAAGAAATTTCATGTTTTTCAAGGCAGCTTATTACTTCCTCGTCATATCCATTTCGAATTCTCAGAAAAAACCAGGGCTGCCTGAGGTAAGAAGAAACATAGGCATCTTTTTCAATTTCAGTACTCAGGTATTCACTAAAGGGAAATATTGGGTGTGGGGTAAGATCAGAATACCAGGTTTGTAGTAAAGTAAGTTTTTCATTAAAACCCAAAGACATTTGACTTACCCACGTTGGCTTTAATTCAGCTATTAATATTGCATCGTCATTATTCAGAAGAAACCGTGAAGCAAGTAGTTGATCTTCTGGCTCAAGATCTGATAACAGATGAACACATCGGTAATGATCATATAAAAGACTACTTAAAATTTTTCTGTCCTTTGATCCCATCTGACGGTTTTTTTTAAACCATTGATTCAGGAATCTTGATAGGGGTAATTTACCAGGGATATATTCAGAAGATAAAACCTGTACTGCGTTGCGTAATCTAGATTCAGCTATCATTTGTCTTCCAGAAGTTGACCCTGGTTATATTTTAAGATCATAATTGAATTATTCTCATACCCTTGTCCGGGTACTTTTTTAAACTTAAATTCAGTATGCAGACCTTTGAAGTCTGACTCTTTTAATGCCTCTTCAATGGTGGATTTATTTTTCGCAAGCCGGCCAAAATAGGTGCCTATATCGAAACCAATAACGGCATATCTTGATGGATTAGCAAAATATCGATTTTTATAAGCCCGGATAAACCCCTGAACATTTTGTTCACTTCGGTCAAGCAGGTAATTTGAAGCAAAACGCAGACCTATCTGCTGCATCAAATCATAATTTGTAAATTGTAACCTCTCAAAGTTTGGGTGTGCAAAAATAACAAGCGGTATGTCTAAATTTTGCCCTGTTAAATAAAGCATTAGATTTGACCAGAACGATTTATCAAGAGAGGGCACTATCAAAATATGTTGTTTGCCTGGTTCAAGTTTCGATTTCAAAAAAACCATTTTCTGGTTATTTATTGCCTTGATAATTTCTGGAGCTGCCACCAATACTTCGGTCAGGGGTTTAATAAATTTGTCATCTGATTCAGTGAAACGTAGTATGACGATATGGGCCCCAGGATAATGCTCGTTGATAAATATGGCTGTCTGCCTGGCATAAGCTTCGAGCGGGCTGCTCACCTGAATTAGATAAGGATTATTGAATTCGCTCAGTTTATGTGGCGATAATGGTGAAACAAAAAAAGTATGATTCCTGGCAGCAAAAGACTTTACTTTTTCAATCTCACCTGGAAATATGGGTCCAACTACAAGGCTGCTGTGGTCGAGCTGCCCTAAAGCAATCAATGAGCTGATTCTTGAACTGTCATCCTGAGAATCAAGTACATTCAATCTGATCTTACTGCCGGTAGCTGCAAGAGAATCAATAGCTAGTCTGAATCCCTGATAAAAGTCAAGAGGTAAATAAGATTTCTCTAACTCGGCCCGGTTTTCAACATTTATAGCTGACAGCTTGAAGGGTAGCAAGAGAGAAATAGTTGAAAAAGATTCAGGATCTTGTCTTTTCGAAGAAAGTATACCAGAATCTTTTTTTAGACTACCCGTAGTATATCCAGGCCTGGTGGGTTGAACATTCTGTGTTGAACTAACAGTATTATTTTTTCTGGCAGCACAAGAACATAGTAACCCCAGGAATAAAAAAAACAAGCTTTTTTTACTCCCATTCAATGGTTGCAGGAGGTTTTGAACTAATATCATATACGACCCTGTTGATTCCTTTAACTTTATTAATAATCTCATTTGAAATTGCAGCAAGCACCTCATAAGGCAGGTGACACCAGTCGGCAGTCATGCCATCAACCGATTCTACAGCCCTTAAGGCTATAACATGTTCATAAGTTCGGCCATCACCCATTACCCCTACTGATTTTACAGGAAGGAATATTGCACCAGCTTGCCATACCTTGTCATAATTGCCACTACTACGCAAAAGGTCGATATAGATAGCATCAGCTTCCTGTAAGATAGCAACTCTTTCAGGGGTTATTTCACCTAAAATACGAACTGCAAGGCCTGGGCCAGGAAAAGGATGACGGTTTAATATCGAAGAATCGATATCCAGTCTATGCCCTACCCTTCTAACTTCATCTTTAAACAATGTATTTAAAGGCTCTACTACTTTAAGTTTCATAAAGTCTGGTAGCCCACCTACATTATGATGTGATTTGATGGTTACTGATGGCCCCTTAACAGATATTGATTCAATTACATCAGGGTAGATAGTTCCCTGACCCAGCCAGCTTACATCTTTAATGGCATGGGCAGCTTCATCAAAAACCTCTATAAAAACCCTTCCTATAATCTTCCGCTTCTGCTCTGGATCAGAAATACCCTTTAGTTCTGAGAGAAACCTCTCACCTGCATGAATGCCTGTAATATTCAACCCCATATGCTGGTATGATTCAATCACCTGGGTAAATTCATTTTTACGAAGAAGGCCATTATCGACGAAGATACAATGCAGCTGCGTACCTATGGCCCGGTGCAAGAGCATCGCGGCAACGGTTGAATCAACCCCACCAGACAAGCCCATTACAACTTTGTCAGTGCCAATTTTTTTACGAAGACCCGCTATTGTTGATTCTACAAAGGCGTCAGACGTCCAGCTTTGTGAGCAATGGCAAATATCTACCAGGTAATTTTGTAGAATCATTTTGCCTTCAAGCGAATGAGTTACCTCTGGATGAAACTGGATACCGTAGGTTTGAAAACCGGTTAGCTGAAAACCCGCAACTTTTACAGATTCAGAGCTAGCTAACAGGTTAAAGGCTGCTGGTATTGATTTAATGGTATCAGCATGGCTCATCCATACCTGACTGCCAGTGGTTACTTGTTTAAAAAGCTGATTGTGGTGGTCAACTTCATTTAAATTGGCCCGCCCATATTCACGGGTATCTGAATGTTCAACCAATCCACCAAGACTGTGCGCAATAAGTTGTGCACCATAACAAATACCTAAAATCGGATAGGTCTTATAAACTGATTCAAAATCGAATGAAGGAGCATCTTTTTCGAAAACAGAATGAGGGCTTCCTGACAATATATAGCCTTTAATGGTTTCATCTGGTTCAGGTACCTTAAAATAAGGGTGTATCTCGCAATAAACATTCAACTCACGTACCCTACGGGCAATGAGCTGTGTGTATTGAGACCCAAAATCGACAATGATAATTTTTTCAACCATTTGCAAAGATAATAAACCAAAGTTTACACCACACGCATGACTAAGAATAAGCAAAATTTCTTGATGGTGACTATGACCAGCTTCTGATTTTATGGCCCTGAGACGCATAATAAAGGATAAATCCGTAGCATGGCAAGGCTATAAAGTAAGCATACTGGGTATGATTCTGAAAAACATCTGTGAGGTACCCTAATAATAATGACATTACTGCCCCACCTGCTATTGCCATAATTAAAAGAGCCGCACCAATTTTTGTGAAGCGGCCAAGTCCTTCTAATGCAAGAGGCCAGATGGCTGGCCACATAATTGCATTTGCAAGACCTAAAAGCGCCAAAAAGGTCACTGCTGTATACCCAGAAGTAAATAAAATACCCACTGTGAACAAAAGACCCAATACAGCCGACCAGCGTAAAGCTACCTGTTGACGTACATATTTAGGAATGGTTATTATGCCAGCTATATAGCCGACAACCATGGCAAGCAGGGTGAAAATGGTAAAGAATCTGGCTGTTTCAAGTGGAATATGCTGTGTTTTACCAAATGTGATGATACTATCACCAGCAATTACTTCGACACCGACATATAAAAATAGGGTAAGTACTCCAAGAACGAGATTTGGAAATTGAAAAATATTCGTTTTATTACTATTTGCTAACTGTAATTCTTCATCTTCTTTATCAGTATCAACTTCAGGTAGCTTTGAAAGCCATACCAATAAGGCAAGAACGACCAGCACCCCTGCAATACAGTAATAGGGTATTATAACCCGTTCAGCAAGTTTATCTAGTTTAATTGATTTGGCAGGATCACTGAGCCCTAAGAGGTCTTTTTCAAACTTGGTAGTATCAACCAGTAAAACGGAGGCCAGTACAAACGTTCCGATACCACCAGCAACTTTATTACAGATACCCATGATGCTTATACGCTGGGCGGCTGACTCATGCGGGCCAAGAACGGTAACATACGGATTAACAGCTGCCTGTAAAACGGCAAGGCCAGTACCTATTATAAATAATCCAATTAAGAAATAAGCATAAATACGGGTATGGGCCGCTGGTACAAATATCAATGCTCCAATCGCCATAATGATCAGTCCCAATACCATACCCCTCTTATACCCTATCCATTTTAAAACAAATGATGAGGGTATGCCCATGACAAAATAGGAGATAAAAAAAGCAAATGCTACCAGGTATGACTGAAAATTATTCAGTTGGCAGGCTATCTTCAAATAAGCGATCAATGAGCCATTGACCCAGGTTACAAACCCAAAGATGAAGAACAACACACCAATTATAGTAATTTCGTAAGTGTAATTGGTAGCCTTCTGGCCAGGTAATGTTTCTGTAGAAGAATTACTCATATGATAAATTTATTTTACCTGATCGTTTAGCTAACATACTAAAATTGAACGATAATTTAATTTAGCCTATCAGAAGTATGTTAAAGGAAATAAGAATTCAGCACAGTTTTGTTAATATTGCAGAACTAAAACGCCATCTATCACCTTAATAATTTTTTAACCCCAATTTTTAAGCATTAACAGGAATCATTCTGTTAATCACGAATTCAATCAATAATTAATGCTTGTAGCGAATCTAAGTGGTATAGGGGTTGGTATCATATTGTCTTTTTTGACCGGACCTGTATTTTTTGCACTCATAAAGACCAGTATAGAAAAAGGTTTTTTTTCAGGAGCGGCTCTGGCAACGGGTGTACTTCTGGCAGATATCTCATGGGTCACGATAACATTTTATGGAACCCGGATTTTAGAGTTTGAAGCTCGTTATCAAAAGCTTACTGCGGTTTTTGGTGGAGTATTTCTCATTGCAGTAGGCGTCTATTATATTGCAAAGAAAGTCGAATTAAAGTATGAAGCAATAGAAGATAAGTTTCATTTTGGTCATGCGGGATATCTTGTCAAAGGTTTTTTAATTACTTTTTTTAATCCTTCTGTATTAGTATTCTGGATCACGGTCAATAGTATTTTGAAATCAGTCTTTCATATTGACAATGAGTTTGACAATTACGAAAACATCCTGTTCTTTACCAGTACCTTATTGACTTGTTATACTATGGATATCACAAAGGCCTATTTTGCGAATAAATTAAGAAATAAAATCAGTGGAAGAACGATAATTACAATGAACCGCATAGCGGGTGTGGTGATTATATGCTTTGGATGCAGGTTAATTTTGAATTTATTCATCAAATAAGAACAGCTGTAGTGATTTCAACTGACTATTGCAGTTCTTAAAACCGGTTAATTCTAATCACGGTTTACAAAGATTTTTAAAAGCTGACCTAAAAATACCATACCATGAAAGAATGATGTTTTTGGGGGCATGTTACTATTACAAAAGGGTAATTTTGAGCTACCCTAAGTTTACTTTTTTCCTATACGTATCAGCTATGCAACTGTTTATTTAGTTCTGGTGCATCTGCCGCCATAAGATCTTCATATGGGCGTCCAGTGGTACCTTCCATATAATTCATATATGCTTTGTTTACAACTTTATTACCTCCTGGTGTAGGATAATTACCTGAGAAGTACCAGTCACCAAGATTCATAGGGCAAGCAATTGCCAGATCTTCCAATTTTTGGTATATGACCTTAACTTCAGCTTTAATATCCTCAGGAGAAATGATAAGGGCAATTTCTGCTGAAATTTCTTCATCCGTAAAAGGAGCATAAATCAGTTTAACATGATTTACCATATGTTCAGGAGGTTTGAGTAATTCAAGACGGCATTTCTCATATACCTCTCCTATTAATTCATGGCGCCCACTTTTCTTCAGTAGTGATATTGCTGCCTGAAAAGCAACAAATTCACGCATTCTTGACATATCTATACCGTAGCAGTCTGGATACCTGATCTGAGGCGCTGAAGAAACAACTACAATACTTCTCGGATTCAGCCGGTCAAGAATTTTAAGAATACTTTGTCTTAAGGTGGTACCCCGTACAATAGAATCGTCAATCACGACCAGATTATCAACCCCCGCCTTGACTACACCATATGTTGTATCATACACATGCGTCACAAGTTCATCACGATCAGCATCCTGAGTGATAAACGTACGCAGCTTGACATCTTTCAAAGCTATTTTTTCAACTCGGGGCCTGATAGCAAGTACGCGTTCAAGAGTCGCTTCATCAAGGTTTCCTTTAAGAAGTTCAGCTTTTTGAATTTTCCGTATATGATCTTCAACACCTGCCACCATACCATAATATGCAACTTCTGCCGTATTGGGTATGAATGAGAATACGGTATTTTCTATATCCTGATCAACAGCCTTCAAGATCTCGGGAACAAGTAAGGAACCAAGCTTTTTACGTTCCTGATAAATATCTGTATCTGATCCACGGGAGAAGTAAATGCGTTCAAATGAACAAGCTTTTAAAGGTAAGGGCTCTCTGAATTTTTGCTGACTAATTTTCCCGTTCTTTTTAATGATCAATGCATGCCCAGGTTTTACTTCATGAATTTCTGAAACTGGCACATTAAAGGCTGATTGTATTGCCGGACGTTCTGAGGCAGCAACGACAACTTCATCATCCTGATAATAAAACGCAGGTCGTATCCCTGATGGATCACGCATGATAAAGGCATCTCCATGTCCGAACAGACCAGCGATTGTATAACCGCCGTCCCAGGTTTTTGCAGCTCTTGTCAAAATTCTGGCTACATCCAGATTTTGGGCTATTAAATTAGAGATCTCAACATTATTATGCCCCTCTTGTTTAAAATGTTCAAAGAGTCGCTGATTCTCATTATCGAGAAAATGACCAATTTTTTCAAGAATGGTAACTGTGTCTGCCTTTTCTTTTGGATGCATGCCAAGTTCAAGAAGTTGCTCTACCATTTCTTCAACATTTGTAAGGTTGAAGTTTCCAGCAATGACCAGATTACGGGTCATCCAATTATTCTGGCGCAAAAAAGGATGTACGTTTTCAATTGAATTATTACCATGGGTACCGTATCTAAGATGCCCCAGTAGAAGTTCTCCTGTGAAAGGAACATGCAGCTTGACCCAGTCAGCATCATCCATTTTACCAGGATGTGCAGCCTTAATATCAAGGTATCTCTGGGTTATATGTTCAAAGATTTCCTGAACAGCTTTAGGAGAATTTGACCTTTGCCGACTGATATAACGGTTTCCCGCGGGAATATCAAATTTAATTGCGGCAACTCCAGCGCCATCCTGACCCCTGTTATGTTGCTTTTCCATCAGGAGATAAAGCTTTTTTACAGCATAAAGAGGGGTACCATACTTTTCCTGATAATATGAAAAAGGTTTCAGCAAGCGGATGAATGCAATACCACATTCATGTTTTACAGGATCACTCATTCTAATTATTTTGCTATAAAGATACCAAAAAGGGGTTTTGATATCTTAACAATTAGTTAACAATCGCATTATTTTACTTTTTTATTAAAGAGATTGACTGAAAGCAAATCTGTTAGCAAATTACCCGAAGTAATAAAAATGATATGTGGCAGCAAAGTATACCTTAGATCTGGTCTATAACAGTTAGACCAGTTGTTTGACGAGCTCGAGATGAATTTCTTTGCCAAAAAACACCTGAGCACTTTTTTCAAAACTTGGAGTTAGATCAGAAATATAAAAATGGTGAGAATTACCCCCGTTATGTGATAACAACTGTTTGCTTTCAAGTATGCCTGCAAGTCTGGAAGCTACCCATTCAGCACTGTCAATAACGGCGATAGAATTAGTATAATAGGCATTAATCTGATTTTTAATCAGGGGATAATGAGTACAGGCAAGTATCAGGCAATCAATATCTTTAAGTGCTGGGTCTGCCAGATAGGTTTCAATGATTGATTTACTGATGCTATTATTAAAGAAGCCCTCTTCTATCATAGGAACCAGTAGCGGGGTTGCCAGAGAAGCAACCTTAATAGATGAATCAAATTCCTTAATTTTACGCTGATAAACACCAGAATTAATAGTTGCCCGTGTACCAATTATACCAATATTACGGTAAGATCCTTTCGTAAGCAGGTATTCAATAGTTGGGTCTATGACATTAACAATAGGCATTAACTGCCCGTAGTCACGTTCAAGTGCGGCATAGGCTACTGAGGAAGCACTATTACAGGCCATCACAAGGGCCTTACATTGCTTGCCAAGCAGAAAATTGCTAATACGTCTAGAATAAAGCTTAATGGTTTCGGGTGACTTATCACCATAAGGCAAATGTGCTGTATCTCCGAAATAGATTAGATTTTCGGTTGGTAACCGTTTTTTAATTGCAGCAGCGAAACTTAAGCCCCCAATACCTGAGTCAAAAATACCAATAGGGCGGTCTGAATAGATCACAATGAAGGGTTTTTATTGGTAATGCAAAATGCAAACAAAAAAAATCCAGACCCTTAAATTACCCTGATATGGTCAGAACAATCAACTGTCTGGATATTGGCTTGATTAATTATTTAACATTTGCAGTTGCCCCGGCAACAGGAGTCGGTGCAGTGATTCCTAGCTTCTTTTTCACCAGCGGTAATATATCCTCTGAATCAGGAACGACAAGAAATTCACCTTTGCTTGTGTCAAATACATAAGAGATTTTGTTTTCTTTGGCTACTGCCTCAATTGCTGCAGTTGCTTTGCTGATAACAGGCTGCATAAGCTCTTGTTGTTTTGAGGTAGCCTGCTGCTGTGCATTTTGTTGAAAACCCTGAATCCGGTCCTGAAGATCCTGAAGCTCTTTTCCTTTTACTGTTTTACTAGCATCAGACAACGCCTTTTCTGTTTTTTGAAAATCAGCATACTTAGTTTGAAACTCAGTCTGCATGGTCTTCATCTGATCTTGAAGTGCAGTATAAAAATCCTGAATTTTCTTATCCGCATCTTTAGCCTCTGGCATCATTGTAATAAGTAATGATGCATTTATATGGCCAAGTTTACTTTGTGCAATACTTTTTGAGCCCGTAGCAACAAGACAGGCAATCACTAAAACAACACTTTTAATTACATTTTTCATTTTAAACATTGAATTGATTTGGGTGGATTGGAATGAAATATAAAGTTTTTATTTGGCAAAGACTCCTGGTTTGAAACCAAGTTTAACGATAACATCGCTGCTTTTATCATATCGGGGAGCTGAATAAAGCATGGTTGGATCTCCGGCCTTATCGAAAATTATTGCATACAGACCGTCTTCAGCAACATCCTGTATTGCTTTATAGATACGGTCTTGTATTGGTTTAACCAATGCTTGTCTTCGTCTGAAGAGTTCACCATCTGGCCCAAACTTTTGCTTTTGAAAATCTTTAGCTTCTTTTTCCTTTCCAACAATTTCTTGTTCCCGCTTTCTTTTCATATCACCGGAAAGTAAGACCTGGTCTTTCTGATATGCTTTATAAAATCCGTCAAGTTCCTGAAAATGATTATCAGACTCTTTTTGCCATTGTTTAGAAAGAGCATCAAGCTGTTTATTCGCATTTGAATAATCAGGGATATGTTTAAGGATATAATCAGTGTCAACGAATCCAAATTTCTGGGCAAAAGCAACATGCGTAATTATAAGCAATGTAAATACCAGAATCAGTCTTTTCATAGTTTTATACTATTGTTTTGATGTATCAGAAAACTGATAGACGAAGCTAAAAAAAATCTTACTATAAGTTCAACGCGAATAACGTGAAATTCTATTTTTTTATTGCGCTCACCTATCATTAAATTAAAAACCATCTAAACCTTTATTTATAGTAAAGTTAAACTGGCCTTTATTTGCACTGGAATTGCCAGGTATTTTGTCAAAACCATAGCCATAATCAAGACCCAACAAGCCAAAAATCGGCAGATAAATTCTTACTCCCAAACCCGCTGACCGCTTAATATTATAGGGAGAATAATCTGAAATATGAGACCAGGTATTACCACCCTCTAGAAAACCCAGCATATAAATGGTAGCTGAAGCGCTATTGATTACAGGGTGTCTCAATTCAACAGTAAACTTATCGTAAATCGGACTACCAGTATTTGTATTACCCCCTGGTGGTATAATTGAGTAATTCTGATACCCTCTTAAGCCAATAATCTCTGTACTCTGCAGAAAATTATAACCTGTCATACCATCACCACCCAGTAAAAACCGGTTTAACTGAGGCACACCGATATTGGGATTGTAATAACCAATAAAACCGAATCTTGCCTGCGTATTGAGCACAAGTTTACCATAAAGTTTTATAAACCAGGTTGCATCAAACTTCCATTTATGGTATTCAGTATATTGAAACTTGCCTGCTGGCGTCAGGTTTGGTGAGGCATAATCTAAATGACGCAATGACGAATATGGAGGGGTTGCTTCTATGCTAAACCTGATGTTTGAACCCGAAGTCGGGTAAATTGGTGCATCAATTGAGTTCCGGCTTAACGTCTGGGTTAAGCTAAAATTATAAGATTGCCCCGTATTATAAATAAAGCCAGGAAAATTTTTCAAATCAAATTTTGAAAGCGTTAAGGCATACTGCAGGTTAAAATAGTTATCAGGCCACCTTAACTGTTTTCCCAGACTTACAGATGCTGTATAAATATTGGCACCTTCAAATCGGGGATCTGAACGGGCAACCCCATATGAGTATTGAAGCTGTGATAAAGAAAGATTCACTCCGAATGTCACTGGTTTATGACCGCCGAACCAGGGTTCAAGAAAAGATAAGGAATACACCTGATACTGTTTGCCATTGGCAGAGGCTTTAATCTGAACTTTTTGACCGTCACCCTGGGGCAACAGACCTTCCCACTTTCCTCTTAATAATTTTTGTATTGAGAAATTATTAAATGTCAGGCCAAGTGATCCTACAATTCTGCCACCACCGAAACCACCAGATAGTTCAACCTGATCTGAGGGCTTTTCAACAACATCATATTCGATATCGACAGTACCATCTTCAGGATTTGGATGTGGAACAGGATTCAATTTTTGCTCATCAAAATAACCTAATTGTGCAAGTTCACGGGTTGTTCTGATAATTTCTGCTTTTGAGAATTTCTCACCAGGAATAGTCATTACCTGACGCAACACAACTTTATCATTCGTTCGATCATTACCTTTTACAGTAATACGGTTATAATTTGCCTGAGCGCCTTCCTGCATTTTCATCTGCAGGTCAACAGTATCTTTATACACCCTTACTTCTGTTGGCTCGTTATGATAGAATAAATAGCCATTGTCTAGATACAGTGAGCTTACATCATCTCCATTCTGGCTGCCACCCAACCGTTTTTCAAGTTTTTCCTGATCATAAACATCGCCCTTTTTTATTCCAAGAACCTTTGAGAGAAACTCCGATGTGTAACGGGCATTACCAAACCAGGTGATATTACCAAAATAATATTTTTTACCCTCATTCAGTTTGATATTGATGGTCACATTTCCATCAGCATTATGAACGATGGTATCAGAAAGAATGCGAGCATCTCTATAACCAAGATTACTGTATTTCGATACCAGGCTTTCTTTGTCTTCTTCCTGGTACTTATTTAATAAGAATTTTTTTGACCCAAAAACTTTGTACCATTCACGTTCTTTGGTGTTCTTCATAAACTTCAGCAGTTTTTTTCGCTTAACGTTTACATTTCCCGATAAATTGATGCGGTCTACTCTGGCTTTTTTATTCTTGTCAATGGTAGTAACCAGCACAACCTTATTCTGAGTTAAATCATCTTTGCGCTGAGTGAAAGTAACCTGGGTGTTCAGAAATCCCTTATCATTAAAGTATTTTTTAATAACCCGTTCAATATCGTTCAGCACATTATCTGTGACGACCCTTGATCCTATATCTTTTAATTTTTTACGAATATCTTCTTCTGCTGATTTATGTATGCCGTGAATCTCAATTTTACCAAGACGAGGTCTCTCTTCCAAGTTTAGAATCAGGGTAACCGACTCACCATGAATTCTGGCGTCAATACCTACATTTTCAAAAAGCCCCTGTGCCCATAGACTTTTAATAGCATTTGATATTTTTTCATCTCCTGGCACATGCACTTTTGAGCCAATCCTAAGGTGAGATATATTAATCAGCAATTTATTATCAAGGTATTTTGTTCCTTTAACCTGAATAGCGTCAATAAGGTATTCTTTTGCTGTTTGATAACTTAATTCAGGAGCCGCACTAGTAGTATCCTGGTTAAAATTTTCAGGCTTTTGCAACGTGTCTGGTTTCGATATAACAGGTGAAGGTTGCAAAGGCTGAGTTAATGGGGATAAGGCAGAAGCTTTTGTAGGTGAGACTGTTACGGGAGCAGTAACAACAGGTGATTTTGAAGAATCAACTGGCATGAACACTTTTTCCCTACTTTTGCGGACTGAATCAGTTTGTTGCTGACCAGACACCGTTAAAGAAAAACTAAGGAGTAAACTAAAAAGTGCAGGAAGAAAAATTCTCATTGGTTTGAATCGTTGTTTATTAGAACTGAGGCATGCGTAAGTGTTAATAGTGTTTAGAGATAAATAGCACATGCAGTTCTCATTATATAAATAGGTAAAATTTAAAACAACAGTCAGGCTTGATTACTTTAGCAATACGCTTATTCCAAGCAGAAATATGTTTCGGCCCAGCATAATAAACGCTTATTGATATAGCTTCGGGATCATTAACCAAGATTACTGATCTTGGATTCTATGAGCTGCTCAGAAGTTGAACCAAACCTTCTTTTTCGATTTTGAAAATCATAAATCGCTTCAAAAAGGTCATCTCTTCTGAAATCTGGCCAGAATTTAGGAGTAAAATACAATTCTGCATAGGCAATCTGCCACAGTAAAAAATTACTTATCCGTTGTTCTCCGCTGGTTCTAATCAGTAGATCAGGGTCAGGCATTCCTGCAGTGCATAAAAATGAGCAGAATAAATCTTCGTTAATCTCTGCAGCCTTAAGCTCGTTTTCTTCAATTTTTCCAGCAATTATACGTATTGCATTTAAAATTTCCCAACGTGAACCATAGCTTAACGCCAGATTCAGTGTCAGGGTAGAATTGGAAGCTGTAGCATCTATCGCTTCAAAGAGTTCTTTTCTACACGACTCAGGCAAGGCATCAAGCTGACCAAAAGCCTGAAGGCGAATTCCGTTTTTCATCAGATTTTCAGTCTCATGATGTATCGAAGAAACTAATATTTCCATTAAAATATTGACTTCTTCAACCGGTCTTACCCAATTTTCAGTTGAAAAAGCATAAAGGGTAAGAATTTTCACCCCCGCCTCTACTGCTCCTTCTATTGAATCACGAACAGACTCTACCCCTGACCAGTGGCCAAAAGTTCGGTCCTTTCCCTGGCCCTGAGCCCAGCGTCCATTTCCATCCATGATGATGGCTATATGTGCAGGAACCCTTGTTAGGTCTAAGTTATTAAACTTACTCATATCACTGTTGCAAAAACAAAGCACAAAATAAACAAATCTTTAGCATAGTTTATTTGTAAAAAGCAGGACAATCAATTGACCTGAAAGTATAAATTATTCCTACTGAGCCATAAAAATATTTGTCATACCTCCATGAATCACCGCGCTGATCTCCTGGTACATAAGTATAGTAAGACCTGTTAGATAACCGGGCGAGTGTTGTATTAGTACCATTGACAGTATAATCAGGATATACACCCCCGACATCATCAAGGTAATCTGTGAATGTTAATCTGATACCATATTCAGTAACCAGGCTTATATGCCCCCCAAGATGGTATTTAAAACCCACGCCAATGGGGATACAGCCTGAAAATCTGGCATAAGGTCTGGGATAATAATTCTGTTGCTGTGAGCCTGGCAGATTTTGACCTTCTGTACCGACATCGTGTAAAAAGACCTTATGGCCGTCAAGGAAGGTATATGGGTTAAAATGGAAAACACCAACCCCCGCAAAAATATAAGGTGAGTAAGATTCTCTCTTGTCGAAAGGATTAAATTTAAAAAAATTGAATTCAAATTGAACTGAAGCCTCGGTTACCCAAGATGTAAATTTGAGGTTTCGTTTAACTTGTTCAGGAACACCTGAATTTGCATCATCTGCATGCAATAAAAGCTGATTGAAATTTACTTTAAGGGAAAAATCAGGGTTGAAATTCTTTCTGAAACTCAAACCAAACCCACCCCTGGTGAAGTCAAATGGATTGCGCTGATTTAATTCGCCCATATATCCAGTTGCCCCTGTATTAATACTTACATCATATTTCTGAGCCCAGGCATGCTGCAGACTTGCTGTCAGGAAAAACAAAACCAGTAATTTTCGATTCATCTGTTAAAAAACGCAAACTTAATGTTTTTATTCTGTGTTACAGGTCTTTTGAGTTGAATCTATACCTGGTTAACCCTAGACCGGTTTACTGTAAACCAAATCTTCAAGATCCCATTGTTTTAGAACGGAAAGTAAGGTCAAAAGGCATGGATAGTTTAAAATCAATATTACGTCCCATATTAAAGATTCCTGGACGTACACCTGCTGGAATTCTGGCATTGTCAAAATACTTAAGTCTTGACATATTGGACTGATAGTTGACATTGGTAAGATTGGTGCCTTCAACAAAAAGCCTTAAAATCGTTTTTCCCTTTTTATTGGCAAGGTTACCGCCAAAACCAGCACTAAGTAAATTGTAGCCTCCAGTAGCTGTTTCAGTACCATAAGCAGCAAAATACCGATTTTGGGCATTATAATGATTAAAACCAAGAAAAACATATAAACTGGTAAATTTTCCCAAACCTTTTACAAGGCTTGCCCTCAGCTCTGAATGTGTATGCAGGGGTGGGATAAACGGCAAGTATTTCAGACTATCGGGTATCGTCTGACCATTTCCCAGATTACGACCATAGGTTAAACTGGCAGAATTTTCAAAATGCAACCATGGGCGTGGATGTATATCAATACTAATTTCACCACCTAAAATTCGTGCCTTACTTTGTACATAGGTAAAGGTAGTATAGCCCTGAGTTATGACAGGAGAGCCATCTTTATTCAATAACTCTTCCTGGAATATATAATTTGAAATGTCATTATTAAAGATCTCAACACTTGCAGAAACAGAAGGCAGAGCTAGAAAAGCTCCCAGATCTTCTTGTAAGCCAAACTCTGGTTTGAAGTTAGCATTTCCGATATGATAAATCTGTGAACCAGGATCTGGTCCATTGGCTGAAATCTCAGCAATACTTGGTGCCCTGAACCCCCTGGCAATATTTGCTTTGACAAGAAAAGAGCTATTGAAATTATACGTGGCTCCAAAACTCCCGGATAAACCTGAAAAGTTTTTATGTATTGTAGTAAACTGGGGAATTACATTTGGTGTGCCAGCTGGATCAGGACCAGTATATAATATAGGAAAGCCGATTGAAGCATTGGTTGTATCTATGAAAGCTGACTGGCTGTTAAAGCTTCGGCTGTCATATCTTGCACCTAGAGAAACATCAAGCTTGCGGAAAGATTTTTTAAGTACAAAAAATGGACCGATATCAAACTGATGATAGGCAGGTATCGGAAATGCTGTACTCTGACCCAGTGTATTGGTCTGATACATTCCATTAACACCTGCAGAGGTTTCAATCTTATCACCCAGATCAAAATTGTATTTTATGTCATAGGTATACGTTGAAAGGTTTAAATTCAAACCTTCAACAGATGGCTGGGTAGGATGTGTAAATTCCTGGCGGTGGCTGAACTGATAACCCATGTTAATAAGTAAATTTCCATTACCCAAAATGATATTGCTATTATCATAAATGCGGTACAACTGCACATGCTGGTGTAAAGGAGAAATTCTATACGAATTTAATTCTGCGGTAGAAACAATTGGCCGGTAGGTGTCGGCTTCAGTAATTTGTTTGGTAAATCTACGGGTTAGTGAATCACGGCTCCCGTTAGGAATCTCCTGAAGGTCATCAAACACAGATGCATTCAGATACGTATTTCCCCAACCTTTATTCAGGCCCAGCATCACACGTGCATCCTTTTCCTTGTAACCTGTATTATAGACCCTGCCATCATGTACGTTCTGGTAGTCCTTCGACTCTTTAGCTGAGATGATGGTACCCCAGACAAATCCATTCTGATTACCATACAGCCGAAAAGATCCGTTTAAAAGGCCTTGATTGGTACCATATGCACCAAGAATAGAACCTTCAATTTTACCTGCTGAGACAGGGGTTGGTGAGATCAAATTTACAACACCACCAATAGCGTCAGAACCGTAGGTAAGACTTGCAGGGCCCTTTATCACTTCTATACGGTCTATTGAATTTTGGTCTATTTCAATTCCATGTTCATCACCCCATTGCTGTCCTTCCTGTCTTATACCATCCTGCAGGGTCACTACCCTATTATAGCCCAGACCATGAATAAAAGGCTTAGAAACGTTAGGGCCAGTTGTAACGGCATTAATTCCTGGCAAGTTTGCAATCTCATCGATTATATTCCCAGAAGCAGCACGCTGATCAAGGTAAACTTTGCCCACGGCAACAATTGGAACAGGGCTTCTTCTGACCTCAGTTGCATGACTGACCCCGGTTACAACAACTTCACCAGATTCAATTGTTGAAATCTTGAGCTTGATATTTAACGACTTCACCAATAAAAAGTTAACTTTTGCTGTATAACTCGCATAGCCTACCAGTTGAACTTGCAGAAGGTAAGTTCCATTTGGTATATGCGTAAGAGAAAATGATCCTGAACCATCAGTTATCACCCCGATTCTCAAATCTGGAATACTTACTGTAGCTCCAGACAGAGGTTGCCCGGTTGCCTGATCAGTTACCTTACCACTAAGATTACCGTCATCTGGTAAAGAGGATGCCAAGACTAGCTGAGCCGAAAAAAAGAAAACTAAAAGTATGCTGGCGATACTGGTAAAAAATCGTTTAAAATGCATTTCTGGAAATTAGTATAATTTAATGAAGCGTTTTCAAGGAAATTGAGGTTGCCCGGCATTCTTCACAAACAGAGTATTTCGGAAACGCTCAATTAGATAAGAAAGTATTTAAATGAAGGTTAATAGGTTAATTTCTTGAATCAAGTCCCCACATCAGTTTGTCGCGTAATGTAGTCAGGTAGTTTTCAGAATTCAGCCGGAGAAGATTTAGTTTAAAATCTTCTTTCTTTAACCTTAAAGATGTTCCTGAATCAATAACCTGTGTGCGTGAATCAAGGCTCACAAGAAATTGTGACTTCCGGCCCTCAACGACAAAACTGAGTTCGTGATCATCATTTATCACAAGAGGTCTTACATTCAGATTATGAGGAGCAATTGGGGTAATGACAAAATTCTGGCAACCAGGAAAAACGATTGGTCCACCGCAACTTAATGAATAAGCTGTTGAGCCTGCAGGAGTTGAAATAATGAGACCATCAGCCCAGTAAGAATTTAAAAATTCATTATCAAGATAGGTATGAACGATAATCATTGAAGAAGAATCAGTTTTATGAATCGTGCACTCATTCAGACCATAATTCAAGCCTGAAAACAAAGGCTTGTCGGAATCAAGTCTGATCATGGTTCGACTATCAATCGTATATTCTAAGGCATGCAGGCGTTGCATTGCCAGTTCAAGGTCATTTTTATTGATACTTGCCAAAAACCCAAGTCTTCCCAGATTTATACCAAGAACAGGGAGACCACTGTCACGGATTAAATTAACCGTATCAAGCAATGTACCGTCACCACCAAGACTCAGTAAACAGTCGACCTTGGCAAGTGAGAGTTCTGCGGCTGTTGAAAATACAGCTGCAGGTGGAAGCTCAATTTTTAGCTTTTCGAGAAAAAGCTTGAATTCATCGTAAATGATGCAGCTTGTATTATACCGTTCAAGCAAGTCAAAAAATTGCCGTACATACGGAATGGCCTGATCGTTAAAGGTTCGCCCGTAGATTGCTAATCTCATTTATTATAATACTGGTTTATGGTGAAGTAATTACACTGATTCTTACAATCATTACTAAATACCTCAATTTTTCGGTTTAAACCTACATATTGAGATAGTTCATGAATGATTCATAACGGCCCTGAGTATCATCCTTAAAATTGTCAGGTTGAAATGATAGTCTTACTACGTAATTAAAACGATCAAAAGTGGCCAAAATAGCTGAAATATCTGTTTTGTTAAGTTTAAGTGTAAGAAGAACCTGGCTTGTGTCTCCTACCGATTCGGTAAAATAACTTAAAATGCGGGCATTATTTGACTCTACAATTTTAGCAATTTCTGACATTGAGAGGTCACGCTCGCTCATTTCAAGTATGATTATGCCACCGGGTTGACTTGCAGACGTTAGTAATGAGCAGTATTCAAGTAAGGCACGCTGGGTC
This sequence comes from bacterium, assembly GCA_031363945.1. GTDB lineage: Bacteria > Bacteroidota > Bacteroidia > Sphingobacteriales > Sphingobacteriaceae > JANLVJ01. Next base: position 104,792 of record JANLVJ010000013.1, on the reverse strand, counting down.
ACACAACCCTGATAATTCTTTTGCAGATCAACCACAGGAACCATGCTGAGTTTCTGGTCTGACATGATGGTTAGTACATCAAAAAAATGCTGGTGATCGTACACGAATGACAATAGTAAAGATATGCGGATGGTTGATACAGTTTGCTCAAGATCAGTATTATCAAGAATATCCTTTTCGGAAATCACACCAAGTAGCAGCCCTTTATCATCTACAATAGGTAGGTGACATACATGGAATTCTTGCATCCGCTGATATGCCAGCTTCAGATTGTCAGCAGGATGAACGGGTAATAAATTAACACTAACTATATCAATTGCCAGCATGTTCGTTTAATTAAAGGGATTAGCTCACATTGATATCCATTTTAATGCCTCTGATAAATTTCTCAAGCAAATCATTGAATTCTGCAGGTTGTTCCATCATAGGAGCATGACCACAATTATCTATCCAGTTTAACTGGGAATTAGGGAGCAAGCTGTGAAATTCTTCAGCAACTTCAGGAGGAGTTACCCGGTCTTCCCGACCCCAAATTAATGAAACAGGAATCTTTATGTCAGGAAGATGATCTCTCAAGCTATGCCTGATTGCAGATTTTGCCATATGAAGAATTCGTATGAGCTTGTTTCTGTCATTAATAAGCTGGTAGACTTCGTCAATAAGCTCTTTATTGGCTGTTTTAGGATCATGGAAAGTAAATTCAACCCGCTCCTTGATGTATTCATAATTCTCCCTTCTCGGAAATGATCCACCGAAAGAATTTTCGTACAAACCTGAACTACCCGTAAGAATTAGAGAATGTACTTTTTCAGGATTTGCAAGTGTATACAATAACGCAACATGGCCCCCCAAAGAATTACCTAATAAAATCATGTCATCAAGTTCTTTGAAAGCAACGAACTTTTGTATGAATTTAGTTAGATTTTTTACGTTCGATTTAAGTAGAGTCAGCTCATGAACTGGCATTATCGGGATAATTACCCGAAAATCACCTGAAAATTGTTCAATTACGTGCTCAAAATTACTCAGCGCACCAAATAAACCATGAAGTAGCAGGAAAACTCTACCCTCGCCTCTTTCGAGGTATTTAAAGCCGTTTTCTTCCCGAAGCCTGAACTCCATTTTCTTTTATGTTTTCTCAAATATATTGCTTTAAACCAACAATGCAGGTTTTAGCATTTATTTATTCCTATGCCCCTAAAAGCCTTCTTATTTTTGAGAAAGCATTTTTTTTGCGAGTTCAGCTATAATCTTATTCTCTGCTTTACCTGCAAAATGACTGGTTGCCAGGGTCATAAGTTTACCCAGATCTTTTATAGAAATAGCACCAGATTCATAAATTAGCCTACTTAGTTCTATTTCAATTTCAGCTGAATTTAATTGCTTAGGAACGTACTTTTCAATTACTTCGAGCTCCTCTTCTTCAATAGTTGCAAGATCAGCACGATTCTGGGCATGATAAATTTCTGCCGATTCTTTACGCTGCTTAATTTGTTTTTGAAGAATTTTCAATTCAGTGTCTGGTGAAGTCTCTTCGGCAGCACCCTTTTCTGTACGAGCAAGGAGTAAAGCTGTTTTCACTGCACGCAATGCACGCAGACTGGCCTGATCTCTTGAAAGCAGCGCTGTCTTTATATCTGTATCAATTAGTGTTATTAGACTCATAGCAGTTTTTATAGGTAAACCCGAGAAAAATTATTGGTTAAGAACTTTGTAAATAACAAGCGAACTGGCCTGAGCATTTGGTACAACAGTTATTTCAGCAATATTTACATGAGCTGGTCTGCTGGCAGCAAAAAATACAGTTTCGGCAATGTCACTGGCATGCAGTGGTTGGAAGCCATCATAGACATGTGCAGCCTTTATTGTATCTCCAGAGAACCTGACAGTTGAAAATTCTGTTTCTACTGCTCCCGGATTAATAAGTGTCACATGAATGCCAAAAGGAAGCATATCTATGCGCATACCCTCTGTGAGTGATGATACAGCAGCTTTTGTAGCGGCATATACATTACCATTGGGATAAGCTTGTTTACCTGCAGTAGAACCTATATTAATTACATGACCAGATTTTCGGTTTACCATTCCTGGAGTAATTTCTCGTGTCAGATAGAGTAAGCCCTTAATATTTGTGTCTATCATGCTATCCCATTGCGACGTATCACCTTCAAAAACAGGACTTAACCCCAGAGCTTTCCCTGCATTATTCAATAAAATATCTATTGATTGCCACTCCTTTGGCAAATCATCAAGAGCCTTTCTCAAGGCCAGTTGATCTGCAACATCTGCTACACAAATGATAACACTGGCATTGAACCTATTTTCGAGGTCATTTTTAAGCGTATCAAGTAATTCACCTCTTCTCCCGTTTAAAATAATCTGGTAGTTATTCTCGGCAAATAATTCGGCGCATGCTTTACCAATTCCAGAACTGGCACCAGATATAAAAATAATACGACTCATAAAATTTATTCAAAATAAAGCGTGAACATGATTGCTGTAGGATACAGACGCGACAAGGGATTCGAAAAAGCATTAACATTTGATCTATCAAGACCATTCGTTAAGCCATTGGTAATTGATAATTCAGGAGACATTTTAAAGTATTCGTAGTAAAAATCAACACCTACGCCTACTTTATAGGATATAATGTCTGTATTCATTTTTACAAGCTTGTCGACAGCATCAAGACCCGTATCATCTGTTTTTTTCTTTGGAACAATATCATGAGAATATTGGAGACCTCCAATAATATAAGACCGGATATTACCTTTTCGGTCTGATTTAAACTTTAGCAAAAATGGAAAATCAAGATAAGTTGAAGAAATAGTCTTGACAATCGGATTTTTATACTTCGCATTTGTTGCCAATGTAGCATAACCATAAGCAAGGGTGCGGTCGGCGAAGTTCACATCAGGAGTAAATCGAAAATCCAGGTTATCATTTAAACGCAGATTTGCAACCAGTCCAAGATGAAATCCGGTGGTGAATCTTGCTTGAACTACCTGTAACCTACCTGAAGCCACATCACCATTGCGCCCGGCTGAATTAATTGTAAAATCCTGAAAATTTGGTTTTTTTAATACGGTAAAAGAATTTGTGTTTGCCCCTAACTGAAAACCAAAATGAATGGCCGGAGCATCAATATCGCCTCCTGTATTCCATTGAGCCATGGAGATTAATGGCAGACATAGAATTATAAGTAGAATAGGGAATTTAAGAGACATATTTGATTGTTGGCTTACTTTAAACCAGTATAAATTGTGCAGATACCTAACGACAAAGGAGTATGCTTAGTATGGGTAAAACCAGCAGTTTCAAGAAGACTTACAAAAAGTTTTCCATCTGGAAAATTTACTACTGAACGATGCAAATAGGAATATGCTTCTCTATCCCTGGATACCTTGCTACCCAAAAAAGGAAGAATATATTTAAAATAAATCAGGTAAATCTGACGAAACGGAAAGAGTGTTGGCTGTGAGAACTCAAGAATTACAGCCTTAGACCCAGGTTTTAAAACCCTGTACATTTCTGACAGTCCTTTTTCAAGATTTTCAAAATTTCTAACCCCAAAAGCCGCCATAACACCATCAAATGAATTATCTGCAAAAGTCAAATTTTCAGAATCGCCCAACTCTACAGAAAAACGGTGTTCAAGACCTGCAATTTTAATTTTTTTATCGGCTAGTTCAAGCATATTTGCTGAAATATCAATACCTACTACCTTAATATTGCTTCTTTTGAGAGCATCAAAACCTAAATCACCAGTACCCGTTGCCAGATCCAGTAACGTTACAGGCATTGTTTCTGTAAATTCGCTGATGGCCTTCCGACGCCAGATTTTATCAATTCCAAGGGAAAGGAAATGATTGAGAAAATCATATCTGACAGCTATACGGTTAAACATACTGGCAACCTGCTCTTTCTTGCCAGCTGAACTGTGCTGATATGGGGTAATAGGAGAATCCATGTGATGTAAATATAAGAGATTTTGCCATGTCTCTACTTGCTTAATTATTCACTAGTTTTACGGTGTGATCATCAAATCTGCTGAATTTTTAACGAGTAATGCAAAAATTGATAGCTTACCCGACTCAATTTACCCTGAATATGCATTCATTGGGCGCTCAAATGTTGGGAAATCATCATTGATAAATATGCTTACAGGCAAGAAAGGTCTTGCTAAGACTTCCCAGACTCCAGGTAAAACGCAACTTGTAAATCATTTTAAAATAAACAATTGCTGGTATCTATGTGATTTACCAGGATATGGATTTGCCAAGGCTTCTAAAACATCAAGAAGTAAATGGAATAGTGTAACCCTTGAATACCTCAGAAACAGAACAAACCTGCAATATGTTTTTCAGCTTATTGATTCCCGTCTGCCGCCACAAAAAATCGACCTTGAATTTATAACCTGGCTGGGAGAAAATAATGTTCCATTTGTACTCGTTTTTACTAAAACTGATAAACTAAGCAAACGCCAAACAATCTTAAATACAGAGCTGTTTAAAACGGAACTGCTTAAACAATGGGAATTATTGCCACCCGTTTTTGTGAGTTCTGCAGAGAAGTTTGACGGTCGTGATGAAATTCTCGCCTTTATCGAACAAAGTAACTTGGTCTTTGCTGACGCCAACGAATAATTTAGATGAATAAATATTTTTCCCTGATTAAGTTTTCACACAGCATTTTTGCTCTTCCATTTGCCATAATCGGATTTTTTCTTGCTAGTAATAAAAACGCTTCTTTCAATCCTGAAAAGTTTTTCCTGATGCTGGCATGTATGGTTTTTGCGAGAAGTGCAGCAATGGCTTTTAACAGGTTTGCAGACAGAAATTATGATGCCCGAAATCCAAGAACAAAATTGAGAGAAATACCCGCAGGTCTGGTATCTGCCAGGTCAGCCCTGATACTTACGATCGGATGTAGTATTGCTTTTATAGCCAGCACTTATTTCATAAATAAATTATGCTTTGAGCTATCGCCTGTTGCGCTTACTGTGGTTCTTGGTTATAGTCTTACGAAAAGATTTACTGCGCTTTGTCATTTCATACTGGGACTGGGGCTATCACTGGCACCTATTGGAGCTTATCTGGTAATAAGTGGTCATTTCGCCCTTGAGCCTGTTTTATTTTCACTGGCAGTACTGAGCTGGGTCAGTGGCTTCGATATTCTATATGCACTTCCAGATGCTGATTTTGATATAGGTGAAAAGCTGTTCTCAATTCCTGCTACTATTGGTCGTGTTAATGCATTGAAACTTTCCCGGTTTTTACATATCTGTTCAGCCATACTGGTAATCATTGCCGGACTACATGCAGATCTGGGCTTATTTTACTGGCTAGGCGTACTTGTTTATTCCTTCTTACTTATTTATCAGCATACATTGGTGAAGCCTAACGATTTAAGCCGACTAAATCTGGCTTTTTTCACCATGAATGGTATTGCCAGTGTGGTATTTGCGCTCTTTTTTATGGCTGATCATTTTGTTCATATAATCTTATGAAAACTCTTTCTCTAAAACCCATAAAACGTAATTACCTCAAAAACCTTGAAAATTGCGACTGGCCTTCCCTATCCGTTTATTTCGATGAACTCGTCAAAAGAGAGCTTGGATCACTCTCTGCGTTAAAAATCTGGTTGAAAGATAAAAGCGAAATCGAATCTTATCTAGAAGAAAATTTTGCCTGGAGATATATCAGGATGTCAACTAATACAGAAAGTGCTATTTACCGTGATGATTTTCATTATTTTGCTACGGAAATAGAACCAAAACTGGCTCCTTTCTCAGACCTGCTCAATAAAAAATTAATCGGTTCACCCTTCAGCATTCAGCTCGATAAAAGACCTTATGCCATATTCCTGAGGCGCACCCGCCAGGAAATAGAATTATACAGGGAGCAGAATATCCCTATCCATACACAGTTACAATTAGAACAGCAGCAATTTGCCGTTATAACAGGTTCTATGAGTATTGAGTTTAACGGACAGGAATATACATTGGAGCAAGCTTCAAATTTTTTAAAAAATACAGATCGTAGCAAACGTGAATCAGCCTTTGCAAAAATTGCGGATCGCCGATTGAAAGATAAAGATGCCTTGGACACCCTATTTTCGGGGCTTGTCAGTTTGCGTACCGAAGTGGCAATAAATACGGGGTTCGCAAATTTTAGAGATTACTCATTTTCTGCCCTTGGACGATTTGACTATACCGTAGATGATACAATTCGCTTTCACTATGCTATTGAAAAAGAAATTGTGCCAATTTTAAAACGACTGGCTGATTACAGAAAAATAAAAATGGGGCTTGAAGTACTAAAGCCCTGGGATACAGAAGTTGACCCTGCTGGTCTTGAGGCCCTGAGCCCATTCTCAGGAGGAAAAGATCTAATCGAAAAGTCGATAACTGTTTTTGACAAACTTGACCCCTGGTTTGGTGAATGCCTCAGGACCATGAAAGAAGGTAACCTATTTGATGTTGAATCAAGAATGGGTAAAGCGCCTGGTGGTTATAATTACCCGCTTGCAGAAACAGGAGCTCCCTTTATTTTTATGAATGCGGCTGACTCATTCAGAGATGTTACCACTATGGTACATGAAGGTGGTCATGCTGTTCAAACATTTTTAGATCGTGATCTTGAATTAAACGACTTCAAACAGTTGCCCTCTGAAGTAGCTGAACTTGCTTCTATGTCAATGGAGCTGATAAGTATGAAGTATTGGGATATATTTTTTGCTGATCCAGACGACCTGCGACGAGCGAAAAAAGAGCAACTGATCGATTCATTAAAAACATTACCCTGGGTTGCGACCATTGATTGTTTTCAAAACTGGATTTATACCCATCATAACCATACTGCTGAAGAAAGATGCCAGGCTTGGGTAGAGATATATGATCGTTTCGGAGGTGGTTTCGTTGATTTTACAGGATTTGAAATTTATAAAGCAAACCTTTGGCAGAAGCAGCTTCACCTATTTGAAGTACCTTTCTACTACATAGAGTATGCCATTTCAGGTCTTGGGGCGATTGCTGTCTGGAAAAACTTTATGGAGAATCCCGAAAAGACACTCGGGCAATATAAGGCTGGTTTAAGCTTGGGTTATACCTGTTCGATTAAAGATGTATATGAAACAGCGGGTATAAAATTTGACTTTAGTCAAGAGTATATTAAAGAACTGGCCAGTTTTGTACAATTTGAATTAGACAAGCTTCTTTGAGAAAATATTGCAGTTATACCATTGCCCTTCTGGTATCTTTGTTCTATTAATGAGATAGAAACCTATCAAGGAAGTGATTGTGCCTAGAATTGAACCTCCAACTACATCAGCAAAAAAATGCTCACCCAGGTAAATCCTTGACCAGGCAACTCCAATTGCCAGTAACAGATAAATAAAGGTAAACTGCTTTTTTTTACTAAACAGAACAAGTAAAACTGCCATACTGAATGCAGTCGTGGTATGGCCTGACGGAAAACTATGGTCTCTAAAGATCTGAATCCCTTGAACGAAATGTAATAAAGGGTTATGATGACTGAAATAAATAAATGGACGGGGAGAATCAATCAGCCTTTTGAAAATCTGTGCAAACAAACCGGCAATATTTGTTAAAATCAAAAAAATCAGCGCCCTGCCATAACTAACAAATAGAAGCAGAAAACAGACAAGTAGTGTTGTCAATCCATTACCCAGATCTGTAAATAATATGAATACCGGGTCTGCCAGGGTATTGTGCCAGGAGTTAATCATAAATGTAATCATCGGGCTGCTAATCCATAGCTGCAACATAAAACTGCCCATAAGCAGTAAAAAATAGGGTAGAAAAAAAATGGTATTCTTACCGATTAACGAACGCATAATCATTTTTTTAAAATTTTCTTTGCTAGAAAGATTTCTTGAAGGTATTTTAAAATTTTACATTTAAAGCGGTAAGTGATCAATTATGAACGCTTGTCGCTATTTTTTATACTTTCACATTCCAATTTATAATTTATGCTGAAAGATCTTTTCAGAAAAAAGACAGTAGCCGGAATTCTTCGGGAAGTTAAAGAGAATGAAAATAGTGCGGCTCATGGCGGTTTAAAGAAGACCTTAAGGCTTAAAGACCTTATATCATTTGGAATTGCAGCAATTATCGGAGCAGGTATCTTCAGTACAATTGGAAAAGCTTCTGCTTCAGGAGGACCAGCAGTTGTTTACCTATTCATATTTACAGCTATTGCCTGCAGCTTTACGGCCTTTGCTTATGCAGAGTTTGCATCGATGGTTCCCGTTTCAGGCAGTGCCTATACGTATTCTTATGTTGCCTTTGGTGAGGTGATTGCCTGGATTATTGGCTGGGCACTTATAATGGAATATGCAGTTTCGAATATTGTAGTGGCAATTTCATGGTCAGCCTATTTTACCAGTTTTCTTGATGGTATGAATATACATATACCCAGATGGATGACTATGGATTACCTGAGCGCTTTTAATGGCTATAATGATGCCTTAAAGCTCATGCATGGTGGAAAATCATTTGCCAATCTTACCAGTAACCTGCAGGATGCATATCAGGCCTGGTCTATAGGTCCAAAAATTGCAGGGTTTCATATAATTGCTGATATCCCGGCTTTGGTCATTGTCATTTTAATCACAAGGCTGGTTTATGTCGGGATCAGAGAATCGAAGAACGCCAGTAATATTATGGTCATCATTAAACTGCTTGTCTTGGTGATGATTATAGCAGTTGGCATATTTTATATAAAAACCGGAAACTGGGTACCATTTGTTCCCAGAGGCGCTTCTGGTGTACTTAAAGGAGTTTCGGCTGTATTTTTTGCCTATATCGGTTTTGATGCACTTTCAACCACAGCTGAAGAATGTCATGACCCTCAGCGTGATTTGCCCAGAGGTATGATGTGGTCAATTGTAATCAGTACACTACTATATGTCGCTATCGCACTGGTATTAACCGGGATTGTCAAATATGACCTGCTCAATGTTGGGGATCCGTTATCATTCGTTTTTGAAAAATTACACCTTCACTGGTTGTCAACAGTAATTGCAATGAGCGCAGTGGTAGCCCTGTCAAGTGCGTTACTTGTTTATCAGTTAGGGCAGCCAAGAATCTGGATGGCCATGAGCCGGGATGGTTTGCTGCCAAAGCCTTTTTCCAGGATACATCCCAAGTTTAAAACGCCATCTTATGCAACCATCGTAACTGGTTTTGTCGTTGCTGTACCTGCATTATTTCTTAATCTTACGACAGTTACAGATTTAACCAGTATTGGTACCTTGTTCGCCTTTGCCCTTGTCTGTGCAGGAGTTTTAAAGATTCAGAATGACCCCACTGCAACACGCGGAAAATTTAAAACTCCTTATATAAATTCAAAATATATAATGATCGGGCTATTCATTTTGTTATGTGGATATTTCTATTCATCAGGCAGAGCAAATGCCATCTCTTTTATAAATAATGAACCCAGAATATTAGAGGCTGCTGAACTGGTGACAACACTTGACGGTTATCAGATTCAATCGTTGAAATTACAGGCTCATCAAACAGATGCCCAGGAATTAAAAAAAGCAGGAAATGATTTGAATGATTATCTGATAAATATGGACGATGAGAAATTTATTTTATTCATGAAGCATTCAAATCTGGCCCAACCAGTTATTTATGACCATGGATGGCACCTGCTCAAACAAAAAATACCTACCTGGATCTTTGTCATTGTATGTTTAATCAGTCTGGTAGTAGCCATTAGGTGGAACCTTAGTTTAATACCACTTCTTGGCTTTCTGTGCTGTATGTATATGATGTCTGAACTCGCCCTTTCTAACTGGATTGGATTCTCAGTATGGCTTCTGATTGGTTTGGGAATCTATTTTTCGTTTGGATATAAAAACAGCAAGCTTATTGGCAACCCACAGCAGGTTTGATAAAGAGAGATGAATTTGATTCTTAAATAATACCTGAGAACCCTGCATAGAAGCAGCGACCTGATTTAACTACAATAAACCTATTTAAACTACAAAACCAATTCTAGTAAAAAAACAAAGACCTGATATCTTATGTCAGGTCTTTAGTTTTTTATTTGAATGCTAGCCTGATTCTGACTACGCTTCTTTATTTTTATGTTCAGTAATTTCCAAACGCATTTCTTGTGCTAGTTTTTTGATTTCGAGCATTGCCTGACGAATTCTCGTTCCTGCTGCATTATTATTATTTTCATAAAATTTCACTGCATCACCTTCTGCTTCAGAGAGAATGCTTTTGATTTGAGTTAATTTCTGCATGTGATAGTTTTAAAAATTTAGTTTTTAGGAATTAGTTGCATAAAGTGAAAACGAAAATTATGTGCAATTATGAGCAATGATAGGCTAAATATTTTTATTTTTGATTATTAGTCGCTAGCTAACGTGAACAAAACTAAACTTAAGGTACATAAATGGAAGCAAACAGAAACATCCCGGCAAAAAATCATTTGTTAAAAAAAGTTTTGTCGTACATAGCATTAATCTGCGTGTTGGTACTGGCTGGTTTTGTTTACTATAATTATTATTTTGTTTTCGGCACTGGTGTGAAATTCGGTGAATTAAATTATATCGTCCGTAAGGGTATTATATTTAAAACGAATGAAGGTCGTCTGATACAAGCTGGTTATAAATCAGGCGCAAGTAATTCGATACAATCTAATGAATTTAGATTTTGTGTTACAGATGAGCGGGTTATGAAACAATTAGAAAGCAGTAGCGGAAGAGTAGTTCAACTGCATTATAATGAATATATAGGCATATTACCATGGAGAGGAATGAGCAATTATGTTGTAGACAGTATAATTTCATCGGCTCCTTCGGTAAATACCCCCCCTTTACCTTAATCATTCTATAACAATTAAAATTGTTTGGCATTTTAATTGTTTATTTTAATTATTATTCGAAATTTGTATGTTATAACCTAGAAGATCCGAAATACTAATAAAACAGGCATATGAAAAAAATTTACAATCGGTTTCTTGTTTTAATTTTATTAGCTTTTTCCTATTCCGCTACTTTCGCCACAAGTTTTCTTTCTCTCTCATCAAAATCCTTTGGTGACCCTGGCTTTCATTTGCATTTAAAAAACAATGATACCCTGAGGTTGCGTGCGAATAATCTCAAAGACAACCGTCTCACCCGACCTTATCTGATTTTTACTGCTCCAAGAATAAATATCACCAAACATCTGTTCATCGGCTCATCATCACCTTCACTAGAGTATTCAGCCATGGAGGCTCAGTACCAGAATATTTTTGGCAATTTCAGTGTAAGCACACCCATTCATGATCAGATGACACTTTCATACAGTCTGGTCAGAGATAATATGGTTACGGCCAAGATTTATAATATTCTAGGCTCTGAAGTTACTACCCTATTCTCTGAATATCAGTTCGCCGGTCAGCAAAAAAAGATTTTTAATATTGCCGATAGAATTGGATCAGGCATTTATATCCTGCGTCTGACTGCAGGTAATGAAGCTAAAGCAGCCAGAATACAGGTGCTTTAATCAACCCGCAAATTCAATTATTCTTTTAACGATTTCGTGAATGAAGATCATTGCCATCGGCAGAAATTATCCTGAACATGCAAGGGAATTAAATAATCCTATACCCAGAGAACCTGTCATCTTTTTAAAACCTGATACAGCCATACTTCGTAATAAAGAATGTTTTTATCTACCCGATTTCTCTACCGATATTCATTACGAGGCAGAAATTGTCTTACGAATAGTCAAAGAGGGTAAACATATTGCTGAGAAATTTGCACATACCTATATATCGGCATTGACTGTTGGGATAGACTTCACAGCCAGAGATCTTCAAAAACAGCTCAAAGAAAAAGGTTTGCCCTGGGAACTTTCAAAAGCATTTGATCATTCTGCTCCCATAGGAGAATTTATAGAAGTTAACAAAGAGGATGACTTGAGTGCTATCCCGTTTAAACTTGCAATAAATGGTATAACCGTGCAAACTGGCAATACGAAAGATATGATTTTCTCTTTCCAAGCTCTCATAAGTTATATTTCAGCCCGCATTACCCTCAAACAAGGTGATCTCATATTTACAGGAACTCCCGCGGGTGTTGGCCGTGTGTATGCTGGTGACATTCTGGAAGGTTATGTAAAAAACCAAAAGTTAATGCATATTACTATTGCCTGATCAGTTTGAACCCGCATTTTATCTTTAAACTATGCATCTACTGTGCTGTCTATTGTTTTTCTCCTTATCCCATGATAATCTTAATAAGACCAGGACAGACACAAGTAAATACCCACATGATTATTTTAGCAAACCGCTTGAGCTACCTTTTATACTGAATGCAAATTTCGGTGATTTAAGATCAAATCATTTTCACTCGGGTATTGATCTTTACACCAATCATAAAACAGGGTATAATGTTCACGCGGTGGCCTCTGGTTATGTTTCCAGAATAAAGGTACAATCTGGCGGTTATGGTAATGCCTTGTATATTACTCATCCTAATGGTTATACCAGTGTATATGGTCACCTTGAAAAATACAACAGACAGATATCAGCGTATTTGCTCAACGCCCAGTATAAGTACAAAACATTTGAAATAGATCTTTATCCTGCAATAAATGAGCTTAAAGTATATAGAGATGAATTAGTTGCAACAACTGGAGATTCTGGATTCTCTGGGGGCCCCCATCTACACTTTGAATTCAGAAACACACTTACAGAGCAAATAATCAATCCCTTGCTCATGGGTTATCAGGTTAGCGATCATACTAAACCGGTCATAGCAGGGGTGTATATTTTTAGTATTTATCAGGCATTTGGTATTACAAGGCTTAAGCCGGGTTTATTTATTCATGCCATTAAAACCGAAATGGGTAATTACCGGCTAAATGAAGAAATTCATCAAGCCGGGAAGTTTATACTGGGCGTTGTAGCCAATGATACTCACGACGATAATACCGGGATCCATAGCGTCTTTTCTGTTTCTCTGAAAGATAATTTAAAAACAATTTTCGAATCAAGTCTAAGTCATTTTGGATTTGACCAGACACGTGCAGTGAATTCTTATTTTTATTACCCATTTTTAGAAAAGTCAAAAATAAATGTTCAACTGAGTTATGTTGATCCAGGTAATACACTTCCAATTTATGAGGCCTCAAATCAGGGAATTATTGATTGCAGGCCCTCGAGTCCCAGAAAAATCAACTATTTGATAGCAGATGTAAATGGTAATAGCAGCGAGCTTAATTTTAAGGTATCCTGTACAACTGATGAGATGAAGCTTCGCTGCGTAAATGACAACAGGTTCAATTTGGCTGTAAGAAAAGAAATGATTGATCCCCAAGGATATCAGGTTCCCTTAATCAGGTATAACAGAGATACACTATTGGTATTTGACCGAAATGGCCTGCCTTCGAAACCCGAAAAAGCAGGTGTTACACTGTACTTTAAAGCAGGGTGTTTATTTGATAATGTATTATTTAATTTTTCAACCAGACAGCGCTTAAAATCTGAATCTACGAGTTCTTATAGCAACGGTCAGGTAAATCTGGAAAATACTGATTACCTGATCGGAAAAACTGAAACCCCCATAAAAGATTCAGTTCTTCTGGGTATAAAAATTCCAGCTATGGGCTCAGAAAAGACAGATAAATGGGTGCTTCTAACAGCAGGTCATGATCCTGCACTAACCAAAGAAAAAAATGGTTATTTATATACGTGGATTCATAATTTCGGGGTTTTTCATCTTGAACAAGATTTGATTGCCCCGGTTGTGACTCTTGTTAAATCTAAAAAAAGTCGGTTTTTGGCAAGTAAGCATATTGCTTTTCATGTCACTGATAAGCTTTCTGGAATAGGCGCTTATCGGGCAACTATCGATGATAAATGGGTGCTTTTTGAATACGATGCCAAAAATCACTTGCTATACGCTAATTTTGACCAGCTCAGTACCAGCAGCAAACACCGGCTCAGTCTGCATGTCTTAGACAAGACCGGTAATACAACAGACTTAACTATTGATATTTAACGAACATGGCAAAACTAGCAAGTGGAGATAAGGCTCCGGATTTTAAAACTGTTGATCAGCATGGTAAGGCAGTTTCACTAAGCGATTATATTGGAAAAAAGGTTATCCTATATTTTTATCCTAAAGATGATACTCCTGGCTGTACTGCAGAAGCCTGCAGTTTTCGCGATAATTATGCGCCATTAACTGAAAAAGGACTGGTCGTAATTGGGGTTAGCATCGATAATGAGGTTTCCCATCAAAAGTTTATTAATAAATATGAATTGCCGTTTTCATTATTGGCAGATACTGACCATTCAATTGTAGAAGCTTATGGGGTATGGGTTGAAAAAAATAATTACGGCAAAAAATATATGGGAACAGCCCGTGAAACCTTTATTATTGACGAAGCAGGTATGATCAGCCATATTATCAGGAAAGTAGATTCTAAAAACTCAGCCGCACAGGTAATTGATCTGATTGAGAAAATTTAAAACAGTAAATATGTTAAGCTATAATTCTTATATAGTTCGAATACTCATATGCTTGAGCTGTATAAATCTTATCGGTGGCTGTAAAACGCCTGAAAAACGGGTTGAAAATTATTTGCATGCCAGTATTCATCGTAACCAGTACCTTACTTTCAATCCTGAAACTATGAAAATGGCAATGAGAATACGTCTCAATAGCCCGAATTCAGAATGGCATAATTACTCCTGGTTAAAAAAATACTATACCAGGCATGAATATGAGCCCTATTTCGTCAGTCATTTTCTAGCCAAAAATCAAATTGATACTTTATTAAGTTACCTGCAGTCTGCAAAAGACCATGGTTTGAAATCATCTTTCTACCATTACCAGGAGATTGACAGCCTGTATAGAAAGCTTAAAATTGGAAAACTCTCGGCAATAAACGCTTATATGGCTTTATCAGAACTTGAACTTGTAACTGCTGCATCACTTGGAACCTATTCTCATGATTTAAGTTTCGGCAGAATAGATCCGGGTAAACTTTATACAGTCAGATTTAGTTTAAAATTCAAGCACCCCGATTCCTCCTTTTATGATGCTGTTTTTTTAGCTCCAGAATTGCATCATTATCTGCAACAGATACAACCCAAAAACCTTAATTACCGTAGGCTAAAAGATACCCTCGTCTGGTTCAGACAACAATCGGGAAGTTGGAGCGGATCACATCCACTTAATTACTATATAGGTTCTTTAAAAGTCAATATGGAAAGGCTAAGATGGCAACCAGCAGATACCAGCAGTTCTTATTTATTAGTAAATATTCCAGATTACACCCTTTATGCTATTGAATCAAATAAGATTAGTTGGAGTATGAAGGTATGTCTGGGTGAAAAAAAAGAAACAGGGTATGACGATAAATTAAAGACCTATGCCCTGACAGGTAATATAGATGACAGGCCATCAAATCATCAGACTCCGTTACTAAACAGTCAGTTCAATTTTATTCAGCTTAATCCCAAATGGAATGTGCCATCAAGTATTCTTCAGAATGAGCTTTATTATAAGCTAAGGAAGAATCCCGAATACCTTGCTGAAAATAATATGAAGTTATTTAAAGGAAATAAAGAAGTTGGCAGACTTGATACGATAGACTGGACCCGCATACCCCGAAATAAAATACCCTTCCACATAAAGCAGGATGCAGGTGAATACAATGCCCTTGGAAAATTAAAGTTTAGTTTTTTGAATCCATACAGTATTTACCTTCATGATACACCAAATAAATCAGCTTTTAACCTGAAGGTCAGAGATGTGAGTCATGGATGTGTAAGGGTTAGTGACCCATTAAAACTTGCAGCATATCTGGGAAGATTTAATGGTAAAAACACGGTAGATATTATTCGCATTGGTATCGGCATGACCCCTATTGACACAACATCAAGATTTAAACTACTTTATATTAAAAAACAGCAAGAATTGGCTTCAAATAATGGTAAACTTCGTACCAGCAGCATTTACCTTAAAAAGAAAACCTCTCTATTCATTCAGTACTATACCTGCTGGGTCAATGAAAATGGGAAGCTGAACTTTAGCGATGATATTTATGATCTCGATGGTAAAATAGCTGCCGCTCTGCTTTAATCTTTTTAACATCTGAGACCTTTAGAACAATATTATTTCAGGTACTCATAATTCTTGTATATTATTTCAGGTTCTCATAATTCTTGTATGTTATTTAAGGTTAAGTACCGATAAAATGTATATATCACAACATTCGGTGCAATCATCACGTAAGACTCTTGGCATTAACGCATTTATTAATGAAGGTTCAAGAAACCCCAGATTCAGAAATTATAGCCAGATTTCTGGTAGAAAAAACTAAAAATGCAGCTTTCAGTGATCTGGTATTAAAGTATCAAAAACGAATATACTGGCATATCCGGAGAATGGTAATCAATCATGATGATGCTGATGATCTCATTCAGGAAGTATTTATAAAAGTCTGGAATAACCTGGGTAACTTTAGAGAAGATGCAAAACTCTATACCTGGTTATATCGGATCGCGACCAATGAATGCATTACTTTCCTGAATTGGAAAAAGAATAAAGGAGCATTATCAATTGATGATGATCAGGAATCATCCTATCTCATGGGAGCTCTTCAGAGCGGTTCTTATATCGATGGCAACAGCATTGAAATAAAACTACAGGAAGCCATTCTTACTTTACCAGACAAACAACGTCTTGTGTTTAATCTAAAATATTTTGATAATATGAAATATGAAGATATGTCACAGTCTCTCGGTACTAGCGTCGGGGCTTTAAAAGCCTCATATCATCTTGCCGTAAAAAAAATTGAAAAATATTTCAGTGAAAGAGATTTATAATTAAACTTTTGGAGGCTGAATGAGTCTAGTAGGTATGATTCCGATCCCCGATGATCATATCGAGCCCCTTAAAACACCTTACATCGATAAGGCAGGTAAAAAGTGCGTGTTTTCGGTACCAGAAAATTATTTCCTGACCCTTGAGCCAAGAATTTTGAAAGGTATAATAAAGGCAGAAAATGATCTTTCACTATTGGATTCAGAAAATTCAGAGAATTTCAGCTTTACTGAATCGATAGAACGAGATCAGAAAGATGGTGGCACTGCTTATTTCGAAAGTCTCAACCGTCGTATCACTGATAAAATAGAAGCGGCTAGAATCAATGGATCCGGCTCAATTTTAGATTTACCCCGAACCAATCCGTTTACTGTTCCAAAAGGGTATTTTGAAAATCTTCCATTGGTTATAAACCGACTGACCTACCAGCGTAAAAAACTGATGATACCTGTTTTCAGGCTTATATCAACAGGTTCAGGAAGAATTTTCAATCTTTCAAGAATTGCCGCCGCTGCTTCAATTGCCCTCCTGGCTATATTCACAGGGCTTCATTATCAGTCGATAATTAAATCAACAAATGAATACGCCAGATCTGCAACTGAAGAGCGCTTTAACTACCGTTATGATATTGACGAGAGTCTGGTAGAAGACGAACTGATAGATCATTCAGGAACAGAAAGTGAGTTAGGAGACCCAATTATTCAAAATAAAGATGCCAGTGGAGTAGAAAAATACCTGCTTGACCACTTGGATATTAAAACACTAATAGAAGAAATCTAACTACTAGTTAACCTTTGTTAACACTATACCAGAATTCATAAAGGTTGAGTGAATTTTGAATGAAGTTTAAGTAAATCACGGATTATGCCATTAAATATCAAATGAAAACCATTTTTATAATATTCATATTCAACTTTCTTCTTTTTCTCACATTGCAGGCAAGAGCGCAAAAGGTAGGTCAGGGTCAGGGTAAGCCAATGGTCACCAGGCAGGAAGCAGATTCATTGAGAATAGATATTATGAGCAGGGAAATGCACTTAAGCCCTGAAGAAAGTAAAAAGTTCTGGCCATACTTTGACCAATATACGCAGGAACTACAGACACTTGACCAAACCTACTTTCATAAAGTAGGCATTTTTAAAAATACTATTGATAAGCTGAATGATGCAGCTTTGACTCAGTTCGTGAGCGATGACTTTAACTTTCAACAACAGAAACTTGATTTAAAGAAAAGGTATAATTCGATTTTTAAATCTTTTCTGCCCATACGAAAACTTGCCCATTACTACATAGCCCAAGATCAATTTAGCAGGCAGCTAATCAGGTACAGAATTAAAAAAGGGCTTAATAAACCACTTTAAACAAAAAAACCCAACAGCTTGAATAAAATCCAAGAATGCCGGGGTTTCTATCTCAAAACTGGAAATTACATTTTCTTGCTGGTATCAAGCATTTTTGAGGCAGTATCGGAGCCTTTTTTATGCTTTTTGTTTTTTTTAGAAGTATCTTGAGAAGAAACATTTTTGCTAGTTTGTATGGTTTGCGCAAAAGCACCGATGGTAAAAACTGTTAGCACAGCCATTATGATTGACTTTTTCATTTTTAAGGGGTTTGGTTAATTCTTACTAAAACGTGCAAGAACTATACCATTGAAAGTAAAAGTTCGTCAAGTACAGTTATTATAATCTTACATGCTGTTTTGATTTCTGTTTGCGTGATTGATAATGGCGGGCTGAGACGCATTGAATTACTATTGTGCAAAAACCAGTCTACAATGAGTCCACGTTCAATACAGATATCAATTATTCGTTTATTCTGTTCATAATCAGCAAATTGTACAGCCATTAAAAGTCCTGATCTACGCACTTCAAGAATCAATGGATGCACCAGAAGATTTGCAAATAACTGGGATTTTTCTTCTACAGAATCGGTCAGTTTTTCCCGAATTAACACATCAAGGGCAGCAAGACCGGCAGCACAACAAACAGGATGCCCTCCAAACGTAGTAATATGGCCAAGGATTGGATGATCTGAAAGTTCAGCCATAATTTTATTTGATGAGATAAATGCCCCGATTGGCATGCCTCCACCCAGACTTTTAGCCAGTAAGAGAATATCGGGAACAATTTTGAACTGTTGAAAAGCAAATAAGTGGCCTGTCCGGCCCAGCCCACATTGAATTTCATCAAGAATTAAAAGAACTCCATGATGATCACAAACCTTACGAAGTTGGTTCATGTAGGTAGCATCGGGAATTCTGATTCCAGCTTCACCCTGCACAGTCTCTAAAATTACACATGCCGTTTTATCTGAAATTCTTGAAAGTTGTTCGATCACATTTAAATTAATAAAATGTACATCTGGTAATAGGGGGCGATAAGCCGATTTAAATGTTTCATTGCCCATAATACTCAGGGCACCATGGGTACTGCCATGGTAAGAATCAGTAAAAGAAATTATTTCAGTACGGGCAGTATATCGTTTTGCTAATTTCAAAGCACCCTCAACTGCTTCAGAGCCTGAATTAACAAAATATACAGAACTTAAACTTTCTGGTAACAGGCTGCAAAGTTTTTCAGCCAAATTAACTTGCGGTGCAAGTACGTATTCCCCATATACCATGAGATGCATATATCGTTCAACCTGTTCATTTATTGCTCTTTTCACTTCTTCACGACCGTGACCAAGATTGCTGACTCCGATACCCGAAATGAGATCCATATATGACTTACCGCTTTTATCGTACAGGTAAACTCCCTTGGCATGATCAAATTCAAGAAGTAATGGCGTTGTGCTAGTCTGTGCATTATGGTGAAGAAACAGTTGACGTAGCGAGATATGGGTATTCATTGAGAAATGAGATTAAGGCCTGACGCAGGAATCAAAAAGTTTAAAAAGATTTCAATAGCATTTTGTTAATGTCTGACAAATTTCTAGAGCATTTTGTTTCTGCGAAGTAAAAATGCATTCAATACGTTGTAGAAACCATCACTAATATTTATGCTGTTAAAATCACAGTGATTTTGTCCACATTTAAGAATTAGTTCATCTTTGAACGCTTGCATTCGTAGCTGGTATTCAGCTTTAACAGTATTTGGGTTAATTTTATATTCGGTACCTGTTTCAAGATCTGTAAAAAGCCAGGGTCGGTTTTCAAAGTTAAAGTCGAGTTCTTTTTCACGATCAAGCACCTGAAATATAATTACTTCGTGTTTATTAAAACGTAAATGGCGGATAGCAGCAAGTAGATCAGACTGGTAGTGCATACTTTCAAATAAGTCGCTGAAAATAATAACCATTGAACGTTGATGAAGGCTATCAGATAAGAAGTGTAATGTTTTGGCTAAAGAAGTTTTTTTTGTCCTTGGGGCAGACAGAAGCAGTTTTTCAAGCTCCTGGAATACTATTTTTTGGTGTGCAAGGGTTGATCTGCAGGAAGAATTAAACTGAATTTCTTCATCGAAAGTGCTTAACCCAAAAGCGTCTTTTTGCTTTTTTAGCAAATAAATCAGTGCCGCAGCAGCATATACTGAAAAGCTGATTTTATTGAGTTTCCTTTCGGGAAAATACATTGATGATGACGTATCAACTACAAGCTGACACCGAAGATTTGTTTCTTCTTCGAAACGTTTGATGAATAGTTTTTCAGTTCTGGCAAAAAGTTTCCAGTCGATTGATTTGACCGACTCTCCAGTATTGTATAACCTGTGTTCAGCAAACTCAACTGAAAATCCATGAAATGGGCTTTTGTGCAAACCTGTAATAAAACCTTCAACTACAGATCTTGACATGAGGTCAAGATTTAAATTTAACAGCTGTTCTGTTTGTGATCTGGTTTCATTCATATTTAACTTTAAAGGGTCGGTTTTACCGACCCTCTTGCTATTTCACAGTGGTTATAAAACCAATTGAGCATCAAGCTTACCAGCAAGTACCGACTTTGGCACTGCACCAATCTGTTTGTCTACAATCTCACCGTTTTTAAAAAATAATAGAGCAGGGATATTTCGGATACCGAATTTCACCGAGATTTGCGGATTATGATCAACGTTTACCTTTCCTACAACAACTTTGCCTTCGTACTCTTTCGCCAGTTCTTCAACTGCTGGGCCAACCATGCGGCAGGGTCCGCACCATTCTGCCCAAAAATCTACTAAAACTGGTTTGGTTGATTTGAGCACGAGTTCGTCGAAATTTGCATCAGTTAATTCAAGAGCCATAATCTTTTTTTCTAATTAAAATCAATAAACAAACTAAGTACAATAATACACTTATTATTGTTTTATAAAAGACCTACCGCTGAAGACGGATAGGCATTCAAGGCCGAAAATAATTCATTTCCGGGGTCTACACGAAGACTTTTACTATAAAAGTCAAGTATGATATTTTTTTCTGGGTCGAGAACTTTAAATTTTACCTCACAATTCCCAGGATACTGTTTTAATATATTTTCGATACCTGTGATCCAGGCTGTTGAAAGCAGATCAATATTTACATGTACAATTACAGCCTTGGCCATTTTTTCTCTAAGGCCCGAGAGCAACTGAATCTGCTCTATGGATGGTTCAACTTCTGCCCCTTTATAGCGAGATGTTGATTTACCCTTAACATGAAGCATCTGACCCACTTCTAAAAAATGTTTGAACCTAAGATAGTTTTCATTAAATAATGTAAACTCACGGCTACCTGTAAAATCTTCAAGGGTGAAGACACCAAAACTCTTGCCACTTTTAGCAATCCGATGCTGGCATGAACTTATTATTCCACCAATAATCCAGGATCTTGTTCTTCCATCATCAAGAGTAGCTAGCTGAGTATCACAAAAATTTTCCATTTCAAGCCTGTAAACATCAAGGGGATGCCCGGAAACATAAAATCCAATGACCTCCTTTTCAAATTTCAGTTTATCAGTAACACTCCAAAGATCTATCTGAGGCAAGGCTGGTTCAGCTATATCAGCCATAACTGTACCAGCAAATAGCGATTGCTGGCTGCTATTTTGACTTGCCTGGTAATCTGAGCCATATTTAATTAGTCGTTCTATGCCATTCGTTAGCTCTCCAGCATAACTTGAAAAATATTGCCCCCTGGTTATCCCATCAAACTGATCCATTGCCCCACTCTGAACCAACGTTTCAATAGTGCGTTTATTAACTGTTCGTAAATTATTACGGCGCATGAAATCATGAATCGTATCAAAATTACCTGCAGCATTTCTTTCTTCAATAATTGATTCAACTGCTTTTTCTCCAACACCTTTTATTGCCCCAAGTCCAAAACGAATCTCTCCTGCTGCATTTACAGAAAATCTGTATTCAGAATCATTTATATCGGGACCAAGAACAGGTAGTCCCATTCCTTTACATTCCTGCATGAAAAAAGTAACCTTGTCAATCTGATTCTGATTATTGGTTAATAAAGCAGCCATGTATTGAGCCGGATAATGGGCTTTCAGATAAGCAGTCTGGTAGGCAACCAGGGCATAACAGGTTGAATGCGATTTATTAAATGCGTATTGAGCAAAGGCTTCCCAATCGGTCCAGATTTTTTCGCAAGTAACAGCAGGATGACCATTTTTAGCGGTACCCTCCATAAACTTTGACTTCATTTTGTCAAGAATATCTTTTTGCTTCTTCCCCATCGCTTTTCTCAGCGTGTCTGCATCACCCTTGGTAAACTGCCCCAATTTTTGAGACAATAGCATTACCTGTTCCTGATAAACGGTAATCCCGTAGGTTTCTTCCAGAATTTCCTGCATTTCTGGCAGATCATAGATAACCGCCTGCCTGCCGTGTTTTCGCTCTATATAATCGGGTATATAGGCAATGGGTCCGGGACGATACAAGGCATTCATCGCAATTAAATCTTCAAACTTATCAGGTTTTAAACGTATAAGGTTAGCCTGCATGCCTGCAGACTCAAATTGAAAAGTACCATTGGTTTCTCCCTTCTGAAATAATTCAAGCGTTTTGAGATCATCTAGTGGCAGGTCATCAAGCTCTAGTTCGATTTTAAACCGTTGCTTGATTAAGACAAGAGCATCCCGGATTATAGTTAAATTTTTCAGCCCCAAAAAATCCATCTTAATAACTCCTGAATCTTCAATGATACTACCCTCAAATTGAGTGATAAGCAGTTCAGATTCTTTAGAAGTTGCAACCGGGATAATCTCAGTTAAATCTTTAGGGGCAATAATAATTCCGGCGGCATGAATACCTGTATTTCTTACTGAGCCTTCTAGTTTAACAGCCTCTCTAAGCACCTGGGCTTTAAGATCTGAACCGGCAAGAAATTCACGTAATTTTTTTACCTGATCAAACTCATCCGGATTCAGTGCTTCCTTTTCTTTTAAACTTTTAGGTCCGTCAAGTGGGGCGAACATCACTCTGTTAAGTGAAGTACCTGGCCGGTCGGGAACCAGTTTTGCCAGTATATTTGCTTCAGACAGGGGAAGATCTAAAACTCTGGCTACGTCTTTTATACTGCTCTTAGCGGCCATGGTACCAAAAGTGACAATTTGCGCCACCTGATTACGTCCATATTTTTTAACCACATAATCGATAACCTTTGCCCGACCTTCATCATCAAAATCGGTATCTATATCGGGCATAGACTTACGGTCAGGATTTAAGAATCGTTCAAAAAGCAATTTATATTTTAATGGATCGATATTGGTAATGCCGATACAATAAGCTACCGCAGATCCTGCAGCCGAACCCCTTCCTGGTCCGACGTATACGCCGAGTTCTCTGCCCGCCTTTATAAAGTCTGCTACAATTAGAAAATAACCGGCAAAACCCATTGATTTAATAGTAAAAAGCTCAAAGTCAAGCCGCTCTTGAACTTCTATAGTAAGTTCTGAATAGCGCTTACGTGCCCCCTCAAAACTCAGGTGACGCAGGTAGGCGTCCTGGTCTGTAAATTCAGCTGGAATGATAAAATTCGGAAGCATGATATCCTGCTTCAATCGTAATTGTTCTACCTTATCTACAATTTCATTGGTATTGTCAAGTGCCTGGGGAATATCGGCAAACAACTTACCCATCTGAGCCTGGGTTTTAAAAAAAAACTGGTTATTAGGAAATCCAAACCGATAACCTTTTCCACCTTCTTCCAGATTGGCAATTGGAGTGGCCTGCATATCACCCGTATTTACGCATAGCAGAATATCATGCGCATTCGAATCCTGTTCATCGATATAATGGGAATCATTTGAACAGATGGCTTTTACGTTATATTTGGCCGAAAACTTGATCAATACCTGATTGACCTTATCCTGATCAGTCATATTATGACGCTGAAGTTCAATATAATAATCTTCACCAAAAATATCGAGCCACCATCTAAAAGCTTTCTCTCCCGCCTCTTCCCCTTCATGCAGGATTAGTTGAGGCACTTCAGCACCAATACAGCAGGTAGTGGCAATCAGGCCTTTATGATACTGAAGAATAAGTTCCTTATCGATGCGGGGGTATTTACCATAAAGCCCGTCAATATAGCCCAGTGAGCATAATTTAACAAGATTTTTATATCCCTCGGCATTTTTTGCCAGCAAAAGCTGATGATAACGCTTATCGCGTTTTTCTTTAGTGAACTGTTTTTTATGCCGGTCTTGGACAACATAGAACTCGCAACCGACGATAGGTTTGATATTGTGTTTTGCTGCCTCAGCTACAAAGCTAAACACACCGAACATATTACCATGATCAGTAATAGCCACAGCTTTCATCTTATCATCAGCAGCCTTGGCAAGCAGTTTTTTTATATCTGCTGCACCATCAAGTAAAGAATACTGCGTATGAACGTGAAGATGAGAAAATTCAGGCATAGGGTTATTTTGGCTCAAATTTACAAAAACAGCAACTCATAATCCAATTTCATTACCTCCATAATATAGCAGACGCTGGTCATGTTTCTGGAACATTTATTGCTAAAGTTTCATTTTATCCCCCAAATTTCCTGAAATTTAAAAGGCCCGGGCCAGGTATAAATTAGGGTGAATCATGACATACTATCTTTTTAACTTTTAACCTTACGCAGATAGAAACGTTTTTAAAATACCTCAGAAAAACTATTAAGGTTGTTCTCTGGCTAGTCTCAGGAATTTTATTTTTGGCGGTACTACTCATAATTGCAGTACAGCTTAGTCCAGTACAAAATTTTTTAAAAGATAAAGCGGTTGTTTACCTGCACCATAAACTTAATACCCGTGTTTCAATAGGCCATATATCCATTATTTATCCAAAAGATATCAGTATTGAAGATATATTTATTGCTGACCAAAAGGGTGATACTTTACTGGAAAGTAAAAAATTAGCTCTCAACCTGAATCTCCCAGCACTTCTACATTCTCAGATTATCATCAGATCAATAGATATTATGGATTTGAAAAGTCATATTAATAGAAAAAACCCGGGATCAGATTTCAATTTCTCTTTTATTACAAAAGCATTTTCATCAAAATCTACGGCTGCCAGTAAGCCCGATACAAGTAGCTTACGCATTTCACTAAGTGAAGTTGAGTTGGATAAAATCGGGTTTAATTATCAGGATACGGTTACAGGTTATCATGCGCGTTTAAATTTCTCAAGGTTACATGCACATATTGAAAAATTTGACCTTCAGCACATGACATTTAATTTAGGCGGATTACTATTGTCAGGGCTTGATTCTCATATCAGGCAGGAAACTCCAGATACCTCAGGCATTAAAAATCCGGGGGTCACCCAAACCAAAACCCAGTCTGCGGGTGTGAAAATCAAACTGAATTCGTTAGAACTTTTAAATGATACAGTAGGTTTCAATAGTCAGATATTGAAACTAACAACCTCGGCTAAAATAGGCCTGATGCAAATTAAAGACTTATCCCTTGATCTGAATAAGGAAAAACTTCAGGTCTCAGCGTTGGATTTAAGTAATACTGCCACACTACTCAAATTTCTAAAAGCACCCAAAAAGGGAGATACCAGCGTCAGGGCCATAACAAAGCTCACAAAGAAGGGAAAGCAAATCATCAGGGGTATTCAGAAGAATTTAGATTCTTCCAGCAAATCAGCTTTAAAACCAGATTCAAAAGCTAACAGATCGAAATTATCAACTGCTGATAGTAGCGGCTGGAAAGTTGATATAACAACTATCAGCCTTAAAAACAACCAGTTTAACTTCGATAATGAAAATAACAGACCTATTAATATTGGCATTGACTATTCTCATCTAAACCTGACCCAGTTAACGTTAAAAGCTAATAAGATTCATTATGAGCCAGCGTTCATAAAAGTAAATCTCGATGAACTTGCACTTAAAGATAAATCTGGATTTATTCTAAAGCATGCCAGAGGCAGTATATATTTTGACGATCACCGGACCAATGCTGACCAGGTAAAAATTGAAACAGCCAATAGCAGTATCAACACAAGTTTAAAGCTCAGATATAACTCACTTAAAAGTTTAAGCCAGAATATTGGCTCGTTGAAACTTGAAATCCAGATCAAACCTGGTTACATCGGGCTTAAAGACATTCTCTATTTTCAGCCGAACCTTAGAAAAACTGACCCATTCAAAAATGGAAACGTTCAAAAAATTTCGTTACGTGGATCTGTTGGTGGTTCAGTTAATGATCTGACCATAAAAGGCTTTGAAGCATCAACATTAGGTCAAACTCATCTACTCGTAAGTGGTACGTTAAGGGGTTTGCCTGATATAAAAAAACTACTGTTTGATGTTAATTTACAAGACTTTTCTACCAGTAAAACTGATTTATTAAAATTAGTTCCAAAAAATACTATTCCCCAGTCGGTGATTCTGCCAGAACATATTAAAGTGAGTTCTATGTTCAGGGGTTCTTTAAAAAACATAAATTTTCAGGCTGCATTACTAACGAGTCTGGGAAATATCAATGCCAGTGGCATGATGAAAATTAATTCTGTTGCCAGAGACACCTCTTATCAGGTAAACCTGCAGGCTAGAAACTTACAGGCTGGTAAGCTTGGGAGCATAAAAGAAATCGGGTTGATAAGTCTGTCGGCAAATGTACAGGGCAGGGGGCTTAGTTTGAATACAGCCAATACGACAATTAAGGGGCAGGTAGATCTTGCTCAATATAAGGGATATTCATATCAGCATCTAGTTTTGGATGCAAGCATCGCATCAAAACAAATTCAACTGAAGGCTTCAATGCCTGATCCAAATCTGAGTTTCAAACTAATTGGTAGAACAGACCTCAGCCAAAAGGTTCACTCTTTGCACTTGCAGCTTAAACTCGATAGTTCAAACTTTAAATCATTGCATTTTAGCAAGACTACCATCAGGCTTCATGGTATGTTAAAAGCCGATATACCCCGTCTTGATATCAATCACCCTGAAGGTGAATTGAAAGTTTCTGACCTGCTTTTAAATACTGACTCTACAAGTATACCTATAGACACTATTGACTTATCAGTACATTCAGTCGGTGAGGTAAAAACTATAGCGTTAAGGTCTGAATTTATTAAAGCTGATATCAATGGCCAGTTATTTTTGCCCGACATTACTACACAATTAACCCAGCAGATTAATAAATATTATCCATTTACTGTTCGAAAATCTCTTTTAAAAGAGCAACCAGCCGACTTTCAATTTAACGCAATAATTCTGGGCCCTCCGGCCCTGCATAAGTTTATCCCGAAGCTTGCTTCTTTTAACCCTGTTATTTTAAAGGGTAGTTATAACAGCCTCAGGCAAATTTTACTACTTGATGCTTCGGCCCCGCATATTCAGTATGCAGATATTAGCATTGATAACCTTAAACTCGGGTTAAACGGGGATGATAACAGACTGACGTATGTCTTATCAGTTGATAGCATATCGGGTTCTGGATTTGACCTCGAATCAACCCATCTTACAGGCTTTGCCTCGGATGGAACCTTACATACCGCACTAAATATTGAAGACGATAATAAAAAGTCAAAATACCAGCTCGGGGCAATCATTCATGAACATATGGGCAACTATCAGTTTCAGCTAATACCTGAAGGCCTGCTTATTAATTATCAACCCTGGAAAGTGGCCGCTGACAATTTACTTCAGTATGGCAAAACAGGTATACTGGCTCATCATCTCGACCTAAGTCATGAGAAATCTGAAATTGAAGTCAAAAGTATTCCAGACCAGCCCAATTCACCAATTCAGATTAACTTCAGCCATTTCGATTTGGCTACAGTCAGTAAGTTCTTAGAAAAAGACTCGGTACTGATCAGGGGAGAGGTCAATGGAAACGCCCTGGTTAATAAACTGATGAATAGCCCTGTATTTACCTCTGATCTTGTAATTACTGACTTTAGTTATAAAAAAGATACATTAGGAACAGTCGGGCTTTCGGTCAATAACAAAATTAAAAATACGTACTCAGCAAAAGTAACCATCCAGGGTCATGGTAATCAACTATACTTACAAGGAGATTATGACACAGGTAAAAGTAGTTTTGATGCTGATTTAACAATAAAGAAACTTACCCTTAAAAGCCTTCAGGTTTATCTGGCAAATCAGATCAGCCATACAAAAGGTTATCTCGATGGTCAGCTTCATATCAGTGGAACTGTATCCAGGCCTCTTGTAATTGGCAATGTCGGATTTAAGAAGATGGGTTTCAATCTCACCTATCTGAATTCTTATTTCAGTTTGCCCGATCAAAAAATTGATTTCGATCTTAAAGGGATTCATTTTAAAGATTTTACCTTGTTAGATTCAGCAAAAAACCAGCTGGATCTTGACGGAGATGTACTTACCCAGAATTACCGTGATTATACGTTCGACCTGAACCTGTCATCAGAAGATTTTAGAATACTGAATAGTCAGCCGAGTGCTTCTGCCCCATTTTATGGTACGGTTTATCTAAACAGTGATATAGATATTACGGGTAACCTGAATAAACCAAAAATCGATGCTGATATTACCCTAAATAATAAAACAAAATTTACTTATGCTATCCCGGTTGATGACCCTTCATTAAAAGAAAGTAATGGAATAGTTGAATTCATTAATAAAAAAGAAACTGTTATGAAAGGGCCAGTCAAAAAACCAAGAACCTCAGCATTTAAAGGTCTTGATTTTAGCGCCAATTTAAATGTTCAGAAAGATGCAGAATTCACCGTTATTATTGATCCTCAAACAGGTGATGCTTTAAAGGTTAAAGGTGAGGCGACCCTGAACACAACTATCGATGCCAGTGGAAAAATTAGTCTTACAGGCAGGTATGAAATTGGGGAAGGCAGTTACCAGTTATCGCTAAATAGTTTTGTTAAAAAAAGTTTTAAGATCCAAAAAGGTAGTACGATCGTTTGGACAGGAGAACCAACTTCTGCGAATGTCGATATAACAGCCATTTATCAGGCAAATGCGCCTGCAATTGACTTAATGGATCAGCAGTCAGATGCCTCAACTACGGCAAAATACAAACAACTACTTCCCTTTCAACTCTATCTGATGATGAATGGAGAGCTTTTAAAACCAGTAATTACCTTTAGTATCTCATTACCTGAAAGAGAACGTAACCTGAATCCTGACGTTCAGGCTCAACTTGATGTATTACGTCAGGACCCCTCAGAACTCAACAAACAAGTTTTTGCACTGCTTGTTTTGGGAAGATTTGTCGGCCAGAACCCATTTCAAAGTGCCGCAGGCGGGGGGTTTGACGCCGCCCTAATTGCCAGGCAGAGTGCTGGAAAAATAATGAGCCAGCAGTTGAATAAAATTGCAGGAAACCTGATCAAGGGTGTAGATCTTAATTTTGATGTGAACAGCCAGAATAATTATTCAAGTGGTGCAAAAACAACACAGACAGATTTGAAGATTGGAGCTACTAAAAACTTT
This sequence comes from bacterium, assembly GCA_031363945.1. Classification (GTDB taxonomy): domain Bacteria; phylum Bacteroidota; class Bacteroidia; order Sphingobacteriales; family Sphingobacteriaceae; genus JANLVJ01. The sequence goes on along the minus strand of JANLVJ010000013.1, from coordinate 75,080 downwards.
AATGATCGGCTGAGTGTAAGTGTAGGAAGTGATATAGCACTTGAAGGATCTCAAAGTCAAACCAGCACCAGCACCTTGATCGGTGATGTAAGTGTTGAATATAAGCTATCAAGAGACGGTCGTTACAGGTTGAGAGCTTTCCGAAGAAATGCGACCCAGGAATATGTCGAAGGTCAGTTTATTGAAACAGGTATCAGTTTCATTTTTGTGCTGGATTACGATAAATTCGTAGAAATCTTTAGCCCCAAGAAACAGGAGAAATTCATAAAACCTTTAAAACCGTGATTTTAAGAAAGGTAATTTTCAATTTGTCACGCATAGCATTATTTGGGTTAAGCCTGATGATAACAGGTTGTTTTAATGTAAATAAGCTTGCTAAAGGTCAGCATCTTTATGCTGGGGGCAAAGTTGTCATCAATAAGGGTCTGGCTAAAATAAAAGACCAGAAGGCATTAACGTTAGATCTGCAGTCACTGTTAAGGCCAAAACCTAATTCATCAATTCTTGGGCTTCAACCAAAGCTTTGGTTATGGAGCATATCAAAACCCCATAAAAAAGGACTTAACCACCTCTTTCATGATAAATTAGGAGAGGCACCAGTTCTTTTCAACCCCCTTGATGTTAAACGCAATTCAAGCCTCGTTGTCAATCACCTGCAGAGTGCAGGCTTTTTTCAGGCACAGAATAAAGCTGATACGGTAGTAAAAAAAGGCAGGATAAGCGTATTGTATAAAGCCTTCACAGGGCCACAGTATATAATAAATCAGGTCATATTTCCTGATGCCGATACATCTGATCAGTTATCAACGGCTATTCACAACACTTTTAAAGAAACTTTATTAAAAAAAGGGCTTGCCTATAATCTTGAAGTATTAAAGTCGGAGCGTGTAAGAATTGATGCAGTTCTCAAGAATCAGGGGTTTTACTATTTCAGTCCTGAATATTTGCTCATTCAGGCAGACAGTTCGATCGGCAATCATCTGGTGAATCTTGAGATGGTACTGAAAGATGAGACTCCTGATAAAGCAGGTAATGCTTACCGTATCAATAAAAGCCTTGTTTACTCAAATTTCACCCTGGCAAAGGATGATGAGCTTTTAAAAGATAGCGGCCGGGCCTATATACATGGATTCAGATTTATAGATCCTGATAATTATATCAGACCAGGAGTTCTTGAATCGACAATATTTTTGAAGCAGGGTGATTTTTATAATCGCAACGCCCATAATACAACCCTTGCCCGCCTTGTTAATCTGGGAGTTTATAAATTTGTGAAAGCCACGTTTAAAGATAATGATACAACTTCAGCCAACAGATTACTTAATGCTTCCTATTATTTAACACCTTTCCAAAAATATTCATTAAAAGCTGACATAACAGGCAGTTCTAAATCAGACAATAATCAGGGTGGAGTATTGAGAGCAACTTTTCGTGACCGCAATTTTAATAAAACTGCCAATCTTTTTTCACTCAGTGCTTATGCAGGCTTCGAAGCCCAGGTTAGTGGTGCCCGGGCAGGTAGTGGCAATTCCTTGCTATATGGTGCCTCAGCTGATTTATATGTTCCCAGATTTGTAACACCCTTTCATATTCTGAGCACTAATCAATATGTACCAAAAACCCGGTATTCACTAAGTTATGACTATGTACACAGGGCAGGTCTTTATTCTTTAAAAAGTGGAACATTCTTATTTGGTTATACCTGGAAAGAATCAGCCAGAAAAGATCACCAGCTTTACCCGATTTCAATTACCTATGTACATTCAAGCGATACCACGGCTGCCTTTAGCGCTATATTGAAGAAAAACCGGGTTTTGCAGAGAAGTTTTGAAAGTCAATTTTTTATAGGGTCGACGTATACCTATACTTACTCAGACCAGCTTGAGCGCTCAAGACGCAATAATTTTTATTTCAACGGCTCTATTGATCTTTCAGGAAACCTGATTGGCGCTATTCAAGGTAAATCAGATACGCTTAACCCTCATAAGTTATTTGGTAACCCCTATGCACAGTATGCAAAAATTGAACTCGATACCCGTGATTACCTGAAAATAAGACCTGGTCTGATCTGGGCAAATCGTCTTGATCTTGGTTTTGGCTATACACATGGAAATTCCGGTAGTTTACCATACGTAAAAGCATTTTTTTCTGGAGGAAGTAATAGTATCAGAGCTTTCAGGGCAAGGTCAGTGGGCCCTGGCAGCTCGGCACCACTTACAGCTTCAACTATTCTGTCAGATGCACCAGGAGATATTAAAATTGAAGCAAACACAGAACTGCGAACAAACTTATTCAGTATTGTTAAAGGTGCCGCTTTTATTGACGCAGGAAATGTCTGGCTTTTACATCCCGATCAGTCAAGGCCAGGAAGCAAATTCAGCTCAGAGTTTTTAAAACAGTTTGCTGTAGGTACGGGGTTGGGCGTAAGAGTGGATGTTTCATTTTTTGTACTCAGGTTAGATGTAGCCTTTCCGCTTAGAATACCTTATCTACCTGATGGAAACCGCTGGGTAATAAATAAAATAGATTTTGGAAATGCTGCCTGGAGACGTGATAACCTAGTCTATAATATTGCTATAGGCTATCCTTTTTAATGCTAATATTGCAACAGGATCTATTAAATCTGATTTAATTCAATAAATATGAAAGTTACCGTTGTCGGAGCTGGAAATGTTGGCGCTACGTGTGCCAATGAAATAGCACAAAAAGAGCTTGTGAATGAAGTTGTACTACTTGATATCAAGGAAGGAATCGCAGAAGGAAAATCACTTGATATGTGGCAAACTGCTGCTATAAACTCATTTGATACCCGGATTACCGGTTCAACAAATGATTATTCTAAAACTGCAGGATCTGCCGTAGTGGTTATTACTTCTGGCTTACCCCGCAAGCCAGGAATGAGCCGCGACGACCTGATAGCCACCAATGCCGGAATCGTAAAAACTGTAACAGAACAGTTGATAAAATATTCTCCAGAGGCCATTATTATCGTGGTATCAAATCCGCTTGATGTAATGACCTATTGCGCATATCTGAATGCGCATACCGATCCGAAACGTGTTTTTGGCATGGCAGGAATTCTAGACACAGCCCGTTATCGTGCATTTATTGCCGACCAGCTCGGTTGTTCACCTAAAGACATACAGGCAGTACTTATGGGTGGTCATGGTGATACCATGGTACCTCTTCCAAGATATACAACTGTAGCCGGTATACCCATCACAGAGCTTATAGATGCTTCAACACTAGAGGCAATCGTAGAAAGAACAAAAAAAGGTGGAGGGGAACTTGTTAACTTGATGGGAACTTCCGCATGGTATGCTCCTGGGGCAGCTGCGGCACAAATGGTTGAAGCGATCATAAAAGACCAGAAAAGAATTTTCCCAGTATGCGCCTGGTTACAAGGCGAATATGGAGAAAAAGATGTCTATTTAGGAGTACCTGTTATCTTGGGAAAAAACGGTATAGAAAAAATCATTGAATTAAAACTCAATACGGAAGAAAAGAAACTGTTGAGTGATTCAGTGATTGCAGTTAGAGAAGTTATGCAGGTGCTGGATGAAATGAAACTATCCTAGCCATTTAATCTTATAAGTGCAGAAACTATTAATGAGTTCTAAAATTCACATTCATCTCTTATTTTTAATACTTTTTTTTGTTAACCCTACCCAAGCAGAAAGGCTGTTTCATTCACGTATTAACGTTAACTATCGGGTTACCGATTGTTTGTACGTTAACTGTAAGGTAGCAGATACTTTGAATCCAAATAAGAAAATACCATTTAAACATACCGATAGCGTCAGGCAAACTGATCTGGCAGATTTATTCAGGAAGGTTCTTGTTCATAAAAAGCAAAGTACCGCCGATTCTGTCAGGAGGGCATCAAGGCTTGTGCACCTTTCAATTGTACCAGCGGCAGGTTACAGCCTTACTACTGGGTTTGCAGCACTTGTAGGGATGAATCTGGCTTTTTATACTGCAAAAAATCATGATTCGACTAATCTTTCTACAGGTTCAACGAACCTTACTTTTACCTCAGAAGGTCAGATCCTGTTCCCTATTCAAACAAATATCTGGAGTCCAGGAAATAAATATAATCTGATTACTGACTGGAGACTATATAAGTTTCCTCAGGAAACTTTTGGTCTTGGTGGTAGAACATCATTAAACAAAGGTTATACCATCAACTACTCTTACTTCAGACTATATACGACGGTACTTAGAAAAATTGTGTCTGGTTTTTACATGGGTTTAGGGTTTGATCTTGATTACTACTATACTATCGAAGAAATATTATCAGCTGCCAGAAAAAAGAATCCAAGAAAAACAACCTTCGAACGCTACGGATCTGGAACTTATGAGCGAGCCTCTGGCATCACTTTAAATGCATTGTTTGATACCCGTGATAACCCTATTAATGCTACAAAGGGCTTATATGCAGATCTTGTGTTCAGAAGTAACAAAAAGTTCCTGGGCAGTACCTCAAATTGGAAGTCTGTAATTCTTGATATCAGGAAATATGTCAAAATAGGAGGCAGCAGAAGTGTCTTTGCCTTCTGGAATTATGACTGGATTACTTATGGTGGTAAACCACCCTTTTTCGACTTACCCAATACAGGAGGTGATACCTATAATAATTCAGGACGCGGGTTTATTCAAGGAAGGTTCAGAGATAACCAGATGCTCTATCTTGAAACTGAATTCAGGTATGTCATCACACATAACGGTCTGTTAGGCGGGGTGCTATTTGCAAATTCCCAATCATTTTCACGCAAGCTTTCTGGAGAACTCAATACCTTAAATACAGCATTTGGAATTGGATTAAGAATAAAACTGAATACGTTTTCGAATACCAATATTGCAATTGATTATGGGTTGGGCCTTGATGGTTCAAAAGGGCTATTTATAAACCTGGGTGAAGTTTTTTAGTAATATACTTCACAAAGTCTATTCATTTTTCATTTATGACAACGGTCAAAATCCCACTTACATTTATTGATTTGCATGGGGATGGATACCATATAAAAATCAGGGTTGAAATTAATCATATTCCTGCTCAGTTAATTCTCGATACAGGAGCTTCTACAAGTGTATTTGACCGGGAAAGCTTCGCCAAAATACATCCTGAACTGGTAATCCGAAATTCAGATCAGCTAACTACTGGTTTGGGCACCAATTCAATGCTCAGCTATAAAACGACAATTCCTTTACTCAGTATCGGTAGTATTCAAATACTGAATCTGGAGACTGCCCTGCTTGATCTCTCACATATCAATGCCGCTTATTCCAAAATAAGCCATGGGCCCATCATAGGTGTTCTAGGAAATGATATTCTGGTCAGTCACAAGGCCATTATTGATTATCCTCAGAAGCTACTCTTCATTGAAGAACCAGAGAAAATACCAGGCCTGATTAATAAAATACTCACCTTACTTTTCGGGAAATGAACTACGATAAAGGTGTATTCTGAGCAGTTTCGCCTCAGTACTTTAAAAGCAGTTTTTTTCTATATGTATGGCGCAAAACAACAAGCCTGCACACGATTTAAGCGAGCAGGCTTGTTGTTTTATTGTCAGGCAATTTATTGATTTGAATTACTCAAACATCAATTCTGGCATATTTAGCATTTTTCTCAATGAAATCTCTTCTGGGAGGCACCTCGTCACCCATAAGCATTGAGAATGTATGATCACACTCGGCGGCATTTTCAATCGTCACAAGTTTTAATGTTCTGGTTTCAGGATTCATTGTTGTCTCCCAAAGTTGCTCAGAATTCATTTCTCCCAAACCTTTATAACGCTGAACAATAACGCTTTCTTCCCTGCCTTCTCCGGCAAGACGTTTGATAGCCGCATCTCGTTGCTCATCATCCCAGGAATAAACCTGTTCTTTGCCTTTTTTAACCTGATATAAAGGTGGTGAGGCAATATAGATATAGCCAAATTCTATCAGTTCTTTCATGTAACGAAAGAAGAATGTCAGAATAAGTGTGGTAATATGCGAACCATCAACGTCAGCATCTGTCATGATGATAATCTTATGATACCTGAGTTTATCCATATTCAGGGCTTTGTCATCCTCGGCAGTACCGATGCTTACGCCCATAGCAGTGAACATGTTTTTTATCTCTTCGTTTTCATAAATACGATGCTCCATCGCCTTTTCTACGTTAAGAATTTTACCTCTGAGTGGCAAAATAGCCTGGAAGGCGCGGTTGCGTCCTTGCTTGGCCGTACCACCCGCCGAGTCACCCTCAACTAGGTAAAGTTCACAAACAGCAGGATCACTATCTGAACAATCAGATAACTTACCTGGTAGACCAGTTCCAGTTAGAACGTTCTTACGTTGAACCATTTCACGGGCTTTTCTGGCTGCTGCACGAGCTGTTGCTGCCAGGATAACCTTATTGATAATAATACGGGCTTCTCTTGGATGTTCTTCGAGGTAGTTGTTAAGCATTTCGCCAACGGCCACATCTACAGCTCCCATGATTTCATTATTACCCAGCTTGGTCTTGGTTTGCCCCTCGAATTGAGGCTCCTGAACTTTAACAGAAATTACTGCTGTAAGACCCTCACGAAAATCATCACCAGAAATTTCAATCTTTAGATTTTTCAGGTAACCCTGACGCTCGGCATATCCTTTAAGGGTACGGGTAAGTCCTCTGCGGAAACCTGCAACATGGGTTCCACCTTCAATCGTATTGATATTATTTACGTATGAATGTACATTTTCAGTATAGGTACTGTTGTACTGCATGGCCAGTTCTACAGGAACTCCCTGCTTGTTTCCTTCCATGTATATGGGTTCAGATATTAGCGGGTCACGGGTTCCGTCAAGGTAAGTTACGAATTCACGCAGGCCACCTACTGAAAAGAAGATCTCTTTGGGATGTTCTCCATTGTCATCGACTTCACGTTCATCTGTCAAACTTAGCGTGATACCCTTATTCAGGAAAGCAAGCTCTCTTAAGCGGGCAGCAATGGTATCATATTTATAAACGCTTTCAATGAAAATACTTGAGTCAGGCAAAAATGTCACCTCTGTGCCTGTTTTATCAGAAACACCAATTTCTTTAACCGGATAAAGTGGCTTTCCTATTGAATATTCCTGCATCCAGACCTTACCTTCACGAAAGACCTGTACCTGTAGTTCTATTGAGAGTGCATTCACACAGGAAACGCCTACCCCATGCAAACCTCCTGAAACCTTATACGTGTCTTTATCAAATTTCCCACCTGCATGAAGAACTGTCATTACCACTTCTAAGGCAGAACGGTTTTCTTTCGTATGAATACCAGTTGGAATACCCCGCCCATTATCTTTAACGGTAATTGAATTATTTGGGTGAATATAAACTTTTATTTCATTACAGTAGCCAGCCATTGCTTCATCTATAGAGTTGTCTACAACCTCATAAACAAGGTGATGAAGACCTTTAACTCCAATATCACCGATATACATGGCTGGGCGTTTACGAACTGCCTCTAAACCTTCTAAAACCTGAATATTATCAGCCGAATACGAAAATTCGGATTTCTTATCAACAATCTCCTGATCCATTTTGGGTTTTTATACTTCAAATATATCGAAAATATGGCATAAAACCAATACATACGCCGTTTTGAAACTGATGCTCCAATTGTGTAAAATGCTACTATACAGACTACAAAGCGAATAAATACCTGAAAAAGCAAATTAATTATGGAATAGTATATATTTGAGAAAAAAAACAAGTCGAATGAATTTATTTAAAAAATTAACTTTTTCACTTTTTACTGTTGCACTGAGTACATCAACTTTTATGTCATGTAATCAGGGCAATAAATCTGCATCTGGCCGTGATAGCAGTACTGTTAAAGCTGTTGCTGAAAAGATAGAGCCAATTGTTTACGTTGATTCAGATTCGCTTTCGAGCAAGTATGATTATTATAAAGATGTAAGAAGTCAGATGGAAGAAAAAGGGAAAAAACTTCAGGCCGATGTAGAACTGAGAGGTCGTTCGTTTCAATCTGAAGTTCAGGCTTATCAAAAAAATGCGGTTAATTTAACCCCGGATGAGAAAAAATCAACTGAAGCCCGTTTAGGTCGCAAGAATCAGGAACTTCAGTCATATCAGCAGACCCTAAATCAGCAATTAGGTCAGGAAGAGCAGGAGATCAACAAAAAGGTATATGATAAGATACAATTATACCTGAAAGAATATTGTAAGAAAAATAGCCACAAAATGGTATTGATGTATTCTAGAGGTGGTAATTTATTATACGGAGATAAAAGTCTTGATGTAACTATAGAAGTTGCCAAAGAATTAAATGAACTTTATAAAACTGAAAAGAAATAATTTCTAAAATGCTTACTCTTGAAAGCAGAAATAATGCCCCTGGCCTATTTCTGCTTTTTTTTTGACGCAAAAAAATTCCGTCAAGATTTATCAATAAAGGTCAGGACAACTTTCTGAAAATTTAGTCGAGGCTGATAAACTTGCCAAAAGTAATCTCACCACTTAGTTTGTTCAGAACATAAGGCAGACACAGCGTTTTTTCGAGTTTATTTGTACCAGGCTTAATTCTGATTTCAAGTGCATCAGAGCTATAATGATTGTTTTTATTTACAATCACATTGATTCCCATTGCCGCTGAGCGGTACTCACCCATTGCAATTCCTTTATCGAGTACTAAATCTAATTGCTCTATCACAAGCTGGGCATCAGGATGGTCAGACTCAAGCATGAGGCCGAGCGGTCGCAATTCACCATTTCTGGAAATAATAGTTGCAAAAGGGTAAAATTCACCTTGTTCTTTTAATAAGAAGTCAGCCTGTCTGATTATATTTTCTACGAGTTCCTGCATGATCTTTTTAAATTTTTATTTCTTTAGAGGTTGACGTTTGATCCTGGCCTATTGGTGTAAAGTCATAGGTCTTGATATCAAAACTTGAATGAATGAGAGGCTTGGTCAATAAGGCCAGATCATTGATGATCAGTTCAGGTTTAAAACCATTACTATTTGAAAATCTCTCCTGTAACCTCAACTGTTTGGTCAACGACTGCTCTTTAACATTTTTGACTTCTGTAGTCGACTTACCTTCATTTTTAAAGGCATCAGGTATGGTGGTACCTTCTTTACCTGTGCGGGGATCAATTTCTTTAACAGGATTGTAATTTTTCTCAAGGCCATTTTTTGAAAGTTGCTCCATTTCAGAGATCTTTCCCCGGTCGAAATTGGTATTTTCATAATTCATATATTTAAATAATATATGACAAGATATTGAAAATAATCAAATACTTTATTTATTTATTTTTATTTGATAGAAAATATTATTTTTCTTGAAAACAGCCCATTTAATAATAACCATAAAAGAGAATAGGGAAAAATAATGGGGTCTGATTCAATCAGGATTGCAAATTTTCTTAGACTGAGGCCATAGAAGATTCAGCTGTGGCATCCAGGACGGGCACATAAGATAATCTAAAATGAAAGATACTTCCACCTGAAGGCTTACCTTCATACCAGATAATACCGTTATTAAGTTCAATCAGGTCTTTACAGAGCTTTAATCCAACGCCTGAACCTTTTTCATTTTGAGTACCAGGGGTGCTGTAGTTAACAAATGCAAAAATCTTATCCAGATTATCAAGATTAACACCAACCCCAGAATCTTCTATACTTACTGTCATTAAACTTTCAATCTGCCTTGCGTATATGGTAATCGAGCCGGCATCATGGGTAAACTTTATAGCATTAGAAAGTAAGTTGCGCACGATAATGTTGATCATTTCACGGTCGGCAAAAAGTAAATCTTCAGGAAGTATCTGATTATAGACCATCTGCTTTTTTGCTGCAATCTGGGTTTCAAAATAAGTAATATTATCATTCACCAACTGGCAAATTTTAAACTGGGATGGTTTGACTTTAAACCCCTGCATTTGATTTTTTGACCAAATCAATAGGTTGTCGACAAGTTCAAGGGTCTTGTCTAAATTTTCCTGAACTTTTGGGGTGAGCATCCGTAATTCATCATCATCAACATTACCCGATTGAAACAAGTTTAGCAAACCTTTTACCTGTAGAATAGGACCACGAAGATCATGTGAAACAACAGAAAATAGTTTATCTTTTACTAAGTTAATATTAGCAAGATTTTGATTCTGTTTTTTAATTATTTCATTTTTTGACTTCACTTCTTTATTCGTATGCTGCAGGTAAAACAGACCTGAAACGATGATGATCATGCCACCTATTAATAGAATGAGTGAGATATTTTGAAAGGCTATCACACTTTTAAAACGCGCATCTTCCTTTTTAAGCCGTTGATTTTCGGCTATATTTCTTTCTATTTTAAATTGGATTTGAAATTTAGCCAGACGCTGATCTGAAGCAGCCTTCTGCACACTATCAACCATATGTTTATATCTCAGGAAATTCGAAATTGCTGCCTTATAATTTTCAGTGATCGAATCAAGTTGATAAAAATCATAATAATTTTGAGAAATTGACTCATTATCATGAACCCTTCGGGCGATCGTCATGCTGGCATTGAGATATTCTTTACATTTCTTGAAATTTCTCAGGTCAAAATAAATTCTGCCCATAAGATTATCCATTTTACCCTCTTCCTTCCTGTTTAATGAAGAGTTTTTATGAAGTATCGATAGCCCTTTTCTAGCCAGATCAAGGGCTATAAGGTGATTCCCTGAAATGAAATTAACAGAAGCAAGGTGACGATAGGCGGTGGCAAGCAAATCTTTATCTTTTGTATCTAGTGCAAGCCCTAATAGTTTATTATAACTTGAGTCTGCCTGTTCTAATAGAGCCAGGTTTTCATTTGCCTGGCCAATATTGCCTAAAAGCTGTCCTTTTAAATGATAGTCTGAAAATACAGGGCGCTCTTTTGACGCCGTATTATAGAAATAGAGTTGAGTATTATAATCTTTTAGCCTCGCATAATAATCACCTATATACATTAACGTTCTGGCTGAACCGTTTCTATCACCTATCTGACGAAAAATAAGGTATGAATGTTTGAATAATTCGAGCGCAACTGGATCAGCATTCTTTGCAGCAAAATAAAGACCCTGATATTGGTAAGCAAGGGCAATGCCTTTTTTAAAGCCAATTTTTACACCTAGATTTAATGAAAGTTCGCTGTAATATTTAAGGGCATCAAGGTTATCCGGATAGTTTAAGAAAGCCACCTGATTTAATAAATTAACTCTTAATGTATCAGGAAGATCAAAATGAATTTTTAGCTTAGCTATCAAACTGTCTATTGCTAAAGTTTGACTTTTACCATTATGCGTAAAAAAGACAAAAATTAGCAAAACTACTATGAATAAAAATCTTCTGGAAACCATCAAGGTTTAATCTTCTTAAAATAAGACAATTGCTAATACGGGCCAGTAGATTATTTGTTCCTTTAATAGAATTAATTAAATTCTCAAGGCTCTCGTAAATCATCAATATCACGTCTCTCTTTCTTTGTTGGTCTGCCACTACCCCGCTCTCTGCTAAGAACAGGAACATTGAAAACCGTATGTATTCCATCCTTGGCAACAACCGGGCTCAAATCATCATAACATAGTATTGCTTTTTTTGAATCGACCCGATTATTTATAATTTCTTTCACCCGTATAATTTTTCGATCAGCTCCTTTTTGAAGGGTGAACGATTCTCCTGATTTCACTTCATGTGAAGGCTTGACAGTAATACCATTGAGTTTAACATGACCCGTCTTACAAGCCTCGGTGGCAATAGTTCTGGTTTTAAAAAGTCTTATAGCCCATAAATATTTATCAATACGAACAGTTTCCAAAATATATGCTACTTAAATGATTGAATCGGGATATGTAAGATTCAAAACTAATAAAATCCAAGGCTAACTATAATATGCGGTTTAATTTTTAGAAATACCATTTGTAATCAACTGACCAAGCCTTTGAGAAGGTGCAGGCAGATCATAATGAATGTTTATTTGATCACCTGGCTTCCAAAGTCTTTGAATTGAAAGAAAATCATTACCCAGAGAACTATAAGTTTTAGTGCCAATCATAGCTTTAAAATTCAGACACCATGAAGGCACCCGTAACATTAAGGTAAAACTTACTTCCTTTTCAGGGGTAAGAAGTATACTCACATCATCCCCATTGGGATAATTACTCATACATTGCATAGAAAGTCTAATTGAAGTACCATTCGCTGTATTTATATGTTCGCCATATATTCCTGATTCATAGCCAAGAAATACAGGCTTCTGATCTATTGTTCCAACTAAAAATTCAGGTGATAGTGCAGCTCCTACATCTGCCGTAACCGGGATGCTATAAAGCTGTTTTTCAATTTCATTATAGAACCTCATCTCACCAGTGTTTTGAAATAACTGCTGGTTGAAACGAAGCCATGCATATAATAAATTTGACCTGGATAGTTTTGTTTTGACTAGTACCCCAGAGATATTTATTTGACTATATATAACTTCTTTTGAAAATTCATTACTTTTTATAAGAGTCGACCATACGGAATCGGCAGATTTAGGAAACCGATTATCATTTGTTATTCTTGAAAGCATTATCAATCCTGTCAGATCCTGAAGTTGTCTGAATATTTTTAATTCCCTGATAAGTGTGTCTGAGATCATTTCACGTGAAATAAACTCATTTCTGCTTTCTGTTGCTGAGTGAAGAGATGCAATAAGTTTGCCGTAATTGAGATACTGTTCTTTTCCTGTAATCTGGTATAAATCAAGTAAGGGAATTAAAAAACCACTGTAACTATCTTTTAGATTAACAGCACCAATACTGGTCTGCCTGTTAACAACAGAATCAATTGAGGTAATGATCATATTACCAAAACGAATACCACAATCAAGAGCAGGCCGATAACCTGTTGCCTGATAATAATTGAGCACACTACTAAAAGTTGCGGGATAAACGTCACTATTATTTGTCAATTTATCGGTATTATTTCGGGGTAATGCATAAAGCATCCCCTGTTTATTCTGGGTTAAAATAATTGTATGAATTATTCTGTCTAGTTGCACTTTTAGAGCCTGGTCTTTATTATACTTCCAGACAGACGATCCAATTTCAAGTAAGGTCGCTGCCTCAATAAGATCTTCCGTGCCTAGACTGTTCCTATTTAAATAGGCATTCATTAACTTTTTATCATCTACCTTAAGCAGACCCTGGACAGATAAATTATTTAGACGCTGACCAATAACTCCAGTTAATTTCTGACTTGAAAAATGGGTATTAATAAATTCATTTTTTTGCTGAAAATCGACTTTCAATGCCTCAGTTTCTTTTACAGGCAGACTTATTGCCCCTAAATTACTTATGTATCCGTCTGCGTTTAAAGAGGTACTGCGAAGATCATCAATGAATGTATAGTTAGTAAAAAATATATCATTTGTTTCAAGAGGAGCCTTAAAACTGAATTCACGATTTTGACCTGTCACAAGAATTGCATGGCCTGTGTCTTGAGATACCAACTGATTTTGTGAATTATATACAGAATAAAGGAAAATTCCATTAACAGGTCTGTCACTATTGTTTGTATAAGAAAGCAAGGATAATAATCCCTGGTCAGTATGCGCATTTTCAAGATGAAAACTTACAAAGTCTGTAAAAACGAAAGGGCTTAAAAAACACTTACCTTCAAAAAGGCCAGAGTTGCCTGGTTTGTCTGCATAAACCCGAATCGCAATAACATTATCCTGATCCCATAAAATTGATGATGCCTTAATCGGATACGCCCGCTGTTGGTTTGAAGCAGATTTAAAATCAGGAGGGAAATTTCCAGACTGTCCTAGAAATTTACCATTGAAATAGGTCATGTCTGCCTCTCCGATTTTACCAAGGTGTAAAAAGAGAAAACCTTCACGGGTTACCAGCTCTTTTAATCTGGAAGGAATCCGGATACTATTTCGGTACCATGAGTAGCCGTATGTGGCATGCCCTTGTTTCTCCCAACTAGTTGATGATACTATTGAATTCCAGGTTGAGACATCAACCTGGGGCAAAATGAATCTGCTGTCATCTGCAGCTTTAAACTTCCAGGTATTTCCAAGTGTTACACGCAAAGAAGAAATAGTATCATTAAAAAAAGGCCCGGTTTTCAGATGTTGATCAGTAAATGCCCTTGCATGACTCATTCCAATGATATTTATGGAAACAATAAGCATAATAGAATAAACGAATAACCGCTTTTTAAAAAAACCAACAGGCTTTTGCATAACCATAAAGAATCAATTATTTACTAATATAAATTTCCATACGGGTACGAGTTTATATTGAACGATGAATTAAACAATGAACTGGTCAAAACAGATCTTTTGATAGTTAAAGAATTAAAAATTCAGATAAAAAAATAACTCCTTCCTAATGACTATCTGTATAAAAGAACTGATAATCCAATCGAATAATTTATTTTGCGCAGGTAAACAGCTTTTGCTGAAAACTATCTTTGCCTTATTACATTAAAACATATTTAAAATGAAAATGTGAAATTAGTTCAGATACGAAATAATCAACGTGTTGTTACATTTTATAGTGAAAAAATACATAACCAAGATGTCAAATATCATGAAAACTGAACTTAAGGAACTTGTAGAAAAAACCTGGGAAAACAGGTTGATGCTTACATATGACAATGTAAAAGATGCTCTTGAAGAGGTTATTAATTTATTAGATAAAGGAGAGTTACGTGTTGCTGAACCAGTACTGAATACCTGGCATGTGAATGAATGGGTAAAAAAAGCAGTAATTCTTTATTTCCCAACACGTCAGAATGAAGAACTTAAAGCTGGCCCATTTACTTTCTATGATAAAATGAAGGTAAAAACTGACTTCAAAAAAACCGGTGTAAGAGTAGTACCTCCGGGGATTGCCCGTTTCGGCTCATTTCTTAGTCCAGGTGTAATCTTAATGCCAGGTTATGTAAATATTGGTGCATACGTTGGAGAAGATACCATGATTGATACCTGGGCCACGGTAGGCTCATGTGCACAAATTGGTAGTCATGTTCATTTAAGTGGTGGGGTAGGCATAGGTGGTGTACTCGAACCAATCCAGGGAGCACCCGTTATCATAGAAGATCATTGTTTCATTGGCTCAAGAGTTATCGTTGTAGAGGGGGTTAGAGTCGAAAGAGAGGCCGTACTTGGGGCAGGCGTAGTTCTGACAATGTCGACGAAAATCATTGATGTTAGTCAGTCAGTTCCTGTTGAATATAAAGGAATCGTACCTGCCCGTTCTGTGGTTATACCTGGTACTTATACAAAGAAATTCCCTGCAGGTGAATACCAGGTTCCCTGTGCCCTGATCATTGGTCAGCGAAAAGAATCAACAGACCAGAAAACTTCTCTCAATGCAGCTCTTCGCGATTTCAATATTGCTGTCTGATAACTTCTCATTAACTCAAAATAATACCAGTGTCAAAACTTGAGTTATATGAGGCGTTTTCAAAAAAACACTGTTAATTCAGGCTAATTGAAGACACCAATTGTACCAGTTAGTATAAGAAAATTTTCAGGATTAAACAGTTACCAATGAAGATCAGTTTTGATGCAAAGCGGGCAACGTCAAATTTTACGGGACTTGGCAATTATAGTCGCACACTGATTCATAATCTTCAGTTTTACTATCCCGAAAACGAATATCTTCTTTATACCCCGAAACTAAAGCAGACCCAGCGATATCAAAAACTATATGACCATAAACTGTCGCGTTTCATTGTACCCCGAAACTGGCTTAACCGCAAATTCAATACTTTTTGGCGCACTTTTTTAATTGGCCTTCTGGCTGCAAAACAAGGGGTAGATGTGTTTCATGGATTGTCAGGTGAATTACCTTTTTTTCTACCGGCATCGATCAGGACTATAGTCACAGTGCATGACTTGATTTTTATTCGCTTCCCTGGGTATTATAAACCGTTTGACAGAATTATTTACAAAATAAAGCTTATATATGCCTGTAAAAGAGCTGATAAGATAGTTGCCATTAGTGAGCAAACTAAGAATGATTTGATTAATTATCTACATATTTCCCCAGAAAAAATTACTGTAATATATCAGGCATGTGATCCAGCTTTCAGAAATTTACTGGCAACTGGTGAAAAAGACAAGATTTGTAAAAGATACAACCTTCCTCAAAATTACGCATTAACTGTTGGTACACTTGAAGAACGTAAAAATATACTTAACTTACTAAAAGCTTTTCAACTATTACCAGAAAAGCATAAACTCGTACTCGTAGGAAGAACTACTGATTATACCCATATTTTAAAACAATATATAGTAGAATTTAACCTGAAAGCCCGTGTCCTGATACTTAATGATGTTTCTTTTAAAGATCTGCCTGCTATTTATCAATCTGCTCAATTATTTATTTACCCCTCAGTTTTCGAAGGCTTTGGAATACCAATTGAAGAGGCGTTATTTTCACAAGTACCTGTTATAAGTTCTCAAGGTTCCTGTTTTGCCGAAGCCGGGGGTCCTGATTCAATTTATGTAAATCATACTGACTATCAAAGGCTTGCTGATCAGATTGAGAAATTGAGCAGCAATGATCAAAAAAGAGCGAAAATGATCAGGAATGGTCGTATTTTCGCCGAAAAATTTATGCCTGCCAGATTAAGTGCAGAACTTATGGCAGTATATACTTAAAATTAATAAAATGAATGACAGAGATGATGCCCTGCAAATCATTAATAATGGAAAAACCCTACTCTATCCTACCGATACAGTATGGGGCATAGGTTGTGATGCCCGCGATGAAGCTGCAGTAAATCGTATTATTGAAATAAAACAAAGACCTTTAAGTAAAAGCTTTATTATATTGCTTGATTGTGTTGACAGGCTTGAGAAATACATAGCCGAGGTACCTGGAATTGCCTATGATCTCATTGACTTTTCAGAAGAACCACTAACCCTTGTTTTTGATAATGGTAAAAATGTAAGCAAGCAGGTTTTGTCAGAAACAGGTTCAATAGCAATCAGAATAGTTAAACAGGGTTTCTGTCATGAATTAATCAAGCGTTTCAGGGGGCCCCTGTTATCGACTTCTGCAAATATCAGCGGTGAACCGGGAGCACTTGATTTTGCGGGTATTTCTAGACATATAAAAGAATCAGTAGATTTTATCGTGCCTGAAAAAGAAGCACGATTTATGTCAGATAAACCATCAACCATTATGAAACTTTCAGCCGATGGAACTTTTACTTTCATCAGACGCTAAAATTTTAGCATGAATATAGAACTAAACGATGCTGTTTTTGAACTTATATCGAGAGCGGCAAATAATACTGGTTTAAGTTCTTTTGTAATAGGCGGTTATGTACGTGACAAATTATTACAACGAAATTCTAAGGACATTGATATTTTAGTCATTGGCAGTGGAATAGAACTTGCTACCGAGGTTGCCAGACTAAGTGGTCAGGAAAAAACTCTTGCTGTGTTTAAAAATTTCGGAACTGCGATGATTCGGTATAAGGATCTGGAATTGGAATTCGTTGGAGCCAGAAAAGAGTCATACCGGGCAGATTCACGCAAACCCCTGGTTGAAGATGGAACCTTTGAAGATGATATTGCAAGGCGTGATTTTACGATTAATACACTGGCAATCGATTTATCAGATCGAGGCACCTTGATTGATAGGTATAATGGCCTCCAAGATCTCAATAATGGAATATTACGCACACCTCTTGATCCTGGACAAACTTTTTCTGATGATCCATTACGCATGATGCGAGGAATACGCTTTGCAGCACAACTTGACTTTAAACTTGAGCTTAAGACTCTGAATGCGATAAGTGAGCATGCAGACCGTATCAAAATCATTTCCTATGAACGCATTAGAGATGAACTGAACAAAATTATACAATCTGCCCGACCTTCTATTGGTTTCAAGCACCTATTTAATACGGGGCTGCTGTCAATTATATTTCCAGAAATGGCAGCCCTTTATGGGGTAGATACAATTAATGGTAAATCACATAAAGATAATTTTTACCATACCCTTGAAGTACTCGATAACGTCAGTAGTGTGAGCGATAATATCTGGTTACGTTGGGCAGCCATTTTACATGATATAGCAAAGCCCCTGACTAAACGATTCGATCCTGAGATCGGCTGGACATTTCATGGACATGAAGATAAAGGAGCAAGAATAGTTTCAAGAATTTTTAAGATGTTCCATTTACCTTTAAATGAAAATATGCGTTTTGTAGAAAAATTAGTTTTGCTGCATTTACGACCCATTGTTCTAGCAAAAGAAACAGTCAGCGATTCAGCAGTAAGGCGACTACTTTTTGAGGCAGGTGATGATATTGATGAACTGATGCTACTTTGCCACGCAGATATTACGACAAAAAACGAATATAAAGCAAAAAAATACAGAGATAACTTCGAACTAGTTAAATCAAAAATTGTTGATGTAGAAAAAAGAGACAATATTAGAAACTGGCAACCACCTGTTAATGGAAATGATATTATGGAAGTTTTTCATATATCGGCAGGTCCGGAGATCGGGATATTAAAAAATTTTATTCGGGAAGCAATACTTGAAGGTGAAATTTCAAACAACCGTGAATTCGCATTAAAGCTTCTTTATAAAAAAGGCAAAGAAATGGGTTTAACCCTTTATATATAATTTTTAATTTTGTGAATCTCTTTAACCAACATGGCAATATATAAATTCAGGATATCCTTCGAGGATTATGATGTAACGCGTGAAATTGATATCAAGTCTAATAGTACATTTGAAGATCTGCATAATTCATTTCATGAGGCCGTTGGCTATAAATCTGACGTTCCATCATCTTTTTATGTGAGCAATGATTTTTGGCACAAAGGTGATGAAATTACTATTTATCCAAGTCAAAGCAGGATCGAAAAAAATACAATTCTGATGTCTGCTTCAAAATTGAGTAATTTCATCGAAGACCCACATCAGAAGTTTTATTATACATCAAATTTTGAACGCCCATTCGACATTCATGTTGAACTTATACGTATTCTCATTGATGCTGATCCGAAATTAACTTATCCTGCCCTGGTAAAATCACAAGGAGAAGCACCAAGGCAATTCTCAATTGTTAACCCGATTTCAAAATCTGGTGAAGTAGTTGAAGCAGCAGAACTAGTTGAAGAAGATGATCAGGAAGAGGAAGAAGAAACAGATGAGTTTGCCACTCATGGTTCTCAGTCACTTGGGGCAGAAGATGCTGGTAACCTGAGAGAAAAATCAAGCTCAGACGATTCAGAGGAGGAAGCAGTAACAGATCAGGAAGAAGAAGAAGATGAATTTAATGATTTCACTGGTGAAGATGAAGAACATCGTACTGGTAAAGAAGATTATTAAGTGAATAAAAAACCGTTACTTGTCATTATTGCTGGGCCCACGGCAGCTGGTAAAACCGCCTTTGCCATACGCCTTGCACAAGCATTACAAACAGAAATTATCTCATTCGATTCAAGGCAGTTTTACCGTGAATTAAGTATTGGCACCGCAAAGCCCTCAAGCTCAGAACTTGAGTATGCCAGACATCACTTCGTTAATTCGCATTCAGTTAGCGAAGATTTTAATGTTGCACTGTTTGAAAATGCCGCATTAATCAAGATTAAAGAACTTTCTGCTTTATATCCTGTAGTTATCGCCGTCGGAGGGTCTGGTCTCTATTTAAAAGCTCTGTTAGAAGGGTTAGACAAATTTCCTGATATTGATCAGAACATTAAATTAAAACTCGAAAATCTATTTACCGAGAATGGTCTGCCACCTTTGCATGATCTTCTACTGAAATATGACCCAACTTATTACAGCACCGTTGATTTGAATAATCCCCGCCGCATAATCAGGGCACTTGAAGTATGTCTGTCTGCTGGTTTACCCTATTCCTCTTTTATTGGGCAACCACTTGCAGATCGAGATTTTGCTACCCTTAAATTTTGTTTATCCCCTGACAGACCTGAATTATACACCCGTATTAATGCCAGGGTTGATCAAATGATTGAGGCTGGTTTCATAGATGAAGCAAAAGGGCTTACCAGTCTGGGCCACCTGAAAGTACTCAGAACAGTCGGATATACAGAATTATTTGCTTATCTAGATGGGAAGGTTAATCTTTCAGACACCATTGAACTTATCAAGCAAAATACCCGCAGGTATGCTAAAAGGCAAGTAACATGGTTCAAAAACCAGGGTGATTTTAAGTGGATCAATAATGCTGATTTTACAGCTGTGCTGTCACAAATCGGGGAGATACTAGCCCATAATTAAACTAGGTTGTAATCTTTGTTTTAATTAAATACCTTAGAATGTCAATCAACGTTATATGAAGAAATACATCCTAAAATGGGTTGGGGTAACAACTTTTTTGTTATTCCTATTCCCCTGTTTATCGAAAGGCCAAGGTTTTCAAGTCAATTTACAGGGCCAGAAACAAATCGGAATGGGTGGGGCAGGTGCAGGTACCAGTCTAGATGGGGCAAGTATCGTATATAATCCCGGAGCTGTAAGTTTTTTAAAAGGGAATAGCATAATGGGCGGCATCAGCCCCCTGATTCTGGGTGTTGCCTATGCCGGAGCCTCAAACTCATCTTACCGTGCCAGTTTTACTTCTACCTCGCCCCCATTTTCAGCTTATGCTGTATTCGGACCAGCCAGCAACCGGTTCAAATATGGAATTGGAATTTATACACCTTTTGGAGGCTCTGCCAAATGGGGTAATGCATGGGCAGGTAAATTTGTACTTGAAAGTTTGAAACTGCGCTCAGTATTTATACAGCCTACATTCAGCTACAAAATTACTGATAAACTTGGTCTGGGTATTGGATTTATCATTGCTACTGGTACAGTTGATTTAAGTAGAGCCATACCGGTAAGTGATGCCAGTGGTAATGACGGTCAAGCCGAATTAAAAGGAAACGCTACAGGCTACGGTTTCAATGGTGGTCTCTTTTATCAGGTTTCAACTGCTTTCAGTCTGGGTCTTAGCTACAGGTCAGCAGTTAATATCAAGACAAAAAATGGTACAGCCAATTTTACTGTTCCCTCTTCACTGTCTGCTCAGTTTCCTGCAGGAAATACTTTTTCAAATACACTTAATCTACCTGGCACGCTCAGCCTGGGCGCAGGCCTTCAAGCTTCTCCAAAATTACTTTTAAGTGCAGAAGTAAATTATGTTAACTGGAGCAGGTATAAAAACCTGGCCTTTACATATGCTAAAACGACTGCTATTCTTAAAAATTCAAGTAGCCCGCGTAACTATACCGACTCTTATGATCTGAGAATTGGCGGGCAATACGCAATTTGTTCCGTTTTTTTTATCCGGACAGGTATTGCATATGGAGCTACACCTGTGAAGTCAGGTTATGTCACGCCTGAGGCTCCGGATGCAAATAGAATTGAATTCTCAGCCGGAATTGGTTATCATGCCAGTAAAAACTTCACTATTGATGCTTCATTTTTATATGTAGACATTTTAAAGCGCACCCAGACAAATCTTGAAACTAATTTTGGGGGTACCTTTAAGTCTACAGCCTATATTCCGGGTATTTCATTGGCCTACCATTTCTAGCAACAAATCGAGCAGGTGAGAAGGCCTGTGGTCAATGTATAATCAGCCATAATATTAAATGAATACAAACATGAACGTAAACAAACTCATAGGTATTACAGGGGCAATTTTTACAGTATTCCTGTATTCATGCAAACCCAGTATTGATTTGCCACAACCTTCAAGAGGAACAGCAGATTTCAGTAATTACATCGCCATTGGAAATTCACTCACTGCAGGATATGCAGACGGAGGGTTATATCGGGAAGGGCAAATAAACTCATACCCGAATATAATCGCCGGGCAATTGAAAGCGGCAGGTGGTGGAGATTTCGTGCAGCCTCTATTTATAATAGGTCAGGAAAATGGATCAGGGTATCTTCGGCTAACAGGTTTTACACCAACCGGGCTGCCGATCATAACACCAGTGACAACTAATCTTGCCATACGGGGAACAACACCTTATCCGGGAGTTTACCTGCTGACAAAATTTACTGATCCGGTAAATAACCTTGGCGTACCTGGTATCAGAATGTCCGATTTAGTTGATAATACCTATGGGGCAAAAAATCCATATTTCGAGAGACTTGAAACCGATAGCGAAGTTGGCGTAAAAGGATATCCTCAGAAAGTGCTGGAAAGAAAGGCAACTTTTTTCACATCATGGCTAGGAAATAATGATGCATTGCAATTTGCTCTTAGTGGAGGTACATACCCACCCTTGACTCCACCTGCTGCATTTGCACAAATATATACCGGCTTTATCGGGCAGCTTGTTGCAACAGGGGCTAAGGGCGTACTGGGCACTATTCCTAATGTTACCCAGATTGCTTACTTTAATACAAAAACTGTAGCCAATATCATTGCAGCCGCCCAGGCAGCAGGTGCAAACGTGCATTCCTTGTATATTAAAACAGGTACCGGACAAACCCGGGCTGCAACAAATGCTGACCTGATTGTTTTGACGGCCGACTCTATTGGAGTATCAAATCCAACAAACCCACAAATTGGACCCAAAGGTTTTTCACCCTACAACCCAATGAAAAATTCAGATGTACTTGATTCAGCTGAAGTTGGACTAACAGTTGCCGCTATTAATAGCTACAATTCAGCCATCATTCAAATCGCCACTGCTAATAAACTGGGTGTTATGGATATCAATGCAGTCTTAAGCAAAATTCAGCAAGGAAATTACGTTATTGATGGTATACCTCTGAATCTTGGGTTTATTTCAGGGGGGGTATTTTCACTTGATGGCGTACACTTAACTCCAAGAGGATATGCACTTGTCGCAAATCAATATATACAGGCCATTAACGCTACTTATAACGCTAGTATATCACCAGTAAACCCTGCAGCTTACAGAACAGTTAAGTTACCCTGAACCTGATTCTGGGAATTTTCAAATATCAGCATATTCGAAAAGAGTAATAATAAACTGCCCCCAACAGGTTCTTCTTATTTGGGGGCAGTTATATTTCAAGAAAGTTTTAAGTAATAAAAGTATAACCCTAACCAATCGTACAGACAAATGCAATTTCTTTACTGACGACTTCCAGTAGTTCTGCATCGACAGGTTCATCGTTTAATACCACCCATATCTGTTTCGCGTACCCCAGTTTGAAATTAAATAACCATGGTATCATTACATGATAGTCATGGCTACCTTCAACAGGTGGCTCAGGAATCACCAGTGCATAAAATTCTTTTCCCTGATATTGAATGTCTATTGCAAACGTACCCCGCGTTATATGGGTCTTTTGTTGATTATCTATCATAATATACCTCTATAGAGCAAATACAAATTACGTGCCGAATAGAGACTTTTAATAGATAATTGACTGATAGTTAATGACAACCCAATCTAAATACAACCATTTCACTTACAGGTATATTAGGCCTGGGCTGTTGGGCCCCCAAAATTCATAGGTATTGAAGGCACGTCCTGAGTTTTAATTTTTCCGTGCATGGCTTCATATTTCTCGATATTATCGGCTAAAGCATCTTTAAGTCTTTTAGCATGCTCTGGAGTCAGCACAATGCGTGATTTAACTTTCGCCTTTGGCACTCCAGGCATCATTCTTATAAAGTCAACTACAAACTCACTCGGTGAATGAGTGATGATGGCAAGATTAGCATAGATACCTTCAGCCATTTCTTCGCTGAGTTCAATATTGATCTGGTTTTCATTGTTTTCGTCCATAACAAAGATTATTAAAGCCTGATGCCAGGTTGGTAAAAACCTGCTATGCATACAGGATTGGGTGAAATGTCAATTACAAAAAATAGTAACTGACAATGGCCGCTTTTTGGGCGGCCATTATCAGTTAAATTTAACTCAAAATCAAACAGTGGCTTCTTCTTGTTTAGAAGCCATTAAGCGGTCATATTCATCTTGTGAGCCTACAATTATACGTTCGTAACGGCGCAATCCTGTTCCAGAAGGAATAAGATGACCAACGATAACGTTTTCTTTCAATCCTAGAAGACGGTCTGTCTTACCATTGATGGCAGCCTCATTCAACACTTTCGTAGTTTCCTGGAAAGATGCTGCAGACATAAAGCTTTTCGTACCAAGTGAAGCACGGGTGATACCTTGCAGAATTGGGCTTGAAGTTGCAGGTATTGCATCTCTTGCTTCAACCAGCTGCTGGTCTTTACGCTTGAGCATAGAGTTTTCGTCACGTAATTTACGAACGCTAACAATCTGACCAGCCTTAAGTGTGGTAGAACTTCCTGATTCTGTGACAACCTTTTTATCATAGATAAAATCATTTTCAGCCATAAAGTCAAGTTTGTCAACAGCATCCTTTTCGAGAAACTTTGTATCTCCGGGATCTTCAATAATCACCTTTTGCATCATCTGGTGAACAATCACTTCAAAATGCTTGTCGTTGATCTTTACACCCTGCAAACGGTAAACTTCCTGAATACCATTAACCAGGTATTCCTGAACAGCTGCCGGTCCTTTGATAGAAAGAATATCAGATGGAGTAATAGAACCATCTGAAAGTGGCATACCAGCTTTAACAAAATCATTATCCTGAACAAGAATATGCTTGGAAAGAGGTACAAGGTACTTCTTTCGATCACCATCCCTTGATTCAATAGAACACTCTCTGTTTCCACGTTTAACACCCCCCAAAGTGACAAAACCGTCAATTTCAGTAACAACAGCTGGATTTGAAGGGTTACGGGCTTCGAAAAGCTCGGTTACTCTTGGCAAACCACCTGTAATATCACGGGTTTTCCCTGCAGAACGAGGAATCTTAACCAGTACTTCTCCAGTTTGAGCCATCAGGTGATTATCAACCACGATATGTGCTCCTACCGGAATATTATACTGGCGCTGTGTATTTCCCTCTTTATCAAGTACTCTGATAGATGGATTCTTCGTTTTATCACGGCTATCGATGATAACTTTTTCACGGTGACCAGTTTGCTCATCAAGTTCTTCGCGAAAAGTAATACTTTCTTCAACTGCTTCAAACTCAACCTTACCACTGAACTCGGAAATAATGACCGCATTGTACGGATCCCAGCTACAAAGTTTTGCACCTTTCTCAACTTTCTGACCATCATTTACATACAGGAATGCTCCGTATGGAATATTGTTAGTCATAATGGTCTTGCCTGTACCTGGCTCAATTACTCTAATTTCACCTGAACGTCCCAAGACAACATCAAGACTACCCTTGATAGCTAGCGCTACATTTTCTTCGCTTGCGTTTGATGGTAATTTATATTTTACTGTACGAATATTCTCAAATTCAAGAATACCAGAGAATTTAGCAACAATCTGTGATTCAGCAGCAATGTTAGAGGCGGTACCACCGACGTGGAATGTTCTCAGGGTTAACTGAGTACCAGGCTCTCCAATCGACTGAGCTGCTATCACACCAACAGCTTCACCGTTCTGAACTGTTTTACCGGTTGCAAGATTACGACCGTAACAGGTAGAACAAACTCCGCGCTTGGCTTCACAGGCGAGAACAGATCTGATTTCTACATCTTCAATCGCTGACTCTTCTATACGGCGTGCAATTGCTTCATTGAATTCAGCTCCTGCCCGAACAATCAGTTCATTAGTTAATGGATCATACACATCATGAACAGAGTGACGACCTAGAATCCGATCGTATAATGGCTCTACGATATCTTCATTGTCTTTCAGGGCTGAAGTGATAATTCCACGCAGGGTACCACAATCAACATCTGAAATAATCATATCCTGAGCAACATCATGTAAACGACGGGTCAGGTAACCAGCATCAGCAGTCTTTAGGGCTGTATCGGCAAGTCCTTTACGCGCACCGTGTGTTGAAATAAAGTACTCTAATACGTTCAAACCTTCTTTAAAGTTTGATAGAATTGGGTTTTCAATAATTTCTCCTCCAGAACCTGATTTCTGTGGCTTGGCCATCAGACCTCTCATTCCGCATAACTGGCGAATCTGCTCTTTCGAACCCCGCGCACCAGAGTCAAGCATCATATAAACAGAGTTGAAACCCTGGTTATCTGTTGCCAATTGCTTCATCAGCGTATCTGTAACTTTAGAATTCGTACGGGTCCAGATGTCAATAACCTGGTTGTAACGCTCATTATTGGTAATGAAACCCATATTATAGTTACCTGAAACCTCTTCTACTTCTTTATGAGCAGCAGCAATAAGGGTTAGTTTCACTTCAGGGATCGTTAAATCCTGTAAGTTGAATGATAGACCTCCGCGGAATGCCATAGTGAAACCAAGTTCTTTAATATCATCAAGGAAACGGGCGGCACGGGCCATACCAGTTTCTTTTACAATATCTCCGATAATATCACGAAGAGATTTCTTAGTCAGCAGTTCATTGATAAAACCAGTTTCTACCGGAGCAACTACATTAAATAGTACACGGCCTACTGTTGTATCAAGAAGTCTGTTGATGATTTCACCATTTTCTCTCACGTTTACTTTTACCTTGATCCAGGCATGCAGGTCGATCTGTCCTTCATTATAGGCGATGATTACTTCTTCAGGTGAGTAGAAAGTAGAATTCTCTCCTTTAATGATATGACCTGGTTCAGTTTTACGACCCTTGGTCATATAGTAGAGACCTAAAACCATATCCTGAGACGGAACTGTAATTGGAGTTCCATTGGCAGGGTTTAAAATATTATGTGAGGCAAGCATCAGGACCTGTGCTTCCAGGATAGCTGCATTTCCAAGAGGAACGTGCACAGCCATCTGATCACCGTCAAAATCCGCGTTAAAAGCCGTACATACTAAAGGGTGCAGCTGTATGGCTTTACCTTCAACAAGTTTTGGCTGAAACGCCTGAATTCCAAGTCTGTGAAGTGTAGGAGCCCGATTAAGTAAAACCGGGTGACCTTTTAAGACATTCTCAAGAATGTCCATGACTATCGGATCTTTACGATCAACAATTTTCTTGGCAGACTTGACAGTTTTCACAACACCCCGCTCTATCATCTTGCGAATGATAAATGGTTTAAATAGCTCGGCTGCCATGTCTTTTGGCAAACCACATTCATGCAGTTTTAAGGTTGGGCCGACAACGATTACAGAACGAGCTGAATAATCGACACGTTTCCCCAAAAGATTCTGACGGAAACGACCCTGCTTTCCTTTCAATATATCAGAAAGAGATTTCAGGGCACGGTTACCTTCAGTTTTTACCGCATTCACTTTCCGTGAATTATCAAAAAGTGAATCTACAGCTTCCTGTAGCATCCGCTTCTCATTACGTAAGATAACTTCAGGTGCACGAATTTCAATCAGACGCTTTAACCTGTTATTACGGATGATTACCCTGCGGTAAAGATCGTTTAAGTCAGATGTTGCAAAGCGACCACCTTCTAGCGGAACCAATGGGCGAAGTTCTGGTGGTATCACCGGAACGATCTTAATAATCATCCATTCAGGACGATTTGGAATATTTTCATTAGCCTGACGAAATGCTTCAACAACATTCAGACGTTTTAATGCTTCATTTTTACGTTGCTGACTGGTTTCAGTAGCCGCCGCATGACGAAGTGTATACGATAACTGATCGAGATCTAATCTTGAAAGCAAATCTTCAAGTGCATCAGCACCCATTTTTGCTACAAATTTGTTAGGATCTTTATCGTCGAGGTATTGATTTTCTTTAGGAAGCGTATCTAAAATATCGAGATACTCTTCTTCAGTTAGAAAATCAAGATAATTGATACCGTCAGCTGCTTTCACACCCGCCTGTACAACTACATAACGCTCATAATAAATAATCAGGTCTAGTCTCTTAGTTGGCAGGCCGAGCAGATAACCAATTTTATTTGGCAATGAACGGAAATACCAGATATGAGCAACCGGAACTACAAGGCTGATATGGCCCATACGCTCGCGACGTACTTTTTTCTCTGTTACTTCAACTCCGCAACGGTCACAAACAATACCCTTGTATCTGATTCGCTTGTACTTGCCGCAATGGCATTCGTAATCTTTAACAGGTCCGAAAATCCGTTCACAGAATAAACCGTCACGTTCAGGCTTATAAGTCCTGTAGTTGATGGTTTCAGGTTTCAGTACCTCTCCGCTCGAGCGCTCAAGAATAGCCTCTGGAGAAGAAAGACTGATAGTGATCTGTGTGAAATTACTTTTGATTTTATTATCCTTCTTGTAGGACATATTGTTTCCCCTTAGTTTAACAATTCGTTTAACAATCTTCTGTAGATAGTATAACCTGTACCCAGAAGCAAATTACAGACAAATCCAGTTTCCCCATTACAGGAAAACCGGGCCTATTTTTTTATAGCCTTTAAAGCCCTATCACTGATTGACAAATTAATCAAGTGTGATATTTAATCCCAGACCACGAAGCTCATGAACCAGTACATTGAATGATTCAGGTACTCCTGGTGTTGGTAAATTCTCACCTTTCACAATTGCCTCATACGTTTTTGCACGACCAATAACATCATCCGACTTAACGGTAAGTATTTCCTGCAGAATATTGGCAGCACCGAACGCCTCGAGCGCCCAAACTTCCATTTCTCCAAAACGCTGACCTCCAAACTGTGCTTTACCACCCAGCGGCTGCTGTGTAATGAGTGAGTAAGGACCAATTGAACGGGCGTGCATCTTATCATCAACCATGTGACCCAGTTTCAGCATATAGATAATACCGACTGTAGTTGGCTGATCAAAACGAACACCTGTCAGACCATCATATAAGTAGGTACGGCCTGATGCAGGAACCCCGGCTTTGGCTACATATTCTTCAACTTCATCATGTGTGGCACCATCAAAAATCGGGGTAGCAAACTTTAACCCTAATTCTTTACCAGCCCAACCTAATACAGTCTCATAAATCTGGCCAAGGTTCATACGTGACGGAACACCCAGAGGGTTCAATACAATATCAACCGGAGTACCATCTTCAAGGAATGGCATATCTTCATCACGTACAATACGGGCAACAATACCCTTATTACCGTGACGACCAGCCATCTTATCACCTACTTTCAGCTTACGCTTCTTGGCAACATAAACTTTGGCTGTCTGAACAATACCTGAAGGAAGTTCATCACCGATACTGATGGCAAATTTCTTACGACGGTATTCTCCAAGCTCTTCGTTTAGCTTGATATTATAATTATGCAACAGTAATTTAATCTGATCATTTTTTTCATTATCAGTGGTCCATTTTGTAGGATTGATATTTTCGTAAACAAGATCAGTTAAAATTTTCTGCGTGAACTTCACACCTTTTGGCACAAGAAGCTCTTTATACACACTATAAACACCTTGAGATGTTTTATTATTTACCAGTTCAAAAAGCTTTTCAATCAGTAATGCACGAAGAATATTTGTATTCCTGTCATGTTCTTTATCGACTCTTTCAAGAAGCAGTTTTTCTTCAGCCTTACCGCCTTTTTCCTTCTTGGCTCGGGAGAAAAGTTTCGTATCAATAACAACACCCTTGATAGAAGGAGGTGCCTTTAACGAAGCATCTTTTACATCACCAGCCTTATCACCAAAGATTGCTCTTAGTAATTTTTCTTCAGGTGAAGGGTCAGATTCTCCTTTAGGAGTGATTTTTCCAATAAGGATATCGCCTTCCTTGATCTCAGCACCAATACGGATGATACCGTTTTCGTCAAGGTCTTTAGTGGCTTCTTCACTTACATTGGGAATATCTGGTGTTAGTTCTTCTTCACCGCGTTTTGTATCACGAACGTCAAGTTCAAACTCTTCAATATGTATTGAAGTGAAAATATCCTGACTTACGACACGCTCTGAAATTACAATCGCATCTTCAAAGTTGAAACCCTGCCATGGCATGAATGCCACTTTAAGATTTCTTCCTAATGCCAGCTCTCCTTTTTCAGTTGCATAACCTTCACATAGAACCTGGCCTTTTTCAACTCTGTCTCCAGTTTGAACAATAGGCTTAAGGTTTATACAGGTATTCTGATTGGTTTTCTTAAACTTAATCAGGCGATAAGATTTAACATCTGTTTCAAAAGAAACAAGACGCTCATCTTCGGTGCGCTCATAGCGGATGACAATTTCATTCGCATCAACATATTCAACAACACCATTGCCTTCAGCATTTATAAGAACTCTAGAATCAGAGGCTACACGTGCTTCAAGACCAGTACCAACAACCGGAGCTTCTGGCTTCAGCAATGGAACTGCCTGACGCTGCATGTTCGAACCCATCAGGGCACGATTCGCATCATCATGTTCAAGGAATGGAATTAATGAGGCAGCGATAGAAGTAATCTGATTTGGAGCAATGTCCATCAAATCGACCCTTTCTGGTTCAATTACCGGAAAGTCACCCTCATATCTGGCTTTGATTTTTGGAGTCAGGAAATTTCCATCATCATCAAAAGCAGCATTTGCCTGAGCAATTGTTTTTCCATCTTCATCTTCGGCAGACAGGTAAATAACAGGTTCACCAACGGCGACCTTACCATTTACAACTTTTCTGTATGGCGTTTCAATGAAACCAAGATTGTTGATCTTGGCATGCACACATAGAGAAGAAATCAGACCAATGTTCGGTCCTTCAGGAGTCTCAATGGTACATAAACGGCCGTAGTGCGTATAGTGAACGTCACGAACCTCAAAACCTGCACGCTCCCTTGATAAACCACCAGGCCCAAGGGCTGACAATCTTCTCTTGTGCGTGATTTCGGCTAATGGATTCGTCTGATCCATAAACTGCGACAGCTGGTTGGTACCAAAGAACGAATTTATGACCGATGATAAAGTACGGGCATTAATAAGATCAGTTGGGGTGAAAACCTCGTTATCACGTATATTCATCCGCTCACGAATGGTTCTTGCCATTCTGGCTAAACCAACACCAAACTGAGCATAAAGCTGCTCACCAACGGTACGGACACGTCTGTTAGATAAATGGTCAATATCATCAACTTCAGCTTTTGAGTTGATTAACTTGATCAGATATTTAACAATAGCAATGATGTCTTCTTTGGTAAGTACCCTGGTTTCAACCGGAGTGTTTAACTTAAGCTTTCTGTTGATTCGATAGCGTCCAACATCACCCAGGTCATACCGCTTGTCAGAAAAGAACAAACGGTCAATAATACCGCGTGCAGTTTCTTCATCAGGTGGTTCTGCATTTCTAAGTTGTCTGTATATATGTTCTACTGCCTCTTTCTCAGAGTTAGAAGTATCTTTCTGAAGGGTATTATAGATAATTGCGTAATCAGCTGTGTTCGTATCTTCTTTTGTGAAAATGATCGACTTGACACCTGCTTCGATGATCATATCTACATGATCTTCTTCAAGAACGGTTTCACGCTCAAGAATAATCTCATTACGGTCAATTGAAACAACTTCTCCGGTATCCTCATCAACGAAATCTTCAGTCCATTTCTTAAGTACCCGAGCACCAAGTTTACGGCCAATGTATTTCTTCAATCCAGATTTACTGACCTTTACTTCATCAGCTAGGTCAAATAATTCAAGAATTTCTTTGTCAGAATCATATCCTATTGCTCTAAGAAGAGTTGTTACTGGAAATTTCTTCTTTCTGTCAATATATGCAAACATGACGTTATTAACGTCAGTTGCAAATTCTATCCATGATCCTTTAAAGGGAATAACACGGGCAGAATATAATTTGGTACCATTTGTGTGGCGGCTCTGACCAAAAAATACCCCAGGTGACCGGTGTAACTGTGATACAATAACACGTTCAGCACCATTAATTACAAATGTGCCTTTTGGAGTCATGTAAGGAATGGTCCCCAGGTAAACATCCTGAACGATGGTTTCAAAATCTTCGTGCTCTGCATCATTACAGCTAAGTCTGAGTTTAGCCTTTAGTGGAACACTATAGGTTAAGCCCCTCTGTATACATTCCTGAATATCGTAACGAGGTGGATCGATATAATAATCAAGAAATTCCAGAACAAAGATATTTCTTGAATCAGTGATCGGAAAGTTTTCGCTGAAAACCTGATATAAACCTTCTGTGTGTCGGTTATCTGAAGTGGTCTCAAGCTGAAAAAATTCACGAAATGATTGAAGCTGAACATCCAGAAAGTCGGGATAATCAATAACGCTTTTGCTGGTTGCAAAAGATATTCGTTTGGAATGATTATGTTGGTTATTCAAGAGATTAATTGTTTTATTGTTAAAAAGAACGCGTATTCAGCAAAAAAGTTCTGAAAAGTGCAATGGTGTAAAACAACTTTAGACCCTCTTCCACCAGAATAAAAATTCTGGAGAAGAGAGTCTGTTTTAACATGTATTAAACTACCTTATTTAATTTCGACAACGGCACCTGCTTCTTCAAGAGATTTCTTAAATGACTCAGCTTCTTCTTTAGTTACACCTTCTTTAATTGCTTTAGGTGCACCATCTACAAGATCTTTAGCTTCTTTTAAACCTAAACCTGTAAGGTCTTTAACCATCTTTACTACAGCAAGCTTAGCACCGCCAGCTTCTTTTAAAATTACAGTGAATGCAGTTTGCGCTTCTTCAACAGCAGGAGTAGCACCACCACCAACAGGGGCGGCAGCGGCGGCAGCGGCAGCTGGCTCAATGCCATATTCATCTTTCAGTATCTGAGCAAGCTCATTTACTTCTTTAACAGTTAAGTTTACCAGTTGTTCAGCAAATGCTTTTAAATCAGCCATCTTTATTCGTCTTTAAATTTTGTTAACCTTAGATTCTTTTAATTACTATTTATTCTCCTCTTTCCTGAAGGGTCTTTACCAATCCGGCAAGAATATTCTGACCAGAAAGTAAGGCAGAAATGACATTCTTGGCTGGTGATTGCAGCAAGCCTATAACTTCACCTATCAATTCATTCTTAGATTTCAGATTGATTAATGTGTCTAATTCCTTATCGCCGATAAAGAAAGAATAATCGACACTAGCACCTTTCAGAACAGGCTTGTCGCTTGTTTTTCTAAATTCCTTGATAAGTTTAGCAGGTGCATTTCCTTTGTCAGCAAACATCAGTGTAGATGAACCTTTCAGTGCATCATACAATTGGCTGTAGTCAGTACCATTTGCTGTTCCTACAGACTCAAGAGCCTTTTTTATGAGGGTATTCTTTGCAACCCTGAATTCGATACCTTGTTCAAAACATTTTCTTCTGATTGCATTAACTTTTGCAACAGTAAGGCTTGAAGTATCAGTAATGTAAAAATTCGGGTTATTTGTGATCTTCTCTGATAATTCGAGGATCAATTCCTTTTTTTCTTCTTTGTTCATATTAGATCCCCGTTACTGATTTCGTTTCAATTGCAATACCCGGGCTCATTGTACTAGACAAGTGAATACTTTTAAAGTAGGTACCTTTTGAAGCAGCTGGTTTAAGTTTAGAAATGATTTGTAAAACCTCAACAGCATTTTCGTAGATTTTCTCAGGAGAAAAAGATACTTTACCAATTGAAGCATGTACGATACCAGTTTTGTCAACCTTAAAGTCAATCTTACCACCTTTAACATCTGTTACTGCCTTTCCAATATCATTGGTTACAGTGCCTGATTTAGGATTTGGCATTAAGTTACGAGGGCCGAGAATTCTTCCAAGCTTACCAACCTTAGCCATAACACTTGGCATGGTAATGATAATATCAATATCTGTCCAACCTGATTCAATTTTAGTTATGTACTCATCAAGGCCTACGAAGTCAGCTCCTGCATCAGTTGCTTCCTTCTCTTTGTCAGGAGTGCATAATACAAGAACGCGTACGGTTTTACCTGTACCATGTGGTAAAACTGCAATCCCTCGTACCATTTGATTCGATTTACGTGGATCGATACCCAGACGAACATCTATATCGACCGAAGCATCAAATTTAGTCGTACTTATTTCCTTTAATAATTTAGATGCATCAGCAAGCGTGTAAGCCTTATCGACTTCCAGCAATGCCAATGACTTTTTTTGGTTTTTTGTTAATTTGCCCACTCGGTCAGTTTTTAATTATTAAAGGGAGCATCACCAGTTACATTGATACCCATACTTCTTGCAGTTCCAGCTACCATTCTCATTGCCGATTCAACAGTAAAAGCATTTAAATCAGGCATTTTATCAACAGCGATTGCCTTAACCTCATCCCAGCTAATGTTCGCAACTTTCTTCCGGTTTGGCTCAGATGAACCACCTTTAAGTTTAGTTACTTCAAGAAGCTGAATTGCTACTGGCGGAGTTTTAATGATAAAATCAAATGATTTATCAGTATAAACCGTAATAACCACTGGCAAAACTTTACCAGGTTTATCTTGAGTTCTTGCATTAAACTGCTTACAAAATTCCATGATATTTACCCCTTTTGAACCAAGTGCAGGTCCTACTGGTGGTGAAGGATTTGCCGCCCCTCCTTTGATTTGCAATTTTACTAGCGCACCTATTTCTTTGGCCATACCTTATTAATTAATAATGTTATATAATGGAAGCTATGTAACTATTATTCTTTTTCAACCTGCATATAATTAAGTTCTAATGGGGTACGACGACCAAAAATCTTAACCATTACCTTAAGCTTTTTCTTCTCTTCGTTGATTTCTTCAATCACTCCATTAAATCCGTTAAACGGACCATCCATAACTTTAACAGCCTCACCTACAAAATACGGCACAGAAACAGATTCTCCAGCCTCAGCCATTTCATCTACCTTGCCCAAAATTCGGTTGATCTCAGAAACACGCAATGGAGTTGCTTTTCCCTGGGGAAACCCAATTACACTGTTTACTCCTTTAATAATATGCTCCAGTTCTCCATCCATAGCTGCTTCCAGCAGGATATAACCCGGAAAGAAATTACGTTCTTTTGCAATTTTCTTCCCATCACGAATCTGGAACACTTTTTCCATAGGTATTAATACCTGTGGTAACAGATGTGAAAGATTTAATCGGGTAATCTCAGCTTCTAAATACTGTTTAACCTTCTTTTCTTTTCCACTGACTGCTCTTAATGCATACCATTTCAATTCACTCATTGCAATTAGTCTTTGTATTAGAACAGTTTATAATACTCATTAATCACGTTCCCAAAAACATAATCCATAACGAAGATGATCACAGCAATCATACTGGTTGCTATGACAACAATTAAGGCACTGTTCTGAAGCTCAGACCATGTTGGCCAGCTTACCTTATGAAGTAGCTCTTCTTTGGATTCGCGTACGTATTGAATTACTTTGTTCATATTAATATCTTGCACGGGTGGAGAGACTCGAACTCCCAACCAATGGTTTTGGAGACCACTACTCTACCAATTGAGCCACACCCGTGTGTTACAAACATAAGAACCCGCACCGTTCAAAAAAGAATTAGGTGAGGGTTTTTATGTATACATACTATTATTTTACAATTTCAGTAACCTGTCCTGCTCCAACAGTACGGCCACCTTCACGAATTGCGAAACGTAATCCTTTTTCCATTGCAATAGCATTGATAAGCTTAACGTTAATTGTAACGTTGTCACCTGGCATGACCATTTCAACACCTTCATTCAGGGTAATTTCACCCGTTACGTCTGTCGTTCTGAAATAGAACTGAGGGCGATATTTATTGAAGAATGGAGTGTGACGACCACCTTCAGCCTTTGACAGAACGTAAACTTCTGCTTTAAAGTCTGTATGGGGTGTAACTGAGCCTGGTTTGCAAATAACCATACCACGACGGATATCAGTTTTCTCAATACCACGTAATAATAAACCTACGTTGTCACCCGCTTCTCCGCGGTCAAGAATCTTACGAAACATTTCTACTCCCGTAACAACTGACTTCAGGTTTTCAGCACCCATTCCCAGAATGTCAACACCTTCTCCAGAGTTGATGATACCACGCTCAATGCGACCTGTTGCAACTGTTCCACGGCCTGTGATTGAGAATACATCTTCAACTGGCATCAAGAAAGGTAATTCAGTCAATCTTGGAGGAAGTGGAATATAAGAATCTACGTGATCCATTAATTCCATAATCTTTTCAACCCATTTCGGATCACCGTTAAGGCCTCCTAATGCTGAACCACGAATAACAGGAATATCATCGCCAGGGTAATCGTAAAAATTAAGTAATTCACGAATTTCCATTTCTACAAGATCAAGCAATTCAGGATCATCGACCATGTCAACCTTATTCATAAAAACTACCAGTGTTGGAATACCGACCTGGCGACCTAGGAGAATGTGTTCCCGTGTTTGTGGCATAGGACCGTCAGTTGCAGCAACAACGATAATGGCGCCATCCATCTGGGCAGCACCAGTTACCATGTTTTTCACATAGTCAGCGTGACCCGGACAATCTACGTGTGCATAATGGCGGTTTATCGTAGAGTATTCTACGTGTGCAGTATTGATAGTAATACCTCTTTCCTTTTCTTCAGGTGCAGAATCAATGGAAGCAAATGATCGTGCTTCTGATAACCCTTTATCCGACAAAACCTTAGTTATTGCTGCTGTCAGCGTAGTTTTACCGTGATCGACGTGACCGATAGTTCCAATATTCAAGTGTGGTTTGGAACGGTCGAATTTTTCTTTTGCCATTGTTTTTTTTACTAATAAATATAAATACTTAAACGAGCCAATGAGGGGGTTTGAACCCCTGACCTCGTCCTTACCAAGGACGTACTCTACCAGCTGAGCTACATCGGCTTGGAGCGGGAGACGAGGTTCGGACTCGCGACCTATAGCTTGGAAGGCTATCGCTCTACCAACTGAGCTACTCCCGCTTTTCTAATTAAACTCCCGACTCAACTAATCAGGTACCGATTATATAAAGAACGTATACAATTACGAAACGTGGGGAGAGAAGGATTCGAACCTTCGAAGCCGAAGCAACGGATTTACAGTCCGTCCCATTTAACCACTCTGGAATCTCCCCCTGTTTAGTTAACCCTATTTCTGCAATTAACCGAGCCTCCTATCGGGATCGAACCAATGACCTACTGATTACAAATCAGTTGCTCTACCAGCTGAGCTAAGGAGGCTTCTTCCCGACTTTTCAATATGGTGTTTACCGGCTTGAAGCATATTGCAACGCCTTTCAACAGACCATATTTTCAGAGGGACTGCAAATGTACGAAAAATAAAAACCCATCAAAATTTATTTTACAATTTTTATGTGGCTTTAAAGGGTATCAGGCCCTTATTCCAACCCAGGACTACTATAAGCCCGGCCGGGATTAATCAAACAAGCTGATTGAAAGGGACGTTAAAATATATCTTTTTTAAGGTAGGGTCAAACAATTTTTATAAATCATCTGAATCAAGACCAAGAATTTCACCTGCTTCTTTATAATTTGGATTTTTAAGCTTCTCTTTCTGTTTTTTTAACTGTTTTGACAGAGATTCTGTGGTCAGGTCTACAGCCTCTTCAAAAGAGGCACACTGATGTTTGGCAAATAATATATTTCCAGGAATATGTAACTTGACTTCAACAATCTTATTTGCGGCATCAACCGCTTTGTCAAGTTTTAGAATTACTTCACCGCTTGTTATCCTATCATAATAAGAATCGAGTTTATCATACTTCTTTTGAATAAAATCTAAGAGTTTACTGTCAGCAGTAAAATGGATTGACTGAATGTTTATGTTCATAATGTATTGGTATTAAGCTTTGGGATGGGCCTGATCATATACTTTCTTCAGACGAGAAATAGAATTGTGCGTGTAAATCTGAGTTGCAGCGAGGCTGGCATGGCCCAATAATTCTTTTATAGCATTTAAGTCGGCGCCCCGGTTTAGTAAGCTCGTCGCATATGAATGCCTGAGAATATGCGGACTCTTTTTTTCCTGACTTGTAATTTTAGCTAGTGCGGTCGTGACAATTCTATATACAAGACGAGGGTATAATTTTTCATTTTTGTCAGTCACCAACAAGGGAGCACTTACAGACCTAATTTCAAACAGGCTGTTTCTCACCAAAAGATAACGTTGAATACTATCTGATAATAAAGGATGAAAAGGTACCAGGCGCTGCTTTTTGCGCTTTCCCGTTACTTTAACCTGAGAAGAGATAAAATCAATATCATTGTCACCTATTCCAATGAGTTCAGAAAGCCTGATACCAGTAGCATATAAAAGCTCAATAATCAGGTGATCGCGCAGACCTTTAAAGCCAGCGGCAAATTCCTGATCGTCTAAAACAGCGTTGATTTTACTTTCTGAAATGATTACGGGTAGTTTTTTAGCTATTGCCGGAAGTAATATCCTGTTCATCGGGCTTTGCACTATATAAGACTCTTTTACACAAAACCTGAAAAAACTGCGCAAACAGGAAATCTTTCTATGAATACTTGCTGATCCGGTTTCATTTTCAAGCAGGTTGATGATAAATGAGCGGATCATAAAATGATCGGCCTTACTGATATCGGTATCTGGATAATTCGTGTGAATGAATAACTGGCACTGAGAAAGATCATTTACATAAGCTTTTTGCGTATGCAAAGAACTCCTCTTTTCAAATTCAAGATACTTGAAAAAACGGGTTGTATACATATATCTTAAAGCGGCAAAACTTTATATAAATTTAACAAGAAGGAACGGCTTATGCTTAAATTTATTTCAAAAATCTGAAAGGCATCGATGATGGTACAGAAATTAATAAAATTATAAAAAAGACTCTAACCGGCAAAACCCATGCTGATGCACGGGTAGAACAATCACTTGATGTAGAAAATATAACAGATGTCAATGCTTATTATTACATATGAGCAAGATTCAGGCCTGAGCTAGGAAATAAATGAAAGAAATAACTTAGATAGGATCCTGATTCATATGCTCTTTGTAAACGGCATGTTTAATAACATTTCTGCGTCTCACAGATTTCTTTTCAAAAGCCTGGCGGCTTCTTAATTCTCTAAGGACACCCGTTTTTTCAAATTTCTTCTTGAAACGCTTTAATGCCTTATCAATCGATTCGTTATCTTTTAAGTTTATTACGATCATATTTAATCTTTAGGATCACAAATGTAAAAAATAATTAAGTAAGATTTGTTAAAAGTTTAACTATTAAAAGCAACAAGGCTAATAATATTAGAACTATATGGTAGAAGCCTGGCACGGCCCGGCAAAAAATCAAGACTTATCAAAAATGCCATTGCTTCAACATGTGCTCCAAGTTTTTCGATCAGACAGCATGCGGCTACTGCAGTACCACCGGTAGCCAGTAAATCATCATGAATTAAAACACGATAACCAGGTTTAAGGGAATCTGAATGAATCTCAATACATTCACTTCCATATTCAAGATGGTACTCCTGCTCAGCTGTATGCCAGGGTAATTTTCCTTTTTTACGAATCGGTATAAAAGGAATAGCTAGTTTTTGAGCAAGAAGCATACTGAATAAAAACCCTCGGCTTTCTATACCGACTATTACATCAAATTGATATGGCTGAAGCCGCTTAATTAATTCGGCTGCTATTTCACCACATAATTTGGGTTGGGCAAGTATAGGGGTTATGTCTTTAAAAGAAATACCAGGTTTAGGAAAGTCAGGAACTTCTCTGATATTGGCTATTATTTGTTGCTCTAACTGATAGTTCATAATGTAAGAAAGGGTTTGACCCGGGCAAAAGTCTGTGAACTCAAAATGCCAATATTTTTTAGTTCAACTAGACAAGTAAAATTACCATTCATTTCTCTGTATTTTAGAATATCGCGTATATTAACATAAGAAAGTTCACGCAGGACCCTGAATTCTGCATAACCTGCGTTATTTAAACTGATCCTGATTTTCGGCTTTATACCTGACATTTCATCTCCTGTTTCACGATTAATGAAATATGAACCTCTTTGGGTAAAACCAGTATGAGTTAATTTTTTATAGGATTTCTCCTTATCAAAAACAAGCATAGGTTCAACCCTTAGAAAATCGGCATAATTTAAACTATAAATCTTTTCAAGGTCAGTTGCCCGATAAAAGCGCCCTCCCTTTTCAAGATAATTGTTAATGATTTTAATTTTGTAGGGTAAGAGCCCACTTGAGGCCCAGTTTGCAGCAGTTGCAATATTAGGGTCAAATTTAACTGGTAATTTGGGTTCCTTTCTTTCAAGAACCGCCCTTTCATTCTTGGTAAATTTAATCGTTGTATCAGGAGATTTCTGACTTGCAACTTTGATGTCTGTGAAATTCAAGGCGACGTTCTGACCATTTAAAAGTAAATGAAGCAATAAGGGGCCTGCAAGTAAGGATCCCATGATCAGGACCAGGGTTACAATGCCAGTAAGATCTCTTCTTGTAAATTTAAAATATGATTTATAGCTCATCTTAAGGTAATTAAAGTTAAGATAATTTTATATTTTATTATTTTTGTTTAATATAGTTCATATTTTAACAACTCTCTATTGATTTTGATTAAAAATTTATTTTAAGAAACTTAAAGTTGTAGATAAAAAAAGTTTGATTTGAAAAATATGTTCAATGGATAAATTTACATACGTTAACTTTTTTCATTAAATATCAAAATAATTGTTTGAGTATAGAATAGATTCGGTAAAGCCTTTTTAAGTCAGGATTTAAAATTATCTCTAAAAGTGTCGTTAACTCGATGCATGCAGTCATTTAATCAGGCTTAGAAGATTTTTTTTGTAAATTGCAGTATAAAATTAACTACCCTCTGAATAAATGGAGATTATAACTGAGAAAGAACTGGCAACCGCCATTAAGCTTGACAAACTTAAAATGCCAGGCTTAGCTTCTTTCCTGATGGAAGTAATGAAATTGAATGAAATCAATCATGTATTTGCAAGCAATATGCATATAGAAGGTCTTCCCTTTATTGATGCAATTCTTGAACACATTGGGGTGAAAATTGAAATTGATGAGGCCGAACTTAAAAATATTCCAAAAGATGGTGCTTTTATAGCAGTTGCAAATCATCCATTTGGTGGAATTGAAGGATTACTTTTGCTTAAAGTAATCTGTAGTCAGCGAAGTGAGTTCAAGCTTATGGCTAATTTTTTATTAAATAAAATTCCAAATCTAAAAGAATATTTTATACCTGTAAATCCATTTGAAACGGTAAGAAGCGTATCTAGTATTGGTGGAATGAAGCTCGCCATGGAAACATTACGTGATGGAATACCTCTTGGTATTTTTCCAGCAGGTGAGGTTTCAACTTTTAAAACATCAGAGCAGCGCATTACCGATAAACAGTGGAGCCCGGTAGTTGGAAAAATGATTCAGAAATCAAAGGTTCCGGTTTTACCAGTTTATTTTCACGGTAATAATGGTTTGCTCTTTAATATATTAAGCCTTTTGCATTCCAGTTTGAGAACGGCAAAATTACCATCAGAGTTTTTGAATAAAAAAGGCCATACAATCAAGGTTCGTATTGGTAAACCAATATCTGCAGAAGAATACAATGCCCTCAATACCAGCTCTAATCTTTTAAATTTTGTTCGGGCAAAAACCTATGCCCTGGGTTCAGGAATAGAGCTTAAAAGGCATTTTTTAAAAGACATTTTCAAAATTAACAAGAAACAGGAAGAGATTGTTGAGAGAGTTGCAGTTGAAAAACTACAGGAAGAAATAAATAGTGTACGTGATGAATACTTAATAACAGCTGAGAAGCAGTATGAGGTATTTGTCTGCCCTAGCGGACGCATTCCAACGATTATTCAGGAAATCGGGCGTTTACGCGAGGTTACATTCAGAGAAGTAGGTGAAGGGACGAATAAAAAAACTGACCTTGATCATTTTGATCTGTACTATAATCATCTGTTCATCTGGGATAAGGAAGAGCATCGTTTGGTAGGATCTTACAGACTCGGAAAAGGAAAAGACATATTTTATGGATATGGGGCAAAGGGTTTTTATCTGAGTACGCTTTTCAAAATGAAAAAAGAGTTCAACCCTATTTTGAAAGAGTCGATTGAACTTGGACGTTCTTTTATCACTAAAGAATATCAAACACGTCCTTTATCACTTTTTCTGCTCTGGAAAGGTATA
Organism: bacterium; assembly: GCA_031363945.1. Taxonomy (GTDB): domain Bacteria; phylum Bacteroidota; class Bacteroidia; order Sphingobacteriales; family Sphingobacteriaceae; genus JANLVJ01. The sequence continues at coordinate 33,103 of JANLVJ010000013.1, read as the reverse complement.
CTTTACTTCTTGTTAAAGAATCCTGAATACCGCTACCTGATAGGACCAGTAAGCATCAGCAATAATTTTTCACAATTTTCGTCTTCACTTATCGTAGATTTTTTAATAAAAAATCATTTCAATAGAAAACTCGCTGACCTGGTAACTCCAAAGAAAAAGTTCAGAATCAAATTTGATATGCTTAATTCAGATATCCTGATTAATAAAAGCAGCACGATCAAATCACTTGATAACCTGATTTCTGATATTGAAATTAATCACAATAAAGTACCCGTATTACTTAGACAGTACATAGCCATAAATTCAAAGCTGATCGGTTTTAACGTTGATCCTAAGTTTTCAAACTGCCTTGACGGGTTTCTTATCGTCGACGTTAAAGATATCCCTGAAGAAAAAATTCGAATGCTAAGTAAAGAGTTGGTTCGGCAAGAAGAAATATTTAAGCGTGACCGCGTAGTAATAGAACTTTAGTTACCGGGAGATAATTCTATAATCATCTTGGAATAGCCTTTAACCATAAATGTAGCAAAAACACTACTATTACTTGGGCTTAAACCACTTCCAGTTAAAAAGGTTTAATGCAAAAAATTAAAAATTTTTAAGTTAAACGTAGGGGTAAACCTGCCGTCTTATCTTCAAAATTCGCAAAAGCGGATTTATAAAGGAGATAAACATAAAACTTAAAAAAAAAGAAAATGAAAAATCTAAGTCTATTAACAGTTGGATTATTATTCTCAGTAGCATCCTTCGCCCAGACTTCACCTGTAGTAACTTCTACCCCTGCGGCTCCGGTAACACCCAACCCTAATGTGAAACCAGCAATGAAAGATCTTCGCCATGACTTACGTGATTATCGTAAAGATAAAGCAACAGCGGCAAAAGATGTGAGAAAAGGAAATCTTACAGGTGCACAAACTGAAATAACAGATATGAAAGCCGACAGAGCTGATATCAACGGTGATGTTACTGCCCTAAAAGCTGATGGAATAAAACACCCCGTTAAACGTGCTGACAGGCAAATTGACCGTGCTGATGAGAAAAAACTTGGAGCAGATATCAAAGATTATAAGGCCGATAAGAAAGATGCTGTAAAAGACATTAAAGATGGTGATCTGAAAGATGCTGGAAAAGATGTCAAAGAGCTTAAATCTGATAGAAAGCAAATCAGACACGATGCAAAAATTGCACACCATGATGGGATAAAACACCCTTTTCACCATACACGTTAAGTAATTTAAACCCTTGACAGGTTTAACAGGCAGCCCATAATCTGCAAGTTATACGAGATTGATTAAGCGCAGAAAGCCGGTCAAAATGAACCGGCTTTCTGCGTTTACAATAAATATGAATTTTAATCTTGCCTTAGAATGAATAACGCGCTCCAAACTGCATCTGCCACCTTGATAAAAATGGATCAACCTGCCATGGGGTAGCTGGAGAAGACCAGGTATACTGAGGAATGTTATTAACAACTCCTGGTGCTGTAACAGTACCTTTTAAGGCTGATAGACCAATACTAGCTGTAGAATTATAGGTATTGTTCACATAAAAGACCTTACCCAAATTATTATCAATAAGATTTGCCAGATTAATTACATCATAACTAAGTGTGATGATATTCTTCTTCTTAGCGCCTAATATGAAATCATGTGAAATACGCAGATCTAACTGATTATTCCATGGGGTACGACCTGTATTTCTTTCAGTAAAGTTTCCTCTTCTTGAATTCAGGTATGAATTACCACTGATATACTGATCAAAAGCAGATGCCATAGCCGGGTTAGCAGTAAAGAAATTTGCTGTTTCAGTAAGCTTTGGAATATATGCCAGAGATACCTGTTGTCCGCTGTTATCAATAGTTGAACCTACGAAACCATAGCTAAATGGAGATCCAGACTGACCACTGTAAAATAAATTAAAGTTTGTTGTATTATGCTCATTCCAATGTGCGGCGTAACCTATAACGATTACTATACGGTGGCGTATATCAAAATTTGAATTAGCCAGACCTGGGCTATTTGGATTCAACGCCTGGTTTAACTGCCAGTTTGACTCCATTGAATTACGAATCCCGTTGGTAACATCTTTTGAATGGCCGAAGGTATAGGCGACATTCCAATTCAAGCCATCCCCATTTACAGGTGATTTACCCACCTGAGCAGTAATGCTATACCGGTATCCAAGGCTTGTGTTGCTCAATAAATAATTCGCAGTAAAATTCTTATTATTTGAACCAGCTGCACCTGAGGCAAAGATTGGCTGCTGTTGATTGGTATCGTACCCATAATAGGAAGCGCTGTCTTTAATATTTACATTTCTAAATTCAAGATCATGAATGTTTTTAGTGTAAATCCCCTCTAATGACAGTTTATAACCATCAGCTGTATTATAATCAACTGCCAGACTTGAGCGCCAAACTTTTGGCATTTTAAAATTATTGTCTATCATGTCAACCTGGGTTTTAGAAGCAGTGTTGGTGATATCTACACCCTGTTGGGTGATAAAAGTGCCTATGCCATTAGAAGATGGATGACCTGCAAGCGGATCAGATTTTGGACGGGTAGTACCTGTATATTTCTGATCGTAAAAACCATAGGTATTTCCATTGTTATAAAATGCATAACCCATCCATGCGAATGGGATACGGCCTGTAAATAAACCAGTTCCACCCCGTACTACCAGTGATTTATCACCATTGACATCATAGTTAAAACCTAAACGTGGAGATACCTGCACCTGACCTAAATATTTGTTGGTGATATTACGGGGCTGGGTATAATTATACGTAGTACCAAAATGAGCATCAGCAGGAGTTGCTGTAGTTTTACCACTCAGAGGCTGCTTGTTAGGAATATCAGCCAGATCAAAACGAATTCCTGGAATAATTTTGAACCGATCGCTGATTTGATACTCATCCTGTGCATAAACGCTGTATAAATTAGCGTTAAACTGAGCAGAAGGATTTGCAATAATATAATCACGAGCGTCATTCGTATAGTTATATGAACCCCTTGCACGGTTAAGCAAACTTAGAAGTGAGCCTGTACCAGCGCCAATTCCACCAAGAGCAGCAGGATCAGTTGGCCCCTTGCCAACAATACTATTGTAGGCTAGACGGCCGTTCCATGAATTAACAAAATCATACGTGATTTTATAGAGTTCATTATGAGTACCAACAGTAAATGTGTGCTTTCCTTTATAGAAAGTAAGGTTATCAGTAAACTCAAAAGTTTTCTGCTTCATGTTAAAAATTGCACCCTCACGGTCAGTTCCAATAAAAATGGTTGTCCCTGGCTTGGCACCTACAATTTCCATTTGAGGCAAAGAAACATCAGAAGTAGGATTTCTGAAGTCATGAACAGTAGAGTAACCAGTTACAAAACTATTACTCAAATTATTATTGAATCGGGTCTTTAGTTCTGCTACAGTAGAAACCTGATTATTTACCTGCTGATAGTCAATACTTCCGAAGCGGAAATTAGCAGCATCTCTCTCAAGATTTGTTGCCTGTGAGGTAATTGTATTATTTCTTATCGCAAGCGTCGTTCTTGGGCTAATATTCCAATCTAGTCGGTTAAAGAATTTATTTGACCGTGAGTATATATTATAGGCACCATAAGATCCTGGATTGATACCGATTTTATTTAACGTATCGGTTAATACCTGGGCAATCTGAGAAGTGATTACATTGGGATCATTAGATGCATTTAATAAGATAGGATCCTGACGGCGACTGAATTCTTCATTACTGAAGAAGAACAATTTGTCTTTTATTATCGGAAAACCAAGCCGTACACCGAATGTATAATCATGAAATGATGAAGGTTCTTTAGAAGTAACATTATTAACAGCATCATGTGAGCCTGTTAAAGCTGCATTACGTCCGAATGAGTAGATAGAACCTGAAACCTCATTGGTACCACTACGAGTAACAGCGTTAACGCTACCACCGGTGAAGTTTCCAATTTTTACATCATAAGGTGCAAGATAAACCTGTATATCCTGGATGGCATCTAATGAAACGGGTGTAGACCGTGTACTGCTGCCTGGCTGGCCCGATGTTCCAGACTGACCACCCAGTGAGGGGCTGAAACCAATTGCATCATTATTTGCGGCTCCATCAATTGTGACGTTATTGTACCTGAAGTTCGTTCCGGCAAAAGAGTTGTCTTTACTTCCCTGTGGTGTTAAGCGGGTGAAATCCTGTAAGCTCCTGCTGATTGTTGGCAGGTTTTTTACTTGATTTCCTGAAATATTTGTTCCAGCTCCAGTACGGTTCGCTTTTGCTCCGCCTTTAGTGGCCCGAACGACTAATTCAGTTAGTTGCTTCGTATTATCAGATAAAACAAAATTTAGAGAAGAAAGTGATCCCAGGTTTACAGAAATATTTTCTTTAACCAGGGCATTCATCCCTATAGCCGAAACAGTAATCTTATAAGGACCGCCAATACGCATTCCTGGCAGGTTGTAACGACCATCTGATCCTGCTGAAGTTGCAAAATGAGTTCCAGATGGAACATGGACTGCGTCAACAGTTGCACCTGGCATTGGTTGCCCGGAAGCATCCAGTACTTTCCCTGTTAAACCTCCGTTTGTTTCCTGAGAGTAGGAACGAAAGCCTGAAAGTAGCCCTATGCATACAATCATAAATAATAGAATTCTTTTCATAATGAATGTTTTGTTTCCAGCGACAAAATTACCCATCATTCATTAACCAGATTTTACCCCCGCGTTATTATACCGTTAACTCTCAGCCATTAATAGGTCAATTGATTCACATTAAATTAACATTGAAAATGTATAATTAGCATAGAATATTTCAGAGTTATTGCATTTTTATATTCATTAGCCTTGTTTTTATTCACCAAAGCTTATTTATCATGCCCTGATCTAGATAAGGATATGCCAATTCGTATCGGAATGAGCTAAACAGCATTAAGGAATATAAAATCAAACATGTATTAACTTAATATCGGATTTTAAGCTTCGCGAAAATAAACTGGAGCAACCATAACGGTCCAATAAGTAAAAATTGCAAATCTTCAAGAAAAGATGGTTTCTTACCTTCAATTTTATGGCCGGCAAACTGGCCTGCCCATGCCAACGCAAAAAGTATCAGATATACTGTTAATGCAGATATTGGTCCTACGACAAGGGCAGCATTTATCAGCACAATCACGTAACTCATAACAAATAACACCAAAATCATGGCATAGGCCAGCGTAACTGATAGCTGATACCAATAGTAAAAAACGAATGCCATTAATAAAGATGCCCAGTTAAAATACCCATTAAAACTGAGTACCTTCGGCACTGGTATCAGCCAAACTAATCCTAAAATGCAGAACATTATCAGTGGTACACAAAACCAATGAATCCCTTTATTTACGGGATTTAAATGATGTTCACCATATCTAGTAAGATAATTATCAAGCTTTTGTGACGATGACATAATGCAGTTTTTCATAAAATTAAGCTTTTTGATTGCTTTTGAACAGGTTATTAACCTATAAAACACCAAATTCTGAAGACACTGATTTAAACTTAATATTAGATTTACAATTTTTTAATTCCTAATCAAGAAACTTACGCTGGTAATTGCTTTCATTTACAGAACCTATGGGCTTTAACATTTTTCATTACTTCACACCAAAAGACAAAAAGTTTTTTCCACTCTTTGAAAAACTTTCTTTAAATCTGATATCAATTTCAACAGCTTTATCAGCCCTATTACATTCATCGGGAGGTGAAAAGAGAAAAGAACTGGTTTTAGAAATTGAACGTCTTGAACAAATTTCTGATGAATTAACCAGAGATACACTCAGAGAATTAGGGATAAATTTTATCACACCTTTCGATCGCGAAGATATACATAACCTGGTCACACATATAGCTGATGCGGCAGGGTTCATTCATAATACATCTAAAAAGATTGCCATATACAAGGTGAAAAAAATTACACCTGAAATGATAAAATTAGGTGATCTGATACAGAAAGGCGCTGAAGAAATACATAGGGCAATACACGAATTGCAAGATGTGAGAAATCATAAAGACATGGCAAAGTCTATTATTAAAATCAATGGTCTTGAAAGCGAAGCTGATTCAATTTTTGATCTGGCATTGATCAAACTTTTTGAAGAAGAACATGACCCGATCCAATTATTGAAATACAAGGATGTGTTAACCTTACTTGAAATTGCAACAGATAAATGCGAAGATGTTGCCAACGTATTAGAGACTATCATGATTAAGAACGCTTAATTTAACGGCAATCATGATTCTACTTATAATTATTATTGCGCTTTCTTTAATTTTTGACTTCATTAATGGTTTTCACGATGCGGCTAATTCAATTGCGACAATTGTTTCAACTAAAGTTCTGACACCTTTTCAAGCTGTAATTTGGGCTGCAGCATTTAATTTTGCTGCGTTTTTTATCTTCAAAGAACATGGTGTTGCAAACACTGTCGCTAATACTGTTTTTGAACACTATATTACGTTGCCAATTGTACTTTCCGGAATACTTGCAGCAATTGCATGGAATTTATTTACCTGGTGGTATGGGATACCTTCCAGTTCTTCTCATACACTTATTGGAGGTTTTGCAGGTGCAGCAATCGGACATGCTGGTTTTAATTCAATTAATTACAGTGTAATTTTAGAAACTATCATATTTATTGTTGCCGCCCCAATTATAGGGATGATAATTGCATCAATTGTCACACTGATTATTGTTAACCTGTTTAAAAATACACGGCGTTCAAGTTCTGAAAGCTGGTTCAAACGGCTACAATTACTATCATCGGCAGGCTTAAGTCTTGGACATGGTGGTTCTGACGCACAAAAAGTGATGGGTATTATTACAGTAGCCTTGATTGCCACGCATCATATACACAATTTCTCAGAAATGCCAACCTGGGTACCACTGGCATGTTATACGGCCATTTCATGTGGTACTTTATCTGGAGGCTGGAAAATTGTTAAAACAATGGGAACCAAGATTACCAAAGTTACCCCACTAGAAGGGGTTGCCGCCGAAACAGCAGGAGCAATAACATTATTTATAACAACCCATTTTAAAATACCTGTAAGTACCACACATACAATCGCCGGATCAATTATAGGCGTAGGTTTAACCAAAAGAGTATCAGCAGTAAGATGGGGTGTTACTATCAGTCTGCTATGGGCATGGGTTTTAACTATACCTGTTAGCGCGACAATTGCAATAATTATCATGAAACTGATTGACCTTGGCGCCAGAAGTTTATAGGCTCTCTTAATGAAATACTTGTCTGACCATTTGAATACAGGTCACAACTTTCTAAGTTTCATTATTTGCTCTTCAGGAAACAAGCTTTTAAAACTTTACAGACTATTTTCGAAGGGGTTATTTATCCTTTTAATACAGTGATTTATCTAGTAAGGGTTTGTAAAAACCGCCAGCTCATGGTTTTTAAAATGGATAATCGCCAAATTGATTCTATTCAGGTAGGCTTTTGACCTCACTTATACTTTAGGTCAGGTAATATCTTTACCAACCTTAATATCTATTTACCGCTGGGGTCTTTTAGAAGAAAATTACGAGTTGAATATAAATTTAAGAGAGCTTAAACGGGAGAAATGTAAAACCTAAACGCTTCTTATTGCTATTGTATCAATCTTTTTTATACGGCGATTTTATAAAAGGCACCTTCAGAATACCAAGAAAGTTCTTGTCTTTCACAATATCAAAATGGGTATCTATGCCGTAAATAATTTCTGTTTTATCCATCTCTCTAAAAGTGCCAAAAATACGATCCCAGATACTCAATACATCACCGTAATTAGAATCGGTATGTGGCCTTTCATAATGGTGATGAACTCTATGTAAATCTGGAGTTATAAATAATATGCCGTAAACACGCTGAATTTCATACGGAAAATCAATTTTCGAGTGAGCCAATAAATTAGAAATAGTCTGAAACGTTTGTCTGATTATTAAGGTTCCTAAAGATGCCCCTGATATGAATACCCATAACATTGAGCAGCAAACACGAATAGCAGTTTCTACAGGGTGTTCACGAACTGTTGTTGAAACATCTACATCATGATCACTATGGTGGATCAGGTGAAACTTCCAGAATAGCTTGACTTTATGCATCACCACATGATATACATATTCACAAAAATCAAGCATTATAAATGTTGAAATAAAAAAGACCCATGGGTTTTTATGATTTGGAATGAAGTAAACAAGACCCCATTCATGTACCCCTACCCAGTGGGCAATGGCAAGTACAAATGTTGTAAGAGAAAGCTGTATTGCAAGGGCAGAGAAGATAAACATAGCGTTAACCTTTGTATGACGCCATTTTTCAAGTGGGGTATCAAGGCAAACAATGATCTCTCCAGACCATAATAAGATAATAACGAACGCATATAGCAAGACTTCAAGTAAGCTGGCATTCTGGAGAAAAAAAGTTTTAAAGTGTAGCATTAAATTTTTTGTACTTCTATTAATTAGGATAGATATTCAAATAGCTCCCATTCAGGAACTAAAAATAATATCTGAGCTTGCTTAAGGTATTTAGACTTTTAACGTAAATAAGTACGCTTAAGTTTACAATTTTCACAAAAAACATCGAATTTAATTCGATTTTAAAAAATTATCATTTTTGCTCAAATGTAACAATTATGCTCATAATTATTACGCTATACCGCAATTTTACCCGTTTAAAACCAATAAACACCTTTATAAGTACAATTATTTAGCATAAGAAACTGATCGTGTCTCCCTTATGACAGTCACTTTAACCTGTCCAGGATAGGTCATTTCAGTTTGAATACGGTTTGAAATATCAAAGGCAAGCAGTTCAGCCTGTTTGTCTGTTATTTTTTCACTTTCTACAATCACTCTTAATTCACGTCCTGCCTGAATAGCAAAGGTTTTTTCAACACCCGGATAAGATAAGGCCAGAGCCTCGAGATCTTTTAACCTTTTGATATAGCTTTCTACAACCTCACGTCTTGCACCAGGGCGGGCGCCTGAAATTGCATCACAGGCCTGAACAATTGGAGAAATCATACTAGTCATTTCAATTTCATCATGGTGGGCTCCGATTGCATTACATACTTCTGGATGCTCTTTATAACGCAGGGCTAGTTCCATTCCCAGTAATGCATGTGGTGTTTCTGGATGATCGTCTGGTACTTTACCGATATCATGAAGCAGACCCGCTCTGCGGGCAAGTTTGGCATTTAAGCCTAACTCTGCAGCCATGGTCGCACAGAAATTTGCAACTTCACGGCTATGCTGTAATAAATTCTGACCATATGACGATCTGTACCGCATTCTTCCGACCATTCTAATTAGTTCAGGGTGAAGCCCATGAATACCAAGATCGATTACAGTACGCTCTCCGATTTCAATAATCTCATCTTCAAGTTGCTTTCTTGTTTTGGCAACAATTTCTTCAATTCTTGCCGGATGAATTCTACCATCAGTAATAAGACGGTGCAAAGATAATCGTGCAATTTCACGACGCACCGGATCGAAACCTGATAATATGATGGCCTCAGGAGTATCATCAACAATAATTTCGACACCTGTCGCAGCTTCAAGTGCACGTATATTACGACCCTCACGCCCAATGATGCGACCCTTAATCTCATCATTTTCAATATTAAAGATAGACACAGAGTTTTCTATCGCATTTTCAGTAGCCGTTCGCTGAATAGTTTGAATCACTATCTTTTTAGACTCCTTTACTGCGATGAGTCTCGCTTCTTCTATTGCATCTTTTACTGATGACATGGCAAGTGTTTTAGCCTCCTCTTTCAGGGCTTCAACAAGTTCATTTTTCGCATCTTCAACTGATAGCCCGGCAATAGTTTCAAGTTTTGAAAGATGCTGGTTTTTAACTTCCTCAATTTCCTGCTTCTTAGTTTCTACAATTTCAAGTTGTTTGGTAAGATTAGCTTTTGTACTTTCTAATTCAACCTCTTTACGCGTGTTGTTTTCGATTTTTTGATTTAAAGATTGCTCTTTCTGTTTTAACGTGTTTTCACGCTGCCCAGCTTGTTGATTTTTCTGTTGAAGCTCCTGCTCATGGTCAGCCTTAAGCTGCAAGAATCTTTCTTTGGCTTCTAAGATTTTATCTTTTTTAAGAGTATCTGCTTTTGATTCTGCTTCTTTCAGCATATTTTTCACCTTATTTTTTGCCTGCTGTTCCTGACCTTTGAAAACCATGGTCAATAAATAGCGGCCAATGGCCGTACCGCCAAGGATTCCGAGTATGAGAAAAATTATATTACTGGTCATTTTGAGTATATAGTTAGTAAAATATTAAACACAAAAGAGCCGTTGTCAAATAACAATAGCTCAAGAGACAACGTATCTGATTGTGAAACTATTGAAATCTGGCAACGGCTAAATTTCCAAGCGCTTATTGCTTTAGTAAATAGTCGGCAAGCATTTTATCTATCTGAAACGCCTTTTCTGAGATGCCTTCATCTTCGAACGATGATTTTTTATCGAATTTGAGTGCTTCTGTAGCATAGTGAAGAACAGCCATAGAGAGCAAGTCCTGCTTGTCTTTTACGGCATAATTCTCCTGAAAAAGTTTTATTCGTTCGTTAATATTCTTTGCTGCTTTTCTAACCAATTCCTCCTCTTCCAATTCAATTTTCAGAGGATAGATTCGGTCTGCAATATTTATTTTAATGGATATTTCTCCCATCACGGCTGTTTCACTGTAAGTTACTTATTCAGTAAGGTAATACATTTGTCTATTTCATGCACAAATTCGTTAATTTTTTGCTTAATATCAAGTGATTTTTCATCTGAATCAGTAACTGACCTTGCCATCTGCAATACATTGATGCGTTGTTCAAATTTTCCTGCCTTTTCAATGCTCAACTGAAGTGCTTCAGTCAAACTTTGATTTTCGATATTTAAGAGTTCGTTCTGTTCTCTCAGTGCATCACAATATTCAATAAGTTGCACACTTTTAATACGAATCTGTTCAAGCGTTCGATCTAATGAATCACTCATGTTTGATTTATTTATTACGTACTGAGGCACCTGTTTTTTCTGTGAGTTGTTTCATCAGTTTGTTCATAGCCTCATCTATTTCTACTTCTGTAAGGGTATGATCAGCACTTTCAAGCATAAATCGCATGGCATAAGATTTCTTACCCGATTCTATTTTATCTCCTTCATAAACATCAAATACATCAATTTCCTTTAAAATGGCTATACCTGCCTGCACGGCCACTGACTTCAATTTCGAATATTCAAGTTCTCTATCTATCAGGAGCGAAAGATCTCTTCTGACAGCAGGAAAACGAGGGATGGCCGTGGTCAAAAGATTTTCATCTTTTCTTGACTTAAGCACATCATCCCAATTTAACCTAACATACCATACATCAGTCTGTATTCCAAATGTTTTGAGCATTACCGGAGAAACAAGGCCTGCATGACCTATGCTTACTTTTTTGAGATCCCAACTGAGGCTTTCTCTCAACCATTCAATCGTATCAACTGATCGTGATACAGCAGGCACATCAAGACGTTTCAAGAGAGCATCAACATAACCTTTGATATGATACACATTAATGGGCCCTGCTTTCACGATCCATGATTCCGGAAAATCATAACCAGAAAGAAATAGCGACAATTGATTACGCTCCTGATATTTACCTACAAGTTTATGATAGGTCTTGCCAAATTCATAGCACTTCAGGTTTTCAATCTTTCGATTCTGATTATAGGCTACCATTTTTAAACCTGAATACAGAAGCGTCTGCCTGAGTACGTCAAGATCATTACTGAGTGGATTAAGCACATGCACTGCTTCATTGGAAAGCTCCGGGCCCTTGAATTCAAGGTATAGGGATGAACTTAGCGAATTTGTCATGATTTCATTAAACCCTGCAGCACTTAACCAATTTGCAGCAGTCTCACGAATCTGCTCAGGATCAACTTTTAATGCAAATGGCAGGCTTGAACGTAACTGTGTTGGAGCCTGGATCGCATTAAAGCCGTAAATACGAAGAACCTCTTCAATAACATCAGCTTCCCGGGTCACATCAACCTTAAATAATGGAATTGAGAGGTGCCAGTTTTCAGGCTGCCCTTCTGTATCAGGCGTGTGATTTAAAAGCCCTATACCCAGCCCATTTAAAATAGCCGTTACCTGTTCAGATTTGATATGAGAACCAATTAAAGCATCAAGTTTCTTACGTCTTAGATTAACCTGGGCAGGAAGTTTTTTTACAGGATAAATATCCTGAAGGTCAGATCCAATTCTACCTCCAGCTATTTCCAGAATCAGTTTACACGCTTTTTCAAGGGCAGCAAGGGTCATATCAGCATCTGTGCCACGTTCGAACCGAAATGAAGCATCAGTCTTAAGTCCTAACCGGCGGGCTGTTTTTCTGATCGAAACTGGATTAAAGCAGGCACTTTCAAGAAATATTGCTGTCGTGTCAGCTTTTATTCCAGAATTCAGACCACCAAAAACTCCTGCAATACCCAATGGCCCCTCACCATCACATATCATCAAGTCAGAATCAAGAATTCTACGCTCAACCCCGTCAAGTGTGGTAAATGAATTAATGCCGTCTAGTCTTGACGCCTTGATTACCCCACCCTTAATTGCACGCAAATCATAGGCATGCATTGGCTGACCAATGTCATGAAGAATAAAGTTAGTAGCATCGACAATATTATTAATGGGCCTTATGCCGATAGCCCTGAGGCTATTTTGTAGCCAGGCCGGGCTAGGCACTACTTTGACACCAGCGATTACGATACCACTAAATCTAATGCATTCATCCGGACTATCAATTAAAACCGAGATCGTGTTTGATTCTACTTTTGAAGCCTCAAGTATGGGCATTGCTGAAACTGCGTCAATTGGTTCAGAAGCATATCTAAATTCACTATTTTCTGCATTCAAAGGTTTGTGAGCATGCAGATAGGCAAGTACGTCACGCGCTACACCCTTATGACTTAATGCATCAGACCGGTTTGGAGTAATGCCAATTTCAAATACCTGATCTGCTGTAACTGATAAGTGAGAAGATAGTAATTCTCCAGGTATAGCTGTTGGTGACAACACTAAAATACCCTCGTGAGTATCGCCCAAACCAATTTCATCCTCACCACAAATCATACCTTCAGACCAAATACCACGAATCTTAGAACGGGTAATAAGTACAGGACTACCTTTAGTTGGGTATATAGTTGTACCTACAGGAGCAATAACCACTTTTTGACCAATTGCAACATTTGGTGCACCACATACTATCTGCAGGTTTGTTCCAGCTTCGGTCAACACTTGGGTAAGATTCAACCGATCTGCTTCAGGATGCTTTTTTACATCAATAACCTCCCCTATTATCAGGCCTTGTAAACCACCTGGAATATCTGACCATAATTCTATGGCCTCGACTTCAAGGCCGGTATTGGTTAAAATGGCTGAAAGCTCTGCAGCATTTAAAGAAGTTTGCAGGTAATTCTGTAACCAGTTATAAGAAATTTTCATCGTTCAGTCTAAATATTAAAACCAGCTCAGCCTAAAAATAATGTATCTGAATACTGAAAGCCTGCGAAAATACATAAAAGCAGGCTAAAGGGAAAGCCAGCCCTCATCTGCAAAACTAACATAACCCGTATCAGTAAAGATTAAATGATCAAGAACCTGCATATCAAGTAGCCTGGCACCAGAAGAGAGTTTTTTTGTAAGTTCCAAATCAGCAGAACTGGGCTTGAGATTACCAGAAGGGTGATTATGACATAAAATAATTGAGCTGACTTTATGTTCAATAGCAGACTTGAAAATAAGTTTAGGATCTGCAACAGTGCCTGAAATACCACCCATACTTAACTTTTGGGTTACAATAACTTTATTCGCCCTATTCAATAAAATTATCCAAAATTCTTCATGAGAAAGATCAGCTAGAAAAGGAATCATCAACTGATATAAATCATTACTACAGGAGATAACTGGTTGTGCAGCCGAACATGACTCCTTTTTGCGACGACCGAGCTCCATAGCAGCTACAAGTCTGGCAGCTTTGGTTTTACCCACTCCCTCAAAGACCATGAGTTCTTGCACTGAGAGTCTTGCCAGCGTATATAAATCGTTTTTAACTTCTTTCAGTATATCTCGGGAGATATCAAGGGCAGAATGCCCAGGAATACCAGTATGTAATAGTATAGCAATTAACTCTACATCACTTAGGTTATGTCGGCCTTTAAGTAATAGTTTTTCTCTAGGCCGGTCTTCTTCGGCCCAACATTTAATGCCAGATAATGCAGGTATTCTCATATATTAAATATATATATTATTTTTTGATATATGATTATAAAAAAAGGGTTTTAAAAAACCCTTTTTTTATAATCATATATCAGCAGGTAACTATTAAAACTTATTAAACTAATGCATTCACTAAACGAGTCAATTTAGACTTGTTATTGGCTGCTTTGTTCTTATGAATCACGTTTCTTTTAGCTAGTTTATCAAGCATGGCAGTTACTTTAGGAAGTAACTCCATTGCTTCTTTCTTTTCAAGAGTTGATCTTAATTTCTTGATTGCGTTACGGGTAGTCTTTGCCTGGTACCTGTTACGTAAACGCTTGGCTGCATTAGCCCGTATTCTCTTTATTGACGATTTATGATTTGCCATTTCTTGCTATTAAAAGGTTGCAAATATATATTAAAGATTATGAAATCTCAAGAGATATTTGCGAACTGTTTGAAATACCCTGACAGCTCTTGACAGGGCAAAATTTAGTGTTTTATTAACTGTAACTATTGAGCATTACAGGCATGACAAGCATAAGCACATCTTCTGCAGAATCCATTTCTAAGGGAATTATCAAGCCTGCCCGGTTTGGAGTTGAAAGTTCAAGCTTCACTTCAGCAGAATCAAGATTAGAAAGCATCTCTATCAGGAAGCGTGCATTAAACCCTATTTCCATGTCTTCTCCTTCAAACTGACAGCCGAGACGCTCAAATGCTTCATTTGAAAAATCAATATCCTCAGCTGATATATTAAGCTCATTACCCGAAATTCTGAGACCAACCTGATGTGTCGTTTTATTTGCAAAGATGGAAACTCGTTTGAGTGAATTCAAAAATGGAAGCCTTTCAACAATCAGATGGTTGGGATTAATTTTAGGAATAACGGCTTCATAATCAGGATAGCGCTCATCAATAAGACGGCATATGAGACGCATATTATTGAATTTAAAAAACGCGCTGGAAGCATCATAATTGACTTTCACCTGGGTATTTTCAGCAGGAAGCGCATTTTTAAGCAAAATTAATGCCTTCTTTGGGATAATAAAGGAGGCTACACTGGTAGATGAAGCATCTTTACGACGGTATCTGACAAGCTTATGGGCATCAGTTGCTACAAAAGTTACATGTTCAGTATCTAATTGAATGAAAACCCCTGTCATTGCAGGCCTTAATTCATCACCACTGACCGCGAAGACTGTTTTGGCAATTGCTTCAAGTAAAATAGATGAATTGATGGTAAAAGAGCTTTCCTGATCGGTAGAGGGTAATTTGGGAAAATCCTCTCCATTCTCACCTGAAAGTTTATACTTGCCGTCACCTGCTGAAATTTCGATTGCAAAACTCTGGTTATCGATCGAAAAGATAACGGGTTGTTCCGGCAGGTTCTTAAGCGTGTCTAATAATATTTTTGACGGTATGGCGATTCTTCCATTCTCCTTAGACTCAACTGTGAGCGAGGTTGTCATTGACGTTTGTAAATCAGTGGCAGACACGGTAAGATTACCTTCATTTATCTCAAAAAGAAAATTTTCAAGTATCGGTAAGACAGCGGCATTACTTAATGCACCACTGATAGCTTGCAATTGCTTTAACAAGGATGACGTTGAAACAATAAATTTCATTTGTGTAAAATTTTTTAGAAACTAAATTAACGTATAAGTCAGGTAAATTTCTAACAGGCAAAAGAATGATGTTTCTTGCTCATTAAAAATTTTAATCTTTTTCAATTTAATGGTTAAAGGTAATAAATCATCTGAGTTGAACCTTTGTTTTAGTTGTACCCATATCTTCTCTTACGGTAGATGCTAATCAGCACGGCAGTCAGGAATACCAAGGCCAGGGGTACAACTGTATTTATGACCTGCCAGTACGACTTTTCTGTAACCAGCTTATCTTTATCCAGCATTCTTAATTTGACCTCTTTACTCCTCAGCCTGATAAGTGCCTGGTCACCAGCAAGGTAATCAACAGCATTCAAGATGAACTGCTTGTTACCAAAAACCTGACGGGTATACTTATCATAGCCCAGCGGATATATACTATGTTCGAGCGTATTAAGCTCGTTTTTAATAATGTCTCCATCTGATACAGCTATAATCGCATTATTCTGACTTATACCAGCAAATGGTTCTGTTTTATCTGCACTATCAATACTGCGAAGGTTAAAAACTGATTTAAACTTACCTTCAAGCAATACCGCAACTGGTTTTCTTCCCTCCTGATAAAGCTTTGGATCAGGACTTTCAGTTATGTCAGCAAGAGATATATAAACCGGAGCAACTGCCAGTCTGGTATCGGCTGAAGAACTCAAAAGCACAGTTTTTTTTATCTCAGCATTTCCCAGTGTATCTATGCTACCCGCAAATTGAAGCCTTACCGGGTCAATGTTTCTAACTACAGGATGGACAGATGCTGGCATAACAACAGGATAGAATTTCCATGGATATAGATTCTGCTGGTTACTATTATCTGTTGTTCCTGATAAAACAGGAATTGGGGCACAATTAAGATCTTCTATCAGGTTGTAATTAATTCGAATACCATATCTGAACAGCATATCATCAAGATTCAAATTTTCTGCAAACCCCAGGGTGCTACCTTTTGCACCCATACTGTCTAATTCGGCATGCAAATTATCTATCAACAATAAAAGCTTACCACCGTACATCAGAAACTGGTCAAGTTTGTACTTCTCTGGTTCGGTGAATTTTATCTGGGGTTTCACCATTATCAAAAGCTTCATTCCCAGTAATGAATCAAGTGGAATCAAGGGTAATAAAACTTTATGAACAGTGTAGGCTGATTGAAGAGTTTGCACTATATCGGCAATACCGGCTCCACTATACTCACCATTACCACCCAAAAATCCAATGACAGGCGGCATTGACTGGGTCATTTTTTTTATGGCAGAAATAAAAATAAATTCAAGATTTTCTACGGATTTATTCATCATCTGCTCATTATCAATGCCTGGTGCTAGCTGATTCTGATTTTGCATAAGAGAAACAGGCAGTGACCTGCCGGCAGCACTTACCAGAGCAACAGGAAATACAAGTTTTTGGGTCGTACCTTTTGCTGTTTTCATTTGCAGATTCAATGGTTGTAACCCCTTTTTAACCAGCTCATCAACCATTACATCATTCTTATGGGCATCATCACTGCCAACCGGATTTATGAATTCAACCGTCAGGTTACCATGAGAGTAGGCTGCAAACTCATCCAGCATTTCAGCGCCAGCAGTTTTAAGCTTCTTGAAGGCTGCCGGCATTTCTCCATCGAGGTAAACTTTAATTGTTATAGGTTTATCAAGAGATGCCAGAATTGCGCGTGTCGCAGGAGAAAGAGTAAACCGCTTTTCTGAAGTAAAGTCAAACCGTGTAAACCAAATGGCACTGAAATAATTTACCGAAACAATTACCAGAATAAACATACTGGCAGTAAAGATAGATTTCTTCAGCCTCGCTCTTTTAGTTGAGTTTTCTACCATTTTTTACTTTCAAGACTAATTTTGGTCAGGTAAAGGAAAAATACCGATATGCTGACGAAATAAATAAGATCACGGGTATCAAGCACTCCCCTGGAAACAGAAAAATAATGAGCATCAATTCCTAACTGCACAATAAAGAGTTCTATACCTAAAAGACTGTTAATTTTACTCAGTGAGTCAAAGCCACTAAAGAAAAAGAAACACAGGAGTACTGCCAGCATAAAGGCAATTACCTGATTACTGGTTAGGGAAGAACAAAACAAGCCAATTGCTGAAAATACAGCACCCAGAAAAAAAAGACCCATGTATGAGCCGAATAACTCTCCCCAGTCAAGATTACCCGGGGGATTACCCAGACGAGCTATGCATAAAACATAGATCAATGTTGGAATAAGGGCGAAAAGTATATGAATACAAGCTGCAAGGTATTTACCTAAGATGATACCCCAATCGCTTATTGGCCGGGTAAAGAGAAGTTCGAGTGTGCCTGACTTTTTTTCGTCAGCAAAGAGGCGCATGGTAATTGCCGGCACTAAAAAAATAAAAATCCAGGGTACAGTATCGAAAAAGCCCTGAAGACTGGCATATCCTGATTCAAGAATACTTGATTCTGGATAAACCCATAAAACCAGTGAACAGGCAATAAGAAAAACGCAGATACTTACATATCCGAGTAACGAACTCATACCACCCGATATTTCCCGTTTAAGTACAGTAAACATAGGCCTGCTAATTTTTGGTTAACTGCTTAAAAACGGTTTCAAGATTACTTGTTTCTTTCTGAAGGCCCAGTAGCATATTTTCATTTTTAACTGCAAGTTCAAAAACCTGTTCCCGAATTGAAAAGGTGGCTGCAGCATTTAACCTGAAGATTCGGTCAGACAATGACTCGACACTGATCATACCTTTTAATGCCCTGAGCTCTGAGATATTTATGGGACGGTCAAATTCAGCCTGGTAGGTCTCATTATCACTTGCTGCTTGTAAGAGTGTATCAACCCGGGCGTCTGCCACAACTTTACCATGATTTAAAATCAGTACCCTGTCACAGACGGCCTCAACCTCCTGCATGATATGGGTTGAAAGTATAACAGTTTTTTCAGCACCCAGGGCCTTAATTAACTGCCTGATATCTGTTAACTGATTTGGGTCAAGACCAGTTGTCGGCTCATCAAGGATCAGTACCGCCGGATCATGTATAATTGCCTGAGCCAGCCCAACACGCTGACGGTAACCCTTGCTTAGAGTTCCAATCTTCTTATGACTTTCAGATCGTAAACCGGTTAATTCAAGTGATTTGTCAACCGCTTTTGAAACCGATTTTATCTGATAGAGTGAAGCTACATATTGAAGATACTCTCTGATGTACATCTCCAGGTACAGGGGATTATTCTCAGACAGATAGCCAATCGTTTTTTTTGCTGCGAGAGAATTGGTAGAAATATCAAAGCCGCAAATACAAATACTGCCCGCAAAAGCAGGTAGATAGCCTGTCAGCATTTTCATGGTTGTCGACTTACCAGCACCATTGGGGCCAAGGAAGCCCAGTATTTCACCAGGACCAACGACAAACGACAAGTCGTCAACAGCTTTCTGCTGACCGTAATATTTCGAAAGGTTTTTTACCTGTACAGACAAGGGAGTTGATTAAAAAACAATATTATGCAGATCAATCACAATATCAAAATATATTTGCCAATATGGCTCTACCTGCAGACTTATTTAAAAATGTTGTTGCCCATGCTAAGGAATATGGTTTTGTTTTTTCTTCAAGTGAAATCTATGATGGCCTTGGGGCCGTTTATGATTACGGACAAAATGGGGTTGAACTGAAAAATAACCTGCGCACCTATTGGTGGAAGGCTATGGTAGGCATGAATGAAAATATTGTAGGCCTTGATGCTGCCATATTCATGCATCCTCAGGTATGGAAAGCTTCTGGCCATATTGATGGCTTTAGCGATCCAATGGTTGATAATAAAGATTCTAATAAGCGCTACCGTGCTGATAATCTGATAGAAGATCATATTGCCACCCTAGAGATGGCGGGTAAAACAGATGAGGCAAAGCAATTACAAGCTAAACTTGATGAATTTTTACTCGATGAAAACCTGATAGGTTTATCAGAATTAATTATCAGTAATACTATTAAATGCCCATTATCAGGCACTTGTAACTGGACAGAAGTTCGTCAGTTTAATCTTATGTTTAGTACCCAGATGGGGTCTATAGCCGATGAATCAGAAAAAATCTACTTAAGGCCTGAAACAGCGCAGGGCATTTTTGTAAATTTTTTGAACGTGCAGAAATCAGGTCGCCTGAAAATACCTTTTGGTATTGCCCAGACAGGTAAAGCTTTTAGAAATGAAGTCATAGCCCGGCAGTTCATCATGCGCATGCGTGAATTTGAACAGATGGAAATGCAATTCTTTATTCGCCCGGGTACAGAAATGGAATGGTACGAGCATTGGAAGGCCGCACGTATGAAATGGCATCTGGCTATGGGGAGCCCTGAAGACCGTTACCGTTTTCATGACCATGTAAAACTTGCACATTATGCAAATGCAGCCGTTGATATTGAATTTCAGTTTCCATTTGGTTTTAAAGAGGTTGAAGGAATACACAGCCGTACAGACTTTGATCTTAGCCAGCACCAAAAATTTTCAGGCAAGAAATTACAGTATTTTGATCCTGAAATCAATCAAAATTATGTGCCTTATGTAATTGAAACTTCAATTGGTCTTGACCGCCTGTTTTTGCTGACAATGTGTAATGCTTACACAGAGGAAGAAGTTGGTGAAGGTGACAAAGCTGATACCAGGGTGGTACTGAAAATTCATCCATGCCTGGCTCCTATCAAGGCTGCAATTCTGCCCCTGACCAAGAAAGATGGTTTGCCAGAATATGCCCGAAAAATCATGAATGAGCTGAAAGTTGATTTCAATATGCATTATGAAGAAAAAGATTCAATTGGCAAACGTTACCGACGTCAGGATGCAATTGGGACTCCTTTCTGCATAACAGTAGATTACGAATCTTTGGAAACAGAAACAGTAACCATCAGGCATCGCGACAGTATGCTACAGGAGCGTGTAGCTGTAAGCCAGTTAAAAGATATTATCGGAGGAATGGTAAGCTGGAAGAATCTTCTGGGCGCTGAATAAAAATTTATACATGCTGGTAGCAGTATGATCTACCAATAATTAAATTGTTAATAACAGGGTGCCCAATAATATGGGGCACCTTTTTTTATTATATCTGATTTCTGAAGCACTAAACACGATTACTTGAAAGAATTATTTAGTACTTTGTAGTACTAAATCAATACTTGATGGAAGAATACGGAAACGCCCAGGTCGCAAGGCTACCCAGGCGGTTGAGAACTTTTGTAATTGACCAGCATTATGAAAAATATACAGCGGTAGATCAGGCAGTTTGGCGATATGTTATGCGTCAGAACTACTATTATTTAAAAGATATAGCCTATTACCCCTATATCAAGGGACTTGAAAGAGCAGGCTTAAGCATTGAACGTATTCCCGAATTACCTACGATGAATCGAAACCTGGGCCAGATCGGCTGGGGGGCCGTAACCGTAGACGGATTTATTCCTCCTGCTGCCTTTATGGAGTTTCAAGCCTATAAAGTGCTCGTCATAGCCACCGATATTCGTCAGCTTAATCATATTGAATATACACCGACACCTGATATTATTCATGAATCGGCAGGTCATGCCCCTATTATAGCTGACCCTGCATATGCTGAATATCTCAGACACTTTGGTGAAATAGGAAGCAAAGCACTCTATTCAAAACAGGATTTTGATCTCTATGAGTCTATACGCAAGCTTAGTATATTAAAAGAAATGCCCGGAAGCAAAGATGCGGAGATTGAAATGATGGAAAAAGAAGTGCTCGATCGCCAGAAAAATATGGGTGAGCCTTCTGAAATGGCGCTACTAAGCCGCCTTCATTGGTGGACAGTTGAATATGGTATGATCGGCTCACTCGAGCAACCTAAAATTTATGGTGCCGGCCTTCTCTCATCCATTGGAGAAAGTGTAAGCTGTATGTTACCCACAGTCGAAAAGCGATGGTATACTGCAGAAGCAGTTCATACACCTTTTGATATCACAAGTTCCCAACCACAGCTGTTTGTAACCCCAGATTTTGAAACGCTATTAAAGATTCTGGATGATTTTGCTTCAACTATGGCCTTTAAGCAAGGTGGTATTCTAGCCCTTGATAAAGGAATGTCGAGCAGTAATACCTGCACTGTTACACTCAACTCGGGTATTCAGCTGAGTGGTAAAATAAGCAATTATAAAAATGAAAAAAATGAAATAGCCTTTTTAGATTTAAAAGGTAGCTGTGCTATTGCCTATAATTTTAAGGAGATTCCAGGAATGAGTGCACACCGTTTTCCAGAAGGTATCTGCCTGCCAATGGGCGCTATAGATGGAGTACCTCAGGGGCTCGAAAATTGCAGTGAACTTGAACTTCATGAAATTGGTCTGGTAGAAGGTGATTATGGTATGCTTGAATATAGCAGTGGGTATATCTTTCACGGCACATTGAAACGTATTTTTTATCAGGAAGGCAGACCTGTCTTACTTACCTGGCTCGATGCAGAATTGATGGAACCTGATGGTAAAAGTCCGGTTAAAACCTGGGAATATTTTGAGTTGCCCCTGGGAAGCCAGGTTATCTCTGTCTTTAATGGCGCAGCAGATAAGGAAGCATTTTATAATGCGACAGTCTTCAATGAATCAAGTGCAGTTGTAGTAAAATTATCTTCTGAATCAGCTAATGATCAGGGTATAAACCCTTTTCTTGAAGAATATTCACAGGTTCGCAAAATTCGTGAAGAACATCTTGACACTTCAAATTTGTCAGCAATCTGGCTCACACTCAATGGCAAGCTTGATAAAAGCTGGTTATGTGCGCTTGAAATTCTTGAACTAGCTCTCGAACATGAAGAGCTGTCAGTATTGGGGATGGAAATACGTGCATCTTTACTAAAGTTTTCAGCAACTGATAAGGCTTATACCAAACTAATCACTGATGGGTTGATTTTGCTAGAGCCAGCAAAGCTGACGATGGCCTAAACTAAAAGGAATCTGATCAGGATTTTGGTAATCCACTTGCCTTATATTAAAGCAAGTGTATTACCAACGTAATTTGTATACTGGAATATATGGATATGACTAATCGTAGAATTACCAATAAATGATTAACTATCTAACGGCAATTCTGTTTTGTCTGGCAATTATTTCACCATACACTATTTCTGCACAGACAAAATTACCCGACATTTATGGCTTCCGACATTTTAAAATGATTTACCTGGGTGACCCCGTAGAGATCCTGGTAAAATCAAAAAAAGGCGAAGAAAATAAACCAAAACCACTCTTACTATTCTGTCAGGGAAGCCAGCCTCGACCACTAATTATCAGCTTCCTGCAGAAGGGTGTACGCAAAATATACAATGTGTTTGTCTTTAATACAGATAGCCTTGTGAGCCATTACCATCTGGTTATCATCGGTAAGCCCTTTATTCCTCTGACTGCGCAGAAGGATTCATTGAAAAATGACCTAACCTATTTGGATAGAAGCGGCAACTACCCTGAGCTTTATCGGCGAAGAAATTATCCGGATTATTACGTGCACCGGGATATTGAAGTTCTTCAGCTACTCGGGAAATTGCCCTGGGTTTCCAGTTCTAAACTGGTTGTGGCAGGTCATTCTGAAGGGGCAGGTATTGCTTCACAAATTGCATCCGACTACCCTGCAGTAACTGAGCTGATTTACGCATGTGGTAGCCCACTGGGTAGAATGATCAGTATAGTTGAAAGATCACGGAGAGAAGAAACAGACAGTACACACCTTGCTGAAAATCAATTCGAAGACTGGCGACAAATTTGCGCTGACCCTAAAAATCTACTCGCTGAAGGCGATTCCAATAAAGATGCATTTCAAAATAGCTGGCCGCCCCCGGTTTCCTGGCTTACACAGTTAAAAATCCCGGTTTTGGTAAGTTTTGGAACCAAAGATCAAGGTGCAACCGTCGGAAATGATTATCTACGACTTGAAGCTATCCGTCTTAAAAAAACCAATTTTACATTCAATGGCTATATAGGACTTGAGCACAACTTTTTCCCGCTTACACCCGATGGGAAGATCGATGAAGAGAAATTTGGTTGGGATAGAGTTGCTATTGACTGGAATAGCTGGCTAAAAAATCACTAACCAAAAAAATCCCCTCCCTATTATAGCTTTTAGGGTCGGGGGATTTAGATTCAGGCTGGTACTATAAAGTCTCCTTAGTCATTCCGCATTCAATCATTTTTTTACCGTAGAATGGGTTTTTAATTACTGATTCTTTGCTCAACCAGTACGCACCTTTATGGGCGCGGGCCATTGGACAATAATCATAATATACTTTACCAACGTTTGGCTTAAATGCTTTTACCAAAGGATACATCTCATCGGTAAGTAAGGCAAAATGATGACGCTGATGATCAAGCTCTGGAGTTTTACCAATATGCTCTCCATCTTCCTTTATGACGTCTAGCAAATCTAATACATATTTATGTTGTGCTGGATTAAGACTAGCAAGGTTAACTTTTCCGGCGTCAGAAGAAAGCAATTTGCCAGCTACCTGTGCGTTAGCAAGACTACTTTGAACCAGGGCATCTTTCACATCCAGGTAATCTTTATATAAAACACCAACTGAAGTCTTAACTGCAGGGCTGGCATTGCTGTAGTCAGGTATGATGACTGCCTTTTTAGCTGGTGCATCCATTTTCATGCCCTTCATTGATTTTGCAGGCTTGGCCATTTTCATCCCCTTTATATCTTTCATATCCTGGGCTCTGGCTACAGTAAAAAACAAGCCTGTGCAGGCAATGACTGAGGCTATTAGTTTGATGTGATTTTTCATATTGAATATTAAGTTTAGTATGCCGATAATAGTTTGATGTGTAATAATAAGCCTAAGGAATGCATTAAAGCAATAGGATATTTTCCCCGTATTCTGATGCTACATAATCATACCCTTCATTGAATTAGTTGAATGGTTATGCATCTTCATTAAGGCCGGAAAAATACGAAGAAACACTTCTCCTGCTATCGGAGTTTTACCATATAGACTCTGCAGTGCCTCGGGAGAAACGTTCAGGGTTGCCTGGGCACCGATGGCTACATTGGTTTTACCAAGGTGAAAAAGCTGCTTGTTAAACCCCAGAGTAAAGGCATTGATTGAATAAAGTGTTTTTGATGAAGGAAGCTGGGTATAAAAAGGAAGCATTGATAGGACAAGTCTATCAAGCTGCAGTTCCTGAAATGATTTCTTTACCCATTCATAGCGGGTAAAGATTGAGGTCGTTCCAAATTCAATGGCCCCTTCCAGACCAATTGACGGATCATTTGCAAGACCTTTGCTCTGATTTAATCCATAAACCAGGTTAGCAGTTATGAAATTACCTGGTCGATATTCTATTGCATAATTTGCCGAGGCCGTTGTTCTGGTGACATTTTCATCGGGGTTCAATGCCTCAGGGCTTTTGATAAAACCGCGGGAAACCTGTAATGCCCAGTTTTTAGACGGGTTATAGGAAAGCCGTGCTGAATATGAATCGAACCTGGGTTTATCGAAATTATACCGATTCTCGTTTGGCTCACGCCCGGTAAAAGAAGATCCCTCTATTTTAAGGTCATGAAACCTGAAACCCAGAGTTGCCACACCAAAAGTTATATGGGTAGCATCTTGCCAGTGATGACCAATTGGGGCATCCGGGCCGTACATACCACTTGGTCTATGCATGAAGGTTACTGGCCCGAGAGCTGGCTCACCCGGATAGCCCAGATAAACTGAAAGATCAGTGTTCGGTGATAATGCCTGGGTATATGAAACTGCTACTTCAGAAAATAGATCGTGTGGGTGCTGACGATCGACAAGGGGTATTCCTTTCCAGCTTTCACCTGTTTGAAATAAAAGTGGGTAACCACCCCCCTGAACTGTTAACGGGTCGAGCGACATCATGATACTAAAATGAAACAGCCCATTTTTTCCTACCTGATGCTGGCCCATGAGCATTCCCATATTTGGAGCATCAAATTTTGCCGAACCCCTTGAACCCTTTCTAAAAATATCCTGGTTATTATACCGCAAGAAAATATTATAATGAGTCATGAGCTGCCAGCTACCGGCATTAAACATAATCGCATGCATGGCTGATGCGTCTGGCAGCCAACTTGTGCCAGAACCATCACGCGACATGGGTAAATTCAGTGACATTCCTGAAACCATAACTTTCATGCGGTTGCCCGTGTCAGCAGGCATATCCATTTGCATTGTTGCAGCAGGTTTCTGTGTAATATCAGCCTTGGCCATTACAGTCATTTTTTTGATGGCTTTGGTGCTAATGCCATTAATCTGGCTGCTTTGCTGGCTACTTTGACTGGTCTGTGCAAAAAGTTGTGATGACGCCGAAAAAACAAGCCCGGCAAGTATCAGTTTTAATTTCATAACTATGAATAATTAATGAAGTAAATAAGTTTACTATGAAATCTGGAAACAGAAATATCTTACCAGTCATACGAATTATCGCGCCATTTTTAACTAAGACTAGCTAAGAAACACATTTTTATAACCCAGATAAACATATATTGCTTTAATGAGCCATACACGTTTACATGATCAGATTCGGAGGTTCTGAAAAAGGATATAATCGGGAAGGCTGGCATAACCGGGTGGGCCTTCGGTTAAATACGAAAATTGTATTGGCACAGGTTGAATCCCTGCTAGAAAGTTTGATCGACTGATTGAGAGCAGAATTATTGAAAAAACTACT
Organism: bacterium; assembly: GCA_031363945.1. Taxonomy (GTDB): domain Bacteria; phylum Bacteroidota; class Bacteroidia; order Sphingobacteriales; family Sphingobacteriaceae; genus JANLVJ01. The sequence goes on along the minus strand of JANLVJ010000013.1, from coordinate 6,468 downwards.
GAGGCATCAATACTTGTCTTCTGGCTTTGGTCTTTTAATTCTACTCTGATAAAGGTAGTCTTACAGCATAGATCAGCACCTAAAACTTTACAAACACAGTCAGAATGGCCCGCTATAGAAATAGAGGTCAGTAACCCCATGCAATGATGCACATTCATAGTGAAACCAGTACTTACCGACAGGTAAATAAAGGCCAGAACTATAGCTGTGATTCGTTTGATCATCAATCAAATATAGCTTAATTCTAAATTAAGCCTGCCGTTGATTTCTTTTTACCTGGAAAGCTGTATACTAGCAAATGAATATTTTAATTTCAGGTGCTGGTAGTGGACTGGGATATGAAACAGTCAGAAAGCTTCTCACTTATGCTGACACTCGAATCCTGGCCCTGTCGCGTACAGCAGAAAACCTGCAACGGTTACTTGAAGCCGAACCTGAGGCTGTTGCTGGTGGGCGGCTCCAGATTCTTGCCTTTGATATTATTAAAAGCAATTACATTTCTTCTCTGGCTCCCGTATTAGCTGAATTTATGCCCCAACCAGACATTCTAATAAATAATGCTGGAAGTCTGATCAATAAACCATTCATAGATACAAATACAGATGACTTCAGACAAATGATGGAGGTCAATTTTTACGGTCATCTAGAGATGACTCATTTTATATTACCCTACCTGAACCCTCAGCTAGCACATATTGTGAATATCGGCAGTATGGGCGCATTTCAGGGTAGTGCTAAATTCAAGGGTCTGGCCGCCTATAGCGCCAGCAAGGCTGCCCTGATGAATTTTACCGAATGTTTGGCAACAGAACTTAACGATCAAAATATAAAAGTCAATGGTCTGGCACTTGGTTCAGCCCAGACCGATATGCTTCGCAAGGCATTTCCTGGCTATGAAGCTCCCCTATCTGCGGCAGAAATGGCGGCTTTCATTGCAGACTTCGCACTTACGGGTCATCGATTCTTTAATGGGAAGATTATACCAGTTGCGCTGTTGAATGTGTAAACATAACTTTGTGACCTAATGATTTTGCGTCTTACTTCTTATTGATATCACGATAATTATAAGTATTTGTATATGACCAAGACAAAAAAATCCTTTCCCGAATAAATGTTCTTACAGAAGTTACACTTAGATCCCCATTTAAAGGCATTGGAAAACCAGAGCCCTTAAAGGGAAATTTATCTGGATGTTGGAGCCGTCGTATAACAGATGAGCATCGTCAGGTATATGCATTCAGGGACAGCAGACTTCATATTCTACCATGTCGGTTTCATTATTAGTTAACTAAGCAGTGATGATATGATTTGCACAGAATTCAAACAACACTTTGAGCTTATCTTCAGCAAAAAGCCAGGCGGTTAGAATATCTTTTTTAGCTTTTGTAACCAGGGCCACAATTAGTATACATATATAACTATGGAACGCATTAATTACTCATCCGGATCGCCTTACGAGCCTATTGTAGGCTATTCACGTGCTGTTAAAATCAAAAACCATATCTGGATTGCAGGTACGACTGCCACCAATGAAGCGGGTCAGATAGTAGAAGGTGATGCCTATGATCAAACTGTTCAAATTTTGCGCAATATTGAAGCAGTACTTGCTAGAACTGGTGCAACATTAAAAGATGTTGTACGTACCCGGATGTTCGTACGAAATATTAGTGAAAACTCAGAAAAGATTGGCAGGGCTCACGGTCAATTTTTTGGTGATATACGCCCCGTAACTTCTATGATTGAAGTCAGTAATCTTATTTCACCTGAAATGCTGCTTGAAATCGAAGCAGATGCTTTTTTAATTCCAGAAGAATAATTCAGTAATTCAACTTTTCAGAGATTGCAATAATAAATCAAGCTGATAATTTAACATTGGTATTTTAAACAATCAGATGCTGCAATATCAAATCACCTGATACTTTAAGATGGGCATTTCAAACTCTCAGACTCTGCATTACCTGATCACGCTGGTTCTTTGAGATGGGTATTTTAAATGAGCCGGCGTGCAGAATATTACCCTCGATGGCAGTAACAGCCCCGGTATTTACAATAAATGATTTATGAGGCTGTATGAATCTTGAAGGTAATTTTTCCTGCATAGCTTTCAGGGTTGAGTGTACCAGTAATTTTTTACTGCTCGTTTGAATAGAAACATAATTCTGTAAAGCTTCTATAAAGATGATATCATTAATCATGATTTTTTCAAGCCGCTTTTCTGACTTAACAAACAGGTATTTATCCCCCTGTACCTTTGTGTTGAAATAATCAAAGGCTTTATTGGAAGACTTCAAAAAGCGATCAAAAGAAATGGGTTTTAGCAGGTAATCTAAAACATCAAGTTCAAAACCCTGTAGCGCAAAATTCTCATAAGCAGTTGTAAATATCACTTTTGGCGCATTACTTAAATTCTTTAAAAAATCAACACCTGAGAGATAAGGCATCTCTATATCCAGGAATAATAAATCTATTTTTTTTGTCTGTAAAACGCTGTTTAGTTGCAACGCATCTTCACATATACCTACTAATTCAAGAAAATCTATTTTTTCTATATAACGCTGCAACCCCTTGCGTGCAATAGGCTCATCATCTGTAATAATGCAGGTTACTTTCATTGCAGCCTGATTTTTAGCTTTGCCCTGAACACATTATTTTCTTTTTCAGCCGTAAAACTGTGCATTGCTGGATATAGTAGCTGTAGCCTTCTTTTCAAATTCTCAAGGCCTATGCCCCCATTGCTAACCGGTTGTAAACTATTTACTGAATTATCAACCCTGAAGACGAGCCAGCCACCTTCTTTTAATAAGGAAATATCAAGGCGGTAATCACCATTTACATATTTAAAGGCATTTTCTAATAAGGGAAGCATGAGTAAAGGATGAATTTTTTCACCGTACAGTGTAGGGTCGAAATTAACCAATAATTGCATTTTATCGGAAGCTCTTGTTTTTTGTAACTGTATGAAATTTTGCAGGTATTTAACTTCTAGTTCTACACCAACCATATCTTGGTGCTGGTATAACTGATAGCGCAATAATTCTGCAAAATTCTCCAATGTATTTTTTGCATCCTCTACACTATCATCCATTTGAAAATAGATTGTATTCAAAGCATTAAATAAAAAATGCGGATGGTATTGTGCCTTTAAAAACTTTAGTTCTATTGATAACTGTTCATTTTTAAGATGCTCTATTTCGGTACTTTGCTGAATATATAACCTGATGAGCGAAAATCCTCTTACCAGTGAATAGTGAAGCAGTACAAAAAGGGTAACCAAGAGGTTGAAAATTATAAAGTCATTCCACTTTACAGGTTGTTTGATGAGATAATGGACAGTGAAAAGTACAGGATTAAAAATAAGTAAAACTGCCAGAAATACTTTTCCGAATTCAAGCCTTACCATTTTTAGCGATACTGTTCTGGTACTGCTAGCGGCCGTACTGACAATACCTCTTAATATCCAGTTAAAGAGTATACCCGAAAGCATTGTAGCCAGTATTTCAATCGTATTTTGCTGCCACGATCTGTCTAGAAATTGTGTTCTTGACATCGAATCATTTACAAGCCTGATACTTATATATACCATAAGGCCATATAGTGCAGGAAAGATAAAACGTTGAAGCACTCTCATTTAATTTATTGCTTTCATTTTTTACGCTATGACTGCATCAGATACTAAAACCGGAGATTCTAATTTAACATTTTCTGGTTTCTTGTCTTGCCTTGCACCAAATAAGAAGCGTATTACTTTATACGGTTTTATAAAAAGGTGGTAGATAGACATGGAAATAAAAAAAGTTACGATCACTGTAAAAAGATACTTCATCAAAATTGTATCACTGGTTCTGATAATGTAAAACATGAGTACAACTATAACAGTCTGATGAAGAATATAAAATGGATAAACCGCCTGATTTAAATACTGCAAGCTACGATGGGGCCGGTTAAGGTATTTTTTTCCATAGCCAACCGCTGTAAATACCCATGCCCATGCAATAATACAGGATATAGCCATATAGATGTAAGTTCTGTAGTCAACCTTATACGGAATGATCGTCTGCCATGGGGTTATATCATTCCAGCGCACATAATTAATCAAGATCAATAAGGTAAAAGCGACACCAAATGAAAAACGACGGTTACGTTCAAGACTCTCCATAAATGCAGGATTGGCAATAAAGATGAAACCTGCCAATAAAAAGAATAGCCAGTAAGGCAGGTACCCATAGTCATGTATCAGGTCATTTGTTTCAGGAAAACACCGGGACAAGAAGGTATAAACGAATATAGAAGGAATTGTCAGCAGATAAATCCATTTACCTTCTGTCATCCAGTTAAACTTTTGAAGAAACAGCTTCCCCCTGACTGAAATCAACCAGACAAATAATGGGGCACATATAATATCATAAACAAGCAGGTAAAGTACAAACCATAAGTGGTGCCAGCTCAGGTTGCCTTTTGGGTATGCACCTGTTGTAAAAATTGAAGGGTAGAAATCCCAGAAATTGCCTTTAAAGCCTTGCGTTAATCTTTCTATATAGACTTGTGGAGGCACAATAACCAGCATACCAAAAACCAAAGGTATAAATAAGCGGCGAAACCTGACGGCAATAAAACTACCACCACTTCTTCTCTGTAGCATGAAATAACTGACTGTTCCTGAGATAAAGAATAGGAGGGGCATACGAAACCGGTGAAGCAATGTGATAAACTCAAATAGGATCGAGCTTTGCTGACTATTTTTGATATGCCATTTTTCTTCAGTGAAAGCCATGGCTGAATGAAAAAAGAGGACACCTGCAATTGCAATCACACGGAGCCAGTCGAGGTAAGCTAAACGTTTGGTTTGTTCCATACCGATTATTTTTCATAAACGTAAGAGACCCCGACGTAATGAAAAATAAATTTTGACCAATAGTTGTTAACTGTTGATGAATGGGTCAGTTCTGACTGATTTCGTAAAATATTGAACTAAGTCACTTAATGAGATCTGTAAAGACCTGAGCCTGAACAAATCATCTTGACAGGCTCATTTTGTTTACGATGGTTTATTGTCTAGCCTATTTTCTGTCAAATTGGGCATGATGGTTTTTACGCATGTCTGCTTCATCATCCATATCCGGGCCTTTCTCAATTTTCTTCCAGTCAATAGTCTTATGATACCGCTTCATTGATAGAGCAGGATTAAAAATCCGGGAATCCGGAAATACCAGGTTGTACCTACTGAAGTCTGGCTTATTTGTAAAATAGTCATTTAATACCGATGCCGTTGCATCATATTGATTTACATAGGGTAGGTTCAAGGTATTATAGATCACCTTCAGGATTGACCCAAAATTCGCATGTGTATGCGAAACATACCCACGCCTGACGTATGGGCCTGCCATCATCAAGATACTTCTGTGTGCATCTGTATGATCAACCCCACCCTGGGCATCATCCTCGGTGACAATTACCAGCATATGTTTCCAGTATTTTGTACGCGATAAAAAATGCAGGATCCGGCCCAGGGCCAAATCATTATCAGCCATATACGATTGCAGGTATGGATATCCGTCTCGGGGTCTTAAGTCAGCACCGTGATCATTAGGTACCTGCATAGTAATAAGTGAAGGCATAACAGCCTTACCCCTTATCCATTTACGGGTAAATTCACGTTCAAATTGCTGCATGCGGTACTGGTCAGGAATATTTGTATTAAAGCCAGCATAATCATGGCTGGTACGATTATATAATGCTTTCTGCATGGGTACAAGGGTGGCATGACCGGCACCTGTTGCCGTATCATCCCAATCTTCGCGGTTACTTCCGGTTTCATTGGCCTCACCGAAATTGTAGAAAGAAACATGATGCCGATCAAGATTTTCCCATAAGCCTCCAATTTCTGCATAATCTTCAGGATCAATCGAACCTGTTGATCGTGGTGATCTTCTCCCTGGAGCAGGCGAAAATGCCTTGAATGTTGCATCAGTTGCCGAATTTGTCTCAACCCATTCATTGGGTATAACACCCATCATCCAGTGATGACCATGAATTGAGGCGTCCCCGTCGCAGTAAAAATTATCACTCAGGGTGAATTCTTTTGCCAGCTTATGATGGTTGGGCATGACATTTACATTGCCCATAGTATCATTCCTGTTAGTAACAGTAACATGCATGCCAAATCGGGCAAGGGTACTGTCTCCATTAGCACCTTTGAACTGTCCGAAAACCTCATCATAACTGCGATTCTCCTTTGTTATATATACAATATGGGTGATTGGATTTTTTTGTGCAAGTTTTTTTACTACCTGCTTTATTTTTAAGGGTGGTAATGAACCGATCTTATTTCCTACGGCGACAAACGTATTTGCCAGTACCTGTTTGGTATAAGCTGCGAGTTCTACAGCATCAGGCGTTTTAATTTTCTGAAATGAGCCCAGTTGAATATCTCCGATATAGGTTCCCTGTATTGGTGCCACAAAATTCTTG
>JANLVJ010000006.1:0-20627 GCA_031363945.1 bacterium | reverse complement strand
CGCAACCAGTTAGTACTACTAGTCCTTGTAACGTTGAAATTACCATAGACATATCCTCAGGGACTGTATCTCGTGCTATTTTCCCATTTTGGCTTAGTCGTTTCCACGTTGGTGGATAATTGCTCTCGGGATTATTACGTGGTATATTACTACCTGTAAGAAAAACACCTGGAGCAATTTCTTTCCAATTTTTTACGGTTTCAACGTGTGCGCCAGAGTTGGCATAGGCTGCCGAGTCTGGCCTCAAATCATGCCGTCCGCCAGACGGAAGAATAACAGGATTAAAAAAACCGGAACCAACATAGGTTAGTGACAGTGCATTATTATCTATTGCTGATAGTTCTTGCCTAAGGGCTAGCCATCCGGCGGTGTGATCAGGGTGCCCGTGGCTAAGTACAGCAATATAGACCTTGGAGAGATCGACATGTAGCTCTTTCGCATTGTCGCGTACAACATATTTCCGCCCGCCTGAATCAAACAAAATGCGAGTAGAGTCACATTCTACTAATGCTCCAAACCCCCAGTCGCCCACCCCCTCCTGGGCCAGCATCGTACTGAGAATTGTGATTTTTAAATGACTTACCTTGTGATGAACAGGCGTTTGAGCACAGGAAAAGCAATAACTAAATATCAGTGCAAAGGAAACAGTTAATTTTTTCATACCACATTTAAATTTAATGTTCATAAAATCGATTTTTTAATTAATATATCCGAACGGCCGTTATAGCGGGCATATCGAAATCTGGTATTTAGTCAGAAAAAAACCTTAATTTATCTAAGTTTCGCCATATAAGTTACATCATTTTGATTAAAGCATTCCTGCTTTTGATTTGATAGTATTGTGTTTTAATGTATAATTATTAGACAGGTCAATCGCCGAAATTCCAACAATAATTTACTCACCCGATTCCAGAAACAAATTAAAAGCAGAAGCAATCGGACTGCACTAGTTGAGCCAGAGTTTATAGATGTGATACCTGATTATGTATCCTTGATGTATGGTGAAATGGGGCTTGACACGGTAAAAACTGCATTTTTCTTACCCATTAAATTATCAATAAAAGGCTCTGTCTGTGGTTTTCTGTCTGTTGGCTAGAGCCCCCAACTACCTTTTGACGAGTCATACCGCAGCTTTTTAAATCTGTTGGCATTTCAGATTTCAGCAACTATAGCCAGTTCGAAGGCGCAGGAGGCTACATGAATTAAAGAACAGGAACTTGCTAAACTTGATCGACTTAAAACTACCTTTTTTAGTAATGACAGCCATGAGTTCAGAACTCCGTTTACCCTATTACTTGGTCCTCTCGAAGATGCAATAGCTGAAGCACATGGTGAAAATATCACGATTAACCGCCAAACCCTTTATTCTGTTTATCGAAATGCCCTCAGACTTCTAAAATTAGTTAACTCATTACTTTGTTTTACCCGTATGGAAGTGGGTAGGGTAGAATCCTCTTTTCAATCAATTAATTTAAAAAAATTCACGTCAGGCCTTGCAAGCCAGTTTAGGCATGTCATGGCGAAGGGAAATCTTCACTATGAAGTTAATCTTGATAAAATCTCTGAGCCGATATTTATTGACTCAGAGATGTGGGAGAAAATAGTGCTGAATTTATTATCAAATGCCTTTAAATTTATCCTGAATGGTAGTATGAAGGTATTTTTAAAAGAATTTTCTGATCCGGTAGAATTCACCATTCGCGATACTGGTATCGGTATTTCGAAGGAGGAATTGCCAAAAATCTTTGATCGTTTTCATCGGGTTGAAGAAGTAAAGTCAAGAACCTTTGAGGGTTCTGGTATTGGCCTCGCCCTGGTAAAAACAATGATCAAGGTACATGAAGGCAAAATTACGGTTGATAGTGAATTTGAAATTGGCACCACTATAAAGGTTGTTTTACTTAAAGGTTTTGCTCATTTACCTGTTTCCCAACTCAAAGTACAGTCGGTGAAAGTTGAAAAGGCTAAGTCACCATTCTTGGTCAATGAAGCAACTAGATGGCGTCCTGAATACCATTTGTTTAATGAGACACCTAACCGATCAACTATACTCGTAGTAGATGATAATGCAGATATGCGTGATTATTTAGAACGCAAACTAATTCCTCATTATAACGAGCTGTCAGCTTCAAATGGTCGTGAAGCATTAAATCTCATTCAATACAGGTTGCCCGACTTAATTATCAGTGATACCATGATGCCAAAAATGAGCGGGTTTGAATTGCTGAGTGAGCTAAAAAGTCATGATAAAACGTCGCGTCTGCCATTGATACTTCTTTCTGCACGTGCTGGCAATGAAGCAACAATTGAAGGTCTTGAAGCTATAGCTGATGACTATCTGGTAAAACCATTTTTAAGTAAAGAGTTGCTGGCAAGGGTGAAAACCCAGCTATCAGATTAAGATCTGATCTAGTGACTGAGCAAAAAGCCCTGCGAGCAAGGGATGAATTCTTATCAATTGCCTCGCAGGAATTAAATTCACCTCTTACACCGCTTAAGTTGTAGGTTCAATCATTAAGCTGGTTTATTGAACAGGGAACATTGAGTTCAATATCACTTGAAAGGCTGAAGGTGATGGTAAATATTTGAGATAGGCAGATAAATAAAATTTCTAATCTGATTCGTGATTTGATAAATGTGACCCGGATTTCACAAGGGCACTCGTTCTTGACAAACAAAAAATTGATCTTAATACAATCGTCAACACTGTTTTAGATGAATATAAACAAGAAATTATACAGGCAAAATGTACGCTCGACATTGATTTAGCAGCACATGTTTATTCATTTTGTGATCGTGCCCCTATCGAGCAGGTAGTTACAAATCTGCTCACAAATACAATTAAATATGCGACAGCAACCCTCATTAAAATTACAACTTTTGCAACAGACGGCCAGACTGTAATTACAGTAACAGATAAAGGACCTGGAATTTCATCAGATAATTTGAGTAAAATATTTACCGTTATGAACGACTTGATGTTTCATCTCACTTCGGTGGTCTTTGTGTGTATAGTTCCAAGCAGATCGTTGATGCACAAAAAGAGACGATAAAAGTTGAAAATTCCCAAGGTGCAGTCACAAAATTTTTTCTTGAATTTCCTACATTAGTTGAAGACTAGGTTTTCCTGTCATCGGGCTCAAAACCGTACCTTTAAAAAGATTACAAAAATGCCTTCAGTTAAATTTTCAGGAAACTATAGGTATTAATTTTTTATTATAGTTTCTACTGCACACCCATTAGGAGAAAGAATCAATTTATAACATGGAAATTAAAAACGTTTGGGTGACCAAAAGAAGTGGGGAAATACTGATAGGTATTATTACAAAACAAGAAAATGGTGATTTTAAATTTTCAGCTGAAGGAGAATATGGAAATTTCTGGGTATGCATTTATAAAAAAGAAAATTTAAAATGGCAAGCTACCAGGGGCTCGAATAAAACAAAAAACTACGATTATTTTGAAATTGAACAAATTGGTAAAAGCATTGAAACCCATTTGCAGAATATTCTAAAACCCTAAAGTAATTTAATATAGCATCATAGGTTCTAGACCAATAGCTTCAACGGCCATAACTGGTTTTGGTCTGATTATGAATTCGACTATTTAAGGCTCTCATTCTTGATTTGTTACAGGTACTGCATAATGCAAATTATGCATCGAGCGTTCATTTGAAAGTGACTACGGCTATAAGCGATATGTTTACAGCCGTTAGGGTACTAAACGGGATAAAATCAGCAGCCTTACTAACAGAACTTTTCTCAGAAGATTTAAATGGCTGAGCGGTAACCCAAGGGCTATATAAAAGGGATAATGGATTCTAGTTTTGAATGTTGGAAAACATTATCCTGACACTATCAAATGAATGTCATTTTCTTAATTGAATTGGGATATCGGGAATAATCGATATATCTTTGTTTCAATCTAATATTTCTGACTATATAGATTTATTAGCCTTATTTCAAAAAACAGGGAAAAATGAAAACTGATTCTTTATTCAAACCATTTACGTTGAAATCGCTACATATGAAAAACAGGATTGTAATGGCGCCGATGACGCGTTCATTTTCACCTGATGGAGTGCCTACAGATACAGTAGCTGCTTATTATCGCAAGCGAGCAGAAGGGGAGGTTGGTTTAATTTTGTCTGAAGGAACAGTTATTGATCGCATAGCTTCGGCAAATGATAATAATATTCCCCATTTCTATGGAAGTAAGTCTTTGGCTGGATGGAAAAACGTTGTTGATAATGTGCACGCGGCAGGTGGTACGATGGGTCCTCAAATCTGGCATATGGGCATTCAACCGAATCATGCTTCAGGCTGGCTACCAGCTGAGCCTTTTGAAGGGCCTTCTGGTTTAAATAATCCAGATTTAGCGAATGGCAAAAATATGACTGATGCTGATATCGCTGATACAATTGCTGCATTCGGCCGTGCAGCCCTTGATGCAAAGAATTTAGGTTTTGATTGTGTTGAAATTCACGGAGCACATGATTACCTCATCGATCAGTTTTTTTGGGCAGCTACTAATCTTCGTACAGATAAATATGGGGGCAAAACTCTTGCAGAGCGTAGCCGTTTTGCGATTGAAGTAATCAAGGAAGTTAGGAGACAAGTGGGTGAAGATTTTGCCGTCTTAATGCGTCTTTCCCAGTGGAAGCCCACCCATTATAATTTAAAAATGGCGCTCAATCCTGCAGAAATGGAAGCTTGGTTAAATCCGATGTCTGATGCTGGTGTTGATATTTTCCATTGTTCACAGCGGAGGTTTTGGGAGCCAGAATTCGAAGAATCAGATTTAAATTTTGCAGGATGGGCCAAAAAAATCACTGGGAAAGCGACAATTACAGTAGGTTCAGTGGGCCTGACTGGTGAATTTCTGGCAGCATTTGCTGGTGAAAGTTCTGATCCAAGTTCACTTGATGAATTACTGCGTAGAATGGATCGGGGTGATTTTGATCTGGTAGCTGTTGGAAGACCTTTATTAGCAGATCCGAAATGGGTACAAAAAATTCGTGAAGATAGAACCGAAGATTTAAAGGGATTTACAAAACAGGCTTTGGGCAGTCTTGTGCTTGAATAATATTTGCAGTTATTCGGGTTGATGAAAAATTCTTCATTCTCTCTGAATCTTACTATTACCCGCATAATTTATTTGGGTAAGCATTTTATAACACTTTAAGGATGATAAGACTGGGTTTTCTATACTTATCATCCTTTTTTAACTACTTATGGGTTTATCTATTTAATCCAGGGAGAAAAACTGATAAGACATATATCCTTGAAACTTTAACTATCAGCCATCTTAATCAATACTAATTTAAGGGTACAATTATCTTTACAGATAACCTGATATAGACAGTGCCTGCAGTAGAATTTAGGGTGATATCACCGATATTAACCCAAATAGCGCTTTACCCGATTGATGCTGTTCCTAATGCATCTGATGAACTGAATGTCGCAGGTCAATTAGGAAACAATTAACTTTTTTTCACAGAATTTATTAATCGTAAAAAATATAGTAGGCTAATGGAATCTATATAATTAACCTAGTTTGATTTTTTTAAATTTCTACTACTTCACCGATTTGATTTTTAATCCGGATACTACTTTTTCCTCCTGAAAGTTTGCTTAACTGAATCTGAGTTCCGATCCGATCTTTCAAGGCTTCAACATGTGAAATTATACCAATTGTCTTACCCTTTGACTGTAGGTTTTCTAAGGCTGATATAGCAGTATCAAGCGTTTCTGCATCAAGGGTTCCAAACCCTTCATCAATGAATAATGAATTGATTTGTACTTTTTTACTAGCCAGATCAGATAGCCCAAATGCCAGAGCCAGACTTACCAGGAAGCTTTCGCCGCCCGATAATGTTGCCATGGGCCTGATCTGGTCAGCAAGAAAACCGTCAATAATTGAAAGTCCTAAATTTTCATTTTCGGTTTTTAAAATCTGATACCTATTGCTCAGAATCAATAAATGCTTGTTGGCAAGTTCCGTTAACCGGGCAAGAGTCAGACCCTGGGCAAACTTGCTAAAGTTTTTACCGTCTTTTGAACCTATCAGATTATAGAGTTTTGTCCAGTTAAGCAAAATTTGTTGCTGTTTAGTAATTTGCTCATAAACAGCTATATGTAATTCACGCTGCTGATCATCGGCTCTTAAAACCTCTTTAATTCTACCTATCTGCTCATTAACGGTAGTAAGTTGTGTTGTCGTTTTTTCAAGGTTTTCAGCTATCAGTTCATCACTTTCTTCGGTAAGCTCTTTGGCTTTCTCAGTATTTAGTTCAAGCCTTGTATTGGTCAGTGTGTTTTCAGCATTTGTGAGCTCTAAACGTAAAGATCTTTCACGTTCGTTAAGCTCTTTAGCCATAGCCTCATTAAGTATCATTGCCCGTAGTTCATCAATTGTCGGTATCTCATTTAAAGACTTTTCACCCAGTAAGCTGATATTCAAATCAGTAATAAGCTTTTCAATTAGTTCAGTTAATTCTTTTAGCTCAGTCCGAAGGCTTTTTATTGCATTTGAATTGTGCTCAATAAGACCAGTTTGCAGCTTATGTGCTGAATTATAGTTTTCTTTTTCCTGATTACTAAGCTTCAAACTTTCAAGTAAATGCTCCCTCTCCTGACTGGGTAACCTGTCACCTAGAAGCGCTGAACGCTGGGAAATCAAATTTTGAAGTAGCACAAGTTCATCGTTTTGACTTTTCTTATCAAGTATTAACTGGTCCTTCTTTTCAGAAGTGTTTTTTTTAATCAGTTCAAGTTCAGTATTCAAGGATACTGAGTCTACTCTGGTTTGTTGATAGCGCCCTGTATTTACTATATAACTTTTGGCTCTTGCTAGTAAATCATTTTCAATCTCATTCATCATTTTCAGATCAAAGACTACCTGATATGGGCGTAAAAATTCTTCAATCTGATTGTTTAACACTTTAAGCTTCTGATCTATCTTTTGATTTTCTGCAATTAGTCTGTTGATTTCATTACCTGTGTTGACAAGTTTGCTTCTAATGCCAGTTCTTTTCTCTTCGTTAATTTCTATCTGGCTGGTATATAAATTTGACTGTATTTTATTTCTATGAAGACTTTCTTCTAAAACCTTAAGCTGGTTTTCTCTGATTTTTAGTTTATCAAGTATTTCTTGTTTTTTATGTATCAGCCTGAAAATAATTTCTGGAAAATCGATAATCAGTTCTTTCGGGAATACGGTATTTAATTCAGTAAATTCAGCTAGCAACTGATCAGATTCAAGACTTAAACGGGTAAATTCATCTGACCCTAATTTAATTTCAGTTTTATACCCAGCCTGGTTAGCGCGTAAAATATTCAGGGTTTCTGAGTTTTTTTGAAGCTTATTTTCAATTTCCCTGACCCGTTGAGTTGTCTGGTTAAGTAAACTTGAGGGTAGATTTTCTGCAAAAGGGTGGTCTAAAGCACCACATAAAGGGCAGGGTTTGTCTTTTACCAGCTCTGTGCGAACCTGAGAATAATCTTGAAATCGCTGTTCGGCGATTAGAACTTCTCTTGCACTTGAGAGCTTTAATTCCAGCTCTGTTTTTTCCTGAACTGATGCAGCAATACTACCTGAGCCATTTACATTTTGTTTTATAACGGTATCTAGTGATATTTGTAGTTTTTCTACAGCTTTACGATTGTCAATATACGCTTTAGAAAGGCGGTAGGCAGATTCACAGTTTTTTATAAGCTTCGGAAGTTCATTTGATTCTCGTGAAAGCTCTTCGCTTGAACTACCTGCCAGCTGATTGGTAACATCATTTTGCAACTGGTTATGTGCATTTTCACATTCGGTAAGTTGAGACTTAAGCTTGCCATGGTCTTCTTTATTCGACTCGATTTCAGCCTTGATCTGGGCATCATCAGTTTCATGGCCTGAGAGTGCAATCTGATTCAACTCACTGATGCTGGTCAATTCATTCAGATCCTGGCAGTAGCGGTTAAATACTGGCAGGTTCTTTTCAAGATCCTTTTCAGATTCATGTTGCTTGAGCCACAGTTCGAGTTCGATTAGCAGGTTGCTACTATCAGCTGCCTGTTTATGTTTTTCCCGCTGATAGATATAAGCTTCGTTTATTAAATTTTCTTCAAATACCAGGCCTGCATTGCTAGTATCTGTCTGGGTCTTACCAATACTGATCTGGGTATCCAATACCTCTACCTCCTTAAGTACAGGTTCCATTCTTTGATAGGCTTGCTGGGCTTCAGAAGCCTCTATTGTACTTTCCTTCAGGCTTGTTAGTAATTCATAGAGTTCGTTTTTTAAAATAGGGCTAATTTCAAGCAAGCTTATAAGGTTGGTATTCCTTTTATCAGATACTTCCTTATTTGTGTCAATCCGGATTAAATCAGGCAGATATTTGCTAGCCTGCTGATGCTGACTAAGTTTTAAAAATTCATTCTTTTCTGCTCCATACTGCTCTTTTGAATCATGTAGCTGACTTTCGGTAAGATCTAACTTTATCTTTAAATCGTTTAATGTCCTTAGCCACTGACGCTGCCCGATTAACGTTTTTTGCTCATCAAGCAGTTGCTTGTTTTCAGAACTCAGGCTATCAAGCCCACCTTCTTGGGTATCACGGTCTTCCTGACCCAGCACGTTTTCAGTCTTAATACTTGATTGAAGTTCCTTTAATTTCGTTGCCTCTGTCTTATTTCTATCAAAAACATACACCGATATCCTAGAATATATTTCTGTGCCTGTGATCTTTTCTAACAGTTCACAGCGTTCTTCGTCTTTTGCTTTCAAAAAACGGGTAAAATCACCCTGAGATAAAATAACTGATCTGAGAAATTGATCAAAGTCAAGGCTGCAAAGTTTAATGATGGCTAGCTTGACACCAGTGGTAGTATGCCCACCCATGAACTGACCAGTTTCCTGATCCGCCAGTTCCATTTTTTCAGACTGGAGCTTGCCATCAACCCGTTTATTACTTTTTTTGAGTGACCATTTTGCTCGGTACCGTTTATCTGATAGCTCAAAAACAACTTCTGAGAAACATTCATAGGTATGTCTTGACATGATCTCTTCTACATTTTTCTCATGACGGTGTACCCGCCCATATAGTGCGACAGTTATCGCATCAAGCAGGGTTGTTTTGCCAGACCCTGTTGGGCCGGTAATGGCAAAAAGGCCACTCTCATTGAAAGGTGCTTGATCAAAATTGATAATATGCTCACCGTTTATTGAATTCAGGTTTAAAAACCGTACGCTGATAATTTTCATTGCTTTTCCTGTTCCATCAATTCAACAGCCTGGTCGAATAAAATTAATAGATCTGTATAATCTTCATTACCTGTTTCGGCAGCACAGCGTTTTAAAAATACTTCTTTTGGTGTCAGGTCTGCCAGATCATGTAGGGTTCCCGTAAGCTGGTCGAGGGTACCTGCTACCTTGATTTTATCCTGCCGTGTAAAGAACTCTTGAATAAAAGGCTTTCCAGCCTTTAGTATGGCTAGTTTTTCTTCCAGGTCTGTTATAAGGCTCTCAGTATCTATCCGAAGTTCAACCCAGGTCGGGTACTTCAATTCTGGATCGGTTAACCCAAGAATCTGTTCTTCAATGTACTCATAACTGCCTTTAATGCGCAGCAATTTCCGGTGGCATGGTACTTCAAGTTGTATAGGGTCAGTCATTACACTGCCGTTAAATTCTATAATGATGACCTGTTTACGGTCTTCGTTTTCTGAAAAACTAAGCGGTATTGGTGAACCTGAATACCTGATATGTTTGGTCTGGTTCACAAGCTGAGGCCGGTGTATATGCCCCAGAGCGATATAGTCAAATGCTACAGGAAACTGATCAGCCCTAACCTGACCGAGATTTCCAACATGTATTTCTTTTTCACTTTCAGAGGTGCTTGAGCCAGCTGCAAATAGATGTCCTGTTGCTATTACAGGAATACCTGCTGCTTTATATACCTCAATATAAGGGAGAAATTTATGATAATGTTCGGTTATGCCCTGTTTGATGCGGCTCTCTCGTTCATCACTTGTTTCTCCAGCGATAGAAAGTCTGATATCACGGTCTCTTAAAAAAGGTACCGCACAAACGACAATAGCGGGCTGACGGTCTTCGCCTGATAGCTGGCCGGCGGTATTTTCAGGGCCTTTGGCTAGCTGAAGCCCAGCCGCATTTTCAGGGCCCTGGCCTTGATCAGGCCCGCTTGTTTTCTGAGAGCCTTGGGCTGGCTGCAGCTCTTCGGCCGATTGCTGCCCTTCCTCTTTTTGATGGCCACCAGCATAAATTTTAATAATCTGATCAGTGAAGTTTTCTGGTACCCCGCCGATAACGTGCACATTAAAAAAATGCAGCAGTTCTCTGGGGGCATTAAGTGTACTTATTGAATCATGATTTCCTCCAATTACAATAACATCACGGCAGCAGGTATCTTTGACACGGCTAAGAAACCGGTAGTATAGTTCAAGGGCTGTATTTGAGGGTGTGCCGGTATCAAAAATATCCCCGGCTATAATCAAAAGATCGATTGACTGCTGGTCTAAGGTGTTTACAAGCCAGTTTAAAAAGTCAAGATGTTCGTCTGTTCTTTCAAACTGTACAAGTTTTTTACCCAGGTGCCAGTCTGCTGTGTGAAGTATTCTCATCGGTTTTGCGGGTAATTGGGTTGCTAAATTAATAAGTTTTTCTCAAGGCCGTTGCTTACAGATTAGTTTCCTAAACTTGTAATTTGAAACTTATAAATAACAATACAGGTTAAATAAATAATGGATCAGGACTTTTATCAGCAAATTTTTAACAAACAACTCAAAATCGAGGCAGTGCCTTCTAATGAAGAAATTGCTGCCTGGGCTCTTGAGGTAATTCGGTTGATGTTTCCTGAGCAGTCAAAATCAGAATTTGCTTCTGTCAAGGATGTTGAAAATAAGTTCAAGCTACTTGAGCGTGAATTAAACCTGATCATGGATGCTACCAAGGCATGTCATAATTGTAATATCAGTGTACAGGTCAGTCAGTTTTTTAAGACTATTCCTGAATTATACCGTTTATTAAATACCGATATCCAGGCTATATTTATGGGAGATCCAGCAGCCCGGTCAGAGTTTGAAGTGATAAAAACCTATCCTGGCTTTTATGCTATTTCTTTTTATCGTCTGGCACATGAATTATACCTGCTTGATGTACCCCTATTACCACGTATTTTGACAGAGTATGCCCATTCAAAGACCGGCATTGATATACATCCAGCAGCTCAAATCGGCAATCATTTTTATATAGATCATGGTACAGGTATTGTGATCGGCGAAACCTGTAATATCGGTAATTATGTAAAACTGTATCAGGGTGTAACTCTAGGTGCCCTGAGCGTAGCGAAAGCATTGGCTTACAAAAAACGTCATCCAACGGTAGAAGACAGGGTGGTTATTTATTCGGGTGCGACGATCTTAGGTGGTGAGACCATTATAGGCCACGATAGTATCATTGGAGGCAATGTGTGGTTAACCCATAGCGTTGACCCAGATTCAAAAGTATACCATTCAGCAAGTATAACAGTTTCTTCAAAGTTAGATTAGATATGGCAGGTATTATAGATTTTGTAGGAAACACGCCACTTGTTGAGATTCAAAAAATGAATCCTTATAAGAATGTTCAGCTGTTTTTAAAGCTTGAGGGAAATAATCCTGGTGGAAGTGTCAAAGACAGAGCTGCATTAAACATGATTCGCAGCGCCATTGAGCGTGGAGAAATCAAGGCTGGTTCACGTCTGGTAGAGGCAACAAGTGGTAATACAGGAATTGCTCTTGCAATGGTGTCAAGAATATTTGATCTTGAGCTTGAAATAGTGCTGCCAAAAAACTCAACTATCGAACGCATACAGACTATGCAGGCTTATGGTGCCACAGTTGTGTTACTGGATACGATAGAGGCTTGCCGTGATTATGCTATTGACAGGGCAGCAAATGATGGATTTTTTCTGCTCGATCAGTTTGCAAATCCTGATAACTATATGGCACATTATAAAACTACCGGACCTGAACTTTGGCGAGATACAGATGGTAAAATAACGCATTTTGTTAGTTCTATGGGTACCACTGGTACTATAATGGGTTGTTCAAGGTATTTAAAAGAGAAGAATTCTGCTATCCGGATTGTAGGCTGTCAGCCTGTTGAGGGTTCATCAATACCAGGAATCAGGCGTTGGCCAGAGGCTTACCTGCCAAAAATATTTGACAAGACCAGGGTTGACCAAATCATTGATGTCAGCGAAGCCGAAGCAACAGCCATGACGCGACGCCTGGCCAAAGAAGAAGGTATCTTTGCAGGAATGAGTACCGGAGGAGGCTTTGTTGCAGCCTTGAAACTTGCATCCACACTGAGTGAAGGGTTGATTGTAAGCATTGCCTGTGACAGGGGAGACCGGTATCTGAGTTCAGATCTGTATGAAAAGTCGTGATCTATTCGATTATTAAGATTTCTGAAAATAAAAAAGGCTGACCTTGGGAGAGTCAGCCTTAAACAAACATTTAAGTAATTAATTCCACTGCATTTTTGTACGGGTCGATTTCTAAAAAAGTTTGTAACAGTTTAATCTTATTTAACTAAACTTTTTTATACCCTGATTATAGATTTATTTTAAGACACTTTCAGTAATCAGACTTTTAGGTCAGTAGACCTCCCAGCCCATTAGTCTACAAAACCAAAAGACCAGCCCAATGAAGGACTGGTCTTGAGAGGCAGGGGGAACCTATTAATACTAATCAAGTCTAAAGTAATGTTTGTGAATTAATTTACCCTTAATTAGTTTGTTCATATTTATTGGGGATTTTATAAATCAAATAAGTGGGAATTTTAAATACTGCGTTTACACTACTTAAAAATGAGATTTTTTTCTAATTGTGAATAATATAGCCTAAACGTTAATAAAAGTAAATTAATCGTTACTAAAATTACTAATTGTTAAATTATTCGCTTTTTATAACATTCATTTTACTTTGGCCTGAAATTGGTATAGAATAAGAAAATTAGAAGAGATGACTTATACATTTGACCATTTTGGGTTACTGCTTCTCAACAGAAGACTTGACCAGAGCATAAAAGTAGGAGACCGTATCATAATAAGTAATTTATCAGGCTATACCTCTAAAATGGTAAACCGGTTCCTTGAAAGAAATAACTTTATCTTTGAAATCAATCCATTATTAGCAAAAGGGAAATCGGAGTTTTTGATAAAAGGATTAAAGGAAGAACCAGCTAAAACCGCATTTAATTCAGACCCATCATTTGCCTAAAACCTACTTTTAAACTCCTTAGCCATCATTATTGGTTTCCATGGCTTCTTACTCAGTAGATAAAACTTTTAGCATACAGGTACCTTACAACGACCAGTTAATTGCTGTTGATGTGTTGCCTTTTTATATGTCTTCGCGTCTGGTTTATCGTATAATTACCTCAAATTTTCCAGAGTTGGTAATAGGGCTTAATTCGTTTGATAATTGGGAAGAAATAGGAGGGCAGGGCTTAATCGCTTCTGCCCTTCTTTATACAATCGGTGAACGTATAGATCATTATCTTCTTTAGCAAATTCCGATATGCATGTTTGGTGGTTTTATGCGCTCTTATCAGCCTTTTTTGCAGCTCTTACTGCAATACTTGCTAAAATTGGTATCAAGGGAATTGATTCTGATCTGGCTACTGCCATCAGAACAGTAGTTATCCTGGTAACTGCTTGGCTTATTGCCTACTCTCGTGGTGCCTTGAGCGGGTTAGGAACACTTTCTAAGAACAATCTTATATTCTTGCTTCTTTCAGGCCTGGCTACGGGTTTGTCGTGGATTTTTTATTTCAGAGCGCTTCAAATTGGCAAAGTTTCTCAAGTGGCCCCGGTTGATAAACTGAGTGTTGCTCTGGCGATTATTCTTTCCGTGGTGTTCTTAAAAGAAAGCCTTGACTGGAAAACAGTTGCGGGGGCAATTTTGATTATATCCGGAACGCTTGTATTGATTTTGTGATCTAGTAGTTTTAATTAAAGATCAGTCTCAATTCAAGGTATTTTCAAACATCGCCAAAGTATTTTAAAATGATTTTCTCCTGTAAGTTTTGACAAATTCTCTTTTTAAAAATCGCTAATAGGAATTTTTTCCTCCGCAATTTTATTTTTCCCCATAGAGGTTATTTTCTCTAAAGCAACAATAAAAGATTTATGTACCCTTTCAAAGTGTTCTGCGGGTAATATTTCTTTCATAACCTTCATGCTCATGCGGGTGGTAACTGGTCATGGAAAAGTAGTACTATGAATTTTCACATAATCTTTCAGGCCTACAATATATAAGATATCAGCAAAAGCGATACGAACAAGAGTATAATCAGCACTAATTAAAAAATAGTTCTGTTTTTTTACCTGACTAAGCTTTTCTGGCCTAGAATGTAACTTTATGACGTCATTTGCCTTATTTACTGCCTTAAGGAAACACTCAAATGAAACGGGTTTCATTGGGTAATCTATGACATTTACATAAAATTTCTCGAGAGCAAAGTTTTCATAGGCAGTAATAAATATGACCATCGGCCGGGAATTCATTGAATTGACCAGCTGAATACCTGAAATGCCGGGCATCTGAGAAAATATTCATTCAAGTAAATGAAAATGATTAAAATAATATTTGACTTGATGAATGAAAACAACTTTCGCTCATTTACAAACGAAGCCAGATCTTTATGAACTGAGCCATCTTGGGCTCCTGAGCCGATTGGCTTTCTGAATAAGAACTAAAGAGGAATACCTATCATGGCTGTCCATAAAAAAACCTGCATGAGCACTACCAGTGGGTTATTTACGCTGAAACGGTTTTTTAGCACATTCATTCAGTAAAATTCATAGTGTCTTTTCCTGATTGCTGTAATGATGCAGAAGACCCTAATCTAACGATGTAAACGCCTATATTGAAGATATCTCCGTATTTCTCTAGTCCATTTTTAACACTTCTATTTTTTAAGCATCTACCAGAGCAGAGAAAAAATTTCTCAGGTTGGGGAAAACTAGTAGGATTAATTATTTACCAAGTATGATTTTATGACTAATCTTTGAAATCTGCCCAAAGTTTAATATTTTGACTCATGAATAACTGTTGACTTGTAAATCATTTGCCCTAAGCGACAGGTAAATAAAAGAATTAACCGTAATTAACTATTAGAATGAAAAATCAACTTAACATTAAAGCAGTATTCTTTCTCGCATTAATTTCCTTTTCTATGCTGCTCAGTAGCTGCCATTTAATTGGTATGATATTTAAAGCAGGTCTTCTTATAGGGATTATTGCTGTTGTACTGGTTGTCGCAATTGTTGTCTGGATTATTTCTGCAATAACTGGAAGAAAATAATTTATCTGTCAATCAGGATTCATACTTTTACTATTACGCTATTTGTAGGGTCATAAGGTTGGAATAAAAAAGTAGCAGTTTTTAATCCCTTAGAGATTATTAGTTTAAGTTGGTATCGATAAAATTTCGTTTAAAAGTTTCCTCTTCAAGCTGACTGAGCCTCTTTACAATTTTAGACAATTGCAGCGTATGCATTTTTACCACTGATTTGCCAATTTCTAGTGCTGACTGTATGCTTGAATTAGTATCTATAAATTGCCTGACAAGCAGCATTTCACCTTCACCTACAAGAACCCATAAGGGAGATACGCAATACTCATAGAAAAGCCGTGTAAGGGCCTGTTGATCAATTTCGATTTTACCATCCTCCATTTCCAGCAGATTCTTTTCTGATACAAACAGACTCTTGGCAAATAAAGAAAGCGATAAGGCTGATCGTTCACGAACTGATCTCAATCTCAAGCCTGCTCTTGTTATATTTGTCAATTCTTGCATAGTATAAGTTTACGGTAAAAAATTGATATTAGCTGGTACAGATTTATATCAGAATTTAGATAGTGTTGGTTGCACTTTTAAATATAGCGATCTCCCTGAACATCCCAAATTTGGTTTTCTTCTACCTGTATAATAATCTTACTACCATCTCCTAAAAAATCAGAATACACGTATATTTGTTTAATCTTTAGGGGTGCCTTGTGCTGAGAAATACCCTTTGAACCTGGTCCAGTTAATACTGCCGAAGGGAAAAGTTGACCATCCTGCCCCTATTGGTCACAATTCCTGAAACTGGTCATGCCCCCTGAGTTAAACTTAACTACAGCATGCAATCGATCGACAGACTCTATTTTATTTCCCAGGAAAATACCGAAGATTCACATTTAACAAGTATCAGACGTGCTTTAGATGCCGGTTGTAAACTTGTTCAACTCAGGGTTAAAAATCAGCCGATTGAAAATGTACTACCTCAGGCCATTCAAGCTAGAAAATTGTGTAACCTCTATAATGCACGCCTGATGATCAATGATTTTCCTGAGATTGCCTTGTCAGTAAAAGCCGAAGGTGTTCACCTAGGTCCTGACGATTCTTCTTTACCTGAGGCTCGGACGATGCTGGGTGATACATTGATCATAGGAGCTGAAGCAAATACCTTTGATGATATTTTTCAGCGGGTAAGTCAGGGTGCCGATTATATAAGTGTCGGACCTTTTAGATTCACAACTACCAAGAAAAATTTAGGTGCCCTGATCGGTCTTCCTGGTTACCAGAATATAATGGCTAATATGCGCCTGAATAATATTATTACTCCAGTTGTTGCAGTTGGTGGTATCACAGCAGATGACGTTTACGAACTTCTGGAAGCGGGTGTTTATGGCTTTGCTTTTTCTGGTGCCATCACCCGTTCTAAAAATCCTGCTGCCACTGTTGAGCAGATTCAGGATGTTATCAATAATTACCTACTCACTAAAGCCTGAATTTATTGCAGAATATGTTGGTAAATTGGCTTCTAAATTCATTAATGTGTTAGACCCTTACCAAGGGTTTCGATAAAGATTATGTTAATACCAGTTGAATTAAAAAGATATAGCCGTCAGATAGTATTACCTGAAATTGGTCTCGGTGGCCAAGAGCTCTTAAAGGCTGGTAGCGTACTGATGATCGGGGCAGGTGGGCTGGGCTGCCCGGTTCTGCAATATCTTGTGGCCGCTGGCGTCGGGCAAATCGGTATCGTTGATGATGACAGGGTTGATTTAACAAACCTTCACCGGCAGATTCTTTATTCAACCGATGATATCGGTTTGAATATGGCCGTAACGGCAAAAAAAAAACTTTCTCTTTTAAATCCGTATGTCTCTATCGAGGCATATCCTGAGCGTATCAAAAGTGAAAATGCCGAAATATTACTTTCTTCCTATGACATTATTATCGATGGATCTGATAATTTTTCAACCCGTTATCTGGTTAATGATTTCTGTATTAGCCTTGATAAGATTTTAGTTTCAGGGGCAATTTTTAAGTTTGAAGGTCAGGTAGCAGTCTTCAACTACCAACACGGCCCCACATACCGTGATCTTTTTCCCGATGAAAAAAAAATGTCTACAACAGACAACTGTGCTGAGGTAGGGGTGCTAGGCGTGCTTCCAGGTATTATCGGTGCCTATATGGCTGCCGAAGTAATCAAGATTATTTGCAATTTCGGAGAAGTGCTTTCTGGAAAATTACTGACAGTAAATGCCCTTGACTGCAGCACGCATATCTTTAAGATTCAATCAAATATTGCAGATGCCAGTAACGTTAGTTTACCTGCTAAAACTCAATATTCTTCAGAAAGCGATCAACAATTAGCTTTAGTATCAGGTGAACCTGCTGATTCAATTGGCGATGATTTTATTACACTGAATGAGTTGAATAATTGGTTGACTAATCAGCCCGATCAGGTCATTTTAATCGATGTCAGAGAGAATTACGAGTTTGAAGAAGGCAATCTGGGCGGAATTAATATTCCGATATATGAGCTTATTGAACACTTAAGTGAATTTGAACAGATATCAAAATTAGTATTCTACTGCCAGAGTGGTCATCGAAGTAAACTTGCCCGACAATTGCTAAAACCTCTTTTCAATGGATCAACTTTTATTTTAAAACCGGCTGTTTAATAAATTCCCCAGATTTTCTTTTGATCTGGCTGATTTACAGCCTCATATTTAAAAATATCATTCCTTGAATAATGACCGATCACATCAAAATCAAGTTTGCTTCTTGCCAGCACTGAAAAATCAAGTTCAGCTGTCAATAGACCCTCGCAATTAAAGATCGGCCCTGCAAGAACCTCGCCCATGGGAGAAATAATCGCACTACCACCAGCACATATAATTTCTGGTTCATCATTTAATTCCTGCTGGTAATGATAAGGGTAATCAGATTTTTTAACAAATTGATTGGCTGATAGTACAAAACATCGCCCTTCAAGCGCAATATGTTGCATGGTTGACTGCCATGATAACCTTGAGTCAGCAGTAGGTGCTAGGTATATATCAACACCCTGATGATACATGGCCTGACGGGCCAGGGGCATATAGTTTTCCCAGCAGATAAGACCACCAATTTTGCCAATTTTAGTGTCAAAACTCATTAGTGTACTGCCATCGCTCTCAGCCCAGATATATCTTTCAAGACCTGTGGGTTTGATTTTACGGTGCTTACCCATCAGGGTGCCATCAGGAGCAAAATACAGGAGTGTGCAAAACAATGAGCCTCCTACTGATTCACGCTCAGTAACACCCAGACCTACAAATATACCAGCTTTTTTAATAGCAGCACGTAAAAGCTCAAAATGAGTTGAATTAACGTCGAGACTATTTTCCCAGTATTCAAGCCAGTTATCTCTGCTTTTCATACTTCGTTTACCAATGACGGCATCAAAGCTTAGCCCCCTGGGATAACAGGGTATGAATGATTCAGGGAATAGTAGCAGTTCACATTTCTCCTTAACAGCTTTATCAAGCCAGTATAGAATGATTTCTATTGTTTTTTCAATGTCAAATAAGGCAGGAGTAGCCTGTACAACACCTGCTTTTATCTTTTTATGCTTCATGAATTGCATGTTTAGAATAATACAGGCAATGCAACTATACCTTTATTATATTACTAAATTAGGAGAACAAAAAAAAAGTTGAGGGGTTAACAGTAAAGATCAACAAAATTCATAAAGATTACTCTTTCACCCTAATTTAAAACATTTTTGTAAATTACAATTATGATGAATTTATCGATTGCCGCTCAAATTATTATTGCTGTTTCAATTATCATTGTCTGGGTATTCAGGTTCGACAATATTGTTAAAGAATTCAAACAGTACCAGATTTCAGACCTGCTAAGAAATATGGTTGGCACGTCAAAAATTGCTATTTCTACCTTACTAATAGCTGGTATCTGGTATCCGGCCCTCGTACTTATTCCTGCGCTGATCATGGCCTTTTTAATGATCTGCGCACAGATTGCTCATATTAAAGTAAAAAACCCATTTATTAAATACGTGCCATCTTTCTGCCTGCTACTTTTGTCTTTATTTGTAGCATATGTTCACTCAGGCTTGAGTAACGTATGACCCCACTTACTGTACTTGTCGTGGTCGACAGTATTTCTTTTCTGTATTATGCTTTTAGTTTACTGCTGAGCGCAGAAATGAAACCTGAATTTGAACGTTATGGCCTTGAACATTTGCGTACACTTACAGGTTATCTTCAATTATTCGGAGCAATCGGTCTTTTAGTCGGCTTACGTTATAATTTAATTCTTAGTGCTGCTTCAGCTTCCTTATCCCTTCTTATGCTTTTAGGTTTTAGTGTGAGGATAAAAATTAAAGACACCTTTTTGCAGGCAGCTCCTTCATTTTTATTCATGCTATTAAATATTTATGTGCTGGTGGCTTCAATAAAACTTTATTAAGCTATTGAATATTTATGTGCTGGTGGCTTCAATAAAACTTTATTAAGTCATTGAAGCAGGCAGTATTGAGTTCATTATGACCTCAATAAAAATTATCATACTATTTAAGGCGCCGAAATTTTGTTCGCTCTCTTATATCCAGATGATTTAATTCAGGTTCTGCTTTATTGGTATTTTCTTACAAAGTCTATAATTTTTTGATTTATACTTATGCGGTCTTCCTGCTTTTTATAAGCAATATGCATGCTGAATAAGACTGGAATGGGTTTCCCATATAGACATAACTCATATTGGTCAGGTGCTTTCCTTGAACTTAAAAAGTTGGGATCAATCTTTGAAAATTCTTTCTTAAGTAATGTTCCGGTTTTTTGGTTTAATATAACGATGACTTTCGGCGCAATATGTTCAAGCATAGTTAAAAACAAGTCTATTTGCCTGCCAAAAAAAGATTTGTTAGTGGCTTGGTTTAGCCGGCTGATAACTTCTTCCTGAATAGAATGTCTGACCTGAAAAATATCTATTTGTTCCCAGTGAATATTTTCAAGCTGCCCTGCTATCTGCCAGTTTCTGGTATAATAAGGAAGGTGCAGTTTATGGTAGTGCTGGATTACCTGAAAATCTTTTATTTTCTCTAATACGTTACTACGATTAAATCTATAAAAGTTATTTACTTCTTCCTCAGACTTAAAACTTGATCTAGCTTCTGAATTCTGCATAACCCGCATAATGGCTTTGGCATTGAAAGAAGGGTTTATGCCGACAAATACTAAAGAGTTTGGCTGAAACTCTGTATAAATCATAGGCACAATACTGGCAAA
>JANLVJ010000005.1:0-54613 GCA_031363945.1 bacterium | reverse complement strand
CCAATTTTAAAATTTCGAGTTGCCGGGTTGGCGATGGAATAACAGTGTAAATTTTTCGGTCTACTCCATAGTAAAATCTGGCGGTTGCGGAGGCGTGTGTTCCTATCGGGTTAAACGTCAATCTATCACCAGTCTTAAAAGGGAGACTATCGATAAAAAGCATCATTAGTCTACCCGGAACGTTGTGGCTATCAAAAGCGTCAAGTCTGAAATGATAGATTCCGTTGCTTGTTATTCTAAAGGAAGCCTGCAATGTTGCAACTCCAAACCCTCCGCGATTCACAAACAATTTTCCATTTGTGGTACATCCAAAGGTGTTATAGCCATTTGTTGACACATCCGGTAATATGTTATACTTTCTGCACCCTAAAAGTAATACTATGAACCCGGTTAGCAGAATTATTCCTTTTTTCATTTAGAATTTAGTTATAGAGTTTAAATAACCTGAACCGTTCTGATTTCGATGCCGTCTGTATAAACAACATGAACAAAGTAGTAACCAGGAATCAACCCTTTTAAATTAAAAATAGCCTGATTATTATCTTGAACTATTTGCTTTTTTGTTCGTACAGCAATGGCTATGGATGATGTCTGAGTGTATAGTTCGACACTTTCTGGGATTACATGAAGATCAGCTGAAATTGAGGTGGCTGCTGCACTGGCAGTAATAGCAGTTGTTCCAAAATTTACTTTTACAACAGAACTCGACGGATTTGGAAATAAGTTAATCGTTCTTGCGCTCGTTTTAGAGCAATTCGCATAAATTGTTGTACCGGTCGAGTGCTTATACCCACACTGGTCAGTATATGTTACGGTTACCCCGCCGCCGCCCGAAACGTAAGCGTTGGTGTTTTGAGAATTTGGACTTGAAAAGCTGCAATTCAACGTTTGAGGATTGTCTACAGTCCATTGCCAGTTTGTTGTGTAGGCTACTGTTGCCACTGGACTCAGCGTCCAGTTTTGATATCCATTACTACATGCTCCTGTAGGGCTATTGGCAAATGACGAAAATCCCGGTCTGGTTAATGTCTGCGTTATAGATTCTAAGATATTGTTGCCACTAGCGTCAAGACAATCCGTTTTTATCGTGGCTGTCACTGTACTGATTGAGCCAGCGGTGTTATTTGTTCCATTTGGCGCAACAGTTACGGTAGCAGTGCGCTGGTATTGAGAAATATTTTGAAGCCAGTAGCGCTTCTTGCTGTTATACTTCTTACACGTTACTCCACGGCGGTCGCGAAATGTCTTCCAGGCAGCTTTGGCGCTAATCACATCCGGGAAATTAGCCGAAAATTCGAAAAGGTTCATTGTATTAACTCATTGATTATAAGCTAATATACGGAAATGAATTATGATTCTGGACACTCATTAAACAAATTGGCATATTGAATCAGCACCGCCTTACTGCAATAACAGCAGCTGGTCTATTTTAACACTGGTATC
This sequence comes from bacterium, assembly GCA_031363945.1. Lineage (GTDB taxonomy): Bacteria > Bacteroidota > Bacteroidia > Sphingobacteriales > Sphingobacteriaceae > JANLVJ01. The sequence continues at coordinate 53,170 of JANLVJ010000005.1, read as the reverse complement.
GGGCAGGTTATTTAATTTTTGCAGGTCAATCACTTTAAGCTTATAACGTCTGGCTATGCCATAGAGAGTATCGCCCTGTTTTACGGTATAGTTTAGAGGTATCTGTAAGTCAGGTGTTGATCCGTCATTTATTACGCCTGGTTGAGCTGATGTCTTTGGCTTTTCAGATTCTACAGGTGCATGTAAGGGCGATGTCCTGCCAGCTTTATTCTGCTGGTCGTCATTCCTTTCTGTTTTATTGGTTGTCACACTACTTCTATTAGCGGCATCATGTGCTTTCTGGTACGCATACTGGTAAATAGTATCTGTTATATATACTTTTTGATGAATGGTATCCAGTATTACTTTATGTGCGCTGTTTGGCAAGGCATCAGCTCCGGCAATTATATTTTTAGCAGCTACAGATGAAGCAAGTACAGGTTGATGGGTATTCTCACTAACACTGGCCTCAGTTGGTTTGGGACCACTGCTTTTTTTGGCCAGGGGCATAGCCTCAGTAATTCCCGCATGATCAAAACGCGTCAGATTATAGCGTTCAATCATACTGATAAGAATTTCTGAGTAACGCGGATTTGTTGCATATCCACATCTTTTCAGGCCCAAAGCCCAGCCCTTATAATCTTCTTTATCAAGCGTAAAAAGTGAAGCATAGCGTTTACGCTGCAAAAATTTCATATGGTCATCATACGACTCTTCAGGACTGGCATATTTTCGAAAACATTCATTTGGAGAATCATCATTCATATGATAACTTTTCCCATTCCACTCACTAGTACACTTAACACCAAAATGGTTATTTGCTTCCTGTGCCAGTAAACTTTTTCCTGCTCCTGATTCATGAATCCCCTGAGCCAGAATAACACTGGCAGGTACTCCAAAATCATTCATTTCTTTGATGGCAAATCCGCTATACTGTTTTATATAATCAGCCACATCAAGGTTATAGGCAGAGTAACTTTGACCAAGTTTGGCGGTTTCTTTGCCCTGAATTGATCCCGAATTAGATCCTGCAGTTGAACCGGTAACAGAAGTTGTAGAAGAAGACCTGCTAGCAGTCATTGACTTTTTCTTTACACTGCAAGAAAATAGCATAACTGTAATAAATAATCCAGTAAGAAGTTGATGAAATAATGAATGCTTATCTGACATTGTCGGCAGGATGATTATAAGGAGAATGTAAAATAACGAAGATAGTAACGAATTCTTGTGGCCATAAAACAGATCATTATTAACATTTGATAAAAAATTGTTGATAATGATCTGTTGGCTAGCGTTTTCTAAGCAGGTGTATGCCATCTCTTATAGGCAGTATAATATTATCAACCCTGTCATCGGCTGTTAACAGCTCATTTAAATTTTCTATTGCAAGGGTTTTTTTATCATGGGCATCGCTTATGACCTTACCATACCAGAGTACATTATCAACCAGAATGATGCCCCCTTTTTTTAATTTTGACAGTGCAAGTTCGTAGTAGATCAGGTTTCTTTTCTTATCAGCATCAATAAAGACCAGATCAAATTCTTCTTTCAGCTCAGGAATTAACAGGGCAGCATCACCGCTTAATGAAATTATCTGATCTTTATAGACAGATAGTGCGAAGTATTTTCTGGCAATTTCTATAACTTCAGGGTTAATTTCGATGGTATATAATAAGCCACCAGCCTTTAAGCCTTCTGCCAGACAGAGGGCCGAATAACCGGTATACGTACCGATTTCAAGAATTCTGCAGGTGTTGCCTTCTTGATTACCGATAGCAAGATGGCTAATCATACTAAGTAACCTGCCCTGATAATGACCGGACAACATTTTAGGTTTCAGCACTCTTACGTGGGTTTCACGACTTAATTGCTTGAGCAAGTCTGCTTCAGGGCTGAGATTTGCTGTCAGATAAGCTATTAATTCTTCAGAAAACATTTATACCTTATCCTGTGGTTCAAAAATTAATGTAGATAATAAACCTGACTCGAAAAAGTCACCTGAAAGATTTAGAATGTCTGTCGCTGAAATGGCATCAACTTTCTTAAATAATTCAGGTATTGTATCAGCCTGACCATAATCAATAATACTCTTACAGATACTGATCAAAACAGATGAGCGGCTTTCTTCGGCCAGTGCAATCTGCCCTTTAAACCGCTGTTTTGCCTGATGTAAATGGGTACTGCTCAAGGTTGAATGCTGCAGAAGTTTCAGTTCTTTATTGATCAGGGAAATACATTTTTCAGCCTTAATGGCTTCTGTACCAAAATAAACTGAGAATATACCTGTGTCTCTGTATGCTGAATAATTAGATTCTATCGTATAGCAGATGCCTTTCTTTTCCCGTATTTCAAGGTTCAGCTTTGAGCTCATCCCTGGCCCACCCAGCAGGTTATTAATCAGTAACATGGTGGTACGGTTATCATCGTGTAAACTGAGTGCTTTTCTGCCGATCATGCCATGAACCTGTGAGATTGGTTTACCTATGCGCCGCTCAAGAATGGGAGGGTTTCCTGTAAGAATGGTTCTTTCAGGAACAGAACTGCCAGTAGACTCACCAAAATAACGGGTAATATAATTTACAAATATTTTTTCAGCCAGTGCCGAACTCAGGCCTATAGTCATATTAGACGGAATATAATGGCGGGCCATATAGTCCAGGAACTGGCTTCTTGTAAACAGGCTGATACCGTCTTTCGTACCCAGTATGGAATTACCCAGTGAGTCTGAAGGGAAAAGCAGCTCATCAAATTCATCCTGTATGAGTTCTTCAGGAATATCCTGATAAGACTCAATTTCATCGGCTATGACACTTTTTTCACGCTCAATTTCTGCCTCAGGGAAAGTTGAATTTAGTACCATATCTGCAATAAGTTCTATTGCCCGTTGTAAATGCTCGTTTAAAAAAGAAGCATAAATACAGGTATATTCCTTGGTCGTAAAGGCATTCAATTCACCACCTGCAACTTCTAGTCTTTTTAAGATTTGAATGGTATTTCTTTTATCTGTTCCCTTGAACAGCATATGTTCTGTAAAATGGGCCATCCCGATTTCCCAGCCGCGCTCATCACGTGCACCTGAGTTAATCAGGAGGCAAAAGTGACTTATGGTATTCGATTTTTCGGCAGATTTATATACTGTACGTAGGCCGTTGCCCAGTAATTGTGTGGTGTAATCCATAAAGTCTGCAAGATACTGTCAATTGATCAGGAACCTTTTTTATAAGTTGTTGCCATTTTTACAGCCTGATATAAATTTGCAACCCCACCAGAAATAGAAAGATCATCAAATTTGACAAGTTCCTTTGATCCTGGCTTTAATACCATTGTATGGTACCTGACAGCTGATTGCATAATAATTGTTTTTATATCCTGTGCAGTGAGCTCAGGAAAATATTCTTTTAGCACAGCTGCAAGACCAGTAATCACAGGAGCGGCCATACTGGTACCACTTTCAGTTTTATAGTTTACAGGTTTTGGTACTGTTGACAGGATATCAACACCAGGAGCGAAAACATCTACCGTCTTCTTGCCATAATTAGAAAAAGTTGCTGCCAGGGTTTCGTTATTTGTTCTACCCGATGCTCCAACTTCTATCCAGTTAGTAGCCATGCCCCCATCATTATATACACGGCTTGGAAAATTTATCACAGAATCTTTATTTGCCGATTCATTGCCAGCTGCATGAACCAGCAAAACGCCCTTACTTTCAGCATATTTTACGGCATCGTCTACGGCATCTTTATTAGGTGAGAAGCTTTTTCCAAAACTCATGTTGATAATCTGTGCCCCATTATCTGTAGCATACCTGATGGCATTAGCAATATCCTTATCTCTTTCATCTCCATCTGGTACTGCACGCACAGGCATGATAAATACATTGTTTGCGATACCTTTGATTCCCAGGTTGTTCATTCTGTTTGCTCCGATTATTCCTGAAACATGGGTGCCGTGCAGGGCATCAGGACCAGCTACATCGTTGTTACCATAATTCCGCTGGGTAATATCTGTATACGTATCACCTACGATCGTTCTTGGATCAAAGGTCAGGTTCAGCCCATAATTTTTGGTTTCCTGAAAATGATCTACGCCCGATTTTAACTCAGCCAGAGCTGACTCCATATCTTTAAAACCATACTGGTATAATCTTAATAAAACGGTAGCTGCCGACTTTACTTTTTCATCAGTGCCATGGTAGTTTTTAAGGGCGTTCGAATCAATGACCTTGATGTTCATACCTCTTTTTACAACGGCATCAGCATCGGTCATAAAGGTATACAGGCGCTGATAATAGGCCAGCTGCTCATCGTTTTTAGCTACTGAAGAATTATATTCTTTTTTAGCCTTCAGATACATATCATATTGTGCCTTCTGACTGGCACTGAGTTTATCGGGGTCTTTATCTCTGTATACAGGTTCAAGTGTAGCAACAATACGGGTCATCTCCTGAGTATCGAAATGAACATCAGCACGATTTTTCCCGCCTATAAAATCCCAGCCATGTACATCATCGATATAGCCATTATGGTCATCATCAATGCCATTTTTAGCAATTTCTTTCTTATTCTGCCAGATAATGCCGGCAAGATCTTCCTGAGTAGTATCAACTCCGCCGTCGATAACGGCAACGATTACCCGTTGGGGTTTTCTGTTTTTAAGCAATTCAGTATATGTTTTTTCAGTACTGATACCAATTGCATGATCCTGGTCGGGATCAAGATTAAACCAGTTATAGGCTGGGTTTTTCTGCACCGAAGCATCTACTCCTGTTTTAGAAACTAACTTTGCCGTAGACCCAGAACCAGTCTTTGAACCTGACTGTGCGAAAGTTGAAAATGAAAACGCAGAAGTGAAGGCTACGCCTAAAATGAAAATTTTAATATACATAGTTAGCTTGTTTGCAGGCTTTTGACTGGTATTTACCTGTTATGAATGAACTAATTGAGATTCTGTCATACCCTCTAATATTTTCCATGCCTGATGTATTGAAAATACGGAAGAAATACTTAAAATCAGATGTGAGCGATGTTCTTTTAATTTAAACTTTAACGGATTTGCCTTCACATAGTTTAAGATACTTCTGAACTTTGCCGTTTCATAATAGGCTGATGATTGGTTTGAGATGAAATAACATTTAAGCAAACCCTGTTTCAGAACCATGCGCTCAAAGCCAAGATCTTTACCTAACCACTGAAGCCTGATTGTACGCATCAATTCTTCAACTTGCTGTGGCAATGGTCCGAAGCGATCAGTCAGCTGTTTTCTGAACTGTTCCAGTTCTGTTTCATTTTCAAGTTTACTTATAGCCGCATATAAATTATACCGCTCAGTAATACTGCTTACATACTCATCTGGTATAAGCAGTTCCTGATCTGTTTCTATCTGGGTAAAGGTGATAAAAGGACGGGGCTTTTCATCCTGAAACACTTCACTGAACTCATCTTCTTTTAATTCCTGTACTGCTTCATCAAGAATCTTATGGTACATCTCATACCCAATTTCAGCTATGAATCCGCTTTGTTCTGCACCCAGTAAATTACCGGCACCCCTGATATCAAGATCTCGCATGGCTACATTAAAACCACTACCAAGATCTGAAAACTCTTCAATTGCACTCAGTCTTTTTCTGGCTTCAGCGCTTAGGGTAGACATCGGCGGACTCAGCAGATAACAGAAAGCTTTTTTATTTGACCGCCCCACCCTGCCACGCATCTGGTGCAGATCACTCAGCCCAAATTGATGAGCATGATTGATAATCATCGTATTGGCATTCGAAATATCAAGGCCTGACTCAATAATTGTTGTTGCAACCAGTACGTCGAACTTTCCTTCAATAAACTTTTGCATGACATCTTCCAGTTCATGCCCTTCCATCTGACCATGACCCACACATATTCTTGCATCAGGGCAAATCTTTTTCAGCATGCCGGCAATTTCATAAATATCCTTTACCCGGTTATTTACGAAAAACACCTGCCCCCCACGATCAATTTCAAACTCAATGGCCTCACGAATTACCTTCTCACTGAAGACATGCAGTTCGGTTAAAACTGGCTGCCTGTTCGGTGGCGGGGTATTTATAATTGATAAATCACGTGCTCCCATTAATGAAAAATGCAACGTTCGTGGAATGGGTGTTGCTGTTAAGGTCAGAGAGTCAATATTTACCCGCATTTCTTTGAGCTTCTCCTTGGTGCTTACTCCAAATTTCTGTTCTTCATCGATGATCATCAATCCCAGATCTTTAAAGATCACATCTTTATTGACAATACGATGGGTGCCAATTAAAATCTCTGTTTTTCCTTCCTTAACCCGCTCTAGCGTTTCTTTGATTTCTTTATTAGACCTGAAACGGCTAATATATTCGACATTACAGGGAAAATCTGACAGCCGTTCTTTAAAGGTTTTATAATGCTGGAAAGCAAGGATCGTTGTAGGAACCAGGATGGCTACCTGCTTACCATCTGCGGCCGCTTTGAATGCTGCTCTTACCGCAATTTCTGTTTTACCAAAACCTACATCTCCACAGATAAGTCTATCCATGGGATGTTCGGCCTCCATATCTTTCTTTACATCGGCTGTGGCCTTTACCTGATCAGGAGTGTCCTCATAAATAAAGGATGCTTCAAGCTCATCCTGCATATACGTATCAGGATGAAATGAGTATCCTACCTTAGATTTGCGCTGGGCATAAAGCTTGATCAGGTCTCGGGCAATATCTTTAACTTTTTTTTTAGTGTTTTTTTTTAATTTTTCCCAGGCATCGGTCCCCAGTTTATTCATTTTGGGTTCAGTGCCTTCCTTACCCGTATATTTTGAGATCCGGTTTAATGAGCTGATGTTAACATATAGCAGATCGTTATCTGCATAAATCAGTCTGATTGATTCCTGAGTTTTTCCATTCACTTCAATTTTCTCAAGGCCGGCATATTTTCCAATACCATGGTCTATATGAACGACATAATCACCAGGCTTCAGATCACGAAGTTCTTTTAATGTAAGGGCCTGGCTACGCGAATAGCTTTTCTTAAGCCTGTATTTATAATAACGGTCAAAAATCTGGTGATCGGTATAGCAGGCAAGTTTAAGATCATCATCAATAAATCCTTCCCGTACGCTTAGATTTAGAACTGCAAATAAATCTTCTGCGGTGCTTGTTGAACCCTTGGCTAAATCTTCAAAAATGCTGTAAAGTCGTTCAACCTGTTTGGGAGAATCAGCAAAGATGACATTCTGTATACCATGGGCAACATTGGCTTTCAGGTTTTCAAGCAGGTATAAAAAGTCTTTATTAAACGAAGGCTGTGGCCTGATATTAAATTTTAATTCAAGGCCAGGGTTATAGAGAAACTGTTTGCCGCATTCAATTACCTGGAAAGCATCGGCATTTTTACGCAGAAGAGCCGGCTCAACAAATGAGAAGGCGGGGTTAAGCCATTCAGGATGCATGAGCTTGTCTTCATCCGTTAAACCGGAATAAAGAGATTTTGCCTTTTTTAGTCCTTTTTCAGCGACGTCAAAAAGAAATGTCGCATCCTTAATCCAGAAAAGAGTGTTTGGCTCAATAAAATCGAGGAAAGAGATATTATTGTCTTTTAATAATTTTGACTGCACATTGGGCACTACCGTGATTCTGTGCATATGACTGACCGATAGCTGGTCATCGGGGTCAAACGTGCGAATAGATTCTACCATGTCTCCCGCAAACTCAATACGGTACGGCAGGTCATGGGAAAATGAAAATATATCTACTATTCCTCCCCTGATGGCAAACTGACCAGCTTCATAGACAAAGTCGGTACGGGTAAATTCATACAGGGAAAGAAACTCATTTATAAAATCAATACTTAGCAGCTCTCCAATTGAAATCTGCAGGGTATTCTTCTCAAGGGTATCTTTACTGATGACCTTTTCGCACATGGCCTCGGCATAGCTGACGATGAACCTGGGCTTAATGGCATTTTTAAGATCACTGAGTACTTCAGCCCTGAGTAAGACATTTGCACTGTTGATCTGTGTAAAATCAAAGTCTTTTTTAAAAGAAGAGGGAAAGAAAAGTACGTTTGCTGATGAGATACTTTCCATATCATTCATAAAGAATACAGCTTCTTCATAAGAAGGCAAGACAAACAGGGCACTCCTGTTTGTTTCCAAAAAGATTGCATGGGCTACATAAGCATCTGATGAGCCAATAAGCCCTTTCAGCCAGATCGGATCTTTTTTTATTGAATGCTCAAGAAAGCCAGCAACTTCCTGTATTCTTTTATCTGAAATATATTTTTTTAGTATTTCTGATGAATCCACCTGCACGAGTTTGGCGCAAAGATACATAATTCAGACTTTTACCTTGTTGTAACAAAACATTGCTTTTTAATCATCTGAAATTTATCTTAATCTTGAAAAATGATCTTAGCTGAAATCACCATATTTCTTGAATCCTGGGCCCCGCCTTCAATTCAGGAAAGTTATGATAATAGTGGTCTGCTCACGGGAAATCTTGAAATGGATATTACCAGGGCTATTTTAACCCTTGATTGTACTGAAGCGGTGCTTGATGAGGCTATAGCCTTGAAAGCAAATCTGATTATTTGTCACCACCCTCCGTTCTTCACTGCTATGAAACGGTTTACTGGGTCAGGTATGAGTCAGCGCATTTTAATTAAAGCAATTAAAAATGATCTGGCCATTTATGCCGCCCATACAAATATTGATCATGCGACAGATGGGGTCAGCTCATTTATAGCTGATAAATTAGGGCTTGTCAATCAGCAAATTTTGCAACCCCTAAAAGGCAATATGAAAAAGATTGTCTGCTATTGCCCCCCTGCCCAGTGTAAGGAAGTTTTAGAGGCAATGCTTGCAGCCGGTGCAGGCACAATAGGCGATTATCGTGATGTCAGTTTCCTGACAACTGGCACCCAGACTTTCATGCCCCTGACAGGGGCTAATCCATTTTCAGGAACCATTGGACTCAGGCATACAGGCGATGAGCAAAAAATTGAATGTATTTATGGAGCATGGCTTGAAAAAGGAATCATCAGGGCAATGCTTGCAAGCCACCCCTATGAAGTTGTAGCACATGAGATAACTACTCTTGATAATGAGCTCATAGATAAGGGAGCAGGAATTGTTGCCGAATTTGAAACAGCTTTAAGCCCGGCTCAATTTCTCAAGCTGCTGTCTGTAAATATGAAGGCTGAGGGAATTCGTTATACCAGTTATGACAAACCGATCAGAAGAGTAGGCTGCTGTGGGGGTTCTGGAAGTTTCTTACTTGAAAAAGCCATTGCTGAGAATTGTGATGCCTTTGTCACGGCTGATTTTAAATATCATCAGTTCTTCGAGGCCGAACAAAGGCTGATGATTGCTGATATCGGACATTTTGAGTCAGAACAATTTACATCAGAACTTCTGTTTATTAAACTATCGCAGAAATTCCCTAACTTTGAACTTTTATTGTCAAAAGTACATACTAATCCCATATTTTATTATAATGGAAACAACTGTTGAGCAAAAGCTGAAAGCGCTGTACGAATTACAGTCTATTCATACCCATATTGATAAAATCAGAACGGTGCGTGGTGAGCTTCCTATGGAAGTAAGAGATCTTGAAGATGAAGTAGAAGGGCTCGAAACACGCATCAATAAACATAAAGATGAATTTAAAGAGTTGAATGATACTATTCAGGCTCGTAAATTAAGCATAAAGGATTCTCTGGCTTCTATTAAGAAGTATGAAACACAGCTTGAGAACGTCAAAAATAACCGTGAGTACGAAGCCCTTACCAAGGAGATAGAAATTCAGGGTCTTGATATTCAGGTTTTCGAAAAGAAAATTAAAGAATCAGGTTATGAGGTTAAAACAAAGGAAGATGTTTTAACCCAGGCTGAAGCTAATATCGAAGAACGCAGAAAAGATTTATCTGTGAAGCGTGAAGAATTAGATAATATTACTGCTGAAACTCAGAAAGAGGAAGACGTTTTACTTGAAAAAGCTAAAATTGCTGAAACCCATATTGATGAGCGGTTGCTGATTGCCTATAATAAGCTTCGTGGTAACGCTAAAAATGGTCTGGCAGTAGTGACTATTGAGCGTGATTCCTGTTCGGGTTGTTTCAATAAAATACCACCACAACGCCAGTCAGATATTCGTCAACGTAAGAAGATTATCGTTTGCGAGCATTGCGGACGTATACTTGTTGATGAGCAGCTAATTGTTGAACTTCAAGAAGGTCAGCCAGCCTAACTGCCTCAATATTTAGATATTAGTTGAAATTGCTTCCCCTAAAGGAAGCAATTTTCATTTGATTCCAATTCGCTAATGAAGTTCATTTCATTACTTGCTCTTCTTTTGAGTCTTACCCTGTCTGCTAATGCCTCTTTGCAGTTCGATACAAATTGTATTCTGGCCTATAAAAAGATTATGAATCTTGAGCTTGGGGCTGGCCGCAAGCTGCTTGTGAAAGAAAGGTTAGAGGTGCCAGGCAATCAGATACCCTTATTACTTGATAATTATATAGATTTTTTCACCTTACTGAGTGGTGAAAAGCAGGGTGATTATGACCGGTTTAAAAAAAATATGCAGCTCAGGCTAAATGCACTTTCTACCGGTGACAGAAGCTCACCCTGGTATAATTATGCTCAGGGTGAAGTAAACCTGCAGGGGGCCTTGATTAAAGCCAAGTTTCAGGATTACTGGAGTGCGGCCTGGGAAATAAAACATGCCTCTTTTTTTCTCCAGGATAATTTCAAAAAATTTCCTGATTTTCTTCCTGATAATAATGGACGGGGACTTTTAATTGCGCTTTTCGGTTCATTTCCACCGGGTCTGAAAACCGCCGTTGGTTTCCTTGGTATGGAAGCCAATACCACCGAAGGCATACAGCTGATGGAAACCACAATGAAACGCCTTCAGTCTGGTAAATACGCGTATTTATACGATGAAAGTGCATTGTACCTGTCATTTATTCAGTCTTCAATAACTGATAGCCCTGATAATTATAATCGCTGTATTGAACGGTGTAAGCAAATTGATTCTCAGAGTCTGTTAAAAGCCTATGTAATTGGGTATGTTGCTCTTCGTACCGGCCATTCTGATGTTGCCATTTCTGTACTAAATGCAAGGCCTGTGGGTGCACAATATGTACCTTTTGCTCAATTAGATTACCTGTCTGGAATTGCTCATCTAAACAGGATGGATTCTGATGCCAGCACTTACTTTTACAAATTTTTAAATGAGAACCAGGGAATCAGCTTTATTAAAGATGCCTATCTGCGTATTGCTTATTCTGCCTATCTGGTGCATAATGAAATAGCCTACAGGGGGAATCTGAAAAAAGTGATCTATCAGGGTTTTGCTTATAGCGAAAAAGATAAGCAGGCATTACGGGAGGCAAATGCAGGTATTGCTGCTGAGCCTCTTTTACGGGCCCGGCTCTCTTATGATGGTGGTTATTATGATAAGGCACTCGCTTACCTGACGGCCATCAATATTGAATCATTGCATGAAGAAAGAGCGAAGCTTGAATACCTGTACCGGCTTGGTAGAATTTATGAAGCGCTGAATAAGACTGCTGATGCTATGCATTATTACTTTCTTGCGGCTAATCGTGGTCAAAATAGTCCGTATTATTTCGCTGCAAATGCAGCTCTGCATCTTGCCATGATTTATGAAGCCGAGCATGATTTTCCCCATGCCCGTAACTTCTACCGTCTTTGTCTTGATATGAAAGAGGAGGAATATAAATCGGGTATCGATAATCAGGCACGAGATGGGTTGAAAAGAATGAAATAATGATTAATTAATACTTTATCTTAATGCTGAATGGTATTTTATTTCTACTACTTCAATACCAAAATATAGCTAAAATAACAGAAGGCATCTCGATTGAAATCTTAATTCCAAGGAGGAATCGATAAAACCAGTTTAACAACGGAGATGATCATATTAATTTTTAACATTGACCAAATCCTGTCCTAACTATCGGGAGTACTATATACCTCATCTAGTATGAAAAGAAGAAGTTTGTTTTTAATTGTAGTCTTAATTGTCTTAGTTTCAGATTTGGTAAACGCACAAGGTGTTTTATTAAATAATATTGTTGTAAAAACAATGGCTGGTAAAGTGCGGGGGAGGCTTACTAATGGTATTATAATTTTTAAAAATATCCCTTATGCAGCGCCGCCAGTCGGAAAGCTTCGCTTTGCTGCTCCTGTAAAACCATTACCATGGAATGACATTCGTGATGCAATTAAATCAGGGCCAACTCCACCAAACCCTACTCCAAAAGCCGGCGACATTGATAATAGGCCTACTCTTGGTAAAGGCTGGGTAAAGGGTGATGATTTCCTCACTGCTAATGTCTGGACCCCTGAAGTAAAGGGCAGCCATTTACCGGTAATGGTTTATATCTATGGTGGGGCATTTGTTATGGGTGCAAGCGATGTGCCATTATTTGATGGAACTAACTTTGCTAAAAAGGGAGTAGTAATGGTTTCATTTAATTATCGCCTGGGCATTGAAGGATTTTTGAAAATAGATGGCGTTCCCACCAATATTGGAATTCGTGATCAGATAGCTGCGCTTAAATGGGTGCAGAATAATATCGCTGCTTTTGGAGGCGACTCAGGGAATGTCACTATTTTCGGTGAATCTGCTGGTGCAATAAGCGTTGGCGTGTTACTTACAAGTACTGCTACTAAAGGGTTATTTAAAAGGGCGATTATGCAAAGCGGGTCGGGGCAGGCAGTATTAAGTGGAGAGCAGGCAAATCGTATTGCAAACCAATATTCAAAAACCCTTCACATAAAAAATACAAGAGATGCCTATTTAAAATTTACACCTGAAGAACTTCTTGCAGCCCAACCTAAAGTAAACCCTAAAATGGTTAAGCTGGAAACGGAAGATTTCCCTGATCCTTCGGGAGGTGTAAGCCTTTACTTTCCTTTTATTGACGGTGATATTGTTCCGAAGGTGCCACTAATAAATGCACGAAATGGTGCAGGCTCAACTTGCGATTTATTAACCGGCTATAATACAGATGAAATGAATTATTTTTTAGTCCCAACAGGGTTACTCAAAAAAATTAAATTGAATTTGGTGCTAAAGCTGGTGGTAAAAAAAGTACATCCTGCTCCTTCGGCATTAATTGCTGTATATAAAAAGGAGTATCCTAATAAAAATCTGGGAGAACTTTTGTCAGCCATTCTCACTTCTTACCAGGCGCAGGTGCCCACCATTCGGTTTGCAAATGCACATTCTCTTTACGGAAAAACGTATATGTATGAATTCGCCTGGCCATCTTCTGTTGCTAATGGAATTTATGGTGCTTATCACGGGCTTGAACTTCCTTTCGTTTTCAATAACCTGCATATAGTTACAGGTGAGAAAGGGATGGTGGGAGCTCAAGGCGCACCGCCTGAATTAGGAGAAAAAATGCAGAATGCCTGGGTTGAATTTGCCAAAACCGGCAGTCCAGGTTGGGATGCGTACACAACTTCAGCCCGTAAAACAATGCTTATAAATAAAACATGGCAGCTGCAAACTAACCCTCATGCTAAAGTGCTTGCAGCATGGAAAGGTGTAAGAGAGTAATTGATTTCAAGACAGGGCAAACAGACGGTAATTTAATGGGTTATTTTTCGGCCGCCTCATCAAATGGTTAATCCGGTTCTGAGAGGTATTATGTAAGAGAGACCAATGCGGCCAGGCAGGTAAATATTTGAAGAATCAGCCCAAAGCATGTAATTGAATGCTAGCTATTTAGAAAATTAGCGTATTTTTAGTTGTATCTAAACGCATTCATTTTTTCGCTTATCAACATACGCTTATCAATACTAATTAATGATAATTATGGAGAGCCGGGTAAAATCAGTACTGTTAAAACTGCTCTGCCTGCCTTTCTTCATAAGCGTATCTTGCAACTGGGGGAATGGCCCTCCTACAAAAGAAGAAATTTCAGGCATACATCTTAAACGCGGTGAAATTATTTTATGTGGTGCTCCAAATAAACAGTTTGGCCAGGTTGAATTTATAACGTCCTGTACAGGTAGGGTAAAAGAAGACTTTAATCTGGCCATTGAATTACTTCATTCATTTGAATATGATCAGGCAGAAAAGGCTTTTGCAAAAGTGATAGATGAGGAGCCTGGATGTGCAATGGCTTATTGGGGCGTTGCAATGTGCAATAATCATCCGCTGTGGTCGCCACCATCCGGTGACGAACTAAAAAAAGGTGCAAAAGCAATAGGAATTGCCCGCTCTATTACTCATAAGACAAAAAGAGAATCAGCGTATATCGAGGCAATGACCTTGTTTTTCAATGATTTTACAACGGTTAATCACTATACCCGTAGTGTAAGATTTGAAAAGGGTATGGAACAAATATACAAAGACAATCCCGCCGATAAGGAAGCTGCTATATTTTATGCGTTGAGTCTCGATGGGGCATCAGACCCCACTGACAGGTCTTTCAGCAATCAGAAAAAGGCAGGTGCTATTTTAACTTCGCTATACCCGAAGCAGCCTGATCATCCCGGGATAGTACATTATATCATACATACCTACGACTACCCTGAACTTGCGCAGTTAGGCTTACAGGCAGCAAGGAGGTATGCATCAATCGCCCCGGCTTCTGCACATGCACAGCATATGCCATCCCATATTTTTACCAGGCTCGGCTTATGGGACGAATCAATCAAATCAAACCTTATTTCAATATCAAATGCAAAGTGCTATGCGTTGGCCGCTGGTATCAGGGGTACATGGGATGAAGAGCTTCATGGAATGGATTACCTTGAATATGCTTATTTACAAAAAGCAGAAAATAAAAAGGCTAAGCAGCAAGTTGACTACCTTAAAACAATTGAGGTAGTTTCACCGGTAAACTTTAAAGATGCCTATGCATTTGCTGCTATACCTGCCCGGTATGTGCTGGAAAACAAACAATGGGAAAATGCAGCCAGCCTAGAAATTCACCCAGCCACATTTCCATGGCAGAAATTTCCGTGGCAAAAGGCTATTTTTTATTTCACCCGGATTTTAGGCTTAGTGCATGTTGGTCGCATTGATTCAGCAAAAAGCTACCTCACAAGATTGAAGTTTATCAATCAAACGCTGACTAAACAAAACGATCTATATAAAGCAAATCTGGTAAACATTCAGGTTGATGTAGCAACATCCTGGATACTTTTAAAAGAAGGTAAAGATGCTGAAGCATTAAAGGATATGCTTGCCGCCGCCGATATGGAAGATAAAACGCAGAAGAATCCTGTAACTCCGGGAGAAGTGATTCCTGCAAGGGAGTTACTTGGAGATATGCTTCTTCAAATAAATAAACCTGCAGCGGCTTTGGTAGCATACGAAACAGATTTGGATAGACATCCTAACCGCTTTAACGGGCTATATGGAGCAGCCATATCTTCTCAAAAGCTGCATAATCTAGCAATAACGAGTAGTTATTTCAAGAAGCTGCTGACTGTCTCGAATTCGCCTGATTCTTACAGGCCTGAAATTGACGTTGCGAAGAAGTATTTAAAAAGTCAGATACCTCAAGGGTTGCAAAAGAATTATGTAATGATGCCTGCCAAGTAATCCTGCTTTAATTTTTATCAGTAGTAAAATAGCTGAGCTTAATTTATATATTTATTATGAAGAGTATCTATCAGCATATTAGCCTGTAACTGCTTCATAGATTCTAAATGTGGGCCATGACTTTTCCTGTTACCATTTCTGTAGGTCATCATCTGCTTCCTGTTCATTTATTTTTTGAAGCCCTGGCCTATTTTTGCGGGTACCGGTACTATTCCTGGCTGAGGGGGCATGAGAATGACCCGATAAATGAAGATAACAGGATTTTGATTTTTATTGGCGCTGCTGCCGGTGCATTTCTTGGTTCTCATTTGTTAGGCATTCTGGAAGACCCTTTGTTACTGAAAAGAATCACCCTCCTTTATTTCATGGGTAATACCACAATCGTTGGCGGACTGCTTGGTGGTCTGATGGGAGTAGAACTAATTAAAAAATGCATAGGGATTACCATATCTTCAGGCGATCTGATGGTATTTCCTATTATTCTGGCAATGACGATCGGCCGCACAGGTTGTTTTTTATCCGGAATTTCTGATGGCACTTTCGGAATTGAAAGTTCTTTGCCATGGGCAATTGATTTTGGTGACGGTATTCACCGCCACCCTACCAATTTATATGAGATCATTTTCTGGGGATTATTAGGATGCCTTCTTATCGGGATTGAAAAGAGACGTCTTTTATTAAATGGCTCGAGGTTTAAAATACTCATGGTCACCTACCTACTGTTCAGGCTGAGTATTGAATTCATAAAACCAGCTTATTTCTTTTCATTTGGTTTTTCTGTAATACAACTCGCATGCATTGCGGGTCTAATTTACTATTTCCGGTTTTTAGTTGGTCTGATAAAAACAGGCTCGAAGACTATTAATTTGACTTTACTTAAGCAAGAAAGCGCCGATGCCTGAACGCCCGTATATCTATTATGATTTTACCATTAGTATTTGTTCGACCTGTCTGCGGCGGGTAGATGCAAAAATTGTATTTGAAGATGGCAATGTTTTCATGCTGAAGACCTGTTCAAGGCATGGGTTCGAAAAGGTTTTGATTTCTACTGATATCGCCTATTATAAGAGTTGTCGTAATTACGCTAAACGCAGTGAGATTCCACTTAAATTTAATTCTACCACACACTTCGGTTGTCCTTATGATTGCGGCCTTTGCCAGGATCATGAGCAGCATTCATGCCTCACCATTATCGAAGTCACTGATCGGTGTAATCTCACGTGCCCAACTTGTTATGCCATGTCATCTCCTGACTATGGCCGGCATCGAACGCTTGAAGAAATTGAAAAGATGCTTGATCTTGTTGTTGAAAATGAAGGACAGCCCGATGTAGTGCAATTGAGCGGAGGAGAGCCAACTGTTCATCCTCAGTTTTTTACTATTCTTGATATTGCAAAGTCAAAACCAATAAAGCACCTTATGCTAAATACTAACGGCATTCGGATTGCAAAAGATGAATCATTTGTGGCTAGGCTTGCTACTTATATGCCTGATTTTGAAATCTATCTACAGTTTGATTCTTTTAAGCAGGAAGCCCTTGAGCAGCTTCGCGGGCAAGATCTCAGGGCAGTACGTCTGAAAGCACTGGAACATTTAAATAAATACAATCTATCAACGACCCTGGTTGTAACCCTGCAGAAAGGGCTGAATACAAATGAAATTGGAGAAATCATCGAGTTTGCCCTGCAGCAAAAATGTGTTCGGGGGGTCACATTTCAACCTACCCAGCAGGCAGGCAGGCTTGAAAATTTCAATCCTGAAACCGACAGGTATACGCTTACTGAAGTGCGGGCTGCGATTCTTGCCCAGAGTAACATCTTTACCCCGGCCGATTTGCTTCCTGTACCTTGTAATCCAGATGCCCTGGTTATGGCCTATGCTCTTAAGTTAGGCGATAAAGTATTTCCATTAACGCGTATGGTTAATCCAGATGATCTGCTTGATAATTCGAAAAATACCATCATTTATGAACAAGATGAAAAACTAAAAACGCACTTGCTGCAAATGTTCAGTACTGGGACCTCTGTTGCTAAGGCTCAGGAACACCTTCATTCAATCATGTGCTGTCTTCCTGAAATCGAGGCCCCTGGTCTTGCATATGATAACTTGTTTCGTATTATCATTATGAATTTTATTGATTCCCAAAATTTCGATGTCAGGGCTATTAAAAAATCCTGTGTACATATTGTCACCAAAGAGATGCAGATCGTTCCCTTCGAAACCATGAATATATTTTATCGTGACGATAAGGCGGCCTATCTTGAAGAGTTGAGAAATGAGATTGAATCTAACTGATATGCATGACAACAAATAAGGAAAATAATAATATAATCCTTGGGTTAAACCTGCTGATTTTTATTATATACGCTACAATTATTTTTTGTTTAAGCCCCGTAGCTCTAACAAACCTTGTGCTGTTAATATTACTTCAAATGGGTATCTGTTTGGTTATTGGAGTAATAACAGGTAATAGAATCTGGTTCTTGAGTGCTTTATTGGTTTTACTTATTAGTCTTGGCACATGCTTCGCATTTGTTTATATTATCAGTAAGAGTTCAAAATAATTGCCAACAGTCCTGATTTGAAATTTCAATCGAAGGTATCATCCAGGTGAAATAGTTCTATCATTCGGTTTGAAAATTCTTAATTTCAGCGCATTGCGGTTAAATTTTTAATAGACAACTGATAAAATGACTTATTGCCTCGGAATAAAGGTTAATGATGGCTTGATTGCGATTGCTGATACAAGAATTACCTCGGGTACAGATACAACGGTTAAGAAGAAAGTATTTGTATGGCAAAAAGATGGCTGTTCCCTGTTTATTATGACCAGCGGCCTTCGCTCGGTAAGGGATAAGGCTATTCTCTATTTTAAAGAGGTTCTCGAGAAAGAAGAGTTCACCCATCTGTATAAGGCAGTAAATGCCTTTGGAGAGCAGGTTCGAAAAGTTGCCGAAGAAGATCTCGTTTCTATTGTCAAAGGCGGGTTTAAGTTTGACCTGAATACGATCATCGGTGGTCAGCTTAGTGCTGATGATGATCATAAATTATTTTTGCTTTATCCTGAGGGTAATTGGGTAGAGCTTGGGCAGGGTGCTCCATTTGTCATTATTGGTAATTCTGCTCTTGGCAAGCCCATACTTAACCGAACCCTGAATGAAAATTCTGATATGAAAACAGCCTTGAAAACGGGCTTTCTTTCGTTTGATTCTACGCGGGTCAGTTCAAATAATGTAGATTTTCCGATAGATATTGTACTTTATAAAAAAGGGTCGTTTCATCTTATTGAACAGCGGTTTGAAAAGAAAGACCTCGAATATATCTCAGCTCAATGGGCTGATGAGCTGAAAAAATCGCTTGAAAAAATTTCTGAAGAGTGGATGGATTCAGTCTTTGAAATAATGAATAAAGAAATACTTCCTGTAGTGCCTTTGAAAAAACAAAATGAAATTTAACGTTTTTGCCGAAATGGCGTATGTCATCAGAAGCCAGAGTACAATTCTCTATAATGTGCATGCCTCCGATTCAGGAAATCAACATGTTATTTCGGAGAGTTTTTCTGTTGAGCCACCATTAGAAGCAGTAGAACTTTTTTCTGCAGGTATTGAAAATAGATTTGTCAGGGTTTGTATTGCTGAACCAGGAAAAATGAGTATTAAATATGTTGCTGAGGTTGAGAATTCCTATGTTCAGATTGATCTGATCTCAGATGCGGAGATTTCAGTAGAAGGGCTTGATGCTTCTATTTTGCCTTATCTATATCCGAGCCGATACTGCCAGTCTGATAAACTTTACCGGTTTGCCCAGCATAACTTTGGGTCAATCAAAGGATCATACGCCAAGGCTACAGCTGTTACAATTTGGATTTTCACCAATGTTAAGTATACGGGTAGATTTACAACTTCATCAACCTCGGCTTATGATACAGTTACTGAACTTGTAGGGGTCTGTCGTGATTTTGCCCATCTGGGTATTGCTCTCTGCCGGGCCTTATCAATACCAGCCAGGTATTTTACAGCCTATGCGATCAATCTGAAGCCTGGAGATATTCATGCCTGTTTTGAAGCCTATCTTTTTGGTGAATGGGTGTTATTCGATCCGACTTTCCTGGTTCCTTTAAATGGGATGGTAAAAATTGGTACTGGTCGTGATGCTGCTGATGCCTCTGTAGCGACCATGTTTGGCGATATGAATTTTACGGCTATGAAAGTAGACTGTCAGGTTGCTGATCCTGATTTCCAGCCCTTACCGGCAGGCTGCCTGGTAAATGCGATGATGACGTACTCCTGATTTCCAGCCTTCACCGGCTGGCCTAACCCGGACTCAGCTAATTGTCGGGGTATTTACTACTGTTGCTGCTGTTCTTGCTGTTTACGCTGCATCATTTCCATATACTTGCGGTATGAATTTGAAGAGTCTGTACTTTTTAGTAGTGGTTTTGGCTGCAGCACAGCATTCAGGATAAGCCCCTCTTTATGATCGTTATCATAGGAAACACTTACCCCCACTTCAAGGGTATGCGTTGAAGCACCCTTAAATGTTCCTTTAACAGGAGAACAGTCAAGAAAACTACGTCCGTTTGCCAGCCTGATATGTTTATCGGTTACAACACAGTTATTGGTAGGGTCAAGACCTACCCAGTTTAGTCCTGGTATAAAAGCCTCTACCCAGGCATGAGTTGCACCCTCTCCCCGCATTCCGTCTTTATTGGGACAAATATAGCCACTGACATATCTTGCAGGAATATCTATTGAGCGTAGCATAGATAGTAGGATATGCGCAAAATCCTGACATACTCCTGCCCTGATTTTCCAGATCTCGTCTACCGTGGTTTCAACACTGGTAATTCCTTTTACGTACTGAAACTCCTCATAGACATAGGTATTGAGTTTTAAAGCAGTCTCTAGAGGGGTAGCATTTTTCTGCTTTTCCTGATTGGCGACAATTTTTACCTCTTTATCTGCCTGAAAGGGCTCAGGGAACATATAATCAATAAAATTGGTCTTGTTTTTATAAGTAGTGAGCAATGGCCATTGCTCTTCAGCCGTCAGTGTTTCAGTAAGTATTTTTGGTGCAGTTGTGATAACAATCAGATCAGAAGTGATTGTTAATTCCTGATGTGGGCTTGCCTGTTCAAAGACGCCCACTTCATTGCCGTAATAGTCTTTATAGACCATTACCTGTGGGTCGTTGGTTATCTTGATTGAATGCTTGAGAACCGCCTGGTGAATATCTTTCACCGGGTAAAGCATAATTTGGTTAGCATTATCCCTGACAGGTACAGAATAAATATAGCGGGTGATATGTTTGACGGTAAATCTGGGCATAAAAATTCTATTGACTATATGAAAAGTAGTACATATCAAGTGCTTCCCCGATTTTGATAAGATCACCTCTCAGGGCACTTAAAAATGCGGGTAAGCCAGTTTCTGATAGTGTTTCAAGGTCAGAAAACTGAACTTTACTGTGCAGCCGGCCAAGCATGAAAAGTATTTTATGATAGTCTTTGTTTGTGGTTGATTTCAAGCGACCAAAATAAATCATCAGTCTGTTGAGACTGTATAAAATCGAACGCGGAAAATTTTCATTAAACATAATCTGGTGCAGGGTATTTTGCGCCTGAGAACCAGCGCGATATGTTTTCAGATTTTGCTCATAACCAGAAATTGAATACAGCAGGTAATTCCAGTAAGGTGAATCATTACCTGACTCAAGATCAAATGAGAGGTCATTGAATTTTACATTTAATATATCAATCGACTGTATTGCCCGCTCGAGGTATTTTCCAATGTGCATGAAGTAAAGGCCTTCTCCCCTTGCCATGGTTACTTCAAGGGTACCATAATAGATCATACCTTGCTTAATAAGGTTATCGAGCAAAGACACAGGCTCTTCAAGCAGCACAGAATTTTCTAAGTTCAGCTCTTTTACCAGGTGATAATATTCATTCAGGCACTGCCATACTTCTTTGGTGATATGGTCCTGAACTGATTTAGCATTGTCCCGTGATTTGGTGACAATATTCCTGATAGAATTTTGGTTTTCATATTCACATACCATGAAACGGATAACCTCATTTGTATTTCTTTTTATTTTATTTATCTCTTCTTTGTCGAGAAATGAAAATATTTTAAGGACTGGCTCCCAGCTGAATTCAGCGAAGTCATCCTGTGAGGAAATATAATTTACCTTCAACATTCTAAGAATGCCATCAGTACGCTCCATATAACGTGACATCCAGTAAAGTGAATCTGCGACTCTGCTAAGCATCTTGTTTTGATTTTGATAATACCCAGGTGTCTTTACTTCCTCCACCCTGTGATGAGTTTACCACGAGTGAGCCCTTACGCAGGGCAACCCGTGTCAGGCCTCCTGGTACGATTTCAATTCCATTAGGGCCGTAGAGCGCAAAAGGTCTTAAGTCAACCCGCCGTGGCTGAATCTTTTCATCAATATAGCAGGGTGAGGTTGACAGATTGATGATTGGCTGAGCAATAAAACTTCGGGGATCAAGATTAACCTGCTCCTTGTACGCTGAAATTTCTATTTCTGTCGCTGAATTACCCATTAACATGCCATAGCCCCCTGAGGCATTGGTACGCTTGATCACCATATTGGTGATATTGGCGAACACAAATTCTTTTTCTTCCAGTATGCTCAGCTGGTAAGTAATGACATTCTTTAAAATAGGTTCTTCATTCAGATAATACCTGATCATATCAGGAACATATACATAGATAGCCTTATCATCTGCTACCCCATTTCCAGGAGC
Source organism: bacterium (assembly GCA_031363945.1). GTDB lineage: Bacteria > Bacteroidota > Bacteroidia > Sphingobacteriales > Sphingobacteriaceae > JANLVJ01. The sequence goes on along the minus strand of JANLVJ010000005.1, from coordinate 30,830 downwards.
ATTGACCAGGGCTACATTACCTTTTCTATAAGCTGAAAGCAAGCCCGGCACTCCAAGTAGTGAGGCTCTGTTAAAGACCAGGGGGTCAAGATATTCATCATCAACCCGCTTGTAAATGACATCGACCTGTTTCAGCCCATTGGTGGTCTTCATATATACCTTATGATCGTCTACCACTAGATCACGACCTTCAACCAGTTCTATACCCATCAGACGGGCAAGCGTACTATGCTCAAAATAGGCCGAGTTAAATATGCCCGGAGTTAGTAAAACAATGGTAGGTTGTGATGAACGGGGCGAGATATCAACCAGATTCTGATATAATGAATTTGGGTAGTTGGTAACGGTGCGAACATTATTACGTGGCAATAAATCGGGGAGAATCCTTTTGGTAATGCCTCTGTTTTCAAGCATATAGGAAACACCTGAAGGGGTACGGAGATTATCTTCAAGAACCAGGAATGAACCATCAGTGTCCCTGATCAGGTCAATTCCTGAAATATGAATATGTATCTGATGCGGCACCGGCATACCCTGCATTTCACGCAGATAATGCGGGCAGGAATAAATCGTCTCAATGGGTATGATCCCATCTTTAAGTATGAACTGATCTGAATAAATATCGATTAAGAACAGATTCAGCGCTTTTAACCGCTGGGTAATTCCTTTTTCAATAAACTCCCATTCTGAAGCCGTAATAATTCTGGGAATCAAATCAAAGGGGAATATTTTTTCTATTCCCTCACCACTTTGATAAACTGTAAAGGTTATTCCTTGACTTATGAATATTTTTTTAGCCAATTCTTCTTTTTTAGCTAAATCCATAGCAGAAATATCATTTATATAATGAAATAACGATGAATATGGTGATCTGACTGATTTTTTATCAAACATTTCATCGTAAACATCATTAGTTAAGCTATATTCTGAGAATAGAGGTCCTTTTATGCTCATTTTACTTGAAATATATAGGTAAATATCAAAAAAATCTTATTTGTATCTTGTAAAAACTGTCGATTTCTCAGTATAAATTGATGAAATTGGTTTATTATTTATAAGAAATGGTAAGATAGTAATGTAAATAATATTGAACGTGTTTGTACCCTAGTAGGCATAAAAAAAGCCTGGCTGTAGGCCAGGCTTCAAACCTAAGATTTTTAATAGATCTAATGGTGTATGATAGTATTTATAGGTCTTATTTTACCTTGAATGGTATTCTGATAAATAAAATTCTTTTTAGCTGCAGAAGCGGTTCCTGAGCGGCTGATCATACCCTGAAAACGGTGATTATTGATAAATGGATTCATAGCAAGACCAGCTCCACCACTTGGGTTAGCAAATCTACCGATGGCCAGCTGATTGCTTCTGGTGGTATAAGCCAGCGAGTTAGTGCTCTCATAACTCAGGGCTTTTGCCAATCCATCTTCTCTTGGATCTCCGAAATCAAACTCAACTCCATCATGTACCTGTGCATCGGGCACAAAGCCACTGACGTAATTATCAACACCTAATGAGTTTTTGGTTTCAAAATTGATCAGAAATGCCTCAAGAATAGGCTTTGCAGCAGGTAATCCAAACTGCCCTGCGTAGCCAAAGGGTTTTCCTGCTGTATTCTGATATTGCTTGTCTCTTCCCAAACCAAGGCCAATTAATTTAACATTTCCATTAAAATAGGGTGTGATACTATTTATTACCAGTTCTGCAGCTGAGGCGGTATTATCACTGACAATAAATACAACACTGTTGACATTTAACTTTGCTGGGTTGGCTACATTAGCTTCGTTAATATTGATAGTTGTATCATGATCAACATTTTTATAACCAAGCTTATAGTATTTATTCAGTGTATCATTGTAATGTTCTGTATAAAGTACCTGATGATCTGCCGATGCTGGTAACAGGGCATTATCCATCTGCTCAGATACAAGGGTATATCCACCACCATTATACCGTAAATCGATTACAATATCAGTAATATTTGCTTTTGCCAGATTGGCAAAGCTTGAGTCCATGCCTGGGTGAATAGGCACTCCGCTTTTATTCAATTGGGTTAAAAAGGTATTGTAAGCGATATAACCAACCGTTTTAGAACCAGCCTTAAATACTTTTGTGGTGATGACTTCGTCATCAGGTATATCCTGCTTTGTGATACTTAAAGTCTGGTTTGTATTGCTTACCGGAATCTGAAAACTGAAACTTGCTGATGATCCTCCTAATGCAGTATTTAGTTGTGAAAGCGTATTGGCATCTGTAGCCACCTTAATACCATTAATAGCCAGAATTTTCCAACCTCGTCTTACTCCCTGTGCATAAGCAGTTGATGCATGTGCAGCATAATTAACTCTTAACGTATCATTTCTATCGAAGGCAAAGCCAACACCGAAACTGGTTGAAACACCCTGAACAAATTCTTTCTGGTAATCTGCTTCAGTCAAAATAAAACTAAAATGGTCATAATGATTTCCAGTTACTGAATTCAAAGGAGAAAATGCCTTCAATGCAGAAAGTTCTCCGTCAAGGTTATCGGTAGCTGAATACGTATGAGGAGCAAAATTTGCTGGTATATTATTATTCCAGAGGTAAAATACGCTGGCAAGGTTGGCCAGGGTATCTCTTAAATCTGCAGTTGCCGTAGGGGGCACCGGAACCGGCTTAATTACTGGGTTTGGGGCAATTATGGTTTTAGTGCAGGAAGTATAAATCACGCCAATTCCAAAAAGGAACAGTAACTGTAAAATCTTTGTTTTTAGTGTATATTTAGTTAGCATAGTCTTGATTTAGTATGACAAGGTTAGTATTATCAATTATTATTCCACTTACGTAACGCACTTACTATTAGTTTAATTGAGGTAGTAATTTTATAATGTTTGATTGAAACGAATATAAAAATAGACAATTCTTGCGTTTATCTATACATCAAACCTGCAGTATTAGATTTCTTCTCCTTCTAGATAGAAGACATAGAGCTCTTTTGGCCCATGCGCACCCAGAACAAGTGTCTTTTCAATATCAGCAGTTCTGCTTGGTCCAGTAATGAGGGTAATAGAAGAGGGGAGTTTTGAAAGGTACTTTAATTTTATCGCGGCCAGACCGTCTTTAATATCAGAAACAAGTTGTGAAGCATTGGCGATTACAATATGTACAGACGGAAATATCATGAGTCTTCTACCACTTTGCATGCCTGTAGAGATTAAAATACTCCCGTTACGGGCCACCAGTGATTCACAAAGCGTTATTCCGACATCTGCTGTTTTAAGAGCATGGGCGCCAGTCAGGTAGGGGAATTCAAATTCGTCAAGTAAACTGATAAGGGGCTGTTCATTTACTGCAATATGCTGCCATCCAGCCTTTTCAATCAAGTCTACCAAACCTTCGATCAGACTCAATTTGTCCTGGCAGTAAAAGAACTGGCCATTCACATTGGTCAGTTCTTCTGCAAACATTATTTCATTTTCCCGAAGGCAATCTTTATATAATGGAGTAGGGTCAAGCTCTGGATAAGGATTTTCTCTTTTCTCTATTAACGCTTTGCGAATTGACTTCAGCATTCGCTCTTTTGCTGTTACCTGACCTGCCATATATTAATTTTTCAGGTGTTTTCAAGACTCATTGGCAAATCTGTCTGTTCAGGTGAACTTGTATTACCTGATTTACCATTCACATACTCATCATAGGTGGTGCGGTTATCAAATGGTCTTTTTCCAAGAATCTCTTCAAGGTCAGACTGAAATAAAATCTCTTTTTCAAGAAGTTTTAAAGCAATCGTCTCAAGTCCTTCACGTTTAGACACAAGCAGGTTTCTGGTACGCTGATAAGCCGAATCAACAAGCAGACGTACTTCCTGATCAATCAGGTTAGCAGTACTGTCTGAATAAGGTTTGCCAAACGTATATTCATTTCCAGTGTCATTAAATGACAGGTTACCTACCTTATCATTCATACCATAAATGGTAACCATGGCATAAGCAAGTTTGGTGATACGCTCAAGATCATTTTGTGCCCCAGTTGAGATTTTACCAAAAATCAAATCTTCAGCTGCCCGGCCACCCATAGTCATACACATACCATCGGTTAACTGTTCGGTTGTATATAGGAACTGCTCTTTCGGCAAGTACTGTGCATAACCTAAAGCAGCAACGCCACGTGGAACGATTGAAACCTTAACCAATGGGTCAGCATGCTCAAGAAACCAGCCTGTTATAGCATGACCTGCTTCATGGTAAGCAACAATTTTTTTCTCTTCAGGTGAGATGATTTTATTTTTCTTCTCAAGACCACCAATGACACGGTCGATAGCATCCTGAAAATCCTGCATATCAACTGCTGTTTTATCCTGACGGGCAGCAATCAATGCGGCTTCATTACAAACGTTAGCAATTTCGGCACCAGCAAAACCTGGGGTCTGTGCAGAAAGTTTTCTTGGATCAACACCCTCAGAAAGTTTTAATGGTTTCAAGTGAACTTTGAAAATCTGTTCACGTCCATTTAAATCTGGTTTGTCAATACCTATCTGTCTGTCAAACCTTCCTGGACGTAGAAGTGCAGAGTCAAGTACATCGGGTCTGTTAGTTGCTGCAAGAATGATTACTCCTGAATCAGTACCGAAGCCATCCATCTCAACGAGCAGCTGGTTAAGTGTATTTTCACGCTCATCATTACCACCCATGATTTGATTTTTACCTCTGGCTCTTCCAATGGCATCAATTTCATCGATGAATATAATACAAGGTGCTTTGTCTCTTGCCTGGCGAAATAAGTCACGAACCCGTGAAGCACCAACACCGACAAACATTTCAACAAAGTCAGAACCAGAAAGAGAAAAGAAAGGCACTTGTGCTTCTCCTGCAACTGCTTTTGCCAGCAGTGTTTTCCCTGTTCCCGGGGCTCCAACAAGCAAAGCTCCTTTTGGAATTTTACCGCCCAGATTTGTATATTTCTTTGGGTTTTTAAGAAAGTCAACTATTTCCATCACTTCCTGCTTGGCCTCTTCAAGCCCCGCAACATCGTTAAAAGTGATATTTACCTGTGACTCCTTATCAAATAAAGTAGCTTTTGACTTGCCAATATTGAAGATCTGACCTCCTGGTCCACCACCAGCACCTCCTGATAATCTTCTGATCACAAAAAACCAAAAGAATATCAATAATCCAATCGGGATTAAAAAGGGTGAGAGGTATTCAATCAGGTTATTCTGCTTGGCAATGTAGTTTACTCCCAGTCTCTGATCTGCGGGGATATCTTTCTGGGCATCCTCCAATTCTTTTTTAAGATTTTCTGCCGAAGCTTCTGTAAATCTAAAGTAAGGAACCGGACCATTGCCGATAAACTGATTTCCTTCTAGCAGACTTTTTACCTTAGGATCATTTTTCTTACCCTGTTTGATAAACACCTCTACATACCATAAATCACCATCGGCTTTGTAAGCTTCTAGTTTTTCTACACTACCCTGCTTCAGTAATTCAGTATCGAATTTCTGAAATGATATAGTTGTAGGATTGCTCACATGCCAGAAATTATAAAGTAGTAAAAGCCCTACAAGTACAACTCCATAAATCCACATCCAGTTAAACTTGGGTGTGCTGTTTAATGCAGGCTTTTTCAACGGACGAAGCCTTGGTATTTTACTGTCTTCCATCTTTTTCTTATTCTCTTCCATTCAATTATTTTAATAAAGAATAGTATATGCGTTAGAGTCGCATTCAGCGACAAAAAATTTTAAATAGTAAAAGTTTCTATGAGAGCTGCCAGAAATATGCAGTACAGGGAAAAGATATTATCATGCACTTTGATAATTCATTATTTCAGCATCACCCCACAATTCCTCTACCCCATAAAAAGTTCTCTTATCTTTTTTAAAGATATGCACCACTACATCAAAGTAATCAAGCACTATCCATTCTGCTGTTGAAAAACCTTCTTTACACCATGGGTCTTCATTAAAATGAAGGGTCATTTCATGTTCAACAGAATCAGCGATTGCCTTTACCTGGGTTGCAGATTCAGCATGGCAAATAATAAAATAATCAGAAACAGAGCTTTTCAGGTTTCTTAGATCTAAACGAACGATATCGTGACCTTTTTTTTCCTGAATCCCATTAATGATAACATCTGAAATTGATTTTGTTTTCTCTTTAATATCTTTGGTCATTCAACAGATGTTAATTTAAAGTATATAAAGCTTGCAATTTACTAAGAATTCCTTATTTTTCCCTGACCAAAATTTGATTACCCTCGTATCGGTAGATTCTACAAACCGATATGCAAAACTTTTAGTGTCAAATTCCAGGCCAGTAGCAGATGGTACTGTAATTTTGGCAGAGCACCAATCAGCAGGCAGAGGTCAGATGTCGTCTAGTTGGCTTAGCGAAACCGGTAAAAATCTCACATTCTCAATAATCGTTCATCCTTTTCACTTATCTCCTGATCAACAATTCAAACTTAATAAAGTTGTTGCCCTGAGCGTATTCGATCTATTTGCCGAAATGAATCTGGAGGTAAAGATCAAATGGCCAAATGATATCATTTGTCCTGAAGGAAAACTTGGCGGCATTTTAATTGAAAATATAATACAGGGGAATACTTTAAAGCATGCTATTATTGGTATCGGAATTAACTTAAACCAGACAGAATTTCCTGATGCTGCTGGTTCTGCCGTTTCTGTAAGGCAACTTACTGGTATAAATTATGATCTTATCGAAGTGTTAAATCTTTTATTGTTTCATTTTGGCAAGCGCTATTTGCAATTGAAAAGAGCTGAATATGGCTTAATCGATACTGATTATCTCAAGAATCTGCTTGGTTACAACGAGATTTGTACCTATGAAATAGACGGTATGCAGGTTGCGGGTATAATTAGAGGTATTCTGGAAACAGGTGAGCTTGAGCTTGATTTTCAGGGTAAAATCAGGCTTTTTTGGCTGAAAGAAATAAAATTTGTTCATACTGGACCTCCTGCAACTAACTAAATCGAAAATCGTAGGTTTGTATTTAAAAAATGAAATCACTTTTATCCGTTTTTTTTGAAGGTTTCCTTGGAGGGTTTGCCGCTTTCCTAATGCCCTGCATTTACCCAATGTTACCGCTTACAATTAGTTTCTTTTCAAAAAAAGATGGGAGCAGAAATGGGGCAATTGGGCAGGCTCTCTTATATGGATTCTCCATCATTCTTATTTATGTTATTTTTGGTGGTCTGATAACCGCTTTTTTAGGACCTCAAGCCTTAAATGGTCTTGCCTCAAGTGGCTGGTTCAATCTGAGTGTTTTTTTCTTATTACTCATTTTTGCAATTTCTTTCTTCGGGGTATTTGAAATTAATCTCCCTTCTTCCCTTGTCAATAAGGCTGATTCTATTTCAGGTGCAAGAAGTTTCCTAGGCATATTTTTCATGGCCTTTACACTCTCTCTTGTTTCTTTTTCCTGTACAGCTGGCATCATCGGAACATTACTGGTAGAAGCTGTTCGGTCAAAGCAATACTACGCATTGGTAACAGGGATGGCTGGTTTTTCACTTGCCCTCGCCTTACCATTTACCCTGGCGGCGATATTTCCTTCGGCGTTGAAAAGCCTTCCTAAATCGGGTAGCTGGCTAAATTCTGTTAAAGTAGTTTTAGGCTTTTTAGAACTTGCCTTGTCATTGAAGTTTCTTTCTTCATTCGATCTGGTTTATCATACTGGCCTGTTGAGCCGTGAGGTTTTTCTGGTCTTATGGATTGTAATTTTTGCCTTTCTGGGTATGTATCTTCTTGGGAAAATCAAACTTTCTCATGATACAGCATTAACACATGTAAGTGTACCACGCCTGTTTTTCTCCTTGTTTAGTTTTGCTTTTGCATTATACCTTGTACCTGGTCTTTGGGGAGCCCCGTTAACAGCTATCAGTGGCCTTGCCCCCCCATTGTCAAGTCAGGAATTTATTCTCAGATCAGGATCAGCTCCAGCAGAAGAAGTAGCCAGACTACCGGCAAACCGTAAATATGCAACGCTTTTTCAGGAGCCTGATGGCCTAGAAGGCTTTTATGATTATAAAGAAGCACAGATGTATGCCCGAAAAGTTAATAAGCCGCTTTTTATCGATTTTACAGGACATTCTTGTGTGAACTGTAGAAAGATGGAACAAACTATCTGGTCTGATCCCCGTGTTCGTCAACGATTAAATAATAATTTTATCTTGGTCTCTCTATACGTAGATGAAAAGAAAGAACTTCCCGTATCAGAACAATACACATCAAAAGTTTTTGGTAATCGGGTCGTTTCAGTTGGAAATTTAAATAGTGATTTACAGGCGACCAGGTTTAATACAAATTCCCAGCCTTTTTATGTCGTGGCAGATAAGGATGGAAATGCGCTGGTCAAACCTTCACAGTACGATGCTGATGTTGATAATTACATCGCTTTTTTAGATAAGGGTCTTCAGGCGTACAAGCAAAAATACAAATGAGTAAAATTAAAAGATTAGGTGTATTTACATCAGGAGGCGATTCACCCGGAATGAACGCCTGTATACGCGCTGTTGTTCGTACGGCAATTTATAATGAACTTGAAGTCTTTGGAATTTACCGTGGTTATGCAGGCATGATCAATGGTGAGATTGTAAAGCTTGAAGCAAGTTCTGTTGCTAATATAATCCAACGTGGAGGTACATTTTTAAAAACAGCCCGAAGTAAAGAGTTTATGACCCCTGAAGGTCGTCAGAAGGCCTATGATCAGCTGCAGGCTCATAAGATTGATGCCCTTGTTGCCATCGGTGGTGATGGTACTTTCAGAGGTGCAATTGAGTTTTCTAAAACTTTTGATATTCCGCTCGTAGGTACTCCGGGTACGATTGACAATGATTTATTTGGCACTGATTTTACTATAGGATATGATACGGCATTAAATACAGTAATCTCAGCTGTTGACAAAATCAGAGATACAGCCGAGTCACATGATCGCCTGTTTCTGGTTGAAGTAATGGGGCGTGATTCAGGCCTGATCGCATTAAGAAGCGGTATCGGAGCTGGTGCCGAGGCTATCATTATACCTGAAACAAAAAGTAATCTTGACCATCTTTATACACGTTTAGAAGGACAGCACCGGGAAAAAGCTTCTAAGATTATTATTGTAGCCGAAGGTGATGAAGCTGGAGGAGCATTCGGTATTGCCAAGAAGGTAAAAGAAAGATACCCGCATTATGATACTAAAGTAACAGTTCTTGGCCATATACAGCGAGGTGGCAGTCCTAGCTGTATGGACAGGGTCTTGGCCAGCAGACTTGGTTTTATGGCTGTTGAAGCCCTGATTGAAGGCAAAAAAGGAGTGATGGTCGGTATGGTTGATAAAGAAATTGTCTACACACCGTTCGAACATGCAGTGAAGCATATTGAAGAAATTAATCCAGATCTGATCAGGATGGTAGAAATATTGTCTTTATAGAAAGGCAATCTATCAGTGTTTGAAAATTAAGAGAGCTAAGCTAATATGGGAGTTCACTCCTTTACCCTGGCTTTCTTAATTTTATACCAGCGAACGACTGTATATCATGATTAAATAACGGCAAATAAATATAAATACAAATAATAGTATTTATATTTATTTATGCTTGTTAAAGTTATTGGTGGTTCTGTTCAGGGTATTCATGCCGTGAGGGTTACTGTTGAGGTAAATGTTTGTACGGGAGTGAAATATTATATTGTTGGATTGCCAGATACGGTAATTCGGGAGAGCTTTCAGCGCATCGAGGCTGCCTTGAAAAATAATGGGTTAAGAATGCCAAGACAAAAAATCGTCGTAAATCTGGCACCTGCAGATCTTAAAAAGGAAGGCTCAGCGTATGATTTGCCCATAGCTGCAGGCATTCTCGCTGGCAGTGACCAGCTTGATGCCAGTATGCTCAATAAGTATATGATAATGGGAGAATTATCTCTTGACGGCCACCTTCAACCAATAAAAGGAATACTGCCCCTTACCATTTCAGCCCGTCAAGAAGGCCTGAAAGGTATTATTATTCCTGCCGGTAATGTTGTTGAGGCATCGATGGTAGACGGGATTTCAGTGATAGGCCTGAAATCAATAAGCGATTTACTTAAATTCTTTAATGAGGGGAGATTGCCAGTGGCACAAATTAAAACTGTCTCTCCCATAGCAGACAGCAATAAGCAAGCTGCTGCAGATTTTGCAGATGTCAAGGGTCAGCAAGATGTAAAGCGGGCAATGGAAGTTGCTGCTGCCGGGGGGCATAATATCCTGTTAATAGGACCACCTGGTTCAGGAAAAACTATGCTTGCCTGCAGGTTACCTGGTATTCTACCTGAACTGACACCTGAAGAATCGCTTGATACTACACGAATTCATTCTGTGGCTGGAATGCTTAAAAATACAGGAGGGTTGATTAATACCCGCCCATTCAGATCACCTCATCATACGATTTCTGATATTGCCCTTGCAGGCGGGGGAGCTGAACAGCGACCAGGTGAAATATCTCTTGCGCATCATGGAATTCTTTTTCTTGATGAACTTCCGGAATTTAAAAGATCAGCTTTAGAAGTTTTAAGACAACCTATTGAAGAACGCCTTATTACCATTTCCAGGGCAAGGTATACAGTAACTTTTCCTGCAAGTTTTATGCTGGTTGCTTCAATGAATCCATGTCCATGTGGTTACAGTACGCATCCAAACAGAGAATGTAGCTGCAGCTTAAGTGCTGTAAAACGTTATATGAGTAAAATTTCAGGACCGTTGCTTGATCGTATAGATTTACATATACAGGTAAGCCCGGTGTCTTTTCATGAACTAAATTCTACAGAGAAACCAGAGAGTAGTGAAAAAATCAGAATCCGTGTAAACAGGGCAAGAGAGATTCAACAATTAAGGCAGGGAAGAGCTGATAACTTTATTAATGCGGCATTGGATGCTGCCATGATTAAAAAGCATTGTATACTTGATACATCTTCTTTCTATATGCTGGAGGCAGCAATGGAAAAACTAAGCCTGTCTGCCAGGGCATATAACAGAATCTTGAAGGTAGCCAGAACAATAGCTGATCTTGAAGGAAGTTCAACTATACAGGTAAATCATATTGGTGAAGCGATTCAGTATCGAAGTCTTGACAGGGTAAATTGGTGCGGTAGCTGAAAGGAAGAAGAATATAATTAGTGTAATGTAATTTCTTCCTGTCATGCCTGGATGTCTGTCTTGACCGAACTTGTTTTCTGCCTTGGCTGAATTCGGGTTCTGCCTGGACCGGGTGCTATTTCTGCACTAACTCTGCCTGTTCTTTTTGAGACAGTTCAGTCTGCAACTGTTTTGATGTTTTACTTGAACCATCATGACTCCAGCCAGGGGCCATAAAAATATATTTGAACCGGGTGAAAAACGGCAGGGGTTTCTTCAGATCGCTGATAATATTTTTAAATTCATGAAAAACCATATTGCCAGGATTATAGGCATTTTCAGGATTATGAGTCAGCCCATAATGAGTTACTTCAGTTTCAAGTTCTGGCTCAAAAGTATTGAAGAGCTTATCCCAGATAATAAGTACCATACCCATGTTTTTATCAAGGTATCGGGTATTTGAAGAATGATGAACCCGATGATGTGAAGGAGTGGTCATGAAGTATTCAAGGAACCCAAGTTTTTTAATGTACTGTGTATGAATTAAATCACCGTATACCTGACATGCAGCATACATGAACATAATATCAATTGCATTAAAGCCGATAAAGGTTAGTGGTACAAAATAGAAATACCTGTATAAGGGCTGAAATACTGAAGACCTAAAACCAGTTGTCAAATTAAAATCAGTTGATGAATGGTGCGTGACATGTACCGCCCAAAAGAAACGTGAAATATGGTCTATTCTATGCTGCCAGTAAAAAGCAAGATCCAGGGCCAGAAAAAGTATGACCCAATAAACGATTGCAGGCTTAATGATGAAAAAATGATACTTGTAGAAAAAACCCAGCACTAAAAAGCAGAAAAAACGGATGGTAAGATCTACAGAAAAATTGCAAAGTCCCAGAAATACACTGCTTGCTGTTTCTTTAAAAGAATAATACTTTAAACCTTCAAAATGACTTATGGCAATCTCGGCAATTATTAAAACTGCAATAAACGGAATAGCAAAAAACTGAAATAAGTATTCTTTAGCAGATAAAATGTTGACCACAATGCAAACTTAGGTGTTATAACACTAAAATAATCATCCGCTCAAAAAGTTTTAATTAATTGTAAACTGATTACCGGCTTAAAAATAGATGAGCGGTATTTATCTTAAAAAATCCCCAAAAATTTCCCCTTATTTCTTTTTCTTCTTTGTGCACGTTTTTCCTGGCGTTGAAGTCTGGCACTATCGATGACAGGGCTCTGAGCCTTCGTATTCTTAACTGCTCTAGCAGGCTCAGTATCATCCCTGCTTTTGAATGAGTTAATGAGGCGGTCAAAGAAATTCCCCTTACTCGAATCAGTCGCTGAGGCTGTATCAGCTTCTGTTGGCGGGGTTTTGATTACGTACTTTGCAGCTGGGCCGGTCAGGCTGATTTGAAACATAGAACTGGTATCCGAGGCCAGAATTTTTCCTTTTGACAGAAGAGAATTGCTGATAAACCGGTAGTATTTCTTGATATAATTTTTCAATGATCCATCCGGATTAAATGAATATTGATAAGCTTTCGGCTTGGGAATAATACTTGTTAAGAAAATACTTTCTCCAAGTGTCAGCCCTGAAGGTGCCTTGCCAAAATAAAAGCGTGAGGCTTCTCCTACACCATATACATTGGGGGCCCATTCAATAAGATTAAGATATACTTCAAGAATACGCTGCTTGGTAGTTAAACCAGAATTTTCAAGCATCCAGGCGATAAGCATTTCTTCAGCTTTACGTGAAATTGTTTTTTCCCTGCTCAGGAAAACATTCTTTACAAGTTGCATTGTTATAGTGCTTGCTCCACGCTTAAACGACTTTGCTTTATAATCTATTGCGATAACTTTTCTAAAAGCATATTCATCAATGCCATGGTGGGTGTAAAAATTAGGATCTTCTGAGGCAACAACTGTAGCTCTCAGATAGGGTGAGATTTCACTTGTTCCTGCATAATTTGAGTTTCCCGGTCCAATCAGACGTGAACGCATAGGTTTGCCATATTCATAAGGAGTGTATACAAATGACCCATTGATCTTCTGGAGATTTTCAGCACCAAACTTCAACACCTTAAATCCTTGTTTTTGAAAGCCTGCATCAAAGACCAGATCATCAGGATGATTTTCATTTAAGGCAAAGTCAAGACGGTAAGAAACAGTACCCGCAACTTTGATCCCTGTCAGGGTTGTAAATATTCCTGATGGAAAAGAATCAAAGAATTTTTGTGCTGCTGTATTTTCAGTTTTAAACATCAGGGCATATGACTTCTCTGCTCCTGTAGTATATTTAATATAAGGGTGTGCCTTAAGCTCACGCAGGTGTATTGTTGAAGCACTATCAAGACGTATAAAATTTTTTCCTATTACCAGTTTTGCATCAATTGCCGCATTTGGGAAAATGATATTTTCAGTGGCAACCTTAGCTTGATTTATAACCAGGTTATTGACTCCCATCATGCCATTGATGGTTAATGCGTCACCTGTATAATTAAAGCCATTAACAGACATATACATGGTATCGACTGAAAGACCCAGATTATAATGGCTTTGGAGATAAGGAATACTTACAGGTTTGCTGGCAGCAAAAAACTTTAAGTTTACTTGCTGTGCAGCAGCGTCAACTTTTCCTTGCAGATACCAGTCTATACTGGATTCAGCCCAATGAAATACAGCTTTCAGATGGCCATTTTTGATTACTGCATCTTTAGTAAGCAGGGCAAATACCTGCTGGTCATCTATCTTCTTAACCATGAAATTAGTAATATTCATTTCATCGGGAATCTTGTTGAAAGCACTTTCAAGCAGTCTGTTTGCCAGCTCACCGTAGTCAGCTTTCTTGCGCGGTAGGGTAGAATCGCTCTTTTTAAACAGGAAGTCATAATTACGCAACCCTTTATGCTTAACCAGGTGTACCCACCCCTGGTTTACAGATAAGCTGGCCAGCTTTATTTTACCGGTAACCAGGGGCCATAAACGAACACTCACCCGTATAGAGCTTACTAACATCAGGCTATCTCTATTTTCTGGAATAACAACAATACGGTCTAGTAGAACGGTGCTGAGTCCAATGAACTTGCTACTGCCGACAGATAATATAAGGTGATTGTTTTTTCGCTGACTTATTATGGTGCGGGCAATGACTTTCTGCAAAATATCTTCACGCTTCACAAAGGCAAAGATAAAAAGTGCCGCGATCAGTAGCCCGAAGCCGGTAGCGATTGCTATCCAGTGTATTCTTTTCATATTTAAATGACAATTGAGGGAGTCTGCACAAATTAAAGGAAATAGTTATGACATAGATATGTTAATTCTTTGCCTAATTTTGCAATAAAATTGTTAGAATGAATTTTACAAAAGAACAAGTACTGGCCGCATTAAGCCATGTAGAAGAGCCGGACCTTAAAAAAGACCTGGTCAGCTTAAATATGGTTGAAAATATTAGCTGTACTGAAACTACAATTTCTTTTACAATTATCCTGACAACGCCTGCTTGTCCGCTTAAAAAAGTAATTGAAGATGCCTGTCGAAAAGCCATTCACGATTATATTGACCCAGGGGTCACAGTTGAAGTTGGTATGACATCGCGTGTGACATCTGCCAATAAAACTGATATGTTTCCAAATATCAAAAATATTGTGCTTGTTTCATCTGGTAAAGGTGGAGTTGGTAAATCAACAGTTGCCGCAAATCTTGCACTGGCACTTTCAAAAAAAGGAGCTGCTGTAGGTTTGATCGATGCAGACATCTACGGCCCGTCTATTCCTATCATGTTTGAACTAGAAGGTGCCAAGCCCAAGGGAACAATGGTAGATGGAAAAAGTAAAATTTTACCAATTGAAAAATACGGGATCAAGCTTTTATCAATCGGGTTCTTCTCTAGCCCGGGACAACCAATTCCCTGGCGTGGACCGATGGTTTCAACTGCAGTCAAGCAATTATTTAATGATGCCGATTGGGGGCAGCTAGATTATCTGATTGTAGATCTGCCACCAGGTACAGGCGACATACATATTACTGTTGCCCAAACCTTCCCTATCACTGGGGCCGTAATTGTGACCACACCTCAGAAAGTTTCACTTGCTGACACCGCTAAAGGAATTGGTATGTTTTTGATGGATTCTATTCATATACCCATTCTGGGGATTGTTGAAAATATGGCTTATTTCACGCCAGATGAATTACCCGATAATAAATATTATATTTTCGGAAAAAGTGGAGGTAAGCTTCTGGCCCAGCAATTTGAAATTCCATTACTTGAAGAAATTCCACTTTTTGCTGGTATTACTGAATCTGGGGACCAGGGTGCGCCCATCGTTTTATCAGATAACCATCCTGGAGCTGAAATCTTTTTAAGACTTGCTGAAAAGGTTGCCCAGCAAATTGCTATTAAAAACGCAGTTTCACCAACTGAAAAAGCACAGGCATAAAATGGCGCTTTATTTGTAAATTTGTTCATATGTCAGTAATAGTCGAGTCAAGCGATTTAAGAGCACGGGTAGAAAAAGCATTAGATCAAATACGCCCGTATCTCAGGACCGATGGGGGTGATGTCGAGGTTATCGAAATCACCAGTGATTTTATATTGAAATTGCAACTTCTTGGTTCTTGCGGATCTTGCCCTATGAGTATGATGACTTTAAAAGCAGGTGTTGAAGAAACAGTCAGAAAAGAAGTGCCTGAAATAAAAGGAATTGTTGCTGTTAGTCCTGACCAGGGTAATCCCGGTCAGGTAATTGCAGGTCAGGAAGGTGCTATTCAGGAAAGTTCTGGTCTGCTAAAGGGTTAACCGATTTTGAAAACGGCAGTTTAATTCTTCCTTGTTTTCTTGTTATGTGGAAATTTCATCTTATAATCAACTTTAATTGCCCCCTTGGTGATAGATTCTAGTCTGTTTTTTAACATTCTCTTTTTCAACGGGCTAAGGTAATCAGTAAATAATTTGCCGTCTATATGATCATATTCATGCATGATGATGCGGGCTGCAATACCACTGAATATTTCAGTATGTTCTATAAAATCCTCGTCCAGATAGATTAACAGAATCGTTTCTTTCCGGCTTATTTCTTCTCTGATATCAGGAATACTAAGACAGCCTTCATTGAAAAGCCATTCTTCTCCCTCTTCATGCAGGCGACGGGCGTTGATAAAAACCTTTTTAAACCCACTGAGCTCGACAGTATCTTCTTCATATGGGGCACCGTCTATTACAAAAAGTCTGATAGAAACACCGACCTGTGGAGCAGCAAGGCCAACCCCTTTTGCATGATACATCGTATCATACATATTGCTGATCAGTTCTTTAAGTCCTGGATATTAAGGTTCAATATTCTGAGCAACTTTTTTTAAAACCGGATCACCGTACGCAACTATTGGTAGAATCATTAAAAGAAAAAATTTACTGCAAATATCTAAAATTTCACTCATATTCTACGGGTTAAATACCCTTGTGGCCTATAAACTCTCCATATATGCCTGTAAAATGAGTGTAGCGCTGACAGTATCCAGTATACCCTTATTTCTTCTGTCACTCTTTTTAACCCCTGAGTCGATCAGTGCTCTCATAGCCATTTTACTCGTATTTCTTTCATTAACTCTTTTTACGGCTATTGTAGGATATAATTTAATTAGTTGACGGCTAAAAGCTTCTGCTTGACCCGCGGTTTCTGACAGAGTGTTATCAAGCTGCCGGGGCTCACCTACAATAAAGCAACTAATCTCTTCAGTTTTCAGGTATTCAGTCAGAAAAAGTTTGATGTCTTTTGGGTGTATTGTTGTTAAGCCTGTTGCAATAAGTTGTAATGTATCAGTTACAGCGATCCCAAGACGCTTAGCGCCATAATCAAAGGCCATTAATCTTGCCATGAAATATTCATTTTATAACAAAAGAAAGGAAATTAAACCATTGTCTTATTTTTACATTATGCTTTTTAAGGATATTCCGGGACACGAGTCGCTTAAATCAACGTTTATAGCAAATATCGTTAAGGGTAAAATGGCCCATGCACGGCTTTTTCTTGGGGCTGAGGGTTCAGCCGCAATGCCGCTTGCCCTTGCCTACGCCCAATATATTCAGTGCCAACAAAGAGGCAAGACCGATTCATGTGGTACCTGTAATGCCTGTTTGAAGAATCAGAAATTTATTCATCCCGATCTTCATTTTAGTTTTCCCTTTGCAGGTAAAAAAGATGATCATTCGAATTTGTTCATTAAAGAGTGGCGCAGATTATTATTGGACAGTCCATTCTTAACCCTTGATGCATGGCAGTCAGAACTTGCTCTTGCGAATAAACAATTGAACATTAATATTAATGAATGCCATCAGGTGCATGCCCGTCTGAGCATGAAGCCTTTTGAATCGGAATTTCAGATATTGATCATGTGGCTCCCTGAATATCTGGGCAAAGAAGGTAATAGCTTGCTGAAACTGATTGAGGAACCCTCTGCCCGTACACAGTTAATCTTTGTTGCCGAAAATAAAGAATTAATTCTGCCAACTATCCTTTCCCGAACCCAGCTGACCCAGATACCGGTTTTTTCAGACATAGAAGTCAGGGAATATCTGCAGCAAAAAACCAAGGTTGATCAAGCAGTTGCAAGTTCATTAGCCTTTTTATCGGAAGGTAATATTGGCTTGGCTATGCGGCTTTTAACTCATATCAAGGATGATTTTACCCCTTTATTCAGCAACTGGATGCAAATCTGCCGTGAAGGTAAACCTGTAAGAATCGTCGAATGGGTTGAGCAGTTTTCACGTTCAGGGAAGTCTGGTGCTGGCCGTGAGACACAGAAGAGTTTTATGCATTTTGGCCTTAAAATGATTCGTGAAGCTTTGCTTTTGTCCCTAGGAGTACCCAGCCTCTTAAGAATGAAACCTGACCCGGTAGCAACCGGTTGGTTTCAGTATATTAGCGTTGAAAATGCACCTAAAATAGTTGCAGAGATCGATAAATCAATTTATCATATCGAGCGGAATGCAAATCCTAAAATTCTATTTTTAGATGTATCTTTACGATTGCATAGGCTTTTAAGCAAATAATTCAGGGTACAGAAATAATGCGGCTGTTCGGTAGGGAAGGCCCCCCGTTCACTATATATAGATTAAATAATGGGTTGTGCAACTTGTTCAACAGGTGGATGCGCCCCGGCTGGATGTAAAAGCAATGGAAGTTGCCTTACAGACGGTGGATGCAGCAAACTTGATACATACGACTGGCTTTCCGATATGCAAAATCCGGGTCAGTCAGCTTCTTTTAAAATCGTAGAAATCAGATTTAAAGGTTCAAGAAAAGAATTTTTTGTCAACTCAGAAAACTTTTACCTAGAACAGGGTGACCCTGTGGTAGTTGAAACGGGTTCTAGTGGATTTGATCTCGGTCATATTTCGTTAACAGGTGAATTGGTCAGAATACAGCTTAAGAAAAAGGGTATTACAGATCTTGAGAACCTGAAAAAAATCTATCGCAAGGCTAATTTAATAGATATTGAAAAGTGGAAGGCTGCAAAAACTGCTGAACATGAAGCCATGCATAAAGCAAGGAAGATGGCTCTTGAACTAAAGCTATTAATGAAGCTTAGTGATGTTGAATATCAGGCTGATAAATCAAAAGCTACTTTTTATTATACTGCCGATGAACGAGTCGATTTTCGCGAACTGATTAAAAAACTTGCTGAGGAGTTTAGAATACGCATTGAAATGCGCCAGATAGGTATGCGTCAGGAAGCAAGCCGCCTGGGAGGAATTGGTTCCTGTGGTCGTGAACTCTGCTGTTCGACATGGCTTACAGACTTTAAATCTGTTTCTACTTCAGCTGCAAGATATCAGAATCTTTCGCTCAATACCCTTAAGCTGGCAGGTCAGTGTGGCAAGCTTAAATGTTGTTTAAATTTTGAACTCGATACATACCTTGATGCTCTTAAAGATATTCCTGATCATGTATCGCATATTGATACTTTAAAAGGTGTTGCCCGCTGGCAAAAGACTGATATATTTAAAAGGTTAATGTGGTTCAGCTATCCAGGAGAAGAAAATTGGATTCCACTTCCTGTTTCACGTGTACTTGAACTTGTAGAACTTAATAAAAAAGGTCAGAAACCCGAGGATCTTCAAGAAGCACAAATTTTGCCAAAAGGCCCTGCACCAAGAGTTTTGGATTATGAAAACGTCGTTGGTAAAGACAGTATAACCCGACTTGATGACAGGCAGAAAAAGAAAAAGCGAATAACCAGACAGAAAAATAGTAAACCTAAAGCTTAAGTGCATTGTCATTCACGCCTAAATTTTTGAAAAACTTTTGTCTTCTTTTTATTGCAGGAATTCTACTGTTTTCTTGCAAAGAGTCATCAATTTACGACCGAAGCAAATCTATCGCTGACAATAACTGGAATTTTAATGATAAGAAGGATAATTATTTAGAAATTAAAGATTTGAAAAGCAATTACAACCTGTTTTACAATGTCAGAATTACTAATAATTACAAGTATTCTAATATGTTTGTGCTGCTACATATTTACAGCCCCAAGACCAAGGCTATACAAACCCGCAGACTAGAATTTAAACTGGCAAGCCCCGATGGCAGTTGGCTTGGGAAAGGGTCAGGAACTATTATTACATATACGATTCCATTTGCGAATAATATTAAATTTGAAAAAGCTGGAATTTATAACTTTCAACTTGAACAGAATATGCGGGAGCAACCCCTGCGTGATGTTGTTGATGCAGGCCTGCGCATAGAAAAGTCGCATTAATCGCAGAATGCGTTTTATAGACTCTTCAATAAAATTGGTTCAATCGGAAAGGTTTCTTTAATTGATTTTTTTAAGCTGAAGGAGGCTATATATATAAACTTCCTCCTTCAACTTTAATATTCGAAAAATCTAAAATTTATTTTTCGAGTAAAACCACTGCATAGGCTGTGAGTCCTTCCTGCCTGCCAATAAAGCCCATCTGCTCATTTGTTGTTGCCTTAATCGAAACAGCTTCAGGGTCAACACCAGCAGCCTTGGCAATTAAAATCTGCATTCGAGGCACATGGGCCTGTATTTTAGGGGCTTCGAGGCAAATAGAAGTGTCCATATTTGCCACTTTCCAACCTTTTTCCTGAATTAATACACGCACCCTTTCAAGTAAAAGCAAACTTGAAATGCCCCTGAACTGCTCATCCTTGTCTGAGAAATGATAACCAATATCGCGTAAGTTTGCGGCACCCAGCATTGCATCACAGATGGCATGAATCAGTACATCTGCATCTGAATGACCGAAAGCCCCACTGCTATGGTCCAACAATACCCCGCCAAGATAAAAAGGGTGCCCAATTTTAAGTTGATGAACGTCAAAACCAAAACCTACTCGAATGCTCATAATTAGAATGCTTTATTAAAATGTAACTTTATAACGTCTTAATCCGAATAAAGGACGAAACAATCAGAAGAATCTTAGAAATTCTGTAAAGTAGCTAAAGAATCTTAAGCTATATGCTTAAAATAATTATCATTAAAATACGTTGTTTTGAAGAAACTTCATTTTAGGAAAATAGTAATGAATAGAACCAATTTTACGCTTTTACTAGCTATTCCAGCCTTATTACTCGCGAGTTCATGCAGTAAGAAAGGTGGAGGCGGTGGCCAGCGCTCATCTGCAACTGGTTGGTCTTATAATGACCCGAAAAACGGCGGTTTCCAGCGGTACAATAATGTAAAGCAGGCAACAGGTCCAAATTTGGTGCTTATTGAGGGTGGAACCTTTGTAATGGGCCAGATTGAGCAGGATCTTGGTTATGACAATGATAATTTTGAACGCAGAGTAACTGTTGCTTCTTTCTATATGGATCAGACAGAAGTCACTAATATTAACTGGCTTGAATACCTTTATTGGATTCAGCGTGTTTATAAACAATATCCACAGGTTTATCATAATGCCCTTCCTGACACATTGAGCTGGAGA
This sequence comes from bacterium, assembly GCA_031363945.1. Taxonomy (GTDB): domain Bacteria; phylum Bacteroidota; class Bacteroidia; order Sphingobacteriales; family Sphingobacteriaceae; genus JANLVJ01. The sequence goes on along the minus strand of JANLVJ010000005.1, from coordinate 9,778 downwards.
AAAGCGTTGGCCTATAATGAGCCATATGTTAAATATTACCTTAGACATCCCTCTTTTCAGGATTATCCTGTAGTTGGTGTCAGCTGGAAACAGGTACAGGATTTTTGTGTCTGGAGAACAGACAGGGTAAATGAAGAAATACTTGTTGAAAAAGGAATACAGAAGCCTAATCCAACTGAATCTGGTGCTAACAGCTTCAATACTGATTCGTATTACGCGGGTCAGTACGAAGGTCTTGTGAAGAAAAATTTGAAAGATCTTGACCCTGCCAATAAAGGCAAAACCCGTGGTGTAAGAATGCAGGATGGAATTTTATTACCTGCTTACCGTTTACCAACTGAAGCAGAATGGGAATATGCTGCACTATCTTTAAAGGGAAACGAAGATTATGAAAACATTGCTGAAAAGAAAATATACCCCTGGAATGGTCTAACTACCCGGAGTTCAAAAGGAAAGACTATGGGCTTAATGCTTGCGAATTTCAAAAGAGGCAGAGGAGATAATATGGGTGTTGCAGGTTACCTGAATGATGGTGGAGATGTGACTACAAAAGTAAAAAGCTTTCCTCCAAATGATTTTGGCCTGTTTGATATGGCCGGTAATGTCAGTGAATGGGTAGAAGATGTATATCGCCCGATGTCATTTGAAGACGTCCAGGACTTTAATCCATACCGCGGTAATGTTTACAAGAAAGTACTTGGCGATTCATTAGGAAAAGCTGCCAAGAAGGATAGTCTTGGACACCTTACAGAAATACTTGACACTACTCACTATAAGAACCCTGATGTTCGTGGTGAAGGTGATGAAAAGGTAAACTTTGCATATGGTAAAACATCACTGGTAAATGATAAATCGCGTGTTTATAAAGGGGGTTCATGGAATGATAGAGCATACTGGTTAACTCCTGGCGCAAGAAGATTTATGGACGAAAATAAATCATCTGCCGAAATAGGTTTCAGATGTGCTATGATCAGGGTTGGTTCTCCGGAAATCGGCAGGGGCCAGAAGCCTAAGTTTAAAGCACGTTCAGTTAGTTCGAGTAAGATAAAATAAAACTTAAACTACCCAATTTGAAAAGGCCCGTTTCTAAACAAAACGGGCCTTTTTTGTAAATTAATTTTATAGGCAGAACTTAGGTGGCTGGTAATCTTCTACGCCGTGCCCGGTTTCTTTATAGTCTTGACAGAGCCCGTGTGGCTAGTAATCCTCTCCGCTGAGCTCAATTTCTTTCCAGGTTTGCCTGCTGTAATATTTAAGCATCACCCAGTAGATCAATACAGCAGGAATGAGAAGTACCCAGATTGTAGTATTCCAGTGTGAAAGCTTAAACTGCCCGTAGGCAAGAATACCCCCTACTGTGATGGTAAAAAAAGTCAGTAGTATTTTTCCCCCTGAGCTCTTGATCAGCACAGGCTTTGAGAAAGGAAATCCCTTTACAGTAAAAAGCGCGATCACCAGGCCAACGATCTGTGCGATGATAAAGGCCAGTAGTAAATTGCTGATCGCCTGGGTGCCCCATAGAAAAAGAATAGGGACACTTAAAAACAGGCAGTATGGGAAAAAATACAGGGTCATAAGTGCCTTGAACATACCAGAAAGAATTTTTCCCGGTTCGGTTAGGGGAGCCGCATAATATACCCAGGCGGCCTTATATTTAGCACTCAGCCACACCTGATTCAGGATAGTAGAAATGATCATAATACTGAAGTAGATCAGAAAGATATAATTACTGCCTTCCTGCATTTTGACCATTTTTTCCTGAAGAGTTCCATTATCCCCTTTCATGAACAGGAAAAAAAAGTAAACAGGTACATAGGCAAAAGCAGGGAAAATCTTCATCTTAAATTCTCTTGTTCTGAATGCCAGTTTCCAGGTAATCCGGAACCCAGCATTTTCTACTGGATCAGGAGCCAGCAGATCAGCGACCCGGTCAAGTATTCCAGGCTGGTATGTTGCTTTCTGGGTGGTATTGCTTGTTTCACCGTCAGATGTTGATAAGGTAGTCAGTAACTGGTTAAATCCAGGCGCCAGTACCTTTACGACGAACCAAAGACCTGCTACAGGCACGATCAGGCTAGTAAGGGCGAGTAAGACACCTGACAGGCCCGCACGACCAGGATGTATCAATGCCTCATTCAGGCCAGCTATCCAGGTCGGGGGTAAGAAATACACCCAGGTATGACTGCTAAGTTTAAAATTTTCAATCATCGATATTTTTATCAGCCGGGGCAAAATATAATAACCGACAAAAATTGCAACTGAAAAGGCGATCTGAAAGTAGCTGATGATGTCTTTAAAAATTTGGGGGCTTACGGCCCTTATCAGCAGAAAATAAACAATATTAACCAGTAGAATGCTGATCCCTGTGGCCATGACAAGCTGTATCAGGAATACAGGCATCGCTACAATCCCGTCAACATATCCAACCATAATTAATCCTGCCAGACCTTGAAGCAGTGCCAGACGCATGACGTAAATTCCCACATGCAGAATTCGGGCCATAGACATTGTGCGGTCATTTACCGGACGGGGGCCAATAATATACTGATCACGAACATCGATCAGCACGGAGGTGAAGTCACTGATCAGAGTCAGGATCATCATGATCATAAAGAGCGAAAAATACAGGGTCTGGGCAATCAGCGGTGCAGTTGAGAGGAATAATAGAGCTCCGTATAAGGCACCCAGAATTATCGTGGTAACCGTAACTTTAGCAGATGATGCAGGGGCTGCAGATTTATTGGTATTGGTAAAAAGTGCAGACGGCCTGCGGCTATCCATCAAGAGTTTGGTTGCCAGAATATCGTTAAGCTGCACTGTATTCACTCCCATTTTGTTAAGCACCGGATATAAGGGGCTGATTATTTTAAGGGTGACGCGGTTCATTTCCTCGGGGCTGAAAAAATTCAGAAGCCTGGATAGTACGTTATTTGCCATCGGACTTAGTTAAACGCATTTAAAATACCGTCAATTTCTTGGCTCGATTCGTCACGGCCGGTAAGTTTGGCAAAGATTTTCTCCAGCGTGTCGCTGTAATTCTGCTTCAGGGATTCAAATGATCCATCGGCTAGAATTTCGCCCTGGTTGATCAGCAGGATCCGGTCACTGACTTTTTCTACTACATCCATCATATGGCTACAGTAAAAGATTGTTTTACCTTCCTGGGCCAGACGCATGATTAATTCTTTGATCATGATTACAGCATTCGCGTCAAGGCCCGAAAGAGGCTCATCCAGAATAATGATCTGAGGATTATGAATGATGCCTGAGATAAGCAGTACCTTCTGCTTCATACCCTTTGAGAATGTATCCATTCGGTCATTTAGCTGGGCACCAAGACCAAAACTGTTCAGTAGTTTCACTGCCCGCTCAGAAAGCAGTTTGCCTTCCATGCCGTAGAGCTTCCCAATAAAGTTCAGGTATTCCATTGGGCTGAGTACATCATATATTTCTGCATTTTCAGGAACATAACCGATCAGCTTTTTTGCTTCCTGAGGATTATCCCTGACATTAATTCCGCCTATGGTAACTTCACCTTCGAAGTCATTGATCAGACCACAGAGGATTTTGACGGTCGTAGATTTGCCGGCTCCGTTCGGGCCTATATAGCCGATTACCTGACCAGGATAAATATCAAGTGAGAGATCATGTAATACGACTTTAGAACCATATGATTTCTTGACATTTGAAATCCGGATCAGCGGTGTCCCGTTTTCCTGCAGTGTAGCTTCAGGAAAAGTAGTTGTTTCAGGAGCCGGCTGTTCCGGTGTCCCGTTCAGGTTAAGTGCTGACTTAATCGGTTGAAAGGGTAATTCGTTTAAATTACAGGATGTTTCTTCCATAAGTATCGTGTTACGGCCTTAATATAAGGCTTAGTGGTCTTATTATTTAACAATTGGAAATTAGTTTCGTTTTTGAGCTTAATCGTAACTATCGCTACATTAGAGCAATGAATATCGAAGAAATCTATACGCGGTATCTGGCCTATCCCGAAATTTCAACTGACACCAGAACGATCACCTCCGGCTGTATCTATGTAGCCCTTAAAGGCAATAATTATAATGGAAATACTTTTGCGTTGCAGGCGCTGAATCAGGGTGCGGCAAACGTGATTGTTGATGAGCTGATCAGTAATGCCCCCCGGGAAGATGACCGGATTATTCAGGTTGAAAACTGCCTGCAGACTTTGCAGGATTTGGCAAGGTATCACCGCCTGCAGCTGAATATCCCTTTTCTTGGAATCACTGGTTCAAACGGTAAAACAACCACTAAGGAACTGATCTATTCTGTGCTGTCTGAAAAGTTTAACACCCATGCCACCAAGGGCAACCTGAACAATCATATAGGAGTGCCCCTGACGATTCTTGCTATAAAGCAGGAGGCTGAGTTTGCCATCATCGAAATGGGCGCAAATCATCCCCTTGAAATTGAACTGCTCAGTTCTATCTGCCAGCCTTCCTGCGGAATGATTACGAATGTCGGGTATGCTCACCTTGAAGGCTTCGGTGGGTTCGAAGGGGTAAAAAAAGGTAAGAAAGAGCTGTATGATTTCCTTTCTAAAGAACAGCGCCAGGCTTTTGTCTGGTCAGGTTCAACCGATCTGCTTTTTATGAGCTCGGCACTGAAGAATCGTTTCTTCTATGGATCAAGCGTAAGCGATCAGATTCAGGGTGAGGTCTTAAGTGCTGATCCCTTTCTTCATATCAGGTGGAAGCAGCATACGCCCGGCGCTGATCTAACAACCCCCAAGACAGCTTCAATCAACACAGTACAACGCCTGGAAACTAGCGGGGTTAACAGCCCGGGAACTAACGGGGTCAAGAGCCCTGAAGATACTTTTGAGGTCATAACCCAGCTCACCGGGCGGTATAACCTGCCAAATTTGCTGGCAGCAATCAGTATCGGGGTATACTTCGGGCTAAGCCCTAAAGAAATTAATCAGGGCCTAGGCAGTTATCAGCCAGCTAATAATCGTTCACAACTTCAGAAAAGTGCCCATAATGACCTGATTCTTGATTTTTATAATGCCAATCCGAGTAGTATGCAAGCCGCTCTTGAAAATCTTGACCAACTGAACCATCCGCAAAAAATGGTGATTCTGGGCGATATGTTCGAACTGGGTGAAGAAAGTGCGAAAGAGCATGAGGCAATCCTGGGTATAGTAAGGAATATGAATGTAGGTAGGGCATTACTCATCGGTCCGGCTTTTTTGAAGCTGAAGCATTTATTGCCGGCCGGGATATTTTTTGAATCAGCCGCTGAGGCCGAAGTTTACCTTAAGGCGCATCTTGTAGAAGACAATCTCATCCTGATCAAAGGATCGAGAGGCATAAAGCTTGAGAAATTACAACCTTACTTATAGTATTTTGGGTACCTCCGACTATTTATATTTCTACCTGAAGAAACAGGCTAAGCCTTCGTCTTCTTTTTTGAAGGTTCAAAACTGCAATGACAGTCTTCACCACAACCCCCTTTTTTACCAGGCAATAAGGGCTTGATAAGAAGGCGCCCTACGTAAATAGCGGCGATGGTAAATATCAGAATAACCAGATAATGTTGAACCATAGCACAAAGGTACACTATTAAGAATTATTCCAGATAAAATAATCTCGAAACTCAATGATAAATGTACAATTGCTAATTCCAATTGGAATTGGTAATTTTGCACTTTCTTTGAACATAGCACATGCAAAAACTCCGTAACATAGCAATCATTGCCCACGTTGACCATGGCAAGACTACACTGGTTGATAAAATTCTTCATCAGACCAATCTCTTCCGTGACAATCAGGAAACTGGAGATCTAATTCTTGACAATAATGACCTTGAAAGAGAAAGAGGAATCACTATTGTATCGAAGAATGTCGCCGTTCAGTACAAAGACACTAAGATCAATATTATTGATACTCCTGGACACGCCGATTTCGGTGGTGAAGTTGAGCGGGTATTAAAAATGGCCGATGGTGTTATTTTACTGGTTGACGCTTTTGAGGGTCCGATGCCACAAACAAGGTTTGTTACTCAGAAAGCCCTGGCACTGGGCTTAAAGCCAATTGTCGTAATTAATAAAGTTGATAAACCAAACTGCCGCCCAGACGAAGTTCAGGAAGGTGTATTTGAACTGTTCTTCAATCTTGAGGCAACAGAAGATCAACTTGATTTTCCTACCATTTATGGTTCTTCTAAACAAGGCTGGATGAGTACTGACTGGAATAATGTTACAACTGATATAACTGTATTGCTCGATACAATTCTTGAGCATATACCACAGGCTCCAACAGTTGAAGGCACACTTCAAATGCAGATTACCTCACTTGATTATTCTTCATTTGTTGGCCGAATAGCCGTTGGAAGAGTTGCAAGAGGAACCATATTTGAAAATCAGGCAGTTTCTCTGGTTAAGAAAGATGGAAAAATCGTTAAGTCAAGAATTAAAGAACTGTATACATTCGAAGGCCTTGGAAAGGTCAAGGTTAAAGAAGTTCATTGTGGTGATATCTGTGCCGTAGTAGGTATAGAAGGATTTGAAATTGGCGATACGCTTGCTGATAATGAAGCTCCTGAGGCTCTTCCGTTCATTAAAATTGATGAACCGACGATGAACATGTTGTTTACCATCAATAACTCACCTTTCTTTGGAAAAGAGGGTAAGCTGGTAACATCACGCCATTTACGCGACCGTCTTTTCAAAGAGATGGAAAAAAACCTGGCCCTTCGTGTTGATGAAACAGATTCTCCTGATGCATATCTTGTATATGGCCGAGGTATTCTGCATTTATCGATTCTGATTGAAACCATGCGTCGTGAGGGGTATGAATTACAGGTTGGACAGCCTCAGGTTATCGTAAAAGAAATCGATGGTCAGAAACATGAGCCAATAGAAATGCTGATCGTTGATGTGCCTGGTGAAGTAGCTGGTAAGGTTATTGAACTGGTAACCCAGCGCAAAGGTGATCTGCTTGTGATGGAGCCAAAAGGTGATTTACAGCATCTTGAGTTTGAAATACCATCACGTGGTATTATTGGTCTGCGAAACAATGTACTGACTGCTACTGCAGGTGAGGCTATCATGGCACATAGATTTAAAGATTATCAGCCATGGAAAGGTCCAATTCCAAATCGTACAAATGGTGTTTTAATCAGTATGGACAAGGGTTCTACAACCGCTTATGCAATTGACAAGCTTCAGGATCGTGGTAAGTTTTTTATCGACCCAGGCATTGAAGTTTACGAAGGACAAATTGTTGGAGAGCATATTCGTGCAGGTGATCTGGTAGTTAACCTGACAAAAGGTAAACAGCTTACAAACATGCGTGCTTCAGGTAGTGATGATAACGTTCGTCTGACTCCGGCAATCAAGTTTTCTCTGGAAGAATTCATGGAATATATTCAGAATGATGAGTATATCGAGGTTACTCCTGTTTCAATGCGGATTCGTAAGATCTATTTGAATGAAGGTGAACGCAAGCGTAACAGTCATAAGTTCGTATAAGAGACTATTTCTTATATAAGGTTTCAAAGAAGCAATCAATAGCTTAAGTTTAGCTCTTGATTGCTTCTTTTTAGTTACAGGCAGCTACAGCTTAAAATCTACATGAAGAAAATACTTTTAGTTTTCGGCACCCGGCCCGAGGCCATAAAAATGGCCCCGGTTTATGCAGAACTAAAGAAACATACCGTATTATTTGATACCCGGGTTTGTGTTACTGCCCAGCACCGGGAAATGCTTGATCAGGTTCTTGATTTTTTTTCAATAAAAACAGATTACGACCTGAATCTGATGAAAGCCGGGCAAAGCTTAAATCAGATCCAGGCGAGCGTTCTGATTGCACTTAAACCGATTCTGGAAGAATTCAGGCCTGACTTGGTTCTCGTGCATGGTGATACGACGACGACCATGGCAGCTTCGCTATCTGCTTTTTATGAACGCATCCCAGTTGGCCATGTTGAAGCAGGATTAAGGTCATTTAATAAATACGCTCCTTATCCTGAAGAGATTAATCGTCAGGTTACTACCAGAATTGCGAGCTATCATTTTGCCCCGACAGAGTTAGCCCGTCAAAATCTGTTGAATGAACATATTGCTGATGCAGCTATACTGGTCAGTGGTAATACAGTTATAGACGCTTTATTTTCAGGGTTATCTATTTTAAACTATAGGCACAGCCCCGCCATTGAATTAATAAAACCCCTTCTCGATACTTCACACAAAATTATTCTTATTACTGCCCACCGGCGTGAAAATTTTGGTGATGCATTTGAAAATATGTGTCAGGCGATGCTCGCTATTAGTAAAAGAACAGATGTGCAATTGGTTTTCCCAGTGCATATGAATCCGAATGTACGTGAGATCGTTTTCAGACTCCTGGGCAACCAACCTAATATAGTATTGATTGAACCACAGCCTTATGAAGCATTTTTATACCTGATGCAACAGGCCACCCTGATATTGACTGATAGTGGCGGTATTCAAGAAGAAGCCCCGAGTCTGGGCATTCCGGTGCTGGTTATGCGTGATAATACTGAACGACCAGAAGGTGTAGATGCAGGGGTGGTAAAATTAGTAGGTACCAGTAAAGAGGCAATAATAGCAGAAGCATTTGCCCTACTCGATGATAATGCCTATTATACAACTATCAGCCAAAAGGCAAATCCTTTCGGTGACGGATTTGCGGCTCGTAAAATTGTTGATTTTATAGCAAAACTTTTTAATTAATATGACAAGGATCTGCATTGCGGGATTAGGATATATTGGATTGCCTACTGCCGCCTTACTTGCGAACAGGGGCTTTTTTGTGCACGGTGTTGATGTAATTCCATCGGTGGTTAGCACCATAAATAAAGGTGAAATACATATCATTGAGCCTGAGCTTGACACCTTCGTGCGATCTGCCGTTCAATCAGGTAAGCTTACAGCAAACCTTGTTCCTGCACTGGCTGATGTTTTTATTATTGCTGTTCCAACGCCTTTTAAAGAAAATAAGGAACCTGACCTGAGTTATGTTTTTAGTGCAGCCAAAGCGATTGCTCCATTCCTGAGGGCTGGTAATCTGGTCATTTTGGAATCAACTTCTCCTATCGGCACTACCCAGAAAATTAAAGATTTACTCGAGAGCCAGGGCATAAATGTTGCTGAACTGTTTATCGCCTATTGTCCTGAGCGTGTTTTGCCAGGGCATGTGATGAAAGAACTTATCGAAAATGACCGTATAGTTGGTGGTCTTACTCCCGAAGCAACTGATAAAGTTGCCTCATTCTATAAAAAGTTTGTTTCAGGTGAGGTATTAAAAACAGAAGCCAAAACGGCAGAACTCTGCAAACTAGCAGAAAACTCTTACCGTGATACCAATATTGCCTTTGCCAATGAACTATCATTAATTTCAGATGCAGCAGGTGTTGATGTTTGGGAACTGATAAAACTGGCCAACAAACATCCAAGGGTTAATATCCTGCAACCCGGTACTGGTGTTGGAGGGCATTGCATTGCAGTAGATCCCTGGTTTATTATTTCAGCCTATCCTGAGCAGAGTAAACTGATTCGGTGTGCCCGTGAAATCAATACGTATAAAACAGAATGGGTAATCGAAAAGATCAGCCTTGAAGCAAAACGAATTTCACTGGTATTGGGGCGGGCAGCGGTCATTGCCGTTTATGGATTGTCTTTTAAGCCAGATATTGATGACCTGCGTGAATCTCCTGCTATTCATGTCTATACTGCATTAAAAGCAGGTCATTCTGTTCTGGCTGTAGAGCCTCATGTTAAGTCACATGCCACGAT
>JANLVJ010000016.1:0-10417 GCA_031363945.1 bacterium | reverse complement strand
CGTAGGCAATTTTCAGCATGAGTCGTTCGTATATATTTAAACTCAAAAATATCAGGCAACAGGATTTAACTATAGCAGAACCAGCCTCTGATAAAATAAATCTGGCAAGGCTGTGCTCGGCTAGTATAGAATTGGCCTATTATAATGTATGGTTACCTTATAACAATATGCCCATATAAAACTAAACGTACTGATCTTGGTTTTCTTTAATTAAGTTATTTTTGGTTAATTACATATTTTATGATGGTTAAATTATTACCTGAGTATTGGCTCCGAGGTGCCGTTTCTGATATTATTCCAGCATTGCAGCCTGTAGTTCATGCATTGCTACAGGCAAGAGAAGAGGTTAATACAAGGATGAATCATTTTTCAACCATGCTGCTTTGGGCAACTCCTTACCAGATTGCTTCACCCGGCTTTCATCTGCGTCATCTTTCTGGGGTGCTAGACAGGTTGTTCACCTATGCCAGAGGAGAAGAACTCTCAACCTTGCAATTTGAGTATTTAAACAATGAAAAAATTAAACCATTGACCCATATAGATACGGCCAGTCTGGTTAGAGATTTTTCATTACAGGTTGATAAAGCAATTCATGAACTTAAAAATTATACTGATTCAGATTTACTGGCAGTAAGATTCGTAGGCCGTGAAAAACTTACTTCAAATGTTCTCGGATTATTATTCCACGCGGCTGAGCATACTACCCGTCATACCGGTCAGCTACTGGTGATTTCAATGTTTCTCGAGCAAGGTTCGAAAAGTAACAGTGGCGATTAGAACTAATAATGATAACTGAACATGGCAACAATTCTACTTACAGGGTCAAACGGATACATAGGTAGGAGGTTACTGCCTATACTTGCATTACAAGGGCATAAAGTGATCTGTGTTGTCAGAGATAAACGCCGTATTTCGCTAGAGGTTGGTAATGTCACAACCAATGAAATTTTAGAGGCTGATCTGCTAAAACCTGAAACCCTGGTCGATCTTCCCGTTGAAATAGACTATGTATTTTATCTGGTTCATTCTATGAGCAACTCATATGATGATTTTGAACAGATGGAAATAGATTCAGCAACCAATTTTATTCATGCCCTTCAAAGAACCAGAGCCAGGCAAATAATTTATTTAAGTGGAATTAGTAATCATGAAACCCTGTCGCCTCATTTAAGGTCACGTAAAGCAGTAGAAAAAGTACTGGGTTCCTCATCAATTGCTTTGACAGTCTTAAGAGCCGCCATCATTATCGGATCAGGAAGCGCATCTTTTGAAATCATCAGGGATATTGTCGAGGTATTGCCCCTGATGATTACTCCTTTGTGGGTAAGAACCAAATGTCAGCCAATTGCCATCAGAAATGTCATAGATTATCTGACAGGGGTTATTGGTCTTGAAAAAACATACAACAGAACATTTGATATCGGAGGGGATGATATACTTACGTATAAAGAAATGCTTTTTCGCTATGCTAAGATCAGGGGTATGAAGCGTGGCATAATCACCCTACCTGTACTTACTCCACGCTTATCATCACTCTGGCTGTTTCTGGTAACCTCTACCAGTTTTTCACTTGCCAGAAATCTGGTAGAAAGTATGGAATATGAAGTTGTAGTTGAGAAAACCGGTATCAGAGAGCTTGTTCCCCTGAGAATGATTTCATATAATGAAGCTGTAGAGCTTGCTTTTCAAAAAATTGACCAGAATCTGGTTGTAAGTAGTTGGAAAGACTCTTTTTCCCAATCTTCAGCCCAGATCAATATTCTAGATTATATACAAGTTCCTGATAAAGGGGTCTTTACTGACAAACGGTTTCGTGAAATAAAGCAAATATCGCCAGAAATGGTACTTGATAATATCTGGCGCATCGGAGGTGATCATGGCTGGTATTACCTGAACTCACTTTGGAAATTACGCGGGTTTATGGATAAACTCGTTGGTGGAGTAGGGTTACGCCGGGGTAGAACCAGGCCAGACCAATTACTGCCAGGTGATGCACTTGATTTCTGGCGGGTATTACTGGCTGATAAAAAAGAGAAGCGGCTGCTCCTGTATGCTGAAATGAAATTGCCGGGTGAGGCCTGGCTAGAATTTAAAATTGTTAATCTTAACGGCAGGCTTAACCTTGAACAAACTGCGACTTTCAGACCCATCGGTTTGGCCGGCCGGCTTTATTGGTATAGTGTACTCCCATTTCATGGATTTATATTTAATGGAATGGCAAATAAATTAACCAGTGACCTATCTTTATTGAATGCAAGCCGTACCATTGAACCAGCAAGCTAGAAAACTAATTACGTTCAACTTCAAGTGGGTAGAGTTCTTTCAATTTATCGCTTTGCCAAAATACCTTTGTATCAATATTCATAGCCGTTAAACGGCCCTTGGCTGCTGCACCCGTATCAATATTCCAGACATTACAACTCTTGACGGGTGTTGTTTCACCAATATGTGTAATAGGGGTATGGCCGATGAAAATTTCTTTGTATAACAATAACCTGGCAGGATAGCGTTTTGAGTCTTTGGACATCAGTGGGTCTACAGCCAGTGCCAGTTCCCAGAGTGATCGATCCCAGATAAGGGTACTTTGATGTCCTTCATGATGGGGCCCCTTTACAGATGTAAAACCTGCATGAATGAACAACCTTTCAGCATCATCTTCATAAAAATCTTTTAGGCTGTCAAAAAATTCTATATGAATTGCTCTTGCCGCATCGTTCACTAGTAGATAACTGTCACAAGTTGCCTGCCCCCCATGTTTTAACCATATATGGTCAGCTGGTTTACCTTTCAGCCAGTCACATGCGAGTGGATCATGATTACCTCTTAAAAAGACGCTTTTATTTTTTTTGCTAAATTCGATCAGATACGTTATAACTGCTGCTGATTCTGACCAGCCATCAATATAGTCACCCAAAAAAATAAATTTATACCCGGTAAGATCTCCAATTTTTTCTATAACCTGTTTCAACGCTTTTAAGCCGCCGTGAATATCGCCGACAACGATGGTTTCTTCCATACTATTATATATTTATCCGTTAGCAAACAAGCCACTGGTTGTATTTGTATCAAATAAGTTCCAAATATAGAACGGTGGGCGAATATTTCTACCTTTTACTGACTGGTGTTATCGATTTTAATACGGTAAAATGAATTTCATAACACGCGTAAAAAAACATATTTCTTGCCCTTATTAAACAATTTAACAAACAAGAATTCGAATCGGATGAATATTGATGTGATTATTGTTGGTGGGGGGCTGTCAGGTTTAACCGCTGCTATTCACCTCTCTAAATCGGGTTTAAAAGTATTGATTATTGAAAAACAATCATTTCCCAGGCATAAGGTTTGTGGAGAATATCTCTCTCAGGAAGTACTGCCTTATCTAGACTGGCTGGGTCTTGACCTATTTCAAAAAAATCCTGCAATAATTAAAAGAGTTGAGGTTTCAACTATCAGGGGAAATTTAATTAAGAGCAAGCTTGAACAAGGAGGTATTGGTATCAGCAGGTTTACTCTTGATACTTTCATGCTTGAAAAAGCTATAACGAACGGGTGTATATTAATGCAGGATACGGTCTTATCAATCAATCAATTGGAGCTAAGTGCCCGGGTGTTGACTGAAAAACATGGTCTGATCAGGGCTCGTAAGGTTCTTGCTGCCTATGGTAAGCGGTCAAACCTTGATCTAAGTCAGAATCGGCCTTTTTTGAGAAAAGATTCATCGTGGCTGGGTATAAAAGCACATTATAGGGGTAATTTCCCGACTGATCTCGTTGCCTTACATCACTTTAGAGGTGGGTATTGTGGAGTTTCAAAGGTTGAAAATTCAATAATCAATATATGTTATCTAACCACGTATGAGAGTTTCAAAAAAGCTAAAAATATTGATGCCTTTCAAACGCAGGTAATGAGTGAGAATCCTTTTCTTCGAAAGCTCTTCAATTCATGCGAGGCTATTTTTCAGCCTATCAGCATTGGGCAGGTTTCATTTGCGGGTAAGAATTCAACTGAGTCTGATTTACTCATGCTGGGTGATACCGCAGGTTTAATTCATCCATTCTGTGGTAATGGTATGGCCATAGCTATACATAGCGCTAAACTAGCTGCCGAACTGGTCATTGAAAATCTAGCTGAAGGCAATCTGAATAGTGAGCTAAGTCGTAAATATTCCCGGCTATGGAACAGGGAATTTAAAAAACGCATTGACCGTAGTAAGGTATGGGCGGCTCTTATCGGAAATGAATCTGCATCAGAAATCTTGCTCGGTGCATTAACACTTCTTCCGTTTATGCTACCATTAATTATTAAACAAACCCATGGCAACCTACTTACTATACCCATTTCATGTTGATTGATACCACCTGCAGATCTTCTGCTGCCGAGCAATTAGATGATTTTTCACTTAGCGGGATTGAACTTAACCAGGCACTAGACAAAATTGCCAGCATAAACAGACTTCTTGGTGGTAATCAGGTAACACTTTCAGGTGTTATAACGCTGATGAAATCAGTAACAGTTGATAGAGCCTTTAAAATCATTGATATCGGTTGTGGCAATGGAGATATGTTAAGGGCCCTTGCTGTTTATGCCCGTAAAAAGGGTTTATGTTTTGAACTTACAGGAATTGATGCCAATGCAGCGGCCATTAAATATGCAATAACCCTTTCTCAGGAGTTTCCTGAAATCAAGTATATATGTAGTGATTTTTTAACTTCTGCAGGCCAAGAGAAATATGATATTGTACTTTGCACGTTGACCCTGCATCATTTTTCAAATGATCAGATCGAGGGTTTGCTGACAATTTTCAAACAAAAAGCATTACTTGGAATCGTTATAAATGATTTGCACCGGCATAGACTGGCATATTACCTGTTTAAAATGATCTGTTTCGTCTTCAATCTCAGTGAACTCTCCCGTAATGACGGGCTGGTCTCAATTTTAAGAGGGTTTAAGAGAAAAGACTTGAATAAATTCTCACAGCATATTAAATCAACTGTTACAATCCGGTGGAAATGGGCATTCCGTTACCAATGGATAATACCAACATTATGAGCGTTAAGATAAAGGCTGTTGCCCGGGCTTTGCCCCAATATTCACGAACGACATCCGAGTTACTCCCATATGTTGATCTATGGCTAAATGGACAGGATGATAGGTTTATACGGAAAGTCAAAAAAATCTTTGAAGGAGCAGCCGTTGACCAGCGCTATTCTATCATGTCACCAGAAGCTATTTTTTCGGCCCTGTCTTTCGAAGAGCGAAATGCCATTTATTCATCAGAGGTGGTAAAGCTAGGCAAGAGTTGTCTGGTTGATGCACTTGATAAATCAGGATGGCAGGCAACAGACATTGATTTGCTGATAACGGTTAGCTGTACCGGAATTATGATTCCATCAATTGATGCATATCTGATCAATGAATTGCATTTACGTCAAGATGTTATGCGACTGCCAGTTACTGAAATGGGTTGTGCCGCAGGCGTTTCTGGATTGATTTATGCCTATAATTTCATGAAATCAAATCCTGGAATGAGGGCAGCACTCATTGCAGTTGAATCACCAACTGCAACATTCCAGGTAACGGATTTTTCTATGACCAACGTTGTAAGTGCAGCCATGTTTGGAGACGGAGCGGCATGTGTTTTACTCTCAACGTTTGCTGAAGATCCGGGCCCGGAAATTCTCGATACAGAGATGTTTCACTTTTATGATTCTACTCATTTTATGGGCTTCCATGTTAAAGACTCAGGCTTGCAGATGATTCTTGATGTTGATGTTCCTGATGAAATTGCCTCAAAGTTTGCTGATATAATCATTCCTTTTCTGGTGAAGAATAAGCTTGATATTGCAGATATATCTCATTTGCTCTTTCATCCAGGGGGCAAGAAAATTATTCAGACCGCCGAACAGTTTTTTAGCTCACATGGTAAAAATCTTAATTTTACCCGTGAGGTTATGCGTAAGTTCGGTAATATGTCAAGTGTAACCGTATTGTACGTGCTAGAAAACTTTATGGCAACCCGACCTTCTGCTGGAGAAAAGGGCCTGATGCTAAGTTTTGGTCCAGGCTTTACTGCCCAGCGAATTTTGCTAGGCTGGTAATTTTACTGGTTTTCTGATTTAAAAACTGATTAATGAATTCAAGAGTAGTTATAACAGGTCTGGGGGTAATTGCACCAAACGGATGCGGGCTTGATGATTTCTCAGCAGCCATTAAAAATGGGGTATCAGGAATTCGGTTTGATCCACGCTTACGTGATTTACTATTTTCTTGTCAGCTCGCAGGTGAGCCTCAGGTATCTGATGAACTAATTAACGAAGGTTTTTCAGCACTTGAACTTCGAAATTTTAATAGCACAGGAATTTTATACGGGGTACTTGCCGGTATTGAAGCCTGGAAGCATGCTGGTCTCCCTATTGATCTTACTGAACCTGATTATGATTCAGGATCAGTATTTGGCGCGGGTACGTCAGGGATTGATAAATTCAGAGAATCGATTTATAAACTCGATCAACTTCAGATGCGCAAGCTTGGCAGCACTGTTGTTATACAAACGATGCTGAGCGGTATAACCGCCTATCTTGGGGGTAAGCTTGGAATGGGTAATCAGGTGACGACCAACTCTTCAGCCTGTATTACAGGGGCTGAAAGTATTTTAATGGGTTTTGACCGGATTCGAACGGGCCGTGCTAAAAGAATGTTATGTGGCAGCACCAGCGATAGTGGTCCATATATCTGGGCAGGTTTTGATGCTATGAAGGTATGCACTTATAAATTTAATGACCGGCCGGCTGAAGGCTCAAGACCCATGAGTGCTTCAGCAAGTGGCTTTGTGCCAGGAGCAGGTTCGGGTGCATTACTTCTTGAATCACTTGATTCTGCCCTTGACAGAGGCGTACCGATTTATGCTGAAGTTTTAGGGGGGCATATAAATTCTGGGGGGCAACGGGGTAACGGCTCTATAACTGCTCCAAACGGACAAGCTGTTCAACGCTGTATACAGCAAGCTTTAAAAGAAACTGGTGTTAGTGCAGCTGAAGTAGATGTCATAAATGCACATTTGACTGCCACCAGCAAAGATCCCGATGAAATTTTGAACTGGTCGGCTGCACTTGACAGAAAGGGCGCAAATTTTCCTTATGTTTCAGCACTAAAGTCAATGACTGGCCATTGTTTAAGCGGTTCAGGAAGCATTGAATGTGTATCGGCCGTACTTCAGTTATATGAAGATTTTCTGTTTCCAAACTTAAACTGCGAAGACCTGCATCCTAGAATTACAGACTGCATTGATCAACAGTCTATACCACAGAAGCTGATCAGAAAGGAGCTTAATATTCTTGCCAAGGCAAGCTTCGGTTTTGGTGATATCAACGCCTGCATACTCTTTAAAAAATACAAGGGTTGAAAATTAACTTATTTAAATTACCTGCATGATGAATGAAGAAGAAATAATCAAGCAATTAAAGGAGATTATCAGACCCTACGCTAAAAATCTTGACGCACTTGACACGATTAATAAGAAGACAGATTTTATAAATGACCTTAAAATAAATTCAGCCCATTTGGTTGATGTAGTTCTGGATATTGAAGAAGGTTTTGATATAGAAATAGATAATGATTCGATGGAACAAATGATGACTGTTCAGTCAACTATCGAGATCATACAGAAAAAACTAGCCGAACAAAAAAGTGATAGGTAATGATGTTATTGATCTTAAACTTGCCTCTAAAGAAAGCACGATTTTAAGGAAGGCAGTACAAGATAAAATTTTTACTGCAGCTGAAAAAAACCGTATAAACAATAATGCCCAGCCTGCTACTATAGCATGGTTATGCTGGAGTCAAAAAGAGGCTGCCTATAAAATTGTAAACCGCATGATTTCTTACAGGTTTTATGCTCCAAATGCTTTTGAATCTTGTCTGACACCCATCCAGGATAAAGTCTTATCTGCCATGGCTGAATTCGTGGCCTTTGATAGCAATGAGCCTGTACCTGTCAATATTTCTCTAACAGGAATGGTTAGGTACAAAGAACAGACTTTCTATACGTTGAGTTTTATCGACTCTGATAAGATAATTACTGTGGCTGCTGTAAATCCTGATTTCGTAACAGTTAAACAGAAAATATCAGCCTTGTTCGACCGCCTAAACCAACAGGATATTATCAGTAGTTTTCTGAAAAATACTGGGTTTGAATTTTACAAAGATTGCCGTGGAATTCCTTTTCTGAAAAATAAATCTATATCCGACTTGCCGGCGACTTTAAGTCACCATGGCCACTATATCAGTTTAGCCTGGAAAAATCACCCAGGGAAGGACTAAACTTTCCTGATATTTTTCCGTTTAACCGTTTGACATTCTCTAAACTGTGTTGGCTATCTACTTCCGATGAAAAAAAATTATTTCTTACTGATTATGTTATTATTACTAGTTTCTTCTAGTTTATTTGCTCAGGATTCGGAGAAAGAAGAAAAAAAGTCATCATTCAAATTCGGGGTTGATTTTATTAACAGCAATGTATTTATGGGTCGTACTGATACCATTGCAGCTCCAATAATAGCCCCATCAGTCACCTATATTTTTGCATTTGGTTTGTTCATCACAGCTGCTGCAGATTACATACCCAATAGGCCTAAAAATAGACTTGACGATGGTAATATTGGCATTGGCTATAATTATGAAATTACCGATAACCTGGCAGGCAGTCTTTCTTTAACTAAAATGTTTTATGCCTCTACCAGCACCCAGATTGCATCTTCTGTGAGCAGTGAATTTAATGCTAATATCGATTACACCAATGATTACCTGACTCCGGGTATCGCCATTGACTTTGCTAAAGGAAAAACAGGAAAAAAAAATGATGTTTTTATCAATCCCAGTTTGTCACATGATTTCATCATTGCCGGATTATTTGGAGAAACAGATTATCTGTCGATCAGCCCTATGGCCAGTTTAAATGCCGGCACTCAAAACTTTTACGATAGCTATTTTGGTAAAGTCAATAAATTGAAACACCCCGAAATTACTCAAGAATTTTCAGCATATAGAAGGGGACTTACAAAATTCCGCCTGCTTGATTATGAGCTATCTGCACCCGTTGATTATTCAGTAAAACCTTTTCTGATTTCCTTTAACCCTACTCTTGCCATTCCTGAAAATAAACTTCCCATGTCTATTACCAAAGGTCAGGCAAATAAATCAAGTCTTTTCTATTTTGACCTGGGGTTGAGTTTGAAGTTCTAGACTTTATTGCCAGTAGCTGGGTGCTACAACGTTTAAACTGTTTTTCAGGTTCTGGGCAGCAAACTTTCATGTCTCTCTATACATTAAGTTGCCCCCAAAAATATATTAATTTTTCTATGCAATGCTCAGATAGTGTTATTTATCTGCCATCATAGTACTTACTTTTAACAGTGATTGCTCTATATCACGATAGATATCATCGATATGTTCAAGACCAACTGAAACCCTGATTGAACCCGGATAAATCGCTACCTGTTCACGTTCAGCCTCTGTTAACTTTGAATGGGTAGTTGAAGCCGGATGGGTCACTATACTGCGGGTATCTCCTAAATTAGGGCTATTACTGACGAGTGACAGGTGATCTATAAAGCTTCTTGCGGCATCATAACCGCCCTTGATAATAAAAGTTACGATTCCACCACCTGCTTTCATCTGTTTTCTGGCAAGTGCATACTGCGGATGAGAAGGAAGAAATGGGTATTTAACTGATTCTATAGCTGGGTTTTTCTCTAATCTTGAGGCAAGTTCCAGCGCATTCTGGCAATGTCTTTCCATCCTGAGTGACAGGGTTTCCATGCTTTTTGAAAGAATCCATGCATTAAACGGAGAAAGTGCACCTCCGGTGTGACGGGCGAAATAACGTATTTCGGCAATTAGCTCTTTACTACCAACTACTATTCCACCAAGTACTCTTCCCTGCCCGTCCATATACTTTGTAGCTGAATGTAAGATAAGATCAGCCCCATAATCAACCGGGGTTTGCAGAATAGGTGTAGCAAAGCAATTATCAACCACCAGAATCTTATTATACCTGGCTTTTAGTTTACCCAAAAATTCAAGATCGACCAGTTCAACACCAGGATTAGAAGGGGTTTCAACAAAAATAAGTTTCGTTTCTGGCCTTATCAATGCTTCCCATTCTTCAGGCCTGCTGGTTTCGGCATACGTAAAGCTAATTCCCCATTTAGGAAGAATTTTTGTCAGTAGCTGATGGGTTGACCCAAAAACAGCTCGTGAAGCAAGAATATGATCACCAGACTTTAAAAGACCTGCAAAAACGGCATGATTTGCTGCCATCCCACTGGCAAAAGCAAATCCATCTGCAACTTTTTCAAGCTGGCATACCTTTAATATAAATTCATTGGTATTTGGGTTTGAATACCGGGAATAAATA
>JANLVJ010000001.1:0-1665 GCA_031363945.1 bacterium | reverse complement strand
AATCCCGTCTTCAACCCTTAAACCAGCAACAGGCTCAAGACAGATATACGACATACTGTTTTCCCGACTGTGGTAATCAGCACTCTCTAATAATAGCGCATTTGGAAATACATCACGAAGTCTGAGATAGATAGCCACAGGAGTTGTCGTATCGGCAAGTATTGACCGGCGTCTGGTAGTAATTTTAAACTGACTGCTCATAGATTAGAATTGAAACTAGATACTGTGTTCTTAATGTATAAGATTAAAACCAATATAAATAGCCTTATGTTAGGAATTGGTTATAAATCAGATAATCTGGTTAGAACTTTTACTGACATATATGAAATCAATGGGCGAAATCAGGGTGAGTAAAATTAGAAGAAACCGAATAAAAAATGCCTTCCTGCACCAACTGCAGTATGGGGCCATGGAATTGCGGCAAGTATAAAAATCAGCGCGACAATATTCAGAAAAAACAGCCTTTTATGTTTTGCAGTATCAGTTTTAAGCTTTTTCATACTAATGCGTGCTATGGTAATTATAATAACAGCAATAATCATCAGTGAGATATGTTCAACTGTCCAATATCTGATAATCGGGTCTTTCATGGCTGAGGCCATATGGGTCAATTGCACATTTGGACTGATAGAATATAAAATCAGGCCTAGAATAAGTTGCAAATGGGTTACTATGAGCAGGTAAAGGCTCAGTTTATTTGTTTGATTATTGAAAATCAACTTTTTTTGCCAAAAGTAAAATGAGCGGATGACCACTAAGACAAGAAAAAATAATACAAAGTACCGGAGGTAAGAATGTAGCTGAACAAGTAATGGATACATTATATGTGTTTTCGTGTCTTACAAATGTAAATAATAATCCCTATTATAGATTTTTAGAGAGTTATTTGTTAAAAATTGCCTGTCTGGCTGAAGATTTTTTAATTAGTGAATTTCAGGTAAAGCCATTGGTTTGTTTCCATCTTTATAAATTATCAAAATGATTACGACTCAAAGACTACTTCTCATACCACTTGATTATACGCAGGAACTAAATTATTTAAGTGATAATGGTGAATTAGAAAGTAAACTAGGGCTCGTATTTATACCAGGAAAGCTACCCCTTGAATTGAAAAAAGTGATTAAAGGCTATATTCTGCCACTATTTATTCAAGAACCCGCAAATTATCTGTTCTTTACAAATTGGATCGTAATTCAGAAATCTTCTCAATTCATTGTGGCAGATCTTGCTTTTAAAGGGAAACCAGATTGTAGGGGCGTTTCCGAGATAGGATATGGTACCTATGAGCATTATAGAAACATGGGTTTTATGACAGAGGCTATTCAAGGTCTGATTAATTGGGCATTTGCACAGGGTAAATTGAAAGTGGTTACAGCAGAAACAGACAAAAACAATCTGGCTTCGAGAAGGGTACTTGAAAAAAACGGATTTGAAATTACTGAAAGGGTTGACGATCAAATCTATTGGGAAAAAATAGAAAGGTTATAAAAATAAAGAGCCCTTCCGCGTTTCGGAAGGGCAACCTTATTACCAATCAATAAACCTGTATGAAGTTCGCTGTAGGGGAAGGGGTCGAACCTTCACGGAGCAGTTAGTGGAATAATCCCTTTATCCCGTTCTCTCCGCCACCGAGACAAGGAGGTGTGTCTGCCAATTTCACCACCC
>JANLVJ010000044.1:0-3796 GCA_031363945.1 bacterium | reverse complement strand
AATCAAAGCCTGCCAGATTTTTGGGGCCTGAAATCAGGTTTGCCGAATCAGGAATGAGAAAGACATCTCCATTATTAACGTGCCAGGTAGTATCGGTCATACTAATCATAATAAGACCACTTGCCTCCCTGTAATCTGATTGTGAAATAGCGGTTCTATTGATGGCTGTTGCGCCAGCATTGACAACAGCTTTAAACCGTAAAAACTTACCATGTATATAGCCTGGCTCATCGGCGGTGATCACCAGAAATTTCAAATGCTGTTTCGGGAAATAATCGGACCGTGTACGTGGATCATTTAAGAGCGTGAGAAAAATACCGGCAACAACAAAAAACGGATAAACAAGTAATGCCGGCAGGTACCAGTATCTCAGCGTTTTGATCTGCTGATAGAATATAAGATAAAGCAGGAGCATTGCAAAAAAAACCGCAAGTGTGGCGCCAATGTAAAACATCAGGAATTCAGGAAAAAAAATGATCCCTATTGTAATACCCATGACATAGGATAGAAGGATTCTTAAAATGGGGAAACGTAATGGATTAACAGCATTAGACATTAATATCTATTTATTTAAATTTATAAATAAATAATATATTATAGCTTTTAAAAATGATAAATTTTTAAGCTATTGTTTTTCACCAAAGGTGCATGTAAGGTCGATGCTGAATCTGCTGGCTGATTAACTATTTCAGCGGTGTCAGAACCGATTGACCTGTAATGGGTAATGTCAAAGGTTGCGGCTTTTTTATAATATCAAGACCCGTTTTAGGTTCATAAACCTCGATTACAGAACCTAGATTGGGCCGTCTTGGTGCTGGAAACTGAATTACTTTTACATAATATTTCCCGATAGTATCTCTTAGCCTGAATGGATAAAAATTATTCAGATTCGGGATATACTCAAATAAAATCAGGGGATAAAAGTTATGTTTTATCTTTGAAGCAAACATATCTGTTTGTTTTTGAAACATACCAACCCCCAGGTGATGCCATAACGGAATATCTGATCCGGTCTCGAGTTTAAAGTGCAGATCACGTTCAAGCGGGGTGAGTTCTGTCATATTCAGAACCAGTATATCTCTTTTGCCTGACAGCACCTTCAGCCTGCTAATATCATCCATCCCTTTTACCGTAAGTGGGGGTAAAAGCACTTTTCTGAATGAAGGCATGGTTGGGCTAGTTATCCACCTGGCTGTATCTCTTAGAGTTAATGAATCTACCGGGTCAAGGATATAGGTGTGCCTGTTAATGACGTTTTCATGAATTCCATCTGACTTACCTGTAGCCGAAGTAATGCTGATTGAGCTACTGCTAGGTTGAGGCAAAAATCTGTTTATGTATTTGTTAAAACTTTTATAGTATGTTCCTGACCACCATAGAAGCACCAGCAAACTTGTTAAAATGACCAACCTTAAACTTTTAAATTCATTGTTTACCCCCAGATGCCCCAAAATATAAACGATGGCAAAGCTGTGAAAAAAGATATTCATATCACCAGGGGTATAGCTCGTAACCTGGTAAATGGTAGCTTCACCCAGAATACCCAGAGTCAGCACCAGCCATATAGTTTCATTCTGCTCTCTAAAAAAGCGACTTGAACGGCTTGCAGAAAAAATTGTCAGCAATACCACCATCATAAAATAGAACTTGATAAACTCGGATGCACTCAAAAAAGTTTCCATGATTTCAGGAATCGAAATACGGGAACTATGAGGAGCCTGGCCATGATTAAACCAATAACTTATATGATATTGGATAAATGGGGCGATAAAAATGGCTAGAATTAAGGCCAGAAGACCAGTAAAATATAAGATATTAACGATCCTCCTTTCATAAAACAGATTAATTAGCAGTAGCAGATAGGCAAGTATGACACCCATGCCACCCCCATCCTGTTTTGTGAAAACTGAAAGAACGAAAAAAAACGCAGCCATTGCCAGTAAAAGCATACGGCTGGGGGTTTCGGGCCTGAAGATAAATTTCAGCAAAAAGGCTATCCCGATAAACTCAAAGACAATATTCGAGTGATTATACCACGGTAAAAAATTAAAAAAAGAGAATGAAATGAGGTAAACCAATATAGCAATCAGTCTCATGCCTGGCTCAACTTGTATTGACCTTAAAATAGATCTGAAAGCAAGGGCAGAAATTATATTTATAAAAGTCTGTGCGTAAATTAACGTGAACAGGTTTGGGCCAAAAATCTTAAAAAACAATGCAGGAATCAACCAGTAGCCGAAACCTACAGGTATTCCGAAATCTTTATACGGGATCTGTCCAAGATATAAACGATATGCACCTTCCCAGGATAAAAAAAGATTAATATGGTAGGGAAAGGTGATCAGCAGCGGAATACACGATATAACAATGATCAGTAATAATTCTGCAAAGATTATATTCCGGTTAAAGGGATTTGAGAATTCATTCTGATAAGGATTTATCGACCGCTTTAGCATAGACACATTATAAAAAAAATTGATGAACTGAGCTCAGCTTACTTTTCGCTGAGCTTTTTCCCAGATGGCACTTTGATTATTTTGAATAAACCTGAAAAATCCTGCTACCAAGGCAAAATTCATTACACAAAAATAGTAGGGAACGTAAAAAGGTCCGGGTTTCTTATATTGCTTTGCCAAGGTATAACCAATCAGAGCGGCCAGGTAAAAACAAATTTGTACCCCCAGAAATAGTTGATAAAATAAAGAATGAAGTAAAAAAAAGTTAGAAGCCAGTAAGGTCATTAAAGAAAGGGGGCATATGGTCCACCGCAAAACCCGGTGTGATATGTATTGAAAAGCTACCATAGGAAAACGAAAAACATTCAAAAGGGGCAATAGAAGCAGCATTGCCTGAAAAGCACCAGCAGAAATTCGGATTTTTCTTTTTAATTCTTCCTGAACATTTTCAGACGGTAATTCCATCGCATAGGCAGTCTCTGCGTATTTTACGGTATATCCTTTCAAATTGATTCGCATAGATAAAACAAAATCATCAAGTATGATCCTTTCGTCTAACTTTTCGAAAAGTTGACGTCTGATTGAAAAGAGTTCTCCGGCTGCCCCAACAACGGTGTATAGTGATGAGTCTAATTTTTTTAGCATTGACTCATACTTCCAGTATAAACCCTCACCTTCATCAGAATCGGTAAATCCAGTTTTCATTACTTTTTTTTCACCTGCTACACCTCCGACCTTAGAATCATCATATTTACTGGCAATCTCTATCAGTGCCCGACTGTTTAGCATCGTATTAGCATCAGAAAAAATAAGAATAGTATTTTTTGCAGTTTCTACTGCCCGGTTTAATGCAGCCGTTTTACCTCTTCTAAGAGGTGCATTAAGACAAACGACAGATTGATAGTTCTTTAAAATTTCCTCAGATTTATCTTCAGAACCATCAATGACGAAGATAATTTCAAGCTTTTCTGGCGGATATTGAAGTTCAAAACAATTCTTCACCTTTTCAGTCAAAATGGCCTCTTCATTATATGCTGCAATGATCAGGGTAACAGGGAGCAAATCAGTAAATACTGTGCCTGATTTTTCATGGGCTTTAAAATTACCTTTTAGTGCATCCCTAAACTTTATCAGCAGGTATACAAGCAGACCATAACCAATATAAACGTAAAAAAGTAAGAATAAAGAAATATTAAACAGAGCAGACATTAATTGATTGAGTCTTTAAATTCGAGTAAAAAAGATTTTAGCTGCATCAGTGAATCAATCACCTTATGCTTGTCAGTAGCCTTACCCTGATTTGTTTTCAGGTAGTCGCGGGCACCCTGCAGGGTATGACC